>DATEQG010000001.1:0-34729 GCA_035272765.1 Candidatus Acidiferrum sp.
GCGGCGCTTCTTCTCGCGAAAAGCGCTGGCCTCTGCGGCGCGGGAGGGTAGTCTGGCTTACGGCTCATTCAGCCGATTACAGTGGCGGGACCGCGGCCGATTCTCACGGCCTTCCCCACTTCCCTTGCCTGCAAATTGGAAGCTCAGTGTATGCCGGGGGTCTGGGAGTGTCAATGCGCGGCGCAAGCGTTCTGTCCGGACGTCTTCAGCGATTTTTCCAGTTTGGCTTGCGCTTCTCGACAAGCGCGCGGAGACCTTCTTGAGAATCCTCGAGGCGGTACAGTTCGTTGAGGAAAATATTCATGGAGTTCTTCATGCCATCGCGCAGTGAGAGGCCCATTCCGCCGAGAATTGCTTTCTTGGCCATGGTCAGCACGGGGCCCGAGTGCGCCGTGATGCGCTCCGTCAACTCGTTCACGGTCTGTTCGAGCTTGGCTTCGGGAACCAGGCGGTTTACCAAGCCCATTTCCAGAGCGCGGTCCGCAGTCAAGGCTTCTCCGGTCAGGACAATTTCGAGCGCCCTTTTAGGTCCAACGAGGAAGGGGAGGATTGTGGACGCAAGCGGCGGGAACACGCCAATGGAAATCTCCGGCTGCGCGAAACGCGCCTTCGGCGTGGCAATCACGAGGTCGCCAAATGCGGCAAGTTCCGCGCCGCCACCAATGGCCGGGCCGTTTACCACACAAATTACGGGCTTGCCCACTTCCAACATGCCCGTGAAGGCGGAATAAAAGGCGTCGAGCATCTGAAAAACACGCTCGGACGTGTACTCGCCGATATCGATGCCGCCGCAGAATACTTTGCAGGCGGAATCGAGAATGACAAGCTTCACCTCGGGACTCTGACCGGCAAACGTGAACCCGTCCGAGAGCTCGCGCAGAAATGCTTCATTGAGGAGATTGTGTTCGGGGCGGCTGAGCGTCATGCGCGCGACGTTGCCGTCAATGCGCATCTTGATGAATTCGAACTGACCTGGTGTGCGCCGCTCGGGTCGAGATACGTACTCTTGCTCTTCTACAGGCTCAATCATGCCCCGCACTCCTTAGAAATTGCCGCTGAAATTCCGTAGCGCTATCTGGAAATATCCAAATTTTATGCTACCACGGCGCCACGCAACGCCCGACGGTGGCAAATAGACGCGTGCGCAAACGGTTTGCCCCTGGCGAACACCTATTTGCTCACGATTCGACTGCTTCTTGGCATTCTCCGCACAACGCACCGTTTCCCGCGTGCTACTTTTCCGTTTGCGGGTATGCTGGGCTACGAGTTTCTCATCTCGCGCGGGGTGCACTGCGTGCTGACTGGAAAAATATCTTCGGCTCGGGAAACCGAGACGGCTACGGCTCTACAACTTGCCGGTCGGGTCGATGCGGAAGGATTTCCGCCGCTTGCCGCATGGGGCAACGCCCCGGCGATATGTTTTGACCGCGACTGGCAGGGCAAGAACGCCGATCCACAACGAGAGACCCAGGTGCGCCTGCTGTGGACTTTCGATGCTCTTTATTTGAGATTCCTGGCGCTTTATCGTGGCATCACCGTTTTCACCGATGCCGAACCGGATGGACGGCGCGACCAACTTTGGGAGCACGATGTCGCTGAAGTTTTTCTGCAGCCTCCAGGGCCGGGCAAAGGGAACTATAAAGAGTTCGAAGTGAGCCCAAACGGATTCTGGATCGACCTGGAGATTGGGCCGGGAGTAAAACGCAATCTGCAGAGCGGATTGCGGCGCCGGGTCAAAGTCGACGAGCAGAACAAAACTTGGGTAGCAGAGCTGGCGTTGCCTATGAAAAGTCTGACGGCGCGATTCGATCCGTCCGCGCCCTGGCGCGCCAACTTCTATCGCGTCGAAGGGGCCAGCGAGCCGCGTTTCTACTCGGCGTGGCGGCCAACAGGATCGCCTGTGCCGAACTTCCATGTTCCTGAGTCCTTTGGCAAGCTGGTATTTGACAGCTAATTAGACGCGCGCAGCCAGCGGACACCGCGCTGGCGCCACGCCGCCTTTTTTTCTATGCTTCTCGGGTGAAGACCTCCGTTTCTTTACTCTCGCCATCGGTTCTCAATCGCCGATTTCGGATTCTCTCACTCGCCGCCGCTGCTCTCTCCTTTTGTTCCTCAACTCTGTTCGGCCAAACCGAACCCTCGCCTGCGCAAAATGCGAATGCACCGGTGGTGACCAAAATTGAGCCTCCTTCGTGGTGGATCAACCTGACGCCGGAGGTGATGTTGCTGCTATCGGGCCACTATCTCGAAGCCACTCATGTGATCTGCAACCTGCGGAGTGTCCTGGTGGAGCGCACGCAAGCGACCGCTGCGGGCGACTACTTGTTCGTTTGGCTGAAGATCGGCTCCGACACAAAATCGGGCACCGCCGTGTGCCGCGTCACAACCCCGACGGGCGCAACTTCCTTTGAGCTGCCACTGGCCACGCGCCCCATGAAACTTGGCAAATTTCAGGGGCTGGCTCAGGAGGACGTGATTTATCTCATCATGCCGGACCGCTTCGCGAATGGCGATCCCACGAATGATGAGCCTGCCGAAGCCCCAGGTATGCATGATCGTTCGAATCCACGCGCTTATCATGGTGGCGATCTGCGCGGAATTCGTGAGCATCTTCCTTATTTGAAGGATTTCGGCGTGACCACGCTCTGGTTAACGCCCATCCTGAAAAACGGCGCGGCTCAGGACTATCACGGTTATGGCGCGGTGGATTTATACGCGGTCGATCCGCACCTTGGAACGATGCAGGATTATCAGGACCTCGTTGGGGAAGCGCACAAACAAGGCATGAAAGTTTTATTCGACTTTGTTCCAAACCACGTTGGGCCGAAACATCCGTGGGTTGCTGAGCCGCCGCTGCCGGACTGGTTCCATGGCACGCAGCAGCATCACATGGATACAACCGCGGGCATCAACGGTACGTTCTACGGAAAGACGGACAAACCAGCGATTGCGAACGATCCCTTCGAGACGCTCGTCGATCCGCATGCACCGCCGCGGCTTTCGCGGAATCTGACGGATGGCTGGTTCTTCAACATACTGCCCGACTTGAATACGGAAAACCCGATGGTCGCCGAGTACCTCTTGCAAAACAGCATTTGGTGGGCGGAGAGTTCGGGACTGGACGGCTATCGCCTGGACACTTTTCCCTATGTTCCGCGGAAGTTTTGGTCAACCTGGCATGCAGGGCTACACCAAATCTATCCCTACTTGACCACAACCGGCGAAGTCTTCCACGCGGATCCCACCGTCACATCATTTTTTGCAGGCGGGCAGAGACGATTCGACGGCATCGACTCGGGTGTCAGCACACTTTTCGATTTTCCCATGTTTTTCACGCTTCGGGATGTTTTGCTGCGCAACGCCCCGGCAGGGCACCTCGCGGATGTCTTGCGACACGATTCGTTGTACGTCCATCCGAATGCGCTGGTCACATTTTTTGCGAATCACGATGTGCCGCGATTTGCGAGCGCGGAGGGAAGTTCCCTGGCAAAGCTCAAGCTGGCGTTTGGATTGGCGCTGACGTTGCGTGGGATCCCCGAGCTCTACTACGGCGACGAAATCGGAATGCCGGGAGGCGGCGACCCGGACAACCGGCGTGATTTTCCAGGCGGATGGGCGGGCGATCCGAAAAATGCATTTACCGCGGATGGGCGCACGGCGGAGCAGCAAGAACTTTTCACGTATGTGCAAACGCTGCTGCGATTGCGTCGTGAACATCCAGCTCTGCAAGGCGGAAAGTTGTGGCATCTCTTCTCGGACGAAACGGCTTATGTGTTTTTGCGCGAGACGGAGGAGGAGCGCATACTTGTGGCCTTCAACAATTCGGCCAAACCACGAGAGCTGAGAATTCCTCTGAACGATACGTCAGCAGAGGGCGCGGCTGGCTTCACGCTGATGTTGGGCCAGGCAAAAGCTGCGGCATTCAAAGGTGAAGCCCGAATCTCGGCCCCGGCGCAATCCATTTCCATTTTTCTGGTTGATTGAACAATCAGAAACTTAGACGGACGTTCCAATTCTTCACCGAGTCCGGCACGGTGAGCGTGATGGAGTGCGATTGAGCGTCATATCGCCAATCGCGAGTCACTTGATCTCCGATGTGGACTTCTTTCGGCTCAGAGTTCTCGCCATAAATTTTTAGCTGCGTGCTGTTCCACCAGGGCTGGTAGGCATTCTTCTCGATGCTGCTAGTAACCGTGAGAGATTCCGCAGACACCTGGCAGGTGAAATTCACCCGCAGAAAGTTGCCTTTTTGATAGGCAAACGTGAGTCCGTCGTCTTGGTAGAGCGTGCCGTGGCAATCGCTCCCCGGATAAACACGAAGTTCAAGCGGACCATCCGGCTTTTCGTTCGTGCTTTGCACTACGGGCTGCATGGGAACGATCGCTCCAGCGCGAACGTAAATAGGTGTTTCGGATAGTGCCGGGTGTAGCGAGATTTGTTCTTTGGAGGAGTGTTTTTCGGCGGTCCAGAAATCATACCAATCGCCCGGCGGCAAATGAATATCCTCCGCGTCGACCTTTTCCGCGACGACAGGCGCAATGAAGAAGTCCCGTCCGAAGAGGAACTGGTGGTCTTCACCGTAGAATTCCTGCGCTTCGGGATACTCGAGAAAAATCGGCTCCATTAATGGCACACCGGTGCGCGAGGTTTCCTCGATTCCCGTGTAGATATAAGGAAGAAGTCTGTAGCGCAGCTCGATGTAGCGCTTGCGGATCGCTTCCTGCTCGGAGCCGCTCGCCCAGGGCTCGTGATCGGCAGTGCCTTTCGCGGCGTGATCGCGATAAATCGGATAGAACACACCTAACTCATACCAGCGCGTCAGAAGATCGACAGGTGGAGAGCCCGCGAATCCGCCGACATCCGCTCCGACAAGCGAATAACCGGAAAGTCCGAGGCTCATAATCTGAGGGACACTCATTCCGATGTGATTCCAGGTGGCGCTATTGTCGCCGGTCCAGGTGGCTGCGTATCGCTCGGCGCCCGCATAGGCCGCGCGTGTCAGAACGAAAGGCCGCTCGTCAGGCCGCAATTTCAGGAGGCCGTCGTAGGTCGCGCGAGCGTTTTCCATTCCATAGACATTGTGAATGGCGCGATGGTCGAGCGTCGTCCCATCATCGAGCCGGTGGACGACATTCAGCGGCATGGTTTTTGACAGAGTTTCGAAGACGGAGGGCTCGTTCATGTCGTTCCAGAATCCCGCGACGCCCATGTTCACGAAATCCTTGTAGAGGCCGCCCCACCAGGCGCGCGCGCGAGTCAGGGTAAAATCCGGAAAAACACTGTCGCCAGGCCAGACTTTCCCGACAAAAATCGAGCCATCCGGATATTTGACGAAGACATCCTGTTTGATCCCGGAATCGTAAGGGGCATAGCCGTGGCCCGCGTCCTTCTTGATGTGCAAATCGGTGATGAGAATAGTGCGCATGCCCTGCGCGCGAAAATCCGCGATCATCTTTTCAAAATGAGGAAAATATTCCCGATTGATGGTGAAGGGCGCGTTGCCCTGCTGATAGTCGATGTCAAAATAAATGACGTCGGCGGGAATCTTTTTCTCACGCAAGGTTTGGACGACCTCGCGAGCGCGCGCTTCGGGATAATAACTGTAGCGGCTCTGCTGGTAGCCGAGCGACCAGAGCGGCGGAAGAGGCGTGCGGCCGACGAGCGTCGTGAATTGTTGGACGATTTTCTTGGGTTCCGGGCCGGCGATAAAGTAGTAGTTCAGCTCGCCGCCTTCGGCTCCAAACGAAAAATAATCGGGCGACTCTTTTCCGAAGTCGAAGCTGCTGCGGTAGGTGTTGTCGAAGAAAACGCCATAGGCCACGCCTTTGTTAATGCCAATGAAAAATGGAATTGTCTTGTAGAGTGGATCGTCCGATTCCTGCCAGCCAAAAAAGTCCGTATTCCACATCGTATACGCGTGATTGCGGCGGTTCATCGGGCCGGGTTTGTCACCCAGACCATAGTAATTTTCCTGGGAAGGCATCCGCTTCCAGGCGTGGATATACGTGCCGTCCCAAGCCATGGGCAAAGAGGGCTCATCGGCAAGAAGAACATTGCCCGCCAAATCCGCAAAACTGATAAGCAGAGGTGCCTTCTTGACGATAACAACGGTGCGGCCCACCGTCATGCGCAACTCGTTCTTTCCGTCATCGACGCTGATCGCAGGCGGGTCGGGAGATTCAATCACGGCCCAGGAGAAATCTTTCGGAAAGGCTCCTTGCGGCGCCAGGCGAACGCGGATCACGCCGTCGCGAAAAGCCGTGATGCGCAGCTTCGCGGAACCGGCGGTTAGTTCGACGCCGTCCTGAAGCTTTTCGACGCGCTCCACGTTTCCGATGTGCTGCCAACCAGTCGCTATTGCGCTGCCGCTGCTGAAGGCGCAGACCAGCATGCCGATTCCGGTCCATCTTGCAAGCCGTGACACGCTATCTCCCTCTCCAGGGGCTGGTGGAAGAATGTTCGACTAGAATACGCCCGCGCGCGGGGCGACACGCACTTCGATTCTAGTTATGCTGCGAGCCACTCCTCAAAAAAAGAGGAAGCTTTCGCGCCCTCGATGCGCCGGCGCACTGCGTCCATCACGCGGCATTTTACCGCCCCATTGCCTCCATAAAAGGCCAGCCAATACGGCAGGTGAAGCTCCGTCGGCAGGCGCTCGATTTCCACCTTCAGACCACGCAGCTTGAAAAAGCCCTGTTGGAAGAGAACTCGCAGAACTTTCGTCCTGAGGATCTCTTCCGCGGCATCCGGCTGGAGGCGTGCCACAAGCAGATTCCGCGTCTGAACGGTTACCAGTTCTTCGCCCGCCGGAACACGTGGGAACTCGAATAGATCGAGGTCTCCATGTACTGCGTCGAGAGCGAAAAAACGCGTCTTCCTCGCTTTGCCTATCTCATAGCGCACACGGAAAACCCAGAACGGTACGTAAGCATCCGCGATTCGCTGCAAGGGGCCGCTCCGAATCCTCCAATAAACCCCGCTGAAGATCCCCGAGCGGAAGCCGCGGACGGCTTCCTCCTGCGTGACGTTAGGCTTCAATGTTTGAATCGCAGAGACTCTCATCTATGTCCCGTCCACCGCAGCTACTAGCGGAAATAAATCCACAAACTGATCACGGTCGCAAGCAAAAGAAGACTTGCCACTATGTTGATGCGACGCTCGGTTGCCGTCTCGTGCGCGGGCTTGCGCTGCGGAATGCCTACCGCGATGGTTTCCATCTTGTCGTCGACGGTTGCAAAAGTTAGTCCGGCAAGTTGCTTGCGGTCAGGCGCCTTGGTCATCAAGCTGACCGTGACAAGAACGAGCGAGCAGACCACGAACATGAAGATCGCGTAGTGCAGGAAGTTCATGTCGATGATCCAGCGAGCGACGGGAGATTCGAAATGCCCGCTGGCAGCCCTGTCGGCGAGTTCCAGGATGAATCGCGTTGCCCCCAGCACAAATCCGGTCAGAAGCGAACTGATGGCGCCCGAGCCGTTCAGGCGCGGCCACAAAATTCCCAGGACGAAACAAGCCGAAATCGGCGGGCTAATATACGCCTGAACGCTCTGCAAATAGATGTAGAGCTGACTGCTGATGTAGTGAATGAAAGGAACCCAAAGCAGTCCAAGCAACACCATGAACCCGGTAGCCACGCGGCCAAAATTCACGAGCTGGCCCTCCGAGGCTTGCGGACGAATCTTTTTGTAGAAATCCAGCGTCACCAGTGTGGATGCGGAGTTGAACACCGAGCTCATCGCGCCCATGACCGCCGCGAGCAACGCAGCCATAACCAGCCCCACAAGTCCTGTCGGCAGCAAATTCAAAATAAGAGTCGGGTATGCAAAATCGGGCTTCCTGACCTGCTCGGGGAAAAGCGCGAAGGCGATAATGCCCGGTAGAACGAGCATGAAGACCGGCAGTATTTTCAGAAAGCCCGCGAAAATGGTGCCTAATTTCGCGTGACCCTCATCGCGCGCGGAGAGGACGCGTTGCACGATGACCTGATCGGTGCACCAATACCAAATCCCCAGAATTGGCGCTCCAAAAAATATGCCTGTCCACGGAAAATCCTTGTCAGTCGACGGCCTCATCATGTGGAAGTAACTGGCGGGCACCATCGTTCGCAGGTGCTCGAAGCCGCCGACCCGGTGAAGACCGATGATCGTCAACGCAACGGCGCCGCAAATCAAAATCAGCGTCTGGACTGTGTCGGTATAGATGACCGCCGCGAGTCCGCCAGCCACGGTGTAAATACCGGTGGCAATCACGAGAACGACCGCTGTCTTCCACAGTGACCAGCCCGCCACGCGCTCCAGAACGACGCTCGCCGCGTAGAGCTGAACGGAAATCTTTGTGAAAATGTAAGCGATGATCGAGATCGCTGCCAGGTATACGGCGCAATTGCGGTTGAACCGCCGCTCCAAAAATTCCGGCATGGTGAACACGTTTGACCGCAAGTAAAACGGCACGAACACCCAGCCAAGAATCAACAGGATCAAACAAGCGAGCCACTCGAAATGGCCCACCGCTAATCCGGACGACGCGCCCGTTCCAGACAAACCGATGAAATGCTCGGTCGAAATATTCGACACAAATAAAGATGCACCAATAAAGAACCATCCGATGTCCCGGCCAGCCAGAAAGTAATCTTCCGAGGTACGTTCTCGCCTCGCGAAATACATCCCGATGCCAAACACAATCGCGAAGTAGATCCCGATGATCACGAGATCCAAGGTGGCTACGCTCTGGTGAGCAACCGTAACTTCCGATGCAAACAGCATCCGTTCCTCCTTGGCATCCGCCGCAAAAGCCCAGCGGAATCTATGCTTAGTTAATCTTGTCTTCGCGAGAGCGCATTGCGCGCCAACGCCTTATTGGCACGAGCGCGCTTAGTACAGTGGAATCCCAGCCGCCCCTAGACTGAAATTCGGCGTGCGCAGTCTATACCAGCACAAGACAAGGCTCAATGGCTGTTTGGCGCGCCGCGGCGGGAAAGAACGATGCTCCTGGCACTCCCCGGCGGACGGCAACTCCGATTTGCCGTGATCCGCGGATCAGGGTAAAAGAGAGTGTGGAGGAATCATGACCAAGCTACTCTTTTGCCTGCTGTTCTTTGCGACGGCGCTTATGGCTGCGGATAAGTCCGTTTACGACTTCACCCTCAATTCGATCGACGGGCAACCCACCCCGCTCGGTGCCTATAAAGGGAAAGTGGTCCTGCTAGTGAATGTGGCGAGCCGGTGCGGCTTCACTCCGCAATACACGGCGCTGGAAGCGGTCTATGAGAAGTACAAAGACCGCGGATTCGTCATCGTCGGCATTCCGGCGAACAATTTTGGCTCACAGGAGCCGGGCACGAATCAAGAAATCAAGACTTTCTGCCAGAGCAAGTACAGCGTAACTTTCCCGATGATGGCCAAGGTTTCCGTGAAAGGCGACGATAAAACGCCACTCTACCAATTTCTCACGGACAAAGCCGCCAACCCCCAAACCGGCGGCGAAATTCAGTGGAATTTCACCAAGTTCCTCATTGGGCCGGACGGCCACGTAGTCGCGCGCTTTGAGCCCGCCGTTACGCCGGATTCGCCGGAAGTGACCGCCGCGATTGAAAAAGCACTCGCGCAGGCAAAGAAGTAGACGCAAATCGAAAGCGGAAGAAGCGACGGGAGCCGCCGGAAACAACCTGCCAACGGCAGCTCCGTCGCTCGCGTTCCGCTAGCGCATGGTCTGGCAAAAGCCCCATCATAAGTTATGGCGATCGTCTCGCTGCAAAACGTCAGCAAGGACTACGTCACCGATGGTCAGCCGGTCCACGCACTGCGGGACGTTTCGCTTGACGTAAACCGTGGCGAATTCGTCGCGCTGGTCGGTCGCAGCGGCTGCGGTAAATCGACCCTGCTCAATCTCGCGGGAGCGATGGATTTTCCCACCTCTGGCCGCGTGATGCTCGACGGCATCGCAACATCTACTTTGAAGGACGCCAGCTTGACCCAGCTGCGCCGCGAAAAAGTCGGCTTCATTTTCCAATCCTTCCAACTTCTGCATACCCTGACAGTTTTTGAAAATGTCGAGCTGCCGCTGCTTCTTGCTGGGAAGCCGAATGCACGCGCAATCGCCCGCGATAAACTGGCCTGGGTTGAACTCGATGGCTTGGGCGATCGCTATCCGCACCAACTCTCCGGCGGCCAGATGCAGCGCGTAGGCATCGCGCGCGCGCTCGTTCAATCACCCGCCATTCTCCTAGCCGACGAGCCAACTGGAAATCTTGACACGGTGACCGGCAACGTCATCCTCGATCTCTTGAAACGTCTGACACGTGAACTAAATACGGCAACTCTCATGGCCACGCATAGCGCGGAGGCAGCGGCGCTAGCTGACGCCATCGTGCGCTTGCGCGACGGAAAAATTGAAGAGATTGCGCGGCGCTGACATGGAACGCTTCGTCCTTTTTTATCGCTTGATGCTTCGGCCACTTCTACAGGAGCCCGTGCGGGCCGCCCTGACGGTTCTCGCAGTAACGCTTGGTGTCGCCGTGGTTTTGGCGATCGATCTAGCCGGAGGAGCAGCGACCGGATCTTTCCGGGCATCGATGGAGGCTCTGGCGGGCGACAACGATTTGGAAATTGTCGCGTCGGGCGGTGTTCCGGAAACGGTTGTCGGAACGATTGCGACGCTTCCGTATTCCATTCGCATTTCACCCCGTATCGAAGACTCCGCAGTCATTTCGGACTCGAAGCAAACTCTTCCGCTCATTGGTCTCGACCTGGTCGCAGAGAGTAGTTCCGACCGGAGTGGAGCAACCTCGGAGTTCAGTCTGAGTGGAGCTTTTGCATCGCCTGAAAACACGGAGCGGTCCTCGCAAGATCCAAGCAGTATTTGGGTCGGGACGAGCCTGAAAAGAAAACCTGGCAAGCGTGTGCGTCTGCAGATCAATGATCAAGTCCAGGAATTCACCGTCCGCGGCGTTTATCCTGATTCGAACGGCAGCGAATCGGCCATTGTGATGGATCTCGCAGCCGCACAACGCGCATTGAACCGCTTCGGCCGCGTAGACCGTATTCTCCTAAAAGTTCCTGCAGTCCCGAGTCTCGAGGAATGGCAACGGCTCATTCGTGACGCATTGCCTGCTGGCGTCGAGGTTCGCCTGCAAGGAACGGGCACAGACGAAAATCGACGAATGCTGGCTGCTTTCCGGTGGAATCTTAAGCTACTCAGTTACATCGCGTTGATTGTGGGCGCATTCCTCATCTACAACACGATTTCGGTTTCTGTCGTGCGCCGCCGCCCGGAAACCGGAATCGCGCGCGCGCTGGGCGCCAGCCGCGGTGGAGTGCTTCTGGCTTTCCTCGGCGAGGCGGCCTTTTTCGGCTTGGCCGGAGCCGCGCTTGGTCTCCCAGTCGGTCGTGTGATGGCATCCGGAGCGGTGAAACTCATGGCCGCCACGGTGGAATCGCTTTACATAAGTAGCCGTCCGGGATCGATCGAGCTAAGCGCGTGGTCCGTACTGCTTGCGTTGGCCATCGGAGTCGGCGTTGCCGTTGCGTCCGCATACTCGCCCGCCCGCGAAGCTTCTCTCGTCTCTCCCGTGGAAGCGATGGCGCGCGGCCGACGCGAATACACCGCGCGTGTACACAAAACGCGTGATCTGTGGCTCGCGCTGGTCTTGGGCGGCCTGGCAGCGGCAGCCGCGCGGGTTCCTGAGATAGGAGGCAAACCCGTCTTCGGGTATCTGGCTGCCGTATTACTCGTGGTTGCGTCCGCGCTCGCGATTCCGGCTTTCACCGATGCGGTCATTTCTCACACTTCTCGGTGGCTTGGAAAAATCGTGGGAGTTGAAGCTCTGCTCGCATCGCAAAGCCTTTCAGGTTCGCTTCGCCGCACTTCGGTGCTTGTCGGTGCGCTCTCAACCGCGATCGCCATGATGACCTCCGTTGGAATCATGGTGGGCAGCTTCCGCGAAACGGTCCTGATCTGGATGAACGACCGGCTTCCCGCCGATCTCTATCTGAGACCCGCAGGTGAGCCTGCCCCCGACCGCCACCCGACGGTGTCTCTCGAATTGACGGACAAAATCAGCCAGTTGCCAGGCGTCGCAGGAATAGACCGCTTGCGCGCCTACGAAATCAGCTATGACGGCATGCCCGCGACGCTAGCGTCTGTGGATCTGAGCGCGCTCCGCTCGGAGCACCGCTCTAACTTTTTCTCCGGCCGATCGACCGAGCAGGTCCTCTCGCAGATCCGCGATGCCGATGCTGTCGTGGTCAGCGAACCCTTCACTTACAAACATCATGTTCGCGCAGGCGACACCATCACACTCGCACTGGGGACTTCGCGTCCATCCTTTCGCATCGCGGACGTTTATTACGATTATGGAAGTGAGCGCGGCAGCATCCTGATGGATCGCCAAACCATGCTGCGCTATCTGCCGGATCCAGCGCCTTCGAATCTGGCCATCTATCTCGCGCCCGATGCGTCGATCGAGTCCGTACGCGAGGAGATCACCCAGGCGGCCTCTGGATATCGCGTGTTGGTCGCCTCGAACCGGGATTTGCGCACCGAAGCCATCCGTATTTTCGACCGTACCTTTGCTATCACTTATGCGCTCGAAGCCGTCGCAGTGATCGTCGCGGTGATGGGCATTGCCGGTGCCCTGCTCGCTCTCGTTATTGACCGCCGCCGCGAACTCGGTCTGCTCCGCTTTCTCGGCGCGTCCGCCGGGCAAGTACGCAAGCAGATTCTCCTCGAGGCAGGTCTGCTGGGCTTACTCGCGAATTTTGCGGGACTCGCTCTTGGATTCGTGCTCTCGCTCGTCCTCATCTATGTCATTAACAAGCAGTCTTTCGGCTGGACGATTCGATTCCACTGGCCGGTCGAGGTTTTGCTGGGAGCCATCAGCGTGGTTTATGTGGCCACGGTGCTGGCCGGGTTGTATCCCGCGCAAGTTGCCGTGCGGCTCAATCCTCTCGAGGCTGTTCATGAAGAGTAGGTTGGCTGTCCTCGTGACACTGGTTTTGATTCTCAATCCGCTGGCCGCACAATACCGCACGGCCGTGCCCGGCTATCGCTTCGAATTCCCCAGAGATTATTTCGATCACCCCGGCTTTCAGACAGAGTGGTGGTATTACACCGGAAATCTGAAATCTGCGAACGGCCATCGCTACGGATTCGAACTAACGTTTTTCCGCCAAGCGGTAAGCCGTGATCCGGCGCAAGCTGCAACGTGGGACGTCAAGGACATTTACCTGGCACATCTCGCCCTCAGCGATTTGGATGGCCAGAAGTTTTATCACACGGAAAGAATGAATCGTGCCGGTCCTGGAATTTCCGGCGTCAGCCAATCCAGCGGCCGCATCTGGAACGGCAACTGGCAAATTGTGTGGGAAGGTGCGGATCAAAGGCTGCAAGCTATCGACAAGCAATTTCAATTGCATTTGACGCTACATCCGGAAAAGCCTCCGGTCGTTCACGGGGAAAACGGCGTAAGCCAAAAATCGGAAGGAGCAGGTCACGCGTCGTACTACGTTTCGCTGACGAGGCTCGCCGCGAGCGGAAAACTCGAATTCGAGGGCGAGACGGTCGAAGTCTCCGGCCTCGCCTGGATGGACCACGAATTCTTCACTCACCAGCTGGAATCCGGCCAAGTCGGCTGGGACTGGCTGAGCCTGCAAATGGAAGACAACACCGAGCTCATGCTCTTCCGCATCCGGCGGAACGACGGATCCGTCGATCCATTTTCGGCTGGCACCTTCGTGGATGCGCAGGGCAAATCTACGCACTTGCGAGCGGCAGACTTTACCCTGCAACCGCGCGCGGAAAACTGGACCAGTCCCACCACTCGCGCGACCTATCCCATTTCGTGGGAGATTGTGATCCCCAAATTAGAGATCGAACTCGAAGCGCATACATCTTTGCCCGCACAAGAACTAACCGGAAAAACGAATCTCGTGCCGTCCTATTGGGAAGGAGCCATCTCGCTCGGAGGCCGGCGCGGAGAGTCGCCGCTCAGTGGAGTCGGCTATCTGGAAATGACCGGCTATGATCGCCCAGTCAAACTCGATCCTTGAGCACAGCTAAGATTTGGTGGCAATTCGGGCGAGCTCGGTGGACCCCGAAGGACAAGCAGTGCTGGCTCGCACAATCAATTCCGGCTCAACCACAATTTCCTTTGGGTAGGAAGCCTTCGCAGGCGCCGTGATCCTGCGCAAGAGTGTTTCCGCGGCAATCAACCCCATCTCGCGCAAGGGCTGCCGAACTGTGGTTAGCGCCGGATTCTGGAACGCAGCGCTCTGAATATCGTCGAAACCAACCACGGAAACATCCTCCGGAACGCGGCGGCCGGCCTCGCGCAACGCATGAATGGCGCCGATGGCGGAAATATCGTTAAAAGTAAAAAGCGCGGTAAAGGGTTTTCCGCCGGCAAGCAGCTTTCGTGTGACTTGATATCCCAGCAACGGCGAGGAAGATTCGCCCTCGAGCTGTCCGGTCAGCTGCTCCTTCATTTCTATGCCAAATTTCCTGGCTGCGTCGCGTACTGCTTCCCAGCGGACTTCCGTGTCGGAACTGAACGCCTGTCCTTTAATGAATGCTATCTTTCGGTGCCCGAGGTCAACAAGATGTTGCAGCGCGAAGGATGCCGCCTTTGCGTGGTTGAGGACGATGTTTGTTACCCCTGGCACATCCCGATGCCCCGAAACCGCAACACTGGGGACATCCACCGCTTCCGCAAGCGCCGTGTCCACTACGATTAAGCCCTCCACCGCGCGCTGCTGCAACAGTAAGGGATACTCTTTGATGAGTTCATTTCGATGGCGATGGCTGACCACAAAATAAAAATAGCCCTCTTGCAGCAGATGATCCTCGATACCAGACATCACCAAAGCCGCATAGCCCTCGCTGATCTCCGGAACGACAACGCCGATCGTGAAGCTCCGCTGCTGCCGAAGTGACCTAGCCAAATGATTAGGGCGGTAATTCAACTCCCGCGCAGCCGCACGGATCAGCTCCTGGGTGCGTTGCGGTATCGATTTTGCCGCGGGAGAGCGGTTGATCACGAAGGAGACTGCGGCCTGGGAAAGCCCGACGTGCTCCGCGAGAGACTTCAGGCTTACCCCTGAGCTGCAAGGCTTCTGCGCGTCAGAGGTACCCTTTGATTTTGAACGCGGCATAGATTGGCCTGGGCTTGTAGTCTCCCACAAGGATGGAGGCAGAACAAGGTCCAGAGCCACAGATCGGTGAAGCCGGCCGTGGCCGTCGCTTCCTTGGCTTGTGAATCCAACTAAATCGGTTTACTATGCTCTTTCCGTCGAGGAGGAACGAGCGCTCGTAAACTTGTCTTGGTCCGGAATTGCAAAAATTCGCTAAGAATAAGGATTTTTCTAGCGGCTCGGTCAAGAATTCAGTATCGTTTCTCGTTCTTGCCCGTCCCCAGCCTCACTCAAGTAGCTTGTTCGTAATTTTCGTGCTTTGGAGAACGGTTAGCTCAACGTCCGACGGCACCATCGGAGTTTTTTATAACGTGCTCACCTCGCTGAATCGGTTCGTCCTTGTTGTCTGCCTTGTGATTTGTTGCCAGGCCGCCACCGCGCAAGATTCTCCTTCTTCCGTGGCGCCCAGCTTCGCGACGACGCATTTGAATCTCAACGATCCCGCCGCGGAAAAGAAAATTGACGCTTTTCTCCGCCAAATGACGCTGGAAGAGAAGGTCGGCCAACTCGTTCAGTATTCCTCAGGGCAGCCCACAGGTCCCGGCACCGGGCGCACCGAATACAACGACATGATTCAAAAAGGTGAGATCGGTGCCCTGTTCAACATCACCACCGCGCGGCAAGCGAATGCGTTTCAGCGCATCGCGATGGAGAAATCGCGTTTGCAGATACCTCTCATATACGGTTTGGACGTCATACACGGGTATCGCACGGAATTCCCGATTCCTCTCGGCCTGGCAGCTTCTTGGGATCCTGAACTTGTCCAGCGGACCGCGCGCGTGGCTGCGCGGGAATCGTCCGCGAGCGGAATCCACTGGATGTTTTCTCCGATGATCGATATCGCGCGAGACGCGCGCTGGGGACGAATGGCGGAAGGCTCTGGTGAGGATCCCTACCTTGTTTCTGCAATGGCGCGCGCCTATGTCCTTGGTTACCAGGGCGAACGGCTCAACGCAGCGGACAGCGCCTTGGCGTGCCCCAAACATTTTGTCGGCTATGGAGCGGCCGAAGGCGGCCGGGAGTACAACTCGGTCGAGATTTCCGAGCACACCCTTCGACAATTCTACCTGCCTTCCTTTCACGCAGCGGTCGACGCAGGCGCTGCCACAATCATGAGCGCCTTCGATTCGCTGAACGGAGTCCCCGCCTCGGCGAATTCCTTCACTATCCAACAGATCTTGCGCAAGGAATGGGGATTCCGCGGACTCGTTGATAGTGACTGGACCTCCATCGCGGAACTTATTCCGCATGGCATCGCGAACGATCCCGCAACCGCCGCGCGCAAAGCGTTTCTGGCCGGCGTGGAAATGGATATGGTCAGCAGTTTTTACCACGACAATCTGGCGAATCTTGTGCGCTCCGGCCAAGTGCCCGAATCGGCAGTGGACGAAGCAGTTCGCCACGTTCTGCGCGTCAAGTTCGCGCTCGGTTTGTTTGAACATCCCTACGCGGACGAAAAGCAGGAAGCTTCCGCGATGCTCCAGCCGGATAGCGTGGTGCTCGCGCGAACAGCTGCGGAGCGTTCGTTCGTCTTGCTGAAAAATTCTCCTTTAGACCCCGGGTCCCCGCTGCTTCCTCTTTCAAGCGATTCAAAGCGCGTCGCTTTGATCGGGCCGCTCGCGGATGATGCCGCGATCATGCTCGGCTCTTGGTCAGCGCAGGGCCGCCCAGAGGACGTCGTTACGCTGCGCGCTGCTCTAACCCAGAAGCTGGGCGCGGACCATGTGCGGTACGCGAAGGGCGGCGACGTCACTCACGCATCGGACGAGCAACTGGCCGAAGCCGTCAAGGTCGCGCAGAACTCGGATACGGTGATACTTGCGCTGGGCGAAGACGCTTCGGCCATGACTGGTGAAGCTGCTTCGCGAGCTTATCTCGGGTTGCCGGGCCAGCAGGAAAATCTCCTGGAAGCGATAGTTGCTACTGGAAAACCTGTCGTCCTGGTGTTGTTCAGCGGACGACCGCTCACGCTTCCCTGGGCGTTCGAACATGTGCCGGCAGTTCTCGCCGCGTGGTTTCCTGGCGTCCAGGCCGGTCCTGCACTGGTGCGTGTACTCTATGGAGAATCGGATCCATACGGTAAGCTTCCCGTGACTTGGCCGCGCAGCGTCGGTCAAGAACCGCTGTACTACAACGCGTTGAATACGGGACGTCCAGCGGGAAACGCGGACCTCACGAAGCCTCCGTCGGTCGCCGCGAACAAATATATTTCGCGCTATATCGACGAGCAGAATAGTCCGCAGTTTCCGTTTGGCTACGGACTTACCTATTCGAGCTTCAGCTACGGACCGGCGCAGGCGAGCTCGGCTCAGTTGAGCACGGGAACGCTGAACGACGGTCTTCGTAACGCGAAGAGCTCGTCGAACTCCGAGATGACCGTTAGCGCCGACATCACCAACACCGGTACGCGAGCAAGCGAAGAAACCGTTCAGCTCTATGTTGGCCTGGAAGGCACGAGCACGGCGCAGCCGATTCGCGCGCTCAAAAGTTTCCAACACGTAAAAATAGCCGCGGGTCAAACGCAGCGCGTCACTTTCCGCCTTGGGCCGGAAGCTTTTGCGCTTTGGGACGACCAAAATAAATACACCGTCGAGCCTGCGCGCGTAAAGATATGGATCGGCCCCGACTCCGCCCGCGGCTCCGAGACGACGCTCGAGATTACAAACTAAAAGCAACACACGTGGTGCCCTAACATCTCTGAAAAACTGTCAAGTTCTTAGGAAGGGCGTCCAGACTTCCATCGACGTGGCTTGCCGATTGGACCACGCATAATAGGGGATAAACGTGAGCGGTACGCGCCGGCTTTTCAGCGGCTCGGCACTGTACTTCGAGTAAAGCACATCGCGCGACCGGTCTCGCTCGTAGACAAACCCAGCTTGATGAAGCACGACCGTTCCGCCGAGTAGTTCGCTCCTGAACTCTTCATGAAATTTCACCCCCGAGGACTCACTCAAATCCACTGCGACGTCTGTCAGGATTGTTCCTGCCGGTTGATCGATCTCCTCGAGGCAGTAAACAAGCGGACCGCGCTGTATGGCTACACGGCCCATATCATCAACGACGTGCGGGTTGGCCTCAAGCACTTGCGATGATATTTCAAAATTAGCCTGGATGACGTCGCCCGGCATCCAGCGCCGCTGTATCGGCAGGTACTCGCCTGGTTTTATGCTGCTCACCGCTTCGCCGTTTACGGAGACTCGCGCATGCTCCGCCCACGCAGGAATCCGAAGAAAAAATGTGAAACTTGACGGCTGTGCAGGAGTCACGGCGATTTCCACGCTGCCGTCCCATGGATACTTCGTCTTCTGCGTGACCTTCAGCCCCGTGCCATTTTCGAGATGCCAATTCAGCTCGGAATTGTCATAGAGGTGCAGATAGATTCCGTCCTTGCTGGTGCTGTAGAAATATCCCGGCAGCGCGGCAAACGTGCGCTCGAGATTAGGCGGGCAACACGTCGTGTCGTACCAGGGATTTCGAATTTTTTCGCCGGTTGCAGGATCAAACGCCAGCGGGTTCCGGTAGCAATAAAGCGTGCCGTCGAGCGACATTCCCGAATTGATGCCGTTGTACAGAGCGCGTTCCATGACGTCGGTGAACTTCGCATCACCCGTCGCGGCGAGCATGCGCCAGTTCCACATCAAGTTCCCAATCGCTGCGCAGCTTTCGCCATATGCGAGATAGTTCGGCAATTCGTAAGCGTCGCCAAAAGCTTCGCCATCGGAACGTGAACCGACTCCTCCAGTGACGTACATTTTCGTCTTCGTCATGTCGTCCCACAGCATGTTGAGCGTCTTCCAGTAAGCCGCATCGCCGGTTTCCAGGTAGTAGTCCGTGCTTCCGCAGCACGCGTACATGGCGCGCACGGCGTGCCCTTCGAGCTTCGTCCGCGCCGTAAACGGCGTTCCGCTGAACATGTAAATCGTCCGGTAGTCTGGTAGCGGAATGCGATCGTCCCCGTGGAGGATGTAGCCTGCGAGGTCAAGCTGCCGCTTGTCTCCAGTGATCCGGTAAAGTTCGATCAGTCCCATTTCGATTTCGGGGTGGCCGGAAACAATCGGTTTTTTCGGCGCGGGGCCGTAGTTCGGGATGAGGAAGTCGTCGACAAAACGGATCCCCGCATCGAGCATCTTGGTGTCGCCGGTGGCACGATAATAGGCAATCGCACCCTGCAGAAAGTGCCCCATGCAGTAGAGTTCATGCCCAGTCGTCTGCACTTGCGGCTGCATGCGTTGTGATGCTTTGTCACCCACATAATAAGTGTTCAAGTAGCCGTCGCTTTGCTGCGCGGCCACAACTTCGGCGATGGCGCGCTCCGCCATGGCGCGAATCTCGGGGCGGTCGCCCGATTGCAGCGCGAATCCCACGGCCTCCGTCCACTTGTACACGTCAGAGTCGGAATAGACGGGCCCGCGCTGCGGCTCATTGCTCTTGCCGGTGAGCCGCCGGAAATTGTTCATGCGCCCGTTGGCTTCCAACAAATCGTGCATGCTCGGGATACTCTTCGTGACGTTGACTTCGCGCCGCCATGCCCAAAAGCCGCCCTGGATCGTTACGGCGTGCACGGGAATGTTTCGGAGCTTTGCGTAAGGCGATTTCGAAAGATTTTCGATGCCTTGGTCCTTCCAATCCGTCGCCTGGACCGGCGCCGAGGTTTGCTGGCTCGTCGCAATCGTTCCACCCGCATCGATGAGCGCAGCGCCGGATAATTTGTGAATGGGCAGACAGGAAACCACCGCCGCCGTGGCCCCAGCCGATACAAATTCTCTGCGCGATACCTTTTTCTTTTTAAGCATGGGTGCTCCTTCAAAGCTGGCCCATATTGACATGATTTGACGAGATCGTGGAAACATGCGGATAACGCGAGTGATTGAAGAAGTTGGCTCCCCGGGCTAGATTCGAACTAGCAACCCTTCGGTTAACAGCCGAATGCTCTACCATTGAGCTACCGGGGAACCGCGCAGGCAGGAACGGTTCTAACAAGTGCAGCGAGTAGTCTAGCGAACCCTCCGCGAAAGTTCAACGAATCGCAACCACCGAGCTGCCATCGCGCCTCTCCAGTAAGACCTTGACTTTTTTTCGGGGCAGGCTATTGTCGGCCTTCCAGAATTTCTTGCGGAAACAACTGCGGTACAACGGGGGTGAAACAAATCATCGCGGGACGGCGGCGCACTAGGTTTTGAAGAAAACCCCGTGGGCCCGCGAACAGGGGAATTTCCATGGCTGATCTTCCAAGCACGGTTTCGTCGGACTTTGCGAGCTACTATGAATACATCGCGGAGCATGTTCACAAGTGGGTTGACCCGCTGACGCAGCAACAGTTCTGGCACAATCCGTTCGCTCACGGAAACTCGGCCGGGCACTTGATCCTGCACATGACCGGCAACCTGAACTATTACATCGGCGCGCGAGTAGCCGAGACAGGCTATCTACGCAATCGCGACCGGGAGTTTACGGAAACGGAAAAGCCGGCCAAAGCAAAAGTAATGAATGCGTTCGATCAAACTATTGCCATGGTCGTAGCGACTATACGAGAGCAAAAGCCCGAGGATTGGATGGCGGCTTATTCCGCCGAACGCGAACCGGAAGCTGAGGAGCGATTCATGATCTTTCTTCGATGCGCGGGGCACGCGTATCATCATGTAGGACAACTTATTTTCCTGAGCAAAGAGCTGCAACGGGAAGCAGAACCCCGATCCGCATCTGCTTGAGCAGCTTGACCGGAAGCCGAGTCCGATAGGCAGAATCAGGAGCGATTGTGCTGCACAGGGAGATGTCGAAGACCAAGGCGGCATTCCTGGTTTCACTCTCCGGACTTGCGGCCGTTATTTCCGCGCTGGGGCTGCATGGTTGGCACGTCTATCTGGCGCTGTCGCTCATCGGTATCGGGCTGATCATCGGATTCGTACGTTGGTCGCGGAAACATTGAACGATTGCATTCAGAACGAAACTTAAGGAGCAAAACAATGCGCAAGGCATCCCGGGCGGCCGTGTTTCTGATGATGAACTGTGTGCTCAGCCTGCGCGTCTTTGCCCAGCAACCGGCTCCTGCGGTGGCGGCTTCCAATTCGACCACGCCGACGATCGATCAGTCGCTCGAAATGAAAGGGGCGTTCAGCCCGGAGATTTCTCCCGATGGAAAGCGCGTGGTCTACGAAGTTTCGCGCACAAACTGGGAGGACAACGCTTTCGAGCGCGATTTGTGGATTGCAGATATTGCGACGGGCGAAGGGCACCAACTTACGGCGTCGAAGAAATCGAGCACGAACGCTGCATGGTCACCCGACGGCAAGTGGATCGCGTTTCTCTCCGACCGGCCAGGTCAGATATCCGGAACGCCCGAAGGCAAAAAGCAGATTTATCTGATTGCGGCGGACGGCGGCGAAGCCCGGCAACTCACGAAAGTCGAAACCGGCGTAAACATCTTGGCGTGGGCGCCCAGCTCGAAAGAGCTGGCCTTCTCCGCGGATGATCCAGAACCGAAAGCAATGAAGGACCGCAAAGAAAAGTACGGCGAGTACGAAGTGGTCCACGCCGACTACAACATGTCCCATCTATGGACACTGGACATTCCCGCGAGCGAGACGGGAACAATTTCCGAGCCGATGCGGCTCACCAAGGGAGCCACCTTTAGCGTGGGCGAATTTACGTGGTCGCCTGACGGGACGCGCATCGCGTTCAGCGCGCAGCGCGATCCGGACCTGATCTCGTCCGAAACGGCCGACATTTACGTTGTGAACGTGAGCGATGACAAAGTGAAAAAGATTGTGGACACGCAGGGACCGGACAGGAATCCGCAGTGGTCGCCTGACGGAAAAAAGATTGCCTACGAAACGTCTGGCGCGTCAAAATATTTTTTCTATACGAACGTGAAAATTGCAGTGGTAGATGCGGAAGGCGGGACGCTGCGCGTATTGACGGAAGCGTTCGACGAAGACCCGGGACTGATCGCGTGGGCGCCGGATGGCATTTACTTCGCTGCTGAGCAGAAGACTTACGCACATTTGTTTCGCCTGAATCCCGATACGAAAGCTATTGAAAAGCTCAGTTCGCCTGAACGCCTCGCGGCATTCTCGTTTTCCTTGTCAAAGGACTTCAAACAAGTTGCGTACCGCGCGGCGCTCGAAAACGAATATCCGGAGATATTCACGTCGGGTGTGGCGCCGTGGCAAGCGAAGAAACTCACTTCCCTGGGCGACCAACTGAAGACGTTCAAGATTGCGCAGCGCGAAGTAATTTCGTGGAAGTCGGCCGACGGGACCACGATCGAAGGCGTTTTATACACGCCGCCAGACTTCAAGCTTGGCAAGAAATATCCGCTGCTTGTCGTGATTCATGGCGGACCGACAGGCGTTGACCAGCCGATTCTGAATGCGGACCGGTATTACCCGATCGAGCGATTCGTAGCGAAGGGCGCGCTGATCTTGCGGCCCAATTACCGAGGATCCGCGGGATACGGAGAGAAATTCCGCGCGTTAAACGTGAGAAATTTGGGAGTGGGCGATTACGCCGACGTGATTTCGGGAGTGGATTCGCTCATCGCGAAAGGCTACGTCGACAAGGATCGCGTCGGCTCGATGGGCTGGAGCGAGGGCGGATACATTTCCGCATTCATTTCAGCGTCGAGCGACAGATTTAAGGCGGTGAGCGTGGGCGCTGGGATTTCCGATTGGGTGACCTATTACGTGAACACGGACATCACCCCGTTCACGCCGCAGTATTTGCATGCGACGCCGTGGGACGATCCGGAAATCTACAAGAAGACTTCGCCGATCACCTACATCGCCAAAGCGAAGACGCCGACGCTGATCCAACACGGAGAAAACGACCGGCGCGTGCCCATCCCCAATGGCTATGAATTGCGGCAAGCACTGGAAGATCGCGGTGTGCCGGTCAAGATGGTCGTTTACAAAGGATTCGGCCACGGGATCACCAAGCCAAAACAACAGCGCGCTGTGATGGAAGAAAACGAAAAGTGGTTCGCGAAATATATTTGGGGTGAAGAACCCGCTCCGACGCCGACTCCGGCGCCCGCATCGCCAGTGAAAACCGAGAAAGCAGATAAGACTGAAAAACAATAAGCCAAGACTTCTGACAACGGTTATGTTTCGAGTTTGAAGCGCGTCGAGGCAAGACGGTACAGTCGGCGCCACAGCAAACGATTGATCAGCACCACGATCGTGGCCATGATCAGCGTGGAAGCCAGCAAGATATCGAAGCGGCCAGCGTCGCTCGCACTGCTGATGGCGCTTCCGAGCCCTGTGGTCGAAACAATCCTTCCCTGAAAATGAAAATACTCCGCAATGATGCTGGCGTTCCAGGCATTGCCGGACGCAGTCACCATCCCGGTGACGAGGTAGGGAAAAATTCCCGGCAGAATCAAATAGCGCCAGCGATCCCATGAACCGAAGCGAAAGATACTGGCCGCTTCCTTGAGATCCGTCGGGATTGCCATGGCGCCGGCGATGACATTGAAGAGGATGTACCACTGCGTGCCTAAGAGCATCACGAGCAAAGCAGCGAGCTCAAGCCCGCCGCGAAACTTGATCAAAAATAAAAGAATGACTGGAAAGAGAGCGGTAGCAGGGATCGACGCTGCGATCTGCGCTAGGGGCTGTGCGATGCGCGCAAGGCGCGGACTGAAACCTATAGCAACACCTACTGGAACAGTCCAGAGAGCGCCAATGAGGAGCGCGGCATTGACTCGAAGAAGCGTGAATCCCGCGCTGCGGAGGAGAGCGAAATAGTCCGCGCGGTGCAGGTCCGAAAGTTCGCGAGCAGCGTGAAATATGGCGAATCCGAGGCCAACGAGAATCACTGCCGCGAGGATGACAAGAACTGAACGACGAGTGCCTTTGCGTTTCGGAACCGAAAAGGTGGCTGCCGCACGGCGCGCGCCAACGGCAAGATTCACGGTGATCCAATCGATCACCGGCCGCGCCGCAAGCCGATAGAGCCGAATGACAAAAGAAGCGCGACCCAGAAGGCTGAGCAAATTATGCGTGGCTGCTTTCGCGGTCTCCACTTGCTCAAATTTAAATTTATCCGCCCACGCGATAACCGGCCGCCAGATCAATTGATCGAGCAGAACAATGACGGCAACCATGGCCCCTAGTCCCCAGAGAATCGCGCGTGTATTGCCATGGCTCGCGGCGGTTTGTAGAAAGGAACCAAGCCCCGGCAGGCGGAAGTCGCGGTTGCCGAGAACAAACATTTCGCAGGCCATGAGGAAAAACCATCCGCCGGCGACGGACATCATCGAGTTCCAGACGAGGCCGATGGTGGAGAACGGCAAGTCCAGCTCGACAAATCTTTGCCAGCGGCCGAAGCGGTAAATAATCGCCGCTTCTCTCAACTCACGAGGGATGCCTTTTAAAGAGGAGTAGAAGCTGAAAGCAATGTTCCAGACCTGACCGGTGAAGATGAGGATGATCGAACCGAGTTCGATGCCAAGCTGGCTGTGCGGAAAAAGTGCAACCATGGCCAGCATGACGCCCGGAAGAAAACTGAGCACCGGGATGGATTGCAGAATATCGAGCAGCGGGATGAGAACGATCTCCGCCTGCTTGGAGCGGGCCGCAACATAGCCATAGGCGAGCGCGAAGAGCATGCTCAGCCCGTAGGCTACGCTCAGACGCACCAGCGAATAAAACGCGTACAACGGCAGAGCGCGAGGGCTCTGCGAGATTTCGACTTGCGCCGGGACCGGCCCCAGCCAGGTATGGCCAATGGCGTACACCCCATAGATCGCGGCGAAGACGAAGAGAAATACGGCAATATCGATGAGGAAGGACCAGGACCAGCGCGAACCCGCGGGCCGTCGGATGGCCGGGGGAACGGGATGTGCGCTTTGGGAAGCAATCGTCGTAGTCGTCACAGGAAGGTCAAGCCTCGGTGAGCGTCAGCTTGCCCGTAGCGGCGTCGTAATCGAAGATCTCTGCGTACCGCCCCCACTGGATGGCAGTTTCCAACTGGCGGCGCGATTCATCCTCGCTGAAGTGCTCGTCGAGGAGATCGCGGAAGAATTCGTCAGAGAGGGTGCGGTTTGATTTTGCTTTCAGGGCATTTTGCATCTGGGCAAGCAACGGAATGTTTGTGAGAGCGGCTTTGCGAAAAATTGCTTTGCGCGCCTGGATGTCCGCTTGCGCGTAGGCCTGCCCTTCCGGAGTAATGATGGCGTCACCTTCTTCGAGGCGGAGCAGGCCGAGGAGGACGGCGGTGTCCACGGTAGGAAGAAGCGCGTCGACTTCGAGGCTGAGCTCATCGGCGAGTTTGTGGAGATCCGCGTGGCCGCCCTGGTCGATGAGAATTTCGAGCAGGCCGGCCATGCCGCCTGGCCGCGTGTGCGGGAGCATGATGGCTTTGCGCGGAACTTGTTTGCCGGGAGCGGCAGTCTTTGGCGGAGCCGAATCGTGTTCGTGATCCGGCCGCGTGAGGACGCGATAAATCTCGTCGACGAGCTCGATGAAGCTGGAAGATTTGCGGTCGCGGGGATGGGGGATGTTCACGGCAAAATCAGCGTGGATGTGGGCGGGATTGCGGCCCAGGACAACGATGCGATCGGCGAGAACGACAGCCTCTTCAATGTTGTGCGTGACGATGAAAATGGCGCGCGTGGGAATTTTGTGTTCGAGCCAGAGTTCGAGAAGCTCGCCGCGCAGCGTTTCGGCGGTTAGCACGTCGAGCGCGGAGAAGGGTTCATCCATAAAAAGCACTTCAGGTTCGACAACAAGAGCGCGGGCGACGCCGACGCGTTGCTTCATGCCGCCGGAGAGCTCCTTCGGATAGGCGGACTCGAAACCATCGAGGCCTACGGCATCAATGATGCGCAGCGCGCGCTTGTGGCGCTCGATGGGAACCATGCCTCGCGCTTCAAGCGGAGCTTCGACATTTTCGAGCACCGTGAGCCACGGGAAAAGCGCAAAACTCTGGAAAACGATGGAGACGTTGGGCGCGCCGTCACCTACTGGTGCTCCATGCCAGAAGACGGAACCGGCGCTCGCGGGCGAAAGTCCTGTCAGCATGCGAAGCAGAGTGGATTTTCCGCAGCCGGAAGCGCCGAGCATGGCGATGATCTGTCCGGGATAGACGGCGAGATCCGTGGCGGCGATGACCTGGATGCGGCTGCCATCCGGCTGAGGATAAAACTTCTCGAGCTTGCGTGCTTCGATGATTGGTTCCGACCCGGCGGGATCGGACAATGTGCTGGGCGTGTTCATGAGAGCGTGTATTATCGCTCAAGTCGAAGCAGGACGCACAGAAGGATGAGGCTCGCATGACAGTTTATTTCCTGGTTACAATGGCATGAACACTGCATGACATCTCCCGGTAAACCATTGAATCCTCAGCCAGTGCAGGCGCGAATTCGCGGCTGGCTTCCGGCCTTTCTTATTTCTCTTTTGATTTCCTTGGCGATTGTTTCTCCTTTTTTCTGGCTGGGTAATGCCACGGGGCATGATTTTCAGTACCACGCGGCCTCCTGGCTGGACGCCGCCGGACAATGGAAAGAAGGGATTGTTTATCCGCGATGGACGGAATGGGCCAATTTCGGATTCGGTGAGCCACGATTTATTTTTTATCCGCCCTTTTCGTGGATGCTGGGCGCCTCGCTGGGTTCCATCCTGCCGTGGAACCATGTGCCGATTGTTTTCATCGTGCTCGTGCAGACTTTCGCGGGATTGAGCGCGTTTGCGCTGGCACGGCGCCTGCTGCCGGGACGGGGCGCTCTTTTTTGCGTGGCTTGCTACGCTGCGAATCCTTACGCGTTGCTGATTGTTTACATGCGCAGCGATTTCGCGGAGTTGCTGGCAAATGCGTTTTTTCCGCTGCTGTTTTTGCTGGCGCTGCAAATCTGCGATTTGCTTGAGAGTTCGGAGCAGCCTCAGCGATGGCCCTCGAGCCGGGCGATCGCTCTTTTCGCCATCGTGTTTGCTGCAGTCTGGCTATCTAACGCGCCGGCGGGAGTGATTGCCAGTTATAGCTCATTCGCCGTGTTCAGCTTCGCGGCGTTCACGCGGAGGTCGTGGTTGCCTCTGACGCGGGGCATGGTGGGTCTCGCACTCGGTTTTGGTCTAGCGGGATTCTACATTTTGCCTGCTGCTTACGAACAGCGCTGGGTGAATATCGCGCAAGCGCTTTCGCCCGGTTTGCTGCCTTCGGAAAACTTCCTCTACACGGTCATCAATGATCCGGAGCACACGCTGTTTAATTGGATTGCGTCGACCATCACCGTTTTGCTGATGATTTTGACGGGACTGGCAGCGCTGAGAACCCGCGGGGAAGTGCAAGAGCGCAAGAGCGGTTTGGAAAATAGAGTGTGGCAGGCGTTGCTTCTCCTAGCGGGGCTGGCGACGCTGCTGATGCTGCGCTTCACTTCCCCTCTCTGGCAACTGGTTCCAAAATTGCGTTTTGTACAGTTCCCGTGGCGCTGGATGTCCCTTCTCGCCGTGGTGTTTGCCGTTTTTGTCGGCGGCGCGATGGTCCGGCGGCGATCGGGATGGATTTGGGCCGTCGCCACGTTTGCTCTGATCGGTGGCACCGGCTTTGTGCTTGTGCAGCGCGGCTGGTGGGACACGCAAGATATTCCGGCTTTACGTGCCGCCATCGCGGACGGCTCGGGGTTTGACGGTACGGACGAATACGATCCCGCGGGAGACGATCACACAAACCTTCCGACGAAATCGGCCAAGGCGATGGTGATGGATACGGATTCCATCCCGGGACCGAATTCGATACCGAATATTCAGGTTGAGCGCTGGAGCCCAGAAGACAAAGAGGTTGCCGTCAGCTCACGCGAGCCATTTTTTCTCGGGCTGCGATTGCTGAATTATCCAGCGTGGCGAGCCGAGGTGAATGGCGTGACGGTTGTGCCGCGCGGTGGCGACGACTACAACCAAATGATCGTGCCCGTGCCAGCGGGGGAATCGCACGTTCGCGTACGGTTTGAGCGGACTTGGGACCGGACGTTGGGGGGAGGACTGAGCTTGTTGAGCGCGTTGGCGGCCCTGGGGCTACTTGTCACTGCGAGCCGACGAAGGGGAGCGGGCCTAGCGGCACAGGAGACTGAGCAAGTATCTAGATGAGCTGATCGTTGTTCCGCTGGTTAACAATAACAGAGCCCCTCCCCCAGTTTTTTGTAAGTGTTGATTCTAGAAGATTTAAGTCTTCTGTAAGTTGTTTAGAATCAACATTTATGGACCCCTTCTAAGATATTTATTCTAAAAGACTTGGAACTGCAAATAATGTGGATTCAGAATTGGCGTTTTGAGTCCTAGTAGCGCTGCGGTCTTGGGTCTGAGGGCTGCAGGTAAATTCGGCTGCTTCAGTTGCCGGAAACGAAAAAACGGCCGGTGGGCTGCCGCACTCCAAAACTTCGCCTAGGGAACATTGTAGATTAGGAATGGCGGGGAGTCCAGTACATTTTGGTGCTGGTACTGAGTAGTTATTCGAATGTGGCGGCGTTCGAAGAGAATTTGTGAGGAATAAGAGACGAGAAAGAAGAAAGTTGCAGGGAAAAGAAAGAGGGGCACGACATGTCGTGCCCCTACCGCGGCAGGTGACCCAGAAATCGGGGCTAAGAGTGAGAGAGGCCCGGAGCCAAATTGGGGATTAGCGGCGATCAACCGTTGGGTGGCGGACGTCCTGGCCTTGGACGATGTAGATGACGTCTTCGGCGATGTTGGTGGCGTGGTCGCCGATGCGTTCTAGGTTTTTAGCTACGAGGATCAGCTCGAAGGCGGGGAAGACAACACTGGAATCTCCCATCATGTAGGTGAGGAGTTCGCGAAAGATTTGATCGCGGTAGTGGTCGACCTGATCGTCGGTAGCGAGAACTTTTTGGGCGAGATCAACGTCGCGGCGGACGACGGCGTTGAGTGCGTTGCGGACCATCTCTTCGGCAAGTTCGCTCATGCGCGGAAGGTCGACGTAGGGCTTCACGCGAGGATGGCGAAGAATGCGGAGCGCGGCTTGTGCGATGTTGACAGCCTGGTCGCCGATGCGCTCGAGGTCATTGTTGATGCGAGAGACGGCCAAGACAAAGCGAAGATCGACGGCCATCAATTGATGAAGCGCCAATAGCTGGACGACGCGGTCGTCGATTTCGAGCTGCAATTCATTGATGGCGTCTTCTTCATCGAGAACGCGCCTGGCAAGCTGTTCATCGGCTTCGAGCACCGCGTGGACGGCCTGGTGCACGGCGCGTTCGCCGAGGCTGCCCATCCACAGAAGGCGTTCCTTCAATTCATTCAAATCTTTTTCGAAATGGCGTTCCATGAACTCTTTCCCTCAGTAGTTTACAGCCTCCAGGAGAAAAAAAGCTGATTCCTTCCGACAAGGTCCGAACCTTCGGTCGCTTCGCTCGGAGTAACGAACGACCAACGCCTTGCCTGACGCCGCATCAGCCGAAGCGGCCCGTGATGTACGCCTCCGTGCGCGGGTCGGTCGGCTTGGTGAAGAGTTGCGGCGTGGGGCTGAATTCGATCACCTGGCCGTTAAGGAGGAAGGCCGTGAAATCGCTGATGCGCGCGGCCTGCTGCATGTTGTGAGTGACCGTGACGATGGTGCAGAGATCTTTCAATTGAACGAGGAGCTCTTCGATTTTAGCGGTGCTGATGGGGTCGAGGGCCGAGCAAGGCTCGTCGAGAAGAAGAACCTCGGGCTCGACGGCGAGGGCGCGGGCGATGCAGAGGCGCTGCTGTTGGCCGCCGGAAAGTTCATAGGCGGACTTGTGGAGGTGGTCTTTCACTTCGTCCCAGAGCGCGGCATGGCGGAGGCTTTTCTCGACGGCTTCTCCCATGGGGACCTTCGAGCCGTTGATGCGAAGTCCATAGGCAACGTTTTCAAAGATCGATTTCGGAAAAGGGTTGGGACGCTGAAAAACCATGCCGACGCGGCGGCGCAACTGAGTAACGTCCTGATCGAGAATGTTCTTGCCGTCGAGGAGGATTTTGCCCTCGAGGCGGGAGTGGCGCACGGTCTCGTGCATGCGATCGAGAGTACGTAGTAGCGTGGATTTGCCGCAGCCGGATGGGCCGATGAGAGCCGTGACTTTGCTGGTGGCGATGCCCAAACTGATGTCGAAAAGAGTCTGTTTGGCGCCGTACCAGAAATTGACTTTGGAGATCGTCATCCGCATGTCCGCGGGGGCCGAATTTTCGCGGCTCGCGGCTGTCGTTACAGGAGGAGTTATATTTACGGACACTGCCTGCCTCACAAAAGCGTTCATGAATTACTACCTCGGAACCGAAATGCCACGGGACAGAATGGCGCGAGCAACAATATTTATGACCAGAATCAAAGCCAGAAGAACAAGACCCGCGGCCCACGCTTGGCGGTGCCAATCCTCGTACGGCGAGAGGCCGTAATTGTAGATCATAACCGGGAGCGAGGCCGTGGGCTCGGTCCAGCCACGGCTCCAATAGCGATTGCCCAAGGCCGTGAAAAGCAGTGGCGCGGTCTCGCCGGCAACGCGCGCGAACGCCAGAAGAATGGCAGTGAGAATGCCGCGATAGGCGGCTGGCACGATGACAGTCGCAATCGTTTTCCACTTGCTGGCGCCCAAAGCCATGGCGCCCTCGCGTAAAGTGCGTGGCACGGCCAGGAGAAATTCTTCGGTGCTGCGCAGGGTGATGGGAATCATCATAATGCCGAGAGCGAAGCCGCCGGCGAGAGTGGAGAATTGCTTGAAGGGATGCACGGCAATGCTAAAGGCAAAGATGCCGATGACGATCGAGGGCGCACCGTTGAGCAAATCCGCGGCATAGCGGACCACGAAGGCCACCTTGCTGCCGCTAAATTCCGCGAGGTAAATGGCACCCAGGAATCCGAAGGGAACACCGAAAATTGTTGCCAGAGCTAGCAGTTTGGCGCTGCCGACAATGGCATTGGCCATGCCGCCGCCCGTCTCGCCCACCGGAGCGGGCAATTTCGTGAAGAAATTCCAATTGATGGAAGTTCCGCCATAGTAGACGAGATAACCGAGAATGAAGAAAAGAACGGAGACGGCGACGACGGCGCAGAGACCGGTCATGGTGAGCATAAAATTGCTCACGAATTTGCGCCAGCGCAGGTGGGGGTTCATGCGTTCCCCATTCCGCTGCCCCGCTGAGAGGTTGCGAGGATCAAAATGCGGGCAAGGCCATTAAGGATAAAGGTGAGCAAAAAGAGCACCAAGCCCAGTTCGATGAGGGCCTGGGGATAGAGATCGCCGGTAGCTTCGCTGAATTCATTGGCGATGACCGCGGCAATCGAGTAGCCGGGGGAGAAAAGCGAAGCGCTAATCGCCGGTGTGTTGCCGATGACCATGGTGACGGCCATGGTTTCGCCAAGCGCGCGGGCCAGGGCGAGGAAAATGGAGCCCATGATACCGGCGCGAGCAAACGGCACGACAACTTTCCAGGTAGATTCCCATCTCGTCGAGCCAAGAGCCAACGCGGCTTCGCGCTGGTCGCGTGGCACGGAGAGAAGCACTTCGCGCGAAACGGAAATGATGTAAGGGATGACCATGATGGCCAGGACGATGCCGGCGGTCAGGAACCCGATGCCGTAGGCCGGTCCTTTGAAGAATGGGAGAAATCCCAGAGTATCCTTAAGCCTTGGCTGAATGTAGTCGCGCATCAACGGGACCACGAATAAGAAACCCAAAAGGCCGTAGATGACGCTGGGGACAGCGGCGAGCAAGTCGATGAAGAATTCCAGCGTGTCGGAGACTCTTGCTGGAGCGAGTTCGGCGAGAAAAATGGCTGCTCCGATGCCCAGAGGCACGGCGATGAGCAGGGCTACGATCGAGGTGACCAACGTTCCAAAGATGAAGGGGAGTGCGCCGAACTCGCCAGCGTTGGGGTCCCAGACGCGAGTGGCGAAAAAAGCAAAGCCAAATTTGTGGCGAGCAAGAACAGAACCCTGCCAGAGCTCGAAGACCAAAAGCAGGGTAATGAGCACAACCGAAGCGGCAAACAAAAACGTAATCAGCCGCACGATTTCGTCGCCTTCGCGGAGGCGGCTTAAAAAGGAGCGCGAGCCCACTAGGGGGCCCGAACTGGGAAGGGTTGTGCTCGAGGTTGACATTTCTTCCGAACGAAACTACTGGATGCCGTCGAGAGCCTTCATCTCCTTGGCGACGACTTCCTTGGGCAGCTTGGCGTAGGAGAGAGGCTCGGTGTAGTTCTGCCCGTCTGCAAGCATCCACTTTACAAAACCTTTGATCGCATCGCGTTTGGAGGCGTCTGAGAACTTCGAGGGGATCAGCAGCCAAGTGAAGCTGGAAATCGGATAAGCGGCCTTTCCCGGAGCATTCGTAATGGAAACGCGGAAGTCGTCCGGCATGCTCTTGGCTGCGCCAGCGGCTGCGGCCGTCACGCCCGCGAGATCTGCCTTGATGAACGCGCCGGAAGAGTTCTTCACGGTTCCGTAGGGCATCTTATTCTGGATGGCATAAATCAACTCGACGTAGCCAAAACCGTTGGCTGTCTGCTTGACTAGCCCAGCCACGCCTTCATTGCCTTTACCGCCGAGCCCCACTGGCCAGTTCACGGAAGCGCCTTTGCCTACCTTATTTTTCCAATCGTCGCTGATCTTGGAGAGGTAGTCCGTCCAAATGTAGGTTGTGCCGCTGCCGTCTGAACGATGAACCACAACGATGTCGTTGCCAGGAAGATTTACGCCTTTGTTCGCGCCCGCGATTGCCGGGTCATTCCACTTTGTAATTTTTCCGAGAAAGATTCCCGACAATGCCTCCGGCGTGAAATTCAAATCCGTTGTGACGCCAGGGATGTTGTAGGTGGGGACGACCGCTCCGAGAACCGTGGGGAAGTGCAGGATGGCAAAGCCGTGCTTGTCCTGGAAGGCCTTCAGCTGGTCGTCATTCATGGGGCCGTCGGACGCGCCGAAATCAACCGTGCCCTCGGTGACTTGTTTGATTCCGCCGCCGGAACCGATGGACTGGTAATTGATCTCGATGTTGGTGTCTTTTTTGTGGTACTCATCGAACCACTTGGAATACATGGGGTACGGAAACGAGGCCCCCGCTCCCGTGATGGTAAGTGCATTGGCCGCCAAAACTGCGAGGGCCAGTCCGAGACCAGCCAGAAGGACAGCTGCGATTCGCTTCATCCGTCATCTCCACACGAAAGATTTGAATTGGCCCCTATTTTCCCGCTTCTGTGTTACAGGATTGTTACAATCCACTCAGGCCTATTTGATTTTATCCAGGGACGAAAGCGCCCCCGGTTAACCTCTTTGAGCACGACGACTTATCCTTGCAGAGTCCCTCTGGAAGCAAGTGCCCCCAAAAACCATGAACTGGCGTCCCTTTGTCGGACTAGATAAAACCGTATTGCTTTAATGTATTGATACGAACTAAAGTGTTAGCCGAAGCTGGCTAAAATTTCTGACTTGGTCCGGAGGTGTTACTTTGCGATTTTCTCGTTCGCTTTTTGAGAAAGATGATCCATCGTGAAACGCTCTGACCGCTCGCAGATCCTCTTCCGGTGCGCGAGGCGATGGAAAACTTTGACGCGCGCCGGCTACGTTTCAGCGTCTGCCTCACTGCCGCTGGCCCAACTCTTCGTGGTGCTTTTGTGGCTTGTGATGGGGGCGTTCCCGGCGTGGGCCCAAACGGGAGCCAACCTTGCCGGCGTGGTGACGGACCAAGCCGGCGCAGTCCTTCCGGGTGTCGCGATAACAATCAAGAACGTCGACACAGGTGCAACCCGCACGTCCACAACCGACGGCGGGGGCCACTTTCAGGAGTCCGGCTTGCCTGCGGGGCGCTTCGCGATTCGAGCGGCAAAACAAGGGTTCGCCGAAGAAACGCGCACAGGAATCAGCTTGGCCGTTGGCCAGGACACCACGGTCGAAATTAAGATGCAGCGGAGCACTCCCGACGCCTGCACAAGCGGCCACGAGTTCGCCACCACCGATTGCGCACTGACCTGGCACGGGATCACGGCCTACGGCGCGTATGACATCGGCATCGGCTACGTCAGCCACGGCTTACCGGTAAACGGCTATAACTATGAAGGCGAATCTCTGGTGAACCGAAACGGCTTTCAACATCGATTCCTCGTCGCACCGAACAACCTGCAGCAGACGGGTCTGGGCGTCAGGGGCAAGGAAGAGTTTCTGCCTGGGTGGTCCGTTGTGTTCAACGCTTCCACTGGCATCAATCCGAACTCCGGCCTGCTCGCTAACGCGTCAGCCACCCAGACTGCCAACAACGGCCTCCCCAGGGCCAGCTATTCGTTCGCCATCGACGGCGCGCGCGCGGGCCAGCCCTTCAATGACGAATACTATGGCGGTGTATCGTCCACGCTTTTCGGCACGCTGACCTTCGGTCGTCAGCGCTCTCTCGGAACGGATGCCATGCTCCTTTACGATCCGGCCGGCGGCGCCTATGCCTTTTCCTACATCGGATATAACGGCACGATGGCCGGCGGCGGCGACACCGAAGACTCCCGTTGGGACGACGCCCTGAAGTATCGGATTGCCTATGGCCCGGTTCATTTCGGCGCGATGTATAAATTCGCCAATGGTTCTGCCGGCTGCTT
>DATEQG010000002.1:0-129492 GCA_035272765.1 Candidatus Acidiferrum sp.
CAAACGCAAGCTTTCGGCCAAAGCACCGGGGCGCAGTTTGCCCATGCAGATGCGGCAAGCTCTGTTGCTCGGACTGGCTTTTAACTTCTATCGGTTGCGGCATCGCCCCGCTCCTGCAGGATGTAAACAGAGCCACTTAAAGTCCTTTAGAATCCGCACTTACAAAAAAACGGGAGGGGGGTGGGGTGCGGCTCTGCCGTTACTTCATTCCTCATCGGTTCGTATTCATTTGCGGGGGGCAGCAGCAAGCCATTCAGCCATGATTCCGCGATCGGGTGGAGACGATGGACCTCTCGCGAAATCGCTGCTACATTGCTTGTCATACGGAGGGTCTCACCTCGAGCAAATCCGCCAACCCCAGCCGTCCGGGCGGGCTCGCAGTGCGGTCCCAAACGTTTTCCGTTTCCCTCACCAATCACAAAACGAAAGCGAGCAAATCATGTTCAAGCGACTCATGGCAGGAGCGGCGATTGCAATTCTGGCATGTACGGCAGCCACTTCCCTTTGCGCGCAGGAAGTAACGCAAGCGGAAAAAGACCGCGCCATCCAATATCTCGAGAAAACGAAGCAAGGCGTCATCGATGCCACCAAAGATCTCACCGACGCACAGTGGAATTTCAAAGCGGGACCGGATCGCTGGTCCATCGCGCAAGTGATGGAACACATCGCTGCGGCGGAAGACTACATCCGCGGAATCGTCGTGGAAAAAGTGATGGTCGCGCCAGCGGCTCCTGGCCGCGATACAAAAAAGATTGACGACGGCGTGATGGCCAAGGTTCCGGACCGCTCGCAAAAGGCGCAAGCGCCAGAGCCGCTGGTGCCGACGAACCGCTTCGGCTCACCCGACGCGTCGCTGAAGCATTTCCTGGAAAGCCGCGAGAAAACCGAGGACTTCCTGAAAACCACTCCTGGCCTACGCGATCATGCCGTCGACAGTCCTCTAGGTGTGAAGATGGACGGATACGAATTTGTTCTTTTCATCGCCGCGCACAGCGAACGCCACACTAAACAAATTCTCGAAGTGAAAGCCGACCCTAACTATCCAAAGAACTAGTAACGTAAGGGAGACCTAATAAAAAAACGCAGAGCACGCTGCAGGGCTCAATTTGGATCCTCACGAGATGTTTGTTGCTCCGCAGACCGCAGCGCGAATATGATGGAGAGAATGAAACGAATCATCCAAGTGCGGATTTTCCGCGGTGATAAGTATTACGTCGCGGAGTGCTTCGACCTGCCAGTGGTGACGCAGGGCGCGACGCTCGACGAGCTGATGAAGAACGTGAAAGAAGCGATCGCACTACAACTGGAAGGCGAGAACCCTGCCGACTTCGGGCTTGCGCCCAATGCTTCCATCCTAGCGAGCTACGAACTCGAGCCTGAACCGCAAGTACATGCCGAAGCCTAAAGTTCTGTCGGGCGCGGATGTTGTTAGGATTCTTGCCTCGTTTGGATTCGGAGTCGCCTCACAACGTGGCAGCCACATTAAGTTGCGAAGGGTGAGTTCCGATGGCACCCGGCAAACGCTCACCATACCGAACCACCGCGAGTTGGACCGAGGAACTTTGCTAGGCATTTATAGACAGGCACTTCGTTACATTCCTAGCGAGGAACTGGCACCGCATTTCTACGCAGACTGAATGTGCTAAACTTTTCTTTGCAGCCGCGCGAGGAGTGCGGCTGCCGGAGCGTGGAACTTCGGGCTCTGTGCAACGAGGTCCCGCGAACCCCGCCAGGCCCGGAAGGGAGCAACGGTATCGGGATTGCCTCGGGTGCCGCAGATCACCCGAAGTTCCTCGCATCGGAAAGCGGAAGCTAACAGCTGACAGCTTGCAGAAAGAGCAAACAACGGTTTGAAGTGGACGGTTCAAAGTTAAAAGTTGAAGGCGGATTGCCGCGACAGCCGTCGGCGAAGAGTTTAGCGTTGAAGGTGCAACATGATTCTAGCTGCAGCGGTTCTTGCGATGTTTTGTTCGGGTTGCATTGGGGTTGTGTTTTTCTTTTTGTGGCTGAACAAGCAGAGCCGGAGCGCCAAGTCGACTGACGCGAAATGAGCTATCAAGTCATAGCCCGGAAGTGGCGTCCGCAAACATTCAGCGATCTTGTCGGACAATCTCACGTCACATCTACGCTGGCAAACGCGATCAAAAACGATCGCGTGGCGCACGCTTATATTTTTTCCGGCGCGCGCGGCGTCGGAAAAACCACCGCGGCCCGCATTCTTGCGAAGGCGTTGAATTGCGTGAACGGGCCAACAGTGGAGCCTTGCGGCGAGTGCGATTCCTGCAAAGAGATTGCTGCGGGAACTTCGCTGGATGTGATTGAAATTGACGCGGCCTCGAATCGCGGCATCGATCAGATTCGCGAATTGCGCGAGATGGTGCGCTATGCGCCGGCGGCTTCGCGAAGCAAGGTTGTGATTCTCGACGAAGCCCACATGCTCACCGGCGAAGCGTCGAACGCGCTGCTGAAAACTTTGGAAGAGCCTCCTGACCGCGTGATTTTCGTAATGGCGACGACGCAGCCCGAAGATTTAGAGGACACCATCCGGTCGCGCTCCCAGCATTTTCATTTTCGTGCGCTGACGTTCGCGGAAATCACGGGGCGGCTGCAAGAGATCGCGCAAAAAGAGAACCTGACGATCGAGCCGGGCGCGCTGGCGGTGATTGCGCGAATGGCGGAAGGCAGCCTGCGCGACGCGCTTTCTTTGCTGGAGCAGGCGAGAGCCTATTGCGGAGACGTCATTGCGGACAAAGAAGTTCGCGAACTGCTGGGAGTCGTGCCGGAAGATTCGCTCAACGAACTCGTTGCTGCGATCGCGGAAGGATCAGCGGACCGTGCCCTCGGGCTCGTACACACGTTTCAGAAGGAAGGCCGGAACCTTCAACATTTTTGCCGGGAAGCCATCCGGCACATGCGCAACTTGCTGATCGCGCGTGTGAGCGGCGCGGACTCGGACCTGATTGCGGCCACGGCAGACCAACGCCCGGCGCTTGCCAAAGCTGCGGCTCAATTTACTGAGGAAGATCTCACGCGGTTTTTCCAGATTCTTTTGCAGACCGACGATGATTTGCGGCGGAAGCCGGATCCACGTGTGCATCTGGAAATGGGGCTGTTGAGGTTGATCAACGCCCAGCGACTGGCGCCGATGGAGGAGTTGCTGGCAGAGCTGCGCACTGGCGCTCCCGCGGGAGTCGCAAGCGCAGGCGGTATGCGTTCAAGCGCCAGCGCGGCACCAGCGATGACTGCGCCGCAAGCGCCGCCGGCACGAAGTTTTTCGCCCGCCCCGCAAACAACTTACGCTCCGCCGCCCCGAATCTCCGCGCCAAGTTTTGCCGCGACCGCAGCAGCACCAGCCCGTGCGGAAATAAAGATCGCTCCTCCAGCGGGGCCTCCGGCAACCGCTGTAGCTTCACCTGAATCTGAACCAGAGACCGCGGAAATTGCCGAGACGCGCACGGACGGCATCACGCAAGAACAGGTTGCGGAAATCAAAACCGCGATTCAGGCGCAGCAAAAATTTCTCGGAGAGATCGTGAACCAAGGCAGCCGCTGGGAACTGGAAGGCGCGGAACTGAGAATTTATTTCTCGGCGGACAAGCGCGCGTTCGCGGAAATGATGGAAGGACGTGACTCTCTCGAAAAGGTCCGTGCCTCTTCGAGCAAAGTGCTGGGCCGTCCGGTAAGAGTGTGTGCTAAAGTAGAAGCAGTTGCAGCAACTGCGCGGCGCGGAACTTCCGCCACGCAAGAGTTGCGCGAACAGTTTGAGCGAGATCCGATGGTGCGGTCGATGCTGCAACGCTTCGGAGGAAAAATCTCCGAAGTAAAATGGCGCCAAGAGGAGTCCTGATGGAAGTCAATGCGATCCAGCAGATGCTCTCGAGGTTGCGGCAAGTCCAGGAAGACTTGCAGCAGCAAGTGAATGGCGTAGCTGTCGAAGCCTCGGCTGGCGGCGGCATGGTCACCGTAAAAATGAACGGCCAGAAGCAAATCGTGGACCTGCGCATCGAGCCTGAAGTTTTTGCCAGCAAGGACCAGGAAATGTTGCAGGATCTGGTGCGCGCCGCGGTCAACGAAGCTTCGCGCCGCGTCGATGAAGAACTCGCCAACCAAATGAAGAATCTCGCTGGCGGCATTCCCGGAATCGCCGGAATGAAAATCCCCGGCTTGTTCTAACTCCTCAGATTAATCCTCAGGGTTTTTCATCTGGTCTCTCGTTTTTGGCGCGCGTGCGTCCTGCTCCTGGCCCAATCCCGATGAGTTCTCCGGCAACTTGATTTTCTTTCCCGCTTCCAACAGCGCGTCGGCCAGCTTGCTTTTTTGATTGGCGGAGAGAGACTTGACGTCGATCGGTCCGTCTTTCATCGGAAAAGGGATTTGGGCACCGGCATTAAGAAGAATCATTACAACTTCTTTCCAGTCGGTCCGAGGCTGGCCCGGCCGCGGAGGAAATGGCAGATTCATCTTTGCTGTCCAAATGAACTCCAGACCGCGCATGCTGGCCAGCATCAACGGAAGCTGCCCCAATGGCGTTTTTTCATTGACGTCAGCGCCAGCGAGGATCAAATCCTTCATCACTTTGGTGTGGCCAGCCATGACTGCGGCGCCGAACGCGGTCCGCAAACTCGACGGAAGCTTCGGATTGCCTTTGGCTTTTTCTAGCAAGTGCGCCACGATTTGTTCGTGGCCCTCCGCGGCGGCGATCCACAGCGCGTCGCCGCCTCCTGAAACTTGTTCGAACGGGTCGGCTCCATGAACCATGAGGTCGCGCACCATGCCGACTTTGCCGCGACGACCGGCTAAAACGAGCAGAGGCTGGCCAAATTTATCTTTCCCGTGAGTTGAAATTCCCTTCTCCAGAAGCTCCTTGACTCTCGTCTCATCTCCTCGCGAGACGGCTTCAACGAGCAGTGCTTGATCCTGGGAATAGCCTTTTGCTTGGATGAGCTTGAACTGGTGGTTAGTCTCTTGAACATATTTAAAGCCAGTTCGTGCGCGAGAAGGATCCACACCGAGTAATTCCGCAAATTCACCGGCACGCTCCTCCTCGAATACAAATTCCTTTGCGGCAACTCGCTTTAAATCCTGAATCGATGTCTTTTTAGAAGCAAATCGAAGCAACTTGCTAAAATCACCTCGCCATTCTTCTTTTTTCGCTTCACTCACCGGGCCAAAATAATCTGGCTTGGAATCAAATTGGTCGATGAGTTCACCTTTCTCGTAAGACAAATACACGAAAATGTCGCTGTCATGGACCATCATGGCAACGAGCGGGGCCTTCAATTTTGAGGAGAGGGCCTTGGCGAAGCGATGAAGGATGTTGACATCTTGCGATTCGGATTGCTCGTCATATATCGTAATCCATCCATTTTTCGAATCGGTGACGACAGCTCGCGAGCTGATCAGGGTAGGAAGCACTTTCGCACAGTGCGCTGCGTCTGCCTTGCGAACGTGATAATTGGTGAAGGAAGCTCCCACTGTGACTCCTCACTTCACGAATTGGCCGTTGTGAACTTCGTATTCGACGTGGAAAGGTTTCTGCGTTTTGCGATCTTCCCAATGCTCCTCTGCGATTAGGCGATTGACTTGGTCGAGGCGCTCGGAAGGCAGCGGGTGCGAACGAAAGTATCCGGTCAAGCTTTGAATCGCAAGCTCGGATAATTCTTCTTCGGGGCTTTGCGCGTGGATGACATATTCATTGCAGAGCTTGCCTAGCCGCGTGAAGATGCTGACAGCGCCATACGGCGAGTACCCGGACTCGACGGCGAGGCGAATCCCTTCGCGATCGGCTTCGAACTCTTCGTCCTTGTGATAACCCGCTTGCCAAAATTCCAAAGGAATTTGCAGAAGCTGGCCCACCACGTCTAGATCCAAATTTTTGAGCTTAGCCTCGATCTGGAAGCGCTCGATGCAGTGATAGTGATCGATGTGCTCAACTTCATGGGCGAGAATGCTGGCCAGCTCGTCTTCCGTCTCCATTAGATCGAGCATCCCTTCGCCGATATAAACAGGACCGCCGGGAAGCGAAAATGCGTTGATCATGTTGTGATCGGGAATCACGTGAAAGTTATAGTCAAGATGGCGGTGAGCATGAACTGAGACAGTCCCTCCGACACGGCGGACATATTTTTCAAGAGCTTCGTCTTCGGGTGTCAGCTTCATCATTTGGCCGGAGTAGTTGGCGGCCAACTTCCGGCCGATTGCGATTTCCTGTTCGTCCGAAAGCCGCGTGAAATGCATGGGCACGCGCGTGATGTCGCGCTGAGCGTCGGCAACAATATTAAGGACAGCATTCGCCGAAACGGGAGGGGATTTGGCGCGGCGCTGGCTCCAATAGAGACCAGCGAGCGAAACTCCGAGAATGGCAAAGAAAATAACAAAGACCAAGGCGCGCTTCATTGGCGATGCTCGAAGATCTCTTTGTTGTGGGTGTGGAGCAAGGCAACGGCCAAGAGTACGCAGCCCACGACTGCAACGGAGATACCCTTCTCAAACAAGGTTTCTCGCCAAAAGTCCATGGCGGCGACTTTTGCGACGCAAAGCACTAACATCGCGTACCCGGTGAGACGATAGCTGTGTTCCCTAACAAGGTATGCCAGCAGAACGATGCAAAGTCCTTCAAGTCCCCAAGAAGCCGTAACCCATTCGGTTTTCATTTTCAAGGCAAACATCGTGGCGACTAAAATCACAGGAACAAAAAACTGGAGCTGTTCGGGCCGGGCGACGAGCGCGGTGACGATTTTTTTCCAGCGGCTGGCGTTGGCGGGCGGCGCGTAGCGGCCGCGAAGTGCAAACGCGAAATAGAGGCTCACCAGCAGAATGGCCGAGGCGTATCCGATAACCGAGTAGCGGCCTTGCCAGGTTCCCTGATCGAAATAGCTGGAACCGAAGAGATTATGCGCCATGGCGCGCGCGAAAGTTCCCAGCGTGACAAGGATTGCTTGTTGCAGGAAGAGCTGTCGGTCGAGCGCCCATGCGGCAGCGAACAACGCCAGGGCGAGCGCAGCATAGGAAGTGACGACCCACTCGGGTGGGAACTGGAAATAGAAGAGCGCCGCGAGTGTCGCTGTTCCGAGATACGCGACGAACGAATCGAAATGGAAGCGGCGCTCGCGGGTGATGTTTTCCTCATTTCCGGGAAGCTGCGCGTACACAAAAAAGAAAATCAGGACGAGCGGCGCGACGGTAATCATGCGGTCGCTGAAGAAGACGCCGGGATCACCAGCGGCGAGATTCGCGAAGAAAATACGGGCGAACGCGGCGGTAAAAGCGACGTAAGACTGGTAGCGGAATTGCGCAATTTTGCGCAGCAGGCCGTACTCGAAAAGCACCAAGCCAAAAGCGGCTATGCCAACGGCGATGCTGAGAGGCCGCAGCTCGTGCCATAGAAGGAGAGAGACGATGAGGGATGCCGACCACGAATAAATGTGGTGGAAGTCGCGCGCGCGCCACTGCTCGGGCATGCGGACGAGGCGCGACATCGCATAGAAAACGACGGCCACGATAGAGAGCGAGAGAAGGCGGACGCTGAGGCCGTGCCAAGTGTCCTCGACGTACATGTTGACGCTGACGCTGCGGATCATCGTGAGAGCAGCGAGAGCGTGGGCTTGCCAGCGCAGGTCGTCGAGCTTGAAGCGGCGATCGACGGCGGCGAGTGCGAACGCGAACATCGCCCAGAAAGCAGCCAGCCAGCCGGTGGAGCATTCGTACCACATCAACAGAGCCAGGAGACCGGTGGCGGCGGTGGTGTGCAAGTACGCCGAGTGAAGCGCGTAGGGCGCGCCGGGGGCTGTCGCTTTGCGAGAGATAGCATAGAGTCCAGCAGCGACAATCGAAACAGTGAGGATGCGAACGCTGAAACTTCCGTAGTAATTCGTTAAGTGATAGTTGTAGTCAAACGTGCGCGCTACGGCGGCGATGGCGAAGAGATGTTCCTGAAAGCCGAGATGCGGGAGGCTCCAGCGGCGACCGACGAGAGCGAGGATGATTCCAGCGGCGAGGAAGAAGACTGCGATCCAGTCATGCGGCGCTTCGCCGAAAATGAGGAGGCCGACGAAAAGCGCGGCGGCCCAGGTGTAGGCATTGCGGATGAAATATTTGAATTCTTCGAGAGCGCCGGCGGCGAGCTTGGCAAGAACATAGGCGCAGGCGATGACAAGCCCGACGGTGAATAGGCGCAGAGATACGCCGCGCCAAAGCGGCTCGTGCAGATTCAGGTTGAAAGTGTAGGTGCGAAGGAATGCTGCGAGCGCGACGACATTGGCCTGCCAGGCAAGCTGGCGGTAGCGAACCCAGCGAGTGGAGAGCGCGAGGGCAACGGCAAAGGCGATCCAGCCGACGGCAATCCATGGAGCGAGGACCGCTTCTTCAATGATCCAAACCATTACGCCGGCGGCAACCCAGGTGTAGGCGACGCGGGCGATTTCCGCGTGGCGCGCGTCATCTACGCCGAGGCGTTTGGCGATCCAGTAGCAGCCCGCGACAACGGGCAGAGCGCCAAACGCGTGTAAGGGGATGGTGTGCCAGACGTGGAGGCTGTACTGGTCGGCAGTGAAAGCGGTGAAGACGGCGAGCATCGTGATGGCATGCGCGTGAAACGCGAGGACCTGATAGCGAAGCGCGCGCGCGTTTTCAGAAAGAGCGACGGCAAACGCGATGAAGAGGACGGGCTGCCAAAGCTCCGGCCCTTCGAACCAGATGAGCATTGCGAAAAGAACCGTGCCCGCGAAGGCGAAGAGCCCACGGAAGGCGCGCTGTTCCTGGTCGTCGCGCAGCGCGGCAAGTTTCGCGGTGAGATAGAAAATTGTGCCGAGGATGGGCAAAGTGATCAGGCGCGTTGTGATGTGTATATGCGCCGGGCTTTCGATGTGCAAATTGAAGACGACCGTGCGATAGAGAGTGAGCGCGCCGAGCAGGGCGCATTGGATTTGCAGTTGGCGCGACTCGAGGCGGCGTCCGAGAGCGGCGATGGCAAGCATGATGGCGGCAAAAGCCATCGCGGTCCAATCCTTCGAGAAAAGTGCCCAGGCGGCCGTTGCGGTGGCGAACGCGCCGAAATAGGAATGAATGCCCAAAAGGCCGCGATCGAGGGAAGCGCGGAAGGATTCTTTCCATCGCGAACCGATGTACAACGCATTGAGATAAAGCGCGACGCCACAAACGGCAAAGAGGATGCCTGACTCCAAGGCGAGGTCTTCCGTTTTGGCGCGCAACATGACCAGCGGGCGGAAGTTGTAAGCGAGGAGGTCGATGCCTACCAGGATTCCGGTGAACAGGCCAACGCGGAGGAAGACGACTTCCTCGAAGATGATTCCTGCAAAAAGAAAAACTTCTGCGCCGACGAGCCATAGGTAAGCGACGGGATTGCCAGAGAAGTGGGATGGAACGGACACGATCATCAGTGTCGCGCCCAGCAGGCTGAGAATGACGAACGCGCGCCGGCGGCGCCTCGTCACGGGAAGCTGGGCGAACGTGAACTCCAGCGCGCCGATGACGAGCAAAGCAACAGCGGCGAGTTCCGGTCGAACGGATTGAAACTTCATAACCCCAAGCAGAAGCAGCGTGTTGAGGAGCGCGGAAACGGTGGAGACATGTTCTTCGAAGTCGGTTTTGACGCCGCGGAGGACGTACGAGATGCGGAAGGTCAACCAATAGAAGAACAGCATGGCCACGCTGGCGTGATATTCGGGAAAAGCGCGGCCGTGCGCGCCATTGGGGCCAAGGATTTTGTAGAGCCAGTAGAGATGATTGAGGTAGCTGGACAGGATGCCGAAGACTTCGAGTTCGAACCAGCCCATCTTCAACACAATGGTGACAAGGCCGATCGCGAGGATCACGCCTGCGAGCAATCCGTAGATGGTGCTCTCATTTGTGCCCGTTGACGCTAACGGCTGAATTTCGCTGAAACTCAGAGCAACCGTCGTGTAGCCGAGGAGAAAGGAGAGACCGGTAATGAATTGAGATTTGTAGCGGAGCGTGTGCGCGGCCATGGCGAGCGCCACAACCAGCATAAGGATGCAGTCCAGAACGAGGGAATCGAGGACGCGCATCGCGGGGAAATTGTGGATTCCGTAGGTGGTACCGAAGAGCAGCGCCCAGCCGCACCCGATTCCCACGCGGCCGAGAATTTGATAGCGTTCGCGCTTCTCGAGGAAAATACCACCCGCCAAAAGCAAGAACGCCACGAGATAGGAAACAATCGCTTTTCCCGCAGCTCCAAAAGATTGCAGCTTGATCAAGGCTAGCGTGGTTACGCCGATGACGACCATGATGCCGCCGAGTTTTGCAAACCAGTTGGTTCCCAGCGCGTCTTCCAGAGCCGAGATCGCCTTCATGCGATCCTTCATCGTTGGCTTGGGCGCGGGAATAGTCAGCGGTGAGAACGGCGGCGGCGAAGAGATGCGCGCAGCAGCGGCAGGGGGAGTCGCTGGCTGCTGGTGAGGCGGCGGCATTGCGGGCGTTACTGGTACGTGCGGGATTGCTGGAGGCGGAATAACTTTTGGAGGCGCAGAGGGAGGCGCCGGCTTTGACTCGGAAGGAGGCGCCGAGGCGGCCGGCGCGAGCGGCTTGGGCTCGAGCTGTGGGGCAAGCGTCGGGGGCTTTTGCGGCGGCGGTGCAACTGGCGTTGCAGGAGGCGTGACTGGCGGCGTCACAGTCACCGGCGGGACTGGCGATACTGGCGTCGTAACCAGCGGCTTCTGGTCTGGCGCAGGCTCAGGCTTTTTCTCGGTGACAGGAATCGACGGAGTCGTTTGCGCTGTGCTGGGCGGCGGGACCGCGATCTGCCGGGGAATGTGCACTTGGGGATAGGATCGCGGAACAGGAACGGTATTGGGCTGGCCAACCTCGTGTGTGGCGGGCTTCTCGACTGTTGGCGTCGCGGGCGAAGCCGTTGTCCCAAGCTTGGTTTGCAACTCTCCGATGGCGCGTTGCAATTTTGTGTGCTGCTTTGCGTTTTCTTCGGCGAGATCGTTCAGTTGTTTACGAAGCTTGGCTTCCCTGAAAAAGAGAGCAATCGTCAAAAAAGGAGTGACGAGCAGCAGCAACCCAAAGAGAACGAAGAAGAGGATGAGTAAGGGCATGGGTGTTCCTCGGCTCTACCGCTCGATTGGTTCTGATGGTAGAACGGGCGCGGGCTGGAATCTTGCATTTTGTTCCCGGCGGTCCGTTAGGTAGTAACCATACGTAATGTAAGTGATTTATTTTTAATGAGTTACATAGTCCTCCCAACTCTATCTCTGTATCTTCAGGATTCTAATTGGCTGCCAGCGGAAGAGGGCATCCGGGTGTCCACGGGGTAGGCTGTTTCTGCGGCTGGTTTGCGCGGAGATGCGCGGCTGTGCTACACATCATGCATGCCTGATTTTGCTGCCCCCGTAGAACGGCTTATCGATGAACTGAAGCACCTCCCCGGTATTGGACAGAAAACCGCTCAGCGCCTGGCTTTCTTTCTTTTGCGCGCGGCGCCGGAAGACGCGCTGGGGCTGGCGGACGCTATTCGCGACGCCAAAGAAAAAATCCGCGAGTGCTCGGTGTGCAGCAACATAACGGAGAACGATCCGTGCCACTTCTGCACGGGTGCAAACCGGGACAAGAAAATAATTTGCGTGGTGGAAGAAGCACACAACATCATGGCGATTGAAAAAACCCGCACCTACAGCGGGATGTATCACGTGCTGGGAGGGTCGCTGTCGCCCTTGTCCGGACGTGGGCCAGAGCAACTGCGAATTAAGCCTCTCATCGAGCGGCTGAAAGGCGGGACGGTCGAGGAAATCATCATTTGCACCAATCCGACCGCGGAAGGCGAAGCGACGGCGGTCTATCTGTCTAAGCTGTTGAAACCGCTCGGTGTGCGCGTGACGCGCATCGGGGTCGGGATTCCTGTTGGCGCGGACTTGGAGTATGCCGACGAAGTCACCATGCTCAAGGCCCTTGAAGGGCGTCGAGACTTGTAGGATCGGCTTTTTCAGCGCTATCAGAGACAAAATGAACGCACTAAGCCAAGAGCTAAAGGTAAGTTCGAGTTTGACTACCGGCGATGCCTCTAAGCTACTTACCCGACGAGATTTTGCGCGCTCACAAAACCGTTCTAGTACGTATGGGCGCCTCTAGCCAACGGACCATTTTGGGTATAGAGTTTGATTCCCGCGGAGTGGTCCCCCACCGCAAGGAGGTGCGCTATGCCAGGCTTGGCGCACTACATGGCGCAGTACGATCACGAGCATTCTTCCGGCTGGAATAAGCTTCTCCATGGCCTGGGCATCCCCATGATTTTCTTGGGGATCATTCTTCTGATCTTCACAAAGTGGATTTGGGGAGCGAGCTTTTTTGCAGGCGGCTGGATTTTTCTTTTTCTTGGACACAAGATCGAGGGAAACCATCCCGCATTTTTTCAGGGACCGATTTATTTGCTAGTAGGACCAATCTGGGTCGCAAAGGAAGCATGGGAGTTCCTGACTGGAACACACCGTACATCCGCCTCAGAGGTTGCATCGCAAGGTGGTTCGCAAGGTACAACGAACAAGCAGTCGTGAGCGATCTGGGAGTTCGGCCCAAACTCTAGGAGCGGCGACGGTGTCCATGGATGAGCAGAGCGGCAATCTTGCCGACGAAACAACGGAAATGATGTCTGAAGCGGTCGCACATCAGAACGAAGAATTACGGAAGCGCCGCAGCACGCGAATCATGCAAGCCGTGCCGCTTGCGGTGACGGGTGTGGACGCGCTCGGGCGCCCGTTCACGGAACGCACCTCGACGCTCATCATTAATTGCCACGGCTGCCGCTACCAATCGAAGCACTACGTTTTGAAAAACATGTGGGTGACGCTGGAAGTGCCGCATCCGGAAGCAGGGCAGCCTCCAAGAGCGGTGCGAGGACGCGTGGCTTGGATTCAGCGCCCGCGTACGGTGCGGCAGCTTTTCCAGGTGGCGCTCGAACTGGAAGTTCCCGGCAACACCTGGGGCATCGCGTTCCCTCCGCCGGATTGGTTCGCACCTTCAGAAAGTGCTCGCGTTTCGAGCGCTCACGAGACCGCGCATGAGGTGCCGCAAAGAGCCTCAGACGGAGCGGAAATCCACTTGCCGCTCACGGAACCGGAGCCTGCCACAACGGCCGCACAAGACAATTTGCGCATCTTTCCTGCTCCGGCGAGCGCTACCGATGCCTCGCTGCAACTGGCGCGGCACATGGCGCGGCTCGTCGCCGATGCGAAACAGCAAATCCAGGCTTCGGCGCGCGAGGTAGCGGCGCAAGCCGTCGCCGCCGAACGCCGTGTGTCGATCGAGGAGTGGGAACAGAAATTCTCAATCGCGCGTGAACAACTGGCGCAACAAGTTTCGAGCGCCCTCCAAAAAATCCAGGAAGAGTCCGAGACGAGTTCGCGCACAGCGCACAGCGCGGCTGCCGAAGCCTTGCAACGAGAGCTTCCCCGCTGGATTGCGCCGCAACTCGAAGAGCTTACTCGGGCGCTGACGCAGCAAATTTCGGATCGTGGCACGGCGGAGCGTACCGAACAGACGCAACACCTCGCGAGTGCCGTGGAATCGCTGCGCACGCTTTGCCAGCAGGCGGACGAATCCGCTGTCCGGCTGCACGCACAAACGCAACAGGCGGAGACCCAGATCGCCAATCGCGCTGCGGACTCGATCCGCGAGGTGGACGAAGTGGCGCGGCAACGTGAAGTAGCCGCAAACGCGCACCGCGAAGCCATGAAGGCAGCTGCAAACGAGATTGAGCAGCAGGTCACCACCACACTCTCCGCAGCTCACTCCGACTGGCGGAGCCAACTCACTAGCGAAGTCGAAGCGGCGCAGGCGCGTTGGCGCGCGACACTGGATAGCACGCTGACCGCGGCGCACGAGACGGCGGCAACGGGGCTCGATGAACATGCTCGTTCGCTCCTGTCGCAGGTGCAGGAAGAAGCGGCCCGGCAAACCACAATCGCCCGCGAATCCATGACGAACGCCGCAGCCGAGGCCGAGCAACGCATTGCAGAGTTGCGCAGCTCTGTTCAGGACGAGGCGCAGCGGCAAAGCGCTGCAATTCGTGAGTCCATGACTGGCTCCGCAGCAGAAGCCGAGCAGCGGTTGGCCGGGTTGCACAATTCTTTGCAGGAGGAAATGGGCCGGCAGACTGCGGTTGTTCGCGAATCCATGAGCAGCGCGGCAAGCGAAGCCGAGCAGCGATTGTCCGCGTTGCGCAATTCTTTGCAAGGCCAATCGCAGTGGCTGGAAGCCGCCTTAGGGCGCGCCGCCGAATCCAGCGAACGATTGGATCATTTTTCCACGCGCGCCGAGACGGCGCAGAGGCAAGCGCTGGCCGGTTTTGAGTCTCAGGTGGATGACCTTCTCAGCCTGCATCGCAATGAATTGCATCGCCAGTCCGAGACCCTTCTCGAGGAACTCAACGCGCGAATCCGCACTACTTTTGAAGAAAATTGCCGGCTCGCGATTTCACGGTTTGACCAGCAGATTGACTCCATGGTGCAACCCCACATCTCGAGAACGGATGAGGCGATTCACCGCCTCGCCGGTGGCCGCTCTCTTCTCGACGCTGCCCTGACCTTACAGCAGGACCGCATCCGCACTGAATCCGATGAGGCCTTCGCGGAATCTCTTGCGCGCTTCCGCGAAAATCTGGGCGGCGTGGATGAGATTCTGCAGGATGCCGCGCAAACAGTCGCGGCGCGCAATCTCGCCGAGATCGAATCGAGGGCGTCCGACCTCAAGCATCAGGCGGTGGACGATCTGATGAAATCCGCCGAGTGGTACGAGAAAAAAGCGCAGACACAGATTCAAAGCCTCACGGAAAAAACTGTCGAGCAGGCGGAAAATCAATTCCGGGAGAAAGCCGGCGAAGTTTCCAGCGTGTTTGCCAGCGAGCTCGATCACTCCAGCCGCAACTTCCTCGGCCATACGCAGACGCAGATGGAAGAGGTGGTACGCGACGCATTCGAACAGGCGCGTGCCCTTTTTGCCGAAGCCGCGGAAACAACGACGGCGGCGTTCACGGATGAAATCCAACGCCAGGCCCGCCAGGAGCTTGATGGCTTTGGGGAAGAGTCGCAGCGCTCGCTCGGCGAAACGCGTGCGCAACTCGACGCGGCCCGGGCGGAGTTGTCGCAGAAAGTCACCGCCGAACAGGAAGCTTTTTTGCGACAGTTCCAGACCGGAATGAGCAGCGCCGTCGACCGAGGAGTGGCCGATGCGAACGCCAGAGTGAAAGCAGGGATGTCGCCCTTGCTCGAGTCCTGGCAGGCGACGGTTGAGTCGCATCGAACGGAAATGCGCGGCATTTACGCGCAACTTAGCAATCAGGCCGCCGAGGTGCATAGCAGCCGGCTGGAAAATGTCTCGAACCAGTGGATGCTTGCCATCGTGGCAAGCCTGGATCACCAGTCGCGCGAAGCCGTCGCCAGCATCGCCGCCAAAGCCGAGGAAACCCTGCGCGAAACCTGCGCGCAAGTTTTTGCAGGCGTCGGCGAGACACTGCGCGAACGCTTGCAACAGATTGCCGCAAATTTGACGGCCCCTGAGCCGCCTATGTCCCGCTCGCAAACCGCGGGCGGAAGCGACCACTAGCTCCTCTCCGATTCTGAGCTGGATTCGCCTCTCGCCTCGCACACCCGTATAATCAGAGTTCTTAACGAACTATGGCTAACCGAGCTTATTTGCGCGTCTGGACGCGCGACTTTACCGAAACTACTTTGATCGCCCAGTTCGCGAGATTCCTCGCGACCGCCCCGCTTTCCGCCTCGGAAAACGCCTTCAAAGAACTCATCGTGCAACCCGTCGATGCCACGGAACTTTCGCTGGCCGAGTGGGACCTGAAGGACCTCGGCTATGGCGCGCCAGAAGTTGCAGCCCTGGCAATTCAGCACCTTCACCCGGACAGTGCCTTCATCGTGAACGCAAAATGGGATCTCTGGAGCTTTGACGTCGAGGCTCTCAAGTGGATGCACAAGCCGGAGCCTCTAATGCTCACTTGCCACGGCCCCGAATATGACGGCGGCATCGCAGCATCCGACGGAAACTTCACCGCTGATCTCGGGTTCGAACACTTTTTTACGGGGCATGGGGGCCTGCTCGCTCCCGGCGCGGCGTCGAATCCTTTCGAATCGTCCGACCACCCGCTGGAACACACATTTCGCCAATGGATGTCGGTCCCAGCTAACTTGAAGGAATATCACGCAAAGACGCGTGCAAACATCCAACAGCTATTCAACTGGGTCGAGTCGATTGAGCAGGCTTTGCCCGTCGAGCGCAGCGAGCTATGGTCCGAAGGCGAGCAAAATTTTGAAGCGCGGCTGGACGCGATTCTGGCGCAGCGCTAGCCGGAGCGTACCGCGAGTCTAGTGGAATTCTCACGTGTTACCCCGCTGGGGCCCTTCCAGGGTAAACAAGGCCCGCGCCTAGAGCCTCGCAAAGAACAGTTCTGCGGTGGGCGCTTCCAGGAAGGGCGGGCAACAGTTAGAATCGTAAGATTGCAGGTCGGGCTCGCAGGCGCGGAGCGTTCCACACGGAAGGAAGCGGCGGAACACGCCGGAAAAGGATGGCAAGCCGGGCGTATAGTGAGTATTACGCCAACGGCGGCAAGTCACTGATGGAAGAATCGAAGACAAACTCTGATTGTCCGGCTATCGCGCCCAGTTCTCTCGCGTCTTTCTATACGAAGGACCGGGCGTTCAGCTCTTGCGTTCGCGTTTTGGGTTGCCGCCGCATTCTTGTCGGCATTGCGGGAAGCGCTCTCGCGCTCACATTGTTGCTGCTAACAGGTTGTGGCGATGATCCCGCGCCAAAACCAGCGGCAGAAGAACCAGCGAAACCCGCGGCGCCGGCCGTGCCCGAAGACATGCAAGCCGCCGCGCAAAATCTGCTTGGAAAAGAAACGCAAGTCCTCGTATTCGGAGATCTGGCCAAAACCGGCAAACAACAGTTTCTGGCAGCGAACGTGGTTCCCAAGACGCCCAAAAATGACATTCCCGGGACCATCGTGACACGGGCGGTGCTCGCCGAGGAAACCGACGGCAAGTGGTCGGAACTTCTGCGCTGCGACGAATATTTAAAAAATGCGAAAGGTTATCTAGCTCTGACGCCTTTATCGGCCGTCGCCGGCTGGAAGGTTCAGTGGGACCAAGATCCCATCAAAGGAATCCAGTTGTACTTCACACCGATCAAGAGCGGCGCCGATAAGCACGTATTGCCGATCGGCATTGCGTGGAATCCCACTACAAAACGCTACCAATCGCTGGACCTCACCTACGAACATTTCCTGATGGAAAAGCCGTCGCTGGATACGGCGAGGTCAGTGCTCCGATGAGCGCCGCGGCAGCTACCATTGGCGCGACCACTGCGGCAAAGAAATCGCCGAAATCGTCGTCGTGGAAAAATCTGGTAGGTTTGCTTCCTTACCTCTCGCGGTATCGCGGCGCGACGGCGCTGGGGATGTTTGCGCTTTTGGTTTCGAGCGTCGCGCAAAATGTGATCCCGCTGGCCACCGGCATCCTCACTGACATTCTGGCGGGTAGCGCCAAGCCGTTTGAGCGAAGTGCGCAAGGCCAGTTGCTGGCCAGCTCCTGGCTGAGCCGCATGATTCCGTACTATTCGCCGCACAGCCGCCATGCGCTGGGCATCTATTGCCTGCTGCTCATCGCCCTCGTCTCGCTGCGCGCTTTGCTTTCCTTCGTGACGCGCTGGGTGCTCATCGGAGTTTCGCGCGACATTGAGTTTGATATCCGCGGCGACTTGCTCAATCGCTTGCTGCTCATGGAACCAGAATTTTACGTTCGAAACCGCACCGGCGAGCTGATGTCCCGCGCGACAAATGACCTCAATGCCGTCCGCATGGTTTTGGGTCCCGGGATCATGTACAGCGGACAAACCATTATCGGCATGGCGCTTGCAATTATCGTCATGTCGCAGCTCTCCGGATCACTCACGCTTTGGGTTTTGCTTCCCGTGCCCATCGTCGCCATAGCCGTACAGCATTTCGGGAAGGTGATCCACGAGCTGTATGAGAAAATTCAAGCTTCGCTGGCGACCCTCTCCGCAAAAGTGCAGGAAAATCTCGCGGGGGTGCGCGTGGTTCGCGCTTATGCGCAGGAAGAGGCCGAAATTCGCGGCTTTGACGAACCCAATCGCGAATACGTCTCGCGCAACGTGAAGCTTATACGCACTTGGAGCATGTTCATGCCCTCGCTCCAGGCACTCATTGGCATAACGTTTCTGATTGTCTTGTGGCAGGGCGGGCATTTGGTGCTTCGTGGACGAATTTCTTTGGGCGCGCTTATTGCCTTTTACAGCTATCTCGGCATCCTTGTTTGGCCGATGATTGCGCTCGGCTGGGTTACCAATATTTTCCAGCGCGGCGCGGCCTCCATGGGCCGTCTGAACTATATTCTCGCGGCACAGCCGCAAATCGACGACCGCGCCGCGAGCGTCCCCGCGGAACAAAAGGTCGAAGGCGAGATCGAATTTCGTAATCTCAACTTTGCATATCCGACGACCATGGCCGGAGGCAGCGCGAATGCCGCCGGAAATGGCAGCCGCCCCGCGACGGATGGAGTTCTGCGTGACATTAATTTAAAAATTCCGGCGGGTTCGACGCTCGCGATTGTTGGGCCCACGGGCAGCGGCAAAACTACGCTCGCCGCGCTTGTCGCACGTCTTTGGGAAGCTCCCGATGGCGCTGTTTTGATCGACGGGCGCTCGATTCGGGAATGGCCGCTGGACACTTTGCGCCGCTCGATCGGCTACGTCCCGCAAGACACGTATCTCTTCAGCGAGACGGTCGGCGAGAACATCGCCTTCGGCCTGCCGGCATTTGATCTCGAGCGCGTCCGCGCAGCCGCCGAAGTCGCGAGCCTCGATGGCGACGTCCAGGAATTCCCAGCGAAGTACGACACCATGGTGGGCGAGCGAGGCATCACGCTGTCCGGCGGACAGAAGCAACGCACTGCTCTTGCGCGTGCGATTGTGCGAGATCCACGCATCCTGATCCTCGACGACTCACTCTCGAGCGTCGATACGCAAACCGAAGAGCGCATCCTCAGCCGCCTTCGCGGCATCATGCGTGGCCGCACCACGATTCTGATCGCTCACCGCACTTCGACTGTCCGCGACGCGGATCAAATCGTCGTCTTGCGCGATGGCCGCATCAGCGAGCGCGGCACGCACGACGAACTTCTCGCGCGCCGCGGCTATTACGCCGACCTCTATCAGAAACAGTTGCTGGAAGAAGAACTCGAACGGGCATGAGCAATATTCACGAAGAAGAGAAACTCGGAAAAGCTTACGACGCGCGGCTAATGCGGCGGCTGATGCAGTATCTGCGGCCCTACAAGTGGCGCGTGGTGCTTGCAATGGCGCTCGTCGCGGTTGTAACGCCTCTTGAGTTAGCGCCACCTTGGCTTTTCTTGAAAGCCATCGATGGCTACTTCACGCCCACGTTGAAACATCTCATTCCGGAAACACAGGCGTGGCGCGGCATCGAGTGGATCAGCCTCGTCTTTCTGCTCGTGCTGATCTGCGATTTTCTTGCGCAGTATGCGCAGATTCGCATCATGCAGCGCGTTGGCCAGCAAACGATGTACGACATGCGCCGCGAGATTTTCGCATATATCCAGCGCATGCCGATGAGCTACTTCGATCGCAATCCGGTGGGCCGGCTTGTCACGCGGGTGACCACCGACGTCGACGCTCTAAACGACCTGTTTGCGGCGGGCGTAGTCACCATGATCAACGATTTTTTCCTACTAACTGTGCTGGCTGCCTATCTTTTCTATAAGGACCGTCGCCTTGCACTCGATGCCTTTGCGGTGCTCCCATTCATTCTTGTGGTCACTTATTTCTTCCGGAAGTTCGTTCGCGATGCCAATCGCCGCATCCGCACCGCTATTGCCCGCATCAACGCTTTTCTGCAGGAATACATCTCGGGCATGAGCGTGGTGCAGTTGTTCAATCGCGGACGGAAAGCCCGCATCGAATTCGAAAAACGCAATCGCGACAATATGAAGGCTTGGTACGACGCTATCCTCGCCTTCGCGCTCTTTTATCCCGCCGTCGAGTTTCTCAGCATCGCGAGCATCGCCTTGATTTATTGGTCCGGTGGCAACCGCGTCCTCTTCAGTGGCTTCGACCTAGGCATTCTCATCGCTTTCACTATGTGGGCCACGCGCTTTTTCCGCCCCATTCAGGATCTCAGCGAAAAATTCAATATCCTGCAATCGGCCATGGCAGCTTCCGAACGCATTTTTAAGCTACTGGATGAGCCGATCACCATTGATTCCGCGGCGCAGGCTGTCCGTCTCGATTGCCCCCGCGGCGAGATCGAGTTTCGTAATGTTTGGTTCAGCTACCGCGATGTACCGGAGCCAGCCGACGAAGACTGGGTCCTTCGCGATGTGTCTTTCCGCGTCGAGCCGGGCCAGACTCTCGCGATCGTCGGCCACACCGGCGCCGGAAAAACTACGCTCATTTCCCTGCTTCTGCGTTTCTACGACGTGCAGCGCGGCCAGATTCTTCTCGATGGCATCGACATCAGAACCATAAATATCCAAAATCTTCGCCAGCAATTCGGCATCGTCTTGCAGGATTCGTTTCTTTTTACGGGAACGATTGATTCGAATGTCCGGCTGGGCTCGCCCGGCATCGATCGCCCGACCGTGGAAAACGCCGTTGACGAAATTGGCCTTGGCGATTTCGTCCGCTCGCTGCCCGAAGGTATCGACACGTCCGTCAACGAGCGTGGTTCAACACTCTCGGTGGGCCAGCGCCAACTCATTTGTTTCGCGCGCGCTCTCGCTCACAATCCTCGGTTCCTCATACTGGACGAAGCCACTTCGAGCGTTGACACCAAAACCGAGCTGCAAATTCGCGAAGCTCTCGACCGTTTGCTTTCGGGACGCACATCGCTCGTTATCGCTCATCGTTTGAGCACCATTCAATACGCTTCGCGCATTCTCGTTTTTCACAAAGGCCGCCTCCGCGAACAGGGCGCACATCAGGAACTCCTCGCCCAGCGCGGCATTTACTACCGCCTCTACCAGCTCCAATACAAAGAGCAGGAGCTTGGCCTGCCGGAAGATTCGCGCGACTCCGCCGGCCGGCTCGCAGACCAGCCTCGCGGTCCGCTCCCCGCGCCTCTGCCCGCAACGGATTGAAGGCTGCACCGACCGCGCATGCCACCCATACCGCTCTTAATCTCCGCAGGCGAAGCTTCCGGGGATATGTACGCAGCTCGGCTCGCGACCGCTCTGCAAAAGCGCACGGATGTCTCGCTTTTCGGCATGGGTGGCCCGCAGATGCGCGCCGCGGGCGTTGACGTCATCACCGATTACTCCGAAGTGTCGGTGGTCGGCATCACGGAGATACTCAGCCACCTGCCTTCGCTCATTCGAGCTATGCGTCGTTTAGTTTCGGAAGCCGAGCGCCGCAAACCGCCTTTCGCGATCCTCACGGACTTCCCCGGTTTCCATCTCCGCCTCGCGCGCAAACTACGCCCGCACGGAGTTCGCAGCATCTATTACATCTGCCCGCAATTCTGGGCCTGGAGGCCGTGGCGAGTCCGCGTCGTCCGGCGCCGTTTTGCGCAAGCGCTCTGCATCTTCCCTTTCGAAGAAGCGTTCTTCAGCGGCGCCGGCGTACCGACGAAATTCATCGGACATCCACTCGTCGGCGCCGTGCAAGCTACGCAGACTCGCGAAGAGTTCTGCCGTCAGCACAATCTCGATCCCGCTCAGCCGATTGTCGCGATCTTGCCCGGCAGCAGACACGCCGAGCTAGCCCAGCACATGCCCGTGATTCGCGAAGCTTGCCAACGTATCCAGGAGCAGCGCCCCGCCCAGTTTGTGCTCGCGGCAGCCGCTCACAGCAACGTGAACGACCTGCAAGCGGGCTCGGACGACACGCTCAAAGTCCGCGTCGTCGAAAATCAGACCTACAACGTGCTGGCTGCTGCGGATGCCGCCATCGTCTCGAGCGGGACCGCTACGGTCGAGGCCGCACTATTGAACGTCCCCATGGTCGTCGTCTATCGTGTGACGCCGCTGACAGCCGTGCTCGCCAAGCCCCTGGTCCGCACGTCTTACTTCAGTATGGTGAATCTGATCGCTGAACGCCGCGTCGTTCCCGAGCTGATTCAAAAGGACTTCACACCGGCCAAAGTCGCCGAGGAGGTCTTGCGTCTGCTCAACAACCCGCGCGCCCGCGAGGAGCTCCGCGAAGGGCTCGCCGACGTCCGCAAACGCCTAGGCCCTCCGGGAGCCGTCGATCGAGCGGCCGACGCGATTGCCGCCATTCTCTCAGGTGTCGCTGGCAACACTTAGGCGGGTCTCTGCTATCCTATATAGGCAGAATGGTGTCGGTCTGCACGCCGCGAAAGGTGCCCCATTTTGCCAGGCCATTGAAAGGTAGTTTGATGCCCCTTCCCCGAAGGATTTGTATTGAGTTGGCTGCTCTACTCGTCGTCGCGCTTGCTTGCGCTGCCTCTCCGCTTCACGGCCAGGCTCCCCGGGCTCTTGGCTTTCTCGCGGAGAACTACGATATCTCCGCCACACTCGATTCCACGCACCAATCCATTAGCGCCATCGCCAAAGTCGACTTCCGAGCCACCGACGTTTCCGGCAGCATCCGCGTCGAGCTTCATCCCAATCTTATCGTCAGCGACGTAAAAACTGCGGACGGCAAATCGCTGGGATTTGGCCGCGACTCGATGAATCCGCTGTACGTCCTCGTGACGCTGCCGACGCCAGTGGGGACAGGTGGTCACGTCACGCTGACGTTTACGTACGCCGGCTTGCTGGCGAACGAAGAAAACAGCCCGGTCCCGGGGGTGCGCGCGGCGGTCATCGGCCACGAAGACGCCTATCTGCTTCTCCCTGCCAGATGGTTTCCTCTGACGAACTATCCCTCGAACCGCTATACGGCGACATTCCGTCTGAACGTCCCCGATAGTTTCGCTGTGGCCGGTTCAGGCAAAAGTTCTGCCCCAACGCCGCTGGCGGGCAAGAACGGAGCCGAAAGCGGACGGCTGCTTTACACGTTTGAATGCAAGACCCCCGCTCCGCACGGTACCTTCGTGGCCGGAAATCTGCAGCTGAATCCCAAGCAGGCGGAAGGCATCGACGTGGCGGTTTACGCCCCGCGCTCCGACTCTGGCAACGCCCAGGGCTTTGCCGACGATGTGGCCCGCGCCGTCACTGTTTTTTCCGATATATTTGGCGGGCTGCAAGACCCGGCGTTTACGGTCATTCAATTACCGGGTGGCAGCCTCCGGGATTTCGCCGCACCCGGAGTTCTCCTGATAAACAGCCGCCTCTGGGATCCGAAAATGGCAGAGCGCACCATCGCGCGCCTGGTCGCCTCGCAGTGGTTTGGCAACTCCGTTCTACCAGCTAGTCCTGGCGACGTCTGGGTGACCGACGGCCTCGCGCGCTATTGTGAAGAGTTATATGCCGAGCAAACTGCTGGTAGAGAAGCCGGCCTCCGCACCGTCGACGAATTTGCAGTGGGCGCCCTCATGTACGACGAGGCTGCCCCCATCGCCCAAGCGGCAAGGCTCGCCCCCTATTCCAGCGACTACCGATCCGTGGTCCAAAATAAAGGGGCGATGGTTTTCCACATGCTTCGCGGCCTGATGGGTGATGTCGCCTTCAAAACCATGCTGCATGATTTTGCCACCAAGTATGCAGGGAAGACAGCCACGATCGACGACCTGGTTAATATTGCCGATAGAGACGTTCAAGCAGCGGCCCCGCCAGGGCAAGTCGCGCCGAATCTCCGCGGGTTTTTCGTGCAGTGGCTGAATTCGACAGGCGTGCCCGATTTTACAACCGACTTCGTGGTCTACCGCACGCCTAAAGGCTTCCGCATCGTGGGCAAGATAAAGCAACAGATCGACACCTTTAGCATGCCCGTCGAGCTGCGCATCGATACCGAAGGCAATCCAGAAACAAAATGGGTGGATGTTCTCGGCATGGAATCTCCGTTTATCGTTGAAACCTTCGGCCGTCCCAAACCAGGCGGCGTCAAAGTTGACCCGAACAATCTTGTGCTTAAAGGCAGCGTTTCGCTACGCGCTCGCGCCGCGATCGCCCGCGGCGAAGAGCTCGCCGAAGTGGGCAACTACTATGCTGCGATTCAGCAGTATCAGAGAGCGCTTTCGATCCAGCCAGGGCGCCCGCTGGCGAATTTCCGGATGGGCGAAGCCTTCTTTTACCAAAAAAATTATCAAGCTGCTGCAAACTCCTTTCGTGAATCGCTTCAGGCTGTTCCGGAACCGTCAGAAAAATGGACCGAGTGCTGGAGCAACATCTATCTCGGCAAAGTCTTTGATTTGCTCGGCCAGCGGGAACGTGCCGTCAATCAATACAGCAAGGCCAAACAAACCAACGACAATACGGGTGGCTGCCAGGGCGAATCCGAGCGGTATCTTAAAAAGCCCTTTAGCGAAGGCGGTATTCTGATGGCAGCTCCCGCCACCGGCGCGGCGCCGGCTTCCACAACACCAGCCCCGCCTCCAGCCAGCGACCGCCCCACGTTGAAAAAGCCCAGCCAGTAAGGGCCATCGGCAATAACAAATAAAATGGGTCTTTCTGGTGCGGATTCTCTGATCTGAGAAACGACCTGAGCGTCTAAACCGAGTGCACCAAATGCTCGGTTTGCGAACTGCGTTGCTCAGGATTTATCGCGGTTCGATATTGCTGAAAAGGCCTCGGATCGTCCCGGGCCGCTTTCCCTACCGCGCCGCAGCGCCGCCCGTATCCTTGCTGCCCTGGCCGTCCGGCTTTTTCTGAACGTTGCCATCGCCGACCGCTTCCACTCTTTGGAGCGGCTTCCCGGTTGCCGGAATGTTGGGTTCTACTTTTTGCAGCGTCTCCCGAACCGCCGGCCGCGTCGCGTGGACGTTCGATTTCTTATTGCCAGCCGCCACGTCGGACCCAGTTTTCACGCCCGTCGAAGGATTGCCTTGCTGCACTTTTACCGCCTCGATTTTCATGGGCTTCTTCGCCGAACTCTCAAATCGCGCCAGCTCGGCCTCGGTATTCTGATCCGGGCAGCACTCCTGGGCCTTTGCCGACGGGGCCTGCCATAGAAGGAGCGCCAGCCCTCCCAATGAAACTCTCAATATGAACCGCGCCGCAGAAATGCGCCCGGTAGCTTTGAATCCAGCTGTATTGTATTTTTCCGTCATACCAACCGTGGTTTTCATGGTGCAGCCCTCCTATACGAATTCCCGAGTTCTCCTCGGACAAGGGTCATCCTCACAAACCTTCCCCTTTCGGGCAATGCACGCCGCCTGGAGAATTCATGAACTGAGGGTGAACGCCTAACTAACACATTCCATAGAAGATTTGCCCTCGCTGACGGCTCGACCGCTAACTCAAACTCGTTGAAAGGCGCAGGAGCTTCGCATTAGAGGACAGGTCGGCTTATTTAACCGCCTGGTTAAATACGAAACAGGGAAATTTGCCGCGAAGGACATGACCATTGACATCAACCTGTTTGTTTTCAGTTTCTTAGCAGACATTTGCGTGTTAAGAAGCTGGCTGTGCCTTCGGGCAGCTTGCCATCGTATTTTCTCAAGCATCGGCCGAGCAGAATGATCTAAGTGATTTCGGATCAATGGTTTGGAGGAAGTGAGGAGCCCTGGGTCGCCCATCGAGCTGCTTGCCGTGAGTTCAGGGACTGGCAGGTAACAGGCTGTGGCTTAAGCTCCCCCACTCGCAGCGGAAGGCTCTGTCGTTAGCCTTTTCCAGGCCCGCGTGAATACGTCGCAGGCCCGGTCATCGAACAGGACGAAGTAGACTTTCTCCAGCGAGGTTTCGCCCTTCAAATGCCGCGCCGTCTCTTGCAGCATGATGGATGCGCACTCCTCGAGAGGAAATCCGGCGATTCCTGTGCCCACGGCGGGAAAGGCGATGGTCTTCAGGCCGCGTTCCGCAGCGATGCGCAAAGAGTGGGCGACGGAGTTGCGCAAGTTTGCCGCCGTCGTCCGTCCACCCAGCTGCATGCTTGCTGCGTGAACGACGTGGCGTGCTGCGAGTTTGCCCCCGCCAGTGATGGCGGCGTAGCCCACGGGGATGCTTCCAATGTCGTCGCATTCGCGCTGAATTTCTTCGCCACCCTTGCGCCGGATCGCTCCCGCGACGCCCGCGCCCAGTTGCAGGTCGTTGTTCGCGGCGTTGACGATCGCGTCCGTGTCCATGTCCGTCAGGTCGCCCTGCTGGATCACGATTTTTTCTAAAAGTGCTTTGTTCATGTTTTCATCTGGCTTTTTGAATGCGTCTCGTACGAGCCATCTTTCCGATAAGTGTGTTTTCCGAGAAGCAGAACTCACTCGCCGCCGCTGGCGGCCATGACTTGTTCATCGCGCACCTCGGAAACTTCTCTGCCCATGCGGCGGCCGGCGTCGCGGCATGCCGCAACGGTTTCCTCGGAAGTCTCGCGCCCTTTCACCAATTCGAGACGCCCCGCATTTTGTGTGTCCGTGAAAAATCGCATTCCGATGCATCGCTCCGGGCAGAACGTGACGGCAGCCAGCTCCGTAATGGAAAGTGAATTCGTTGTGCTCGCAAAAACGGCTCCAGGCTTGGCAAATTTATCGAAAATTGTAAAAAGCTCGATCTTCATCTCCATCTCGTCGGAGACGGCTTCGATGATCAAGTCCGCCTCGCGCGAAGCCTCTTCGGCGGATTTCGCCGCGCTGAGGTTCGAAAGCGCAGCGTCGCGAGCCACGGCTCCGATTTTTCCATGCGAGACTTCATCGTCGAGCGCGTGCGCGATCCAGAAATTTCCCTGCTCCAGTGTCACAAGCGAGATGTCTTCAAGAATGGTCCGAAACCCGGCCACAACAGCCGCATACGCGATTCCGCGGCCTAGGTCCCCCGCACCGACGATGGCGATAGTCTGTATTTCCATTAAGTCTTCTCGAACGGAAGCAACGAGCCGCCGCGGAAAGACACAGTTTGTGTCTCATGATTCCGCGGCTGGGTTCTACTTCAATAGACGCTTAAAAGCCTCTTCATCGTAACCAAGGACGATTTGGTCGCCGCGAATGACCACCGGCCGCCGGATAAGGTTCGGCAGGTTGGCCATGAACTTGATAGCTTCCGCCCTGGTAGGTGGCTTCTCGCTCATGTTTTTTGTCCGGTAGAACTCATTCCGCTGGTTCAGAAATTGTTTGTAGTCGCGAGCGCCAATCATCTTATCGAGTTCGGCTTCGCTGAGAGGCTCTGCGTCTAAGCTGCGCAGCTCAAGTTCGGCTCCGAGCTTTTCGAGATAGTCCTTGGCTTTCCGGCAGGTTGTACATGCCGGTTTCTGCAGGAATTTGATTTTCGTCTTTGCCATTTGTCGCGCTATCGCCCCGACGCAAAATGCCAACCACCCTTGTTTCGTCACGTCCTTACTTCTTTACGCCACTACTTTAATATCGTGGCACACTCGGATCGATTTCCGCCGACCAGCGTTCGATGCCGCCCGCCATCGATTTTGCGCTCTCGATGCCTTGCTGCCGCAACCACACGGCGGCATCGAGGCTGCGCATCCCATGATGGCAGTAGCAAATCACTTCATCCGCGTTGAGCAAAACATTCAAGTTTGCCGGCAGGGTGCCGAGCGGAATCAATTTGGCTCCCGCAATCCGGCACAGGTCGTATTCCCAGTTCTCGCGCACATCCACGAGCAACAGTTTTTCGCCGCGCGCGATGCGCTCGCTTACTTCCTTCGCCGAGATTTGCATATCGTCCATTTGGAGTCGTTGTCAGAAAGGAGCGAGCTGCTCCAGAAATACGGGGACGAGGCACTACTTACCCTTAAATTTCGGATGCCGTTTTTCGAAGAAGGCGCGGATACCTTCACTGCAGTCTTCCGAATGAAAGCACTTCATTTGCAGATCGACTTCGTGATCGAGGGCTTTCACAAGCGCGTCCTTGTGGCTTCCAAACAGAATCTTTTTCACAGCGCGAATGGCGATCGGCGGGCCTTGCGCGATTTTCTGCGCCAAGGTCTTCACTTCGGCTTCCAATTGGGCGGCCGGCACGACGCGGCTGACAATTCCAAGCCGCAGCGCGGTCTGTGCATCGATCATATCGCCGGTGTAAAACATTTCCGCGGCCATCGAAGGCCCGACCAGCTGCGGAAGAAAATAGGTTCCTCCGTAATCCGGGAAGAGGCCGACTCGCGAAAAATTCTGTCCGAAGGTGGCACTATCGGCGGCGATGCGGATGTCCGCTGCAAGCGCGATGTTCATTCCTGCGCCCGCCGCGGCTCCGTTTACCGCCGCGATGACTGGCTGCGGCATCAAGCGCATTTTCAGAACGGATTGCATGCCCGAGCGAAGGATTGGACCAAGCTCGGCGGTTTCATTACGTTCACGTCCTTTGCCGATGGCGCCCAGATCGCCACCCGCACAGAAGGCTCGGCCCGCGCCGCTGAGAACGACGACGTGAATAGAATCGTCCTCCGCGATCCGCGAAAGAGCGTCGTTCAAGGCGGTTGAGAGATCGCTATTCAGAGCATTCAGTTTGTCAGGCCGGTTCAGCACCAATAACGCAATGCCGTCGTGCTTGGTTTCCAGGATGACAGGACCCGAAGGAGCCGTCTGCGCTGCGTTGCTCATAACATTTCTCCGTACTAAAGTGCCTTAGTGTCGCGATCTTTTTCGGTTCGCGCAACGAGCTGCGCGAGCTTGCGAAAATGCTGCAATTTCTCGCTCTTGCCCTGTGCGTTCTGGCTGCTGGTGGAGGGCAGCACGTAAACGCGCGCCCCATAAAGCAGTTCTTTCTGAAGCCCGAACTTGCACTTGCGCTGCGAGAACTGTTCGTAGACTATTTTCCCGTTGAAAGCAACAACGTGAGGCGAAAACTCCTCCAGCTTTTGCGATAGGACGATCCTGCCCTCGGCGAAATCTCCGCGCGTCAACTCTTCCACGCCCTTCGTGGGCCGCTTGACCAGGTCGGTAAGACCGATCCCAAATTCAATGACACGCTTGTCGTCGTGATAATCAAACGGTTCCGGCACCACGCCGCTTTCGTACAAGATAGGCCAGAACTGGTTGGTGCGCCCTGCGTAATAGTGGCCCACGCGCACGGAGGACTCGCTCGGATTGCAGCCGACGATGACCAGCTTCATTCCTTTTCGCAGATGGTCGGGGAGTGTTCGCATCTTCCTAGTGTTGCCTATTTTGAGTTCGGAGTTCCATGCATTCGCGGCGGGCGGTCCGAACGGTCAAGCCCTCTCGCCAGGGATCGAACTGCTTTCTTCGCTGGGGGAAACAAACGATTGCTGTTGAAGGGCGGCGTGGCATGCAAAACAATGAAACAGGAGAAGATAGAGCACTTCCTGGCTGCGGAGGAACTTTGGATAAGGGAAAAAGAACGGGGTCTAGGTAGCCCATCGTGCGTTTGACGAATGCTCTACCAAAACTCTAGACAGCCAGACACTGGCTGTCAAGCTCTCTCGCTCAGCTGCAAGTCGCGGTTGGAGACAACAGAGCGCAAAATTGTGAATCCCGCCTCCATCCTGCCTCATCCAAATAAGGGAATGAGGCGTGTGCTTTCGTGCTTTGTGCTAACGTAAAGACGGAGACATATGGAGCGGAGCTGATCTTTAGCCCACGAACTTTCTTGAGCACGCCAAATCCACACCGACTAGCTTCGGCAGTTGCTCGCGAAGATGAGCATCTGCTGGTGGCGGCTGCCAAATCCGGGGATGTGACGGCGTTCGAGGAACTGGTCAGCCGATACGAGCGCAAGATTTTCCGGCTGACGATGAACATCACCCGGAACCGCGAAGACGCCGAAGATGCGATGCAAGACGCCTTCCTCAAGTCTTATTCCCATTTGAAAAATTTTCAGGGCGATTCGCGCTTTTATACCTGGCTGGTTCGCATTGCCGCGAATGAAGCTTTGATGCGGCTACGGAAGCGCCGGCCGGGCCAGTTTTCGCTGGACGAACCCATCGAAGGCGACGAAGACCTGATGCCGCGCGAACTGCAGGACTGGGGACCAGGCCCGGAACAGCGCTTTGCGCAAACCGAAATGCGGGAAATTTTGTCCAGCGTGATCGACGAGCTCGAGCCGGAGTATCGAACGGTATTCGTGCTGCGCGACATCGAAGAACTCTCGACCGAGGAAACGGCGGACGCCGTGGGAATTTCGGTTCCAGCCGTGAAATCCCGGCTGTTGCGCGCGCGGCTGAAGCTCAGACAGAAACTGGATCGCTATTTCAAGCAAGGTGCGACAAATTGAACTGCCAAAACGTTATTCAGGAACTCTCGAATTTTATCGACGGCGAACTGGACGCGTCATCGAAGCTGGAACTCGAGGGCCATCTTAAAGACTGCACCGAGTGCAAGCTCGTGGTTGACCAGACAAAGAAGACTGTAAGACTTTTTTTCGATTCGGAGCCCGTCGAACTGCCCGGGGAAGTGCGCTACCGCCTGCACGATGCTTTGCGCCGCAAATTCAAGGAAGCGGCGCATTAGTTAGCTCATTTGGCTGGATACGCCGCCAGCCCAGAATGGCAATTCCCTTCCCAAGCTTTTTTCTTTCGCCAGCGCATAAACTTTCATCGCGACAGCCAAATCCCAGGAAGCGATTCCGTTGGATTTGAAAAGTGTGACTTCCGTGTCGCTCGTCCTTCCGGGGGATTTTTTCGCGACGACATCCGACAACTTCTTTACACCGGTCCAACATACTTCGTCGCCGCGAAACGCGAGGATGAGATCACCGGCTTCCTGGCGTGATTGCTCGATGGAATCCACGACAATGACATCGGCGCTGGATACGGCCTCGTCGTCCAGCTCGCGCTTGTGCGCGTGATTCGCGCCGATGGCGTTCATGTGCACGCCAGGAGCGAGGTCGGCGCCACTGACGACGGGATTGGCTGCGGTGGTTGCAGTGCAGAGAATGTCAGCGCCGCGAACGGCTTCGCTGGAGGAGGCTACGCTTTGCACGGGAAAGCCGAGCAGAGCGGTGAGTTCTTTGGAGAATTTCTCGCGCTTCGCGGCGTCACGGCCATAGACTCTCGCAGACTCGAGTTTTCGCACCCCGGCGACAGCTTCCAGCTGTGTCCGAGCCTGACCTCCCGTACCGATGATCGCGGCGACGCGGCTATTTTGCCGTGAGAGATATTTGGTGGCCACGCCAGAAGCGGCGCCGGTGCGCAACTGGCCCATATAATCGGCCTCGATCAAAGCAACTAGGTCGCCGGTTCGCATTTCATACAGAGGCACCAGAAATCTGATTTTTCCCTGAACGTAGGTGTACTGCTTCATCGCCACATAGCCGGCAGAGAAATCCGCCGCGGCCATGTAGTGAAAAAAACCTCCTCCCGGCAGTTCAAACCGGCGGCGAGGATGGACTACTACTTCTCCGCTCGCCTGTTTGCGCGAGATCTCTTCTACAGCTTCGATAGCCATGGGCATGGTGAGCACAGCTCGCACTTCGGACTCGCTGATATGCAGCGCCATTCTTAATTATTCCCTCTCGCAGAATTGAATGCGTCCACGCTTGAGATAAATTTACAAGGCAAGCAGGTCTCGCCGCCTAAGACGTGCGTGATATTATCCCAGAATGTCCGCCAAAGGTCCCAGTGCGGCAATTGCGATTGCGGCGGCGACACTGCTGCTTTTTGGCTGTAGTCCCGCTGTTCAGAGCTATCGCCTGAGTCACCAGGGGAACACGCAGGTCCTAATCCCTCCTGGGATCACGCTCGCTGCAAACCGCACGTTGGACATAAAGTTACCGAATGCACGCAAAGGTCCCTTCCGACAAGTCGACTGTGGGATTGATCGTGGCCCAATTGCAATTGGATGGCGCCGCGGCACGGCTTTTATTCGAGTTAAATACGGCTCAGGTTTGTTGGGGTCCGGAGAGGATAGCTTAGGCGGACAACAAGCTTCTCTCGATCCTCTGCAGTATGTTAATGAACTTCGAGGGGACCTCATCGGCTTGGAGTCACGGGGCTGCTTGCACAAAGGTGAAGGCCAGACATTGGCAGCCAAGATTGCGGAGAGGCTGCCGTTTCCACCTTTTATCGCTTATGAGCTCCGCTTCGGAGCCTTTGATCTCAACCAGTTCATCGACTTGACGCCGGACTTTCGACTGCGGGTCGTTTATCCGATCTATGCGACAGACAGTCGTTTGCAGTCGAAGGAAATTAAGGGCGTCGAGACGGTCTATTACGAGATCGTTTCCGATCAAAGAGATGGTCGAGTGAGAATCCTTGAAGTGGCGGCCGCAGACTCCTCGTCGAACGGCGCCGCGCCAGAAGGGCCAGCAAAGCAGATTGCGTCGCCGTTTCCGCGCTCGTTCGCCTATTTCCGATTGTTCCTCAAGAAGAACTTGACATCGGCGGATCCGATCACCGTCGCAATCATTTTAAGTTCGGCGGACACTAAGCATCTAGACGATGCAACGAAGGAACTCGACAGCAGCGCTGAAGCTTCTTGCCAAGCGGTCACTTCGCTCAACGCGAGCTGCATCATGTTTCCGACTTTAACCGGAGTGAATGCGGAAATCCGAGTAAGGGTGAATGGAAAAGAAGCTTTTGCGCGACTGGGCGCGCAGGTCAACGAAGTAATACGGGAGTTCGATACTGATGATGTGCCGCGATCTGTGCAGGTGCGGAGATTGTTTGATAAGCGCTTGGTGCCCATAAAAGCGGACTCAGATTATAAGGATCTTCTTGCGTTGATTCTGATGCCTGGCGACGTGATCAGTTATCGCTGAGGGGGCCTGCGTTGGGTGATGCGCGTGAGAAGCACGCCCTATTTTGCAGGTGGCTTGGCAGTGCCGGCGCGTCCGGTTTTTTTCGCGCTTTCCGGGCCTTCGCGGACGCGGCGGACGACCGTCTGGATCAGCCTGTATACACGCTCTTCCTTGTTACCTCCCATTTCCTGAAAGCGAAATTCCGGCTCGCCCTTCGGCCCTTTGCCCAGGCGCACGGGAAGTTGGGCGCAAAGATCATTTTCGATAAAGGCGGTTTCGTAGCGCTCTTTTTTCAAGTTCCAGGTGTAGACGCGAAGCGTCGTGAAATCGCACGGCTGGCCCTCGGAACCCCTGGCCGCAGCAACAAGGTACTGCGCTTTGTCACCCGCGGGATCGCTGATGCGATTGAGCTCGAACCAGGCGACCGGCCGGATGTTAGCGGAAGCCGTGCCGTCGCGTACAGCGTCGGGTAGATCCAACTCAATGAAGCGGGCAATCACCCAACCTGCGATGGGCAGAGTTTGGTCGCCAGGCGCTGTCGTTGTCGTCTCCGCGGCGCGCGCTGTGGAATCCCCCGGTGGACGAGTCGCCAGTCCGCGAATTAGAAACCAGTCTTCTTTCTTCGTGTCCTGCGGCTCGTTCGAGGATTCTTTTTCATCGTTGACCTGGACCCAGTCGGCGACCGCTCGGCCGACGATCTCGACAGGCACGCCGCGGCCAAATTGATAGAGACGCGCTTGCGTGCGCCCGGGCTCGACACGAAGATTGGTGGCGACTTTGGTGCGCCCGCGCGCCTGCACGGGCATTGGCAGAACTTGCTTGAGCAGTTTTGTGCTGCGCTGCCAGAGTGGAGGATCCATCAAGTAGCGCCCTTCGACCCAGCCCAATTCGCCGGCGGCGGTGCGGACTTTGATGCTGTCATTGCGGCGGGCGACAACTTCAACGCGGTCGCCGTAGTGCAGCGTGTCCAGGGGCTCGCGGACTTGCGCAACGCTGCTCCAGAGAGTAGCGGTGCGTTCGCCGACGTAGGCCTCGCCTAACGTTTCATGTTTTGGCCGGAAGAACCATGCCACCACACCAACAATGAGGAGCAGTGGCACCGCAATCAGGAGCTTGCGCTTCATGAGGCGATCCTGAAGGTCGGAAAAAAACAGGCAGGTTTGACCGCTCGACGGGCACTCCCGGGACCCGGCACGTCACTCATCTCGACCACCACACGATCTCTGGGCATTGAGTTTGGGCGTCCACTTATTCTTCTCCAAAGATTGTACCTGATTTCTTAGCTAGGCCTGGCCCCGGCCATGCATGGTTTGCTCTTCTGTTAAAATGCGGCTGCGTTTAGACTATTTTTACAATTTCGCATCAAAGGAACTCGATGAAATCTCTCAATGCCCTGCAGCCGCTAGCTTTGCTGCTGCTGCGCGTGGCCTTTGGCATCATTTTCATGTCACATGGTTATCCGATGCTTGCGCATCGGACGAGTGGAACGCAGGCGCTTTTCGCGCAGCACGGCATACCGGGCTACTTTGTTTACATTTCGGGGGTGCTGGAGCTCTTTGGCGGGGGGTTGCTGGTTCTGGGGCTGTTTACGCGGGGAGCGGCCCTGCTGCTGGCGATCGAGATGGTTTTGCTGATGTGGAAGGTCAGTACGCCGCACAGCTACTTAGCTGTGAACGAATATGCGTATCCATTGGTGCTGGCGGTGGGATGTTTTGCTTTGGCAACTACGGGAGCGGGTCTGGTGTCGGTGGATTATCCATTGTTTGAGAGTGGCGGAGGGAAGGCGCGGGTGCCGCGCAATGCAAAACCGAGCAAATAGAGAGTCGTGTGCGCTGGATTCGCATCGGTATTGGCTACTCTTTTTTTGACACAGAGTTTGCAGAGAACACAGAGGGAACGGAGACAGAAGCGCTAGGCCACTCGGGCGGGGCAATCCCCGCTCCTACAAATTCTTAAGAGACGGAATTGCGCTAGGTGGTTGTGACGGTTGTTGAAGTGGCTACGACCCCGCCTGGCGCTAGGGGCAGAACGATCCAGAGAATCACGTAGGCCAGGAAGCCCGTGCCTGCGCAAATCAGGAGCAGCAGCCAGATGACCCGGATGATGGTCGGGTCCATGTCGAAGTAGTCGGCGAGGCCGGCGCAGACGCCAGCGATTTTCTTGTCGGTGCTGGAGCGCATGAGCCGCTTTGGAGCACCGGTGGCAGGCGAGAGACCTGGAGCGCCGGATTCGGCTTGTTTCGCGCCACAGTTGTAACAGAATTTGGAACCGACGGCGATGCCTTTGCTGCAACTTGGGCAAGTCATTGGCGTACCCTCCCAAACGGGCTGAATATTCAGCCCTCTCTACAATAGAATACGCCAAAAAGGGTGAAAAGTTTCCCCGACCTCAGCGACGGCCGGGGCGACGGACAACGGGCGGGTGGCTAATATTCCAGGATTTGGTGGACGGCAGCCGTGATGTGGCTTGTTTGCGGGAGGATTACGTCTTCCAGTTTCGGCTGGTAGGCGCAGAAGGTGTCCATGGCGGCGACGCGCTTTACGGGAGCGTCAAGTTCTTCGAAAAGTTCGTCGGCAATCCGCGCGGCGATTTCAGCGCCGTAACCCCAACTAAACATATCTTCGTAGGCCACGATAACGCGGTGCGTTTTTCGGACGGTCTTTGCAATTGCCTCCCAGTCGTAGGGGGAGAGCGATCGCAAGTCAACAATTTCAACGGAAATGCCTTCGCGCAACAATTGGGCGGCGGCTACCTCGGCGCGATGCACAAGAGCGCCGTAGGTGATGATGCTGACCTCGGTGCCTTCCGTGACCACGCGCGCTTTGCCGAACGGAACGGTGTAATCCGGGCCGGGATATTCGGAGCGATTGTACGGTTGACGATAGAGGTGTTTGTGCTCGAGAAACATGACCGGATCGTCGGATCGGATGGCGGTGCGCAGGAGACCCGCGACATCGAGAGCCGTTGAGGGCATCACGACACGGAGACCGGGGCAATGCGTGAAAATCGATTCGCCGCTTTGGCTATGATAGATGGCGCCGCCGGTGAGATAGCCGCCAATAGGAACGCGCAGGATAGCAGGACACTTGAAGACACCGTTCGAGCGCCAGCGCATGACGCACAACTCGTCGCGGATTTGCATCATCGCGGGCCAGATGTAGTCGAAGAATTGAATTTCCGCGATGGGCTTAAGTCCGCGCGTGGCCATGCCGATTGCCCGGCCGACGATGCTTGCTTCCGCGAGCGGCGTGTTGAAGACGCGATCGTGTCCGTACTTGCGCTGCAGGCCGGAGGTGGCCTTGAAGACGCCGCCCTTCCCTTTCACTTGTTTGAGGGACTCTTCGCGGCTGGCGTCGGCGACGTCTTCGCCGAAAACGGTTATGCGGTCGTCGCGAGCCATCTCGTCGGAGAGCGTGGCGGCGACCATTTCGACCATGGTTTTCGGAGCACCGTGAAGTTGCGGCTGCGCTTCAAAGGCAGCGGACGTGGGATCGATATCGGGCGAATAAATATTTACTCGAATCGAATCGATCGTTGGCTCTTCGGCAGCCAGAGCTTCGTCTGCCGCGTTGCGGACTTCCTGGTCGACCTCAGATTCGAGCGCTTCGATCTCTTTTTGGTCGAAGATGCCTTCGCGGACGAGCAAGAGCGAGAACTTTGAGATCGGATCGCGGTGCGCTTCGTCTTCGCGCTCTTCGGGGGTCTTGTAGAGTTTTTCGTCGTCGGAAAGCGAGTGGGAATAGGGGCGAGTGACGTGTGCATGAACGAGAGCAGGGCCGCGCCGCTCGCGGCAGTATTGAACGGCGGCTTTGCAGATTGCATAGCTCTCAAGGGGATCTGTGCCATCGCACTCCGCGATGTGGAGGCCTGGGAAACCCCGCGCGAGTTTCGAGATGCTGCCGCCCGCAGTCTGCACCTCGACGGGAACCGAAATGGCGTAGCCGTTGTCTTCAATCAAGTAGAGGAGGGGAAGTTTACCAGCGCACGCGGCGTTCAAGGACTCCCAGAATTCGCCTTCACTGGTAGCGCCATCGCCCGCGGAGACGTAAACGATTTCGTCGGGCTCGTGGCGGACATGCTGGCCGAGCGGAGCTTTTTTGGCCTGTGCCAGAGCCTTCGGATGATCCCCGTAATAGAGCGTGGCCTCCGCAGCACCCACAGCCTGGACAAATTGCGTGCCGGTACAGGAGGACTTGTTGACGATGTTCAAGTGGGGGAGGCCCCAGTGCGAAGGCATTTGGCGCCCACCGGAGCTGGGATCGTCCTTGGCCCCAACCGCTTGCAGAAGCATATCGAGGGGCTTGACGCCGAGCATCAAGCAAAGTGCGCGGTCACGATAGTAAGAATAGAGCCAATCGGTGCCGGGACGAAGAAGAAGCCCCATAGCCGCGGTCACCGCTTCGTGGCCCGCGCCGGAGATTTGAAAGAAAATTTTGTTTTGGCGTTTGAGCTGGATCTCGCGGTCGTCAAGCCGGCGGGAAAGGTACATGGTGCGGTAAATGCGGATCAGCGCGTCGCGGTCGAGGCCGTGCAACTTGGGGGCGTCAAGCTTGGCAAGTTTGACGCGCGTTTGTAACGCCATTCGTTCTGCCCTCGTCGTGAAACGGGATTTTGCCTCTGCGGAACCTTATTATACCCGAAGTCTGCCGCTACCCACCAAAACTGGCGAGCTTATCCCAGAGAATCAAACTGTTTCACGATTTCGTCAAACTGCTCTTCGCCCTGGCGCACCATGCGCGGAGAGGCTTCCTTGAATGGCTCCTCGGACGGAATGCGGTCGAGCCAGCGCTGCTCGGTGAGCTTCTCATGTCCGGAAAAATAGAGCCTCACCAATAAATTCACATTGCCATTCGCGGAAGGGGTTTCTTCAGAGGCTTTCTCTTCCTTGGACTTGTGCTTTGCTTTAGATTTTGCCTTCGGTTTTTCCGCTTTCGGAGCCTCCGTGGGCTTGTGGCCATGCTCCGGGGCAACCTCCGGCTCGTCTTCAGCTCGTTCCAGCTTATATTGCAGCTTCTTGTCCAGACGGAAGGCCTGTTTCCAACCTTCGAGTTTGTGCCGCGCCAGTTGGGCTTTCTCTTCGTCGGTGCCGAAATCGAATAGGAGATACGTGTGAGCCATAAAATTAGTCTGCGACGCAGGCGCTGCCATGTCAAGACGGTAGAGACCCGGCCGTTCGCACGTAATTATGGCGATGCGGCGCAGGTTTCTTGCGATTGCTTCCGTTCGCAATGTTTGGCTATCAAAGGGCATGACAACGCGTCTAAGTGGAGTATCATTGGGTAGCATCGGATCCTCGTGAGTACGAAAAGACAACATCGTTCTCGATCGGCCGCGGCATGGCTTTGTCTGCTGGCAGTGGCGCTTCTCTACGCACCGCTGGCTGGCGCTGCATTGCTGGCGAATGGCGTTAATTGCTGCATGGGTGGCTATTGCAACGTCCCGGAGCATCATCACCACAAGTCGCAGCTTGCGCCGTCGCAACAATCGGCTCCCATGGATTGCGGGCACAACATGAGCGGGGTGACGTCGTGCTCAATGTCTTGTTGCAAGGATCCGGCGCGTCCGGCACTGATGCCGGGCGCATTCGTTTTGCCTCTGGCGAGTTTTGTTCCTGCGGCCAGTGAAGTAATCCGTTCCATCCGGCTGGATAGCTCTCTAGAAATTTCACGATTCGTTAAACCGCTCTCTCCTCCTCCTCGATTTACTGCACCAGTCCTGTAGAGGACTGCTCGCTCTCCACGCACGTTCGCTCACTCGAACCGCGGCCTCGTAGCCGCGAGAGAACCATTCCACGAGGAGAGAAAAGATTTATGCGAAGGGTTTTTGAGGCATTCGCAGTATTGCTGCTGTTTGGAGCTTCGACGTTTGCCACCATATTTGGAAACGTGCGAGGCGTCGTGCATGATCCGCAACACCGGCCCATTGCGGACGCCAGGGTGACACTTAAATCGGCGACGTCCGACTGGACGCAAACCACTCAGACGGACCAGGATGGGGCGTTTTCTTTTTCTGCGGTGCCGGTGGGCGATTACCAAGTGACGGTTACGAAGAGCGGATTTGCAGACGACCAGCAGACCGTTACCGTGACTTCGGATTCGTCTCCGACGCTCCACTATCAACTTACGATCGCGGCGGTGAATCAGACGGCGACGGTCTCTGAAGCTGCACAGGAAAACGTGGCGAACGTGGAGTCCGTGACACCGACAACGCTGGTAGCGCGCTTGGATATTGCGGAGACGCCCGGCGCCGACCGCACGAACGCGATGCAAATGATTACTGACTACGTGCCCGCGGCCTACGTGACCCACGACATGCTGCACATGCGGGGAGGCCACCAGGTGGACTGGCTGATTGACGGCGTGCCCATACCCAACACGAACATCGCGACGAATCTGGGCCCACAGATTGACCCAAAGGACATCGATTATCTCGAGGTGCAAAGAGGCAGCTATGATGCCGATTATGGAGACCGAACGTACGGGATCTTCAACATTGTCCCTCGAACTGGTTTTGAACGCGATCGGCAATGCGATCTCGCTACCAGCTTTGGAAATTTCTATCAAACCAACGACCAAATCAGTTGTGGCGGACATACGCAGCGATTTGCTTACTACGTAAGCGCAAACGGGAATCGAAGCGATTACGGACTTCAGACCCCGATTGGGCAAGTTGTTCACGATGCGGAGAACGGCTATGGGGGATTCGCTTCACTCATTTTCAATCCCGATTCCCAGAACCAATTTCGAGTGGTCAGCTCGCTGCGGCAGGATTATTACCAGATTCCCTACGACCCCGATCCCAACTCTGCCGGGAATCAGGTGTACCCCAGTTTCGGGCTGCGCGATGGCGAACACGAAACCGACGGCTATGTTGCCTTTTCCTGGATACACACGTTTAATTCCAAACTGTTGATTACGGTTTCGCCGTTCTACCACTACAGCAAGGCCAACTACCAAGCCTCACCCGACGATACGCCAGTGGCCACGAACGCGGATCAGACTTCCAATTATGGGGGGTTGCAGGCTTCTCTTAACGCAAGTGTTTGGAAAAATGACCTTCAAGCAGGAGTGTACGGATTCGCTCAGCACCAGACCAACTACTTCAATAACCAGTTCACGGACGGCAGCCCAAACTTCCCAGCCTCTTCGGCTTCCGTCACGGGAGGACTTGAAGAATTATTTGTGAGTGACAAATTCAAAGTAACTCCCTGGCTCACGCTAATCGCCGGCTTTCGCCAATCGCACTTTACGGCAGCTATCGTGGAAAACGAGGTGGACCCTCGCTTTGGCATTGCCGTCAAAGTCCCGCGCCTGAACTGGGTCTTCCGGGCTTTTTACGGTGACTTTTATCAGCCGCCGCCCTTGTTGACGGCTACCGGTCCCTTGCTCGATTTAGCGAACAGCCAAAATTTGACGTTTGCTCCCCTGCACGGTGAGCGGGATGAAGAGTACCAGTTTGGCGTCACTATCCCTTTTCGAGGATGGGCTCTCGACGCAGACACTTTCGAAACGCGGGCTCAAAATTGGCTAGATCACAGCAACATCGGAGAATCTAACCTCTTCTGGCCGATCACGTGGTATGCAGCCTTGATTCAAACTTGGGAACTCACGGTGCGGTCTCCCAGGCTCTGGCATCGAGGCCAGTTTCACCTTGCTTATGCGAATCAAATCGCGCAGGCGACCGCACCCATCACCGGAGGCTTGATCTGCCCTGTCCCCGTGACCCCATCGTGCCCACTCTTTATACCGCCTGGATATTCACCGGTAGACCATGACCAGCGAAATACATTGAACTTCGGCTTCAACGCCACTCTACCCTGGCAGGCTTACGCTTCGACAAATGTGTACTACGGCTCGGGGTTCACGAATGGGCTGCCGGATGCACAATATCCCGGAAACTATCTGTCGGGGCACACCACATTTGATTTATCGCTTGGGAAAAGCTTCGGCGAAAAATACAGCCTTTCCGTAACCGCACTGAATGTGGCGAATCGCCGCGTGCTCCTGGACAACAGCCTGACGTTCGGAGGATTTCACTACAACGATCCGCGGGAAATCTACGCTGAATTCCGGCTGCGGTTTCACTATTGAAGCTCGAGGAAGTTGCGATGGCAATTGACTTCGGCCTCCTCACGATTTAGGCTGACGCCCGGTAAGTTCCTTGACTGCGGCGAAGCTTGACACTCGCAACGTCCAAAAGGAGCGTTTGATGCGCAAAATCTTGACTGCGGCGATAGTGTGCTTGCTCGGCTCACTTGTGGCGTTCGCGGCGCCGCCACCGAAGGTGGTCTATGTCCGCTGCGGGAAATTGATATTTGACGCGGAAAAACCGCCGATCTCGCCGGCAGTTGTGGTGATCACTGAAGGAAAGGTGACGGCCGTCGGCAAGGACATCGCCGCGCCAGCGGGAGCGGAGCAAATCGATCTATCGAGTTACACCGTGCTTCCGGGATTCGTAGACGCGCACATCCACATCTGGTCCGGGCCATTCGGACAGGCCGTCTCGGAACCGCTTGCTGCACTGCGCGGAGGCAAAGCAATGAGTTATGCGCTTTCTTCCGGCGTCGTTGGAGCGCGTGTGCTCGGCACCGGCGGTTTCATCGATGTAGCGCTCAAGGATGCCATAGAGGACGGCACCATTCCGGGACCACATCTGGTTCCCGCCGCTCACGCGATCACAATTCCCGGCGGGCATGGCGATTTTTATCCCGCGCCGCCCTATATGCCGATGGACGATTTCTATACGCCGATGCATGGATTTATCAATTCGCCCGCCGATGCGGAGAAAGCCGTTCACCTGCAAATCAAGTATGGCGCGCGGGTGATCAAGGTTTTAGCGTCGGGTGGAGTGCTCTCGCCACTCGATTCGCCAACTGCAGAGCAGGTTTCGGCGGAGGAACTGCGCGTGATTGTCCAACAAGCGCACATGGATCACGTGAAGGTGGCGGCGCATGCGGAGAATATTCGAAGCATACGCGCGTCGCTCGAGGCTGGAGTGGATTCGATCGAGCATGGATCGGAGCTGGATCAGGCCTCGGCAGACTTCATGAAGAGCCACGGGGTCGTGTTTGTTCCCACAGTCTTCGTGGTGGACGAGAGTGTGGCGAACGGGGTGAAAATGCATTTCCCGGAGTATGTGATTACGAAAGTCAACGCACTGGCGAATACGCATTTCCCCAGTTTTCGGCTCGGATTGCGCTCGGGCGTGACAATCGCGGCCGGATCGGACCATTCCTACGCGCCGGGAACGGGAACCGTGCGCGACGAGATGATCACGGAAGTGAAATACGGGATGACCCCGCAGCAGGCGCTTGTTTCCGGAACAAAAACCAGCGCGGCATTGCTTGGGCTCGAACAGTTAGGAACGATTGAGACTGGCAAGGAAGGGGATCTTGTGGCGGTCGAAGGCGATCCTTTGAGTGACATTCATGCGCTGGAGAAGGTGCGTGCGGTAGTTCTCCAGGGGAAGAGCGTGACACCTGCCAACCGGCAGTAAGATAGGTTGGAGAATTCTTACGAGTGAAGACGGGCACGGCTGGGAATATGCCGTGTTGCTTCGGAGGGCGGGGCGAAGTAAGATTTTTTGGTGTTGGAAATATCGAAGTCGATGGAGTTCGCCTAAAATGGGCCGATGGATTTAGTCGGCACTGATGACTCCTGGAAGCCACGCGGCTCCAGGAGTTTTTTGTTTCAGGCCGCGGCTGGCAACAGATAGGAGCTATTTTGAGGGTACTACTGATCGCTATCTTTGGAGCAATCGGCACACTGGCTCGCTATGGACTACAGGGCGTCGTCCAAGTTCGCACAGGAGGCGTGTTTCCCTATGGAACGCTACTGATTAACCTCACAGGCTGTTTTCTTCTGGGGCTGCTCGGCCAGTTCACTATGAACCGCATGGTCATTTCTCCGGACTGGCGCGTGGCCATGACCGTCGGGTTTTTCGGCGGCTACACGACGTTCTCCAGCTTTGGCTGGGAGACGGCGAAGATGCTGGAAGACGGCGAGTGGCTGCGTGCAACTTCGTACGTCGCGGCCAGCGTGATTGCGGGTTTGTTTTTGTCCGTTGCAGGAATTCGGCTGGCGAACCGGTTTTAGGAGCCGCGATGACCCACGAAAAATTCGAAGGCGAACGCACGCTGATGCGCATTCACATCGGCGAATCCGACAAATGGCATGGCAGGCCATTGCATGAAGCCATCGTTGAGATGCTCCGAAAAGAGGGCTTTTCGGGCGCGACGGTTCTGCGAGGCGTGGCGGGTTTTGGAGGCTCGAGCATTTATCATACCGACAAAATTTTGCGTCTCTCGCAGGATTTGCCTTTGATCGTCGAGGTCGTGGAATATGCGGAGCGCATCGAAAAAATGCTGCCACGGCTTGACGAGATGCTGGATGGCGGACTAGTCACGCTGGAAAAAGTTCGCGTGATCCTCTATCGAGCAGGCAAAAGGTAATCGCGGGGCATCGCCATGGGCGGAAACGCACATTTGGTGGTTGACTTTGCCGGCGGCGATGCTTATTTTGGGCAATGAAGGCGAAGGAGTTCGCCTCTAACCGCTGTTCCTTTCATGCCGGAACAGATGATGACTCCTGACAAGGATTCTTGTCGCGGAGTCATATCCCGGCAAGAATCCTGACACTCCAATCCGAGGCCGTCATGGAAAACGTCTGGGCACTGGCTTCTATTTGGGTAGGTTTGGCATTGCTCGCCACACTGATTGCCATTTGGCTGAAAATCTCGACGGCGTTGACGGAAATTGTGGTGGGAACCGTTGCGCAGCTCGCCATCGGAGCCATTGTTGGGCCGAAGGGACTGGGCGCCAAAACGGATTGGATCACATTTCTGGCGGGTACGGGAGCCATCGTTCTTACATTTCTTGCTGGAGCCGAATTGGATCCAGCAAGCTTCCGGGCGAAGTGGAAAGAGGCTACCGTCATCGGACTGGTGGGATTCACCGGGCCGTTTCTGGGCTGCACTGCTATCGCGTATTACGTGCTGCACTGGAGCGCTGCATCGAGCTGGCTGGCGGGAGTTGCGCTTTCGACAACCTCCGTCGCGGTCGTCTATGCGGTGATGCTTGAGATCGGCTTCAATGTGACGGAGTTCGGCAAGGCGATCCTGGCGGCTTGCTTCATTAATGATCTGGGAACCGTGATTGCGCTCGGCCTGATCTTTTCTCCCTTCACGCGAAAGACATTGATTTTCATCGTGCTGAGCGTCGTTATTTTCGTCGTGCTTCCATTCCTAACTCCGCGTTTCTTCCGGTGCTTTGGAGGCCGTGTTTCCGAGCTTGAGGCGAAATACATTCTGTTTCTGCTCTTCGGAATGGGCGGACTGGCGGTGTGGTCGGGAAGCGAGGCGGTTTTGCCCGCCTATATCATCGGGATGGTGCTAGCGGGAACAGTGGGCAAGGACCATATTCTTGTGCGGCGACTGCGCACACTCACTTTCGGCCTTCTGACTCCTTTTTATTTCATTCGAGCTGGTTCGTTTGTGTCTGTTCCGGCGCTGGTTGCGGCTCCGTTGGTGTTTGGAGCTTTGTTTCTTGGAAAAATGGGGTCGAAAATGCTCGGCCTGTGGCCCACCGTGAAGGCGTATAAATATGAGAAGCAGGAAGGCCTGTACTTCACGCTGATGATGTCCACAGGCCTGACTTTTGGCACAATCTCTGCGTTGTTCGGCTTGAGCCACGGGATTATCGATCAGGTGCAGTATTCGCATCTCGTGGCAACGGTGATCGGGAGTGCCGTCGTGCCGACGATGATCGCCAACTACTTCTTTCTGCCTCGACACTTGCTTCCGAAACCGGAGGGTAGTCCGGCGGTTGGCGAGGTCAGCGCAGCGGGCGCGGACTGAGGTGGAATCATGCAAGGGCGAAGACAAAACTCCCCATTTCAAAAAATACTTGTTGGATTTGACGGTTCCGCGCAAGCCGGGAAGGCTGCCGAAACTGCTCTTTCGCTGGCGCAAGCCCTCGACGGGCGCGTCATTCTCCTCGCAGTCGCTCGTCCGCCGGAGCCTGCGACCTCTGTTGAGATGCACGCAATGTTGGATGACGCCCGTGAACACTATGAACAAGACTTTGTGAAGTTCCGAGTCAAAGCGCAAGAAATGGGGCTCGAACTAGAAACGGCCATTGCCGTCGGGCATCCTGCAGAACAGATCATTCGAAGAGCGGAGATGGATCACGTCGACCTGATTTTGCTTGGCCGCCGCGGCATGTCCAGATTCGAAAAATGGATTCTCGGGTCCATCTCCGAGCGTGTGCTGCGCTACGCACATTGTCCGGTTATGGTGGTGCGCTAGGGAGGAAAGGCTTGCCGGAAAAACCTCGAAAACTTGCTCTCGGAGAAAACCACAGGCGGGTAGTCTCTGCGGTTGTCCGGCGCGTGGAAACCACGTGTGATGAGGTCATTGGCTGGCTTGAGCGTCCCGGCGGGGACCTCCGCACACTCGAGGACGATGTTGCGCCCAAGCAAGCGGACGAGCTTCGCGTGCTTGTAAGGCGCCTCCGGGAAGAAACGCGCCGCGTTCAAAATGAGCTCGTCATCGATCCCTCCGTGCAGTCTCGAGCGCGCGGGATTGCTGCCTCGGTCTCGCACACTCGGACGGAGATTGAAGAAATCCTCACGCCCGGGCTGCGCGGCTACGGCGCACTGGCCCCTGAAATGGAGGCTGCCCTCGATAAGAAGCTTGCGCGCATCCTTGCCTGTCTTCAAGCCATGGGGGAGATTGCCGAACGGAGCAGGTCGCGGGGCGCGGCGTGAAACTGCACGAATATCACGCGCGCAGCCTGGAAGCTACGCTTAGCCGGGCCGACGAAGCCATTCATCGGATGGAAAGGCTGCTGACGAACGCCGGGCAGGAAGGCGCCGTTCGAAAGATCGAAAACACACTCTCCGCGGAGTCGCGCGGGGCCCTGCTCGCGCAGCTCCACACTTTGCGAGCCATGCTGGCCACGATGGCGGAGTCGTTTTCACTGGAACGGCACGCGCTGGATATTCGCAGAGTTTTGGATGCAGAGATTTCGACGCTTTGGGTGCAATTTGAGGATTGCCGGCCGGCTCGCATGAAGGGCTATGGCCAGAAATTTCCGGCGGAAGCAAGCGCGATGCTGGAAGAAACTGTCGAAAAGCTGCTCGCGCATGTTTTGATGATGCGCGAACGGGTGGATTGAGCTTGGAAAAACAAACGTGTTAATCGGACGAGAGCGCGAGCTGGCTATCTTACGCGTGGCCATTGCCGAGCGCAGAAGCCTGCTGATTTGCGGACCGGCTGGCGCAGGAAAGTCCACGCTGTTGCGGCACGCGCTTTCCGATGTTGATAAGAGTGTGCGGCGAAGATGCATCGTCAGCGAAGCAGAAGGCGCTCCCAGCGTGATTTGGCAGCGTCTAGTGCTAGCTTTGGCGGAGGCGGGAGATCCCGAAGTGCTCACCCGCGTAGAAAACGAGGTGGGTTCGTTTCAGCACGTGGAGAGTTGGGCACGCGCGCAGACGAGTTTGCGCCTTCGCGGCATTCTCCGCCGTGCGGCTCGATCGCGCGAATACTCGATTTTTCTTAATACCGCCGCGCCCTTGGCGGATGGGACCTATCGGTTGCTTCAGGAATGGATTTGGTCCGCGCGCACGCCGGTAATTCTCCTTGCCTGCGGATCAACGGAGCGCGAACTCGGCAAGGCTGCGCAGCTCTATTGGCACGAAGGTCTTCGCTTACATCTCGGTGCGCTTGAGCTGGCATCGGCGGAGGTCCTCCTCGAACACGAGATAGAGCGTGTTCATCTGGCAGAATTTGCCGATGCCGAATTCCGGAATTTCGTCTTAGAACAGAGTGACCGGCTTCCAGGCAAGATTGAACTCCTCTGCGAATTGGCTTCCAACGCCGAATATCACTACGAAGGTCACGTTAAGCTGCACACGCTGGCGATTGATTTTCTGCTGCAAGAGCAGCTCCCGGCTGAACGAGCCGTTCGCCATGCGTGAGCCGCCAGCACCGTCCCCGGACCCATCGGCCGTCGAGAGTCGCGAACAGCCAATTTTTCTGGCAAGAAAGGTTATCGAACGATTCCAACTCAGTGATCTCGAGCCGCTACTGCGCACCGTCGAGTTTCAAACAAAAAAAACAGTACTCAATCTTGCAGTCTTCGGCCGGTTCAAAGCAGGCAAGAGCAGTTTCCTGAATCATTTACTTGGCCGGCCGCTTCTCCCCATCGGTGTCGTGCCCGTGACATCGGTCGTGACTGAAATTTCCTACGGATCCGAAGAATCCGCATCCGTCGTTTTCCAGAATGGCCATGATACTCGGTCCATTTCGCTCGCGGAAATCGCGGGCTACATTTCCGCGTCCGCGAATCCAGGGAATTGCAAAGACGTCGAATTCTTGCGCGTCTCTCTGCCGTCTCTCGAGCGATTCCGGGGTCTGACCTTCGTCGACACGCCCGGCCTCGATAGCATTTTTCCTCAAAATTCCGAAGCGGCACTCCAGTGGAGCCCAAACGTAGATCTTGCGCTGGTCGCAGTCGCCGTTGATCCACCGCTGACTCAGCAAGACGTCGCGCTCATAGAGCGCTTGCAACGCTTCACTCCGAACGTTTCAATACTGCTCACCAAGGTCGACACACTCGACGTAGACGGCCAACAAGAGGTCCGTACCTTCGTCGAAGGCCAGCTCAAGTCAAAATTCCCCCGCGGCCTGACGGTGTTTCCCTTTTCCATCAGACCTGGCTATGAAGGCCTCCGCGAGAGCTTCGAGCGAGAATATGTTGCAAATGCCCTCGCCTCGTTCCAGGAACGACGCGCGACCGCACTCACGCGAAAGTTGCAAACACTCCTCCAAGCTATCGGAGATTATCTTCAACTGGCCATGGACTCAGCGGAAGCGCGCGAAAGCGACCGCGAAGGCCTTCGCAGCCAGGTTCTCGGCTCAGAAGATTTTTTGGCGGACCAGAAACTCCAATTTCAACTGCTGGCGAAACACGCAGCAGCACGGACCCGGCCCCTTATCGAAGAGCGGCTGCAAAAAACTGTTCTGACCCAACTCCAGCGAAAGCTTGCCAGCCGGCTCGCGTCCGCATTTTCCGGATGGCTAGGCTCCTTCGCACAAACACTCTCCCAATTCGAATCCTGGCTCCAGGGAGAACTCGAAAGCGAACTCTCTGCCATTTCCTCCGCAGAAGCTGGTGATTTCATGGAATGTCTCCGAGACTTCCAGCGCCAGTGCCACGAGAATCTGCAGGCCTTTCGCGAGCAGCTTTCGGAGAGAGTTTTGAGCACGTTTGGCTTCCCCCTTCGAACGACCGAGCTGGAAATTGAGGTTCTACCTCCACGTGCCCCGGATGTCTCCGTCGGCAAAATTTTCGACCGCAACTGGGAATTGCTTTCCGCGGTCATTCCCATGGGTCTCGTTCGCGGAGTAGTCAGACGGAGATTCGAGGACAAGATTGACATTGAAGTCTTTAAGAACCTCTCCCGGCTCGCGTCCCAGTGGGAAGAGAGGATTCACGCCGCAATTCACGCCGCGGAAAAAGAGGCCAATCGCCGCTTCGATGAATTTGTCTTCACGGTCCGCCGCGCTCTTCAGGCTCCGGAGCCAATGCAAAAATCCGTCGTGCTTGCCTACATTGAAGAGCTCGAATCCGCATTGGAGGGCCTTTCAACTCATTCCCGAGATGCCGTTAAGCCTTCTGCCGATGTGCGAGGATCACCATAACCGGGTAATCATATTTTTTGTGCCTGCCCAGCGATAGAACAAGATAAGGTTTGCAACCGCGGCGAGACCTCGAAGGAACGAAAAATAGAAATCGCTTATATCCTCACTTGCCGGGGGAGAGCCCGCCCTGACACGCACAACGATCGCCATCAGCAGGCTCATCGACCACATCAGAAGGAAGAGGTAAATAATTACGCGGAAGTCCGCCTCGACTCTGAGCTTCTTCACCAAGAAGTAGCTGCAGACGATCAGCTCCAAACCAAAAATTGTGACTAGGATTGCAGGGAACGGCTCGACGGAGAGGGCGGTTCCTCCGCAAGGTCCGACACTCGCGTTGGCGGCGAGCAGAGAGCCAAACAAGATCATCAGCACACTCGCGACTTGTCTCGCGGCACTTGTTAGCATTTCAGCGATGCGGTTTGGCTCTGCGCTTCCTCTCTTCGGGCTTGCTCCAGTAAATCGAGGAGAGTGCCGAAGTCGCAAGTTATTTAGTCCGTATAACCAGTACAAATCGTCGATTCCGCGCCGTCAATGTGACAACCTACAGTTGTGCCTTTTTTAGCAAGACACCGAGAGAAGACCTTGGCGCGACGCCGCGTCAACTCCCCGCCCCGTCGGCCACTCTGCACATTGCTCTGAACTTTCCCGCATGCGCCTTCGACGGTAAACTGCTCTCGCATGGCTGACAGCCCAGAAAAACAATCCTGGTTGAACCGCACAGTCCTCGGCGTCGGCCTTACCAGCCTCTTTAGTGACTGGAGTCACGAAACCGCTACGGCGGTCCTGCCGGCATTTCTTGCCGCAATTGGTGCGGGCCCTGCGTGGCTCGGATTGATCGAGGGAATCGCCGATGGGCTCTCCAGCTTCGCGAAGCTCGCTGCTGGTCATTACACCGATCGCTTGAAGCATCGTAAACCGCTAGCCATTTTCGGCTATGCGGTCACAGCGCTTTCGACGGCTTCTTTTGCATTTGCTACGCACGGGTATCAAGTGCTGATTGGGCGGACGGCGGCGTGGCTCGGCCGCGGCGTTCGTTCACCAGCCAAGAAAGCGTTGCTTGCGGCGGACGTTTCGCCGAATGCCTACGGGCGCGCTTTCGGGCTGGAGCGCTTGATGGATACCGTCGGAGCCATCGCCGGGCCGCTTACCGCACTGTGGCTGCTGGAAAAGACGGGGCATAACTATCAAAAAGTATTTTTGTGGACACTGCTGCCTGGTCTCGTTGCCGTGGTTTCTTTCTGGTTGCTGGTGCGGGAACGTCCGATCGCCTCGAAGCCGAGACGTTCGTTCTGGATGGGGTTACGCGATTTGCCTGGGCCGTTTCGGCGATTTCTTGTGGGAGTCGGAGTGTTTGGAGCTGGCGATTTTTCGCATTCGCTGCTCATTCTCTATGCCTCGCGTATGCTCGCACCCGAGTACGGGCTTGCGCGCGCGGCGAGCATCGCCGTCCTGCTTTATACGCTTCACAACGTGTTTTCCGCGGGCTCTGCCTACGCAAGCGGTTGGTTGAGCGACCACGTTCCGCAACGCAAACGCGTTCTTGCCTCAGGCTACGCGCTGGCCGGGATCACCGCCATCCTACTTTGCACGGGCACGCATTCGCTCTGGTTGCTGGGCGTGATTTTTGTTTTGGCGGGTCTTTATGTAGGGACCGAGGATGCTCTGGAAGACTCCCTCGCCGCTGAGCTCGTACCCAAAGAACAGCACGGCATGGCGTTTGGGACACTAGCAGCAGTAAATGCCATCGGTGATTTTCTCTCGAGCATTTTGGTAGGATTTCTTTGGAGCGCCATTTCTGTGCAAGCCGCTTTCGCCACATCCACTCTTCTGTTTTTCGCGGGCGCAATTCTGATTCTTCGGCTACGGCGCTAGCGGACTCGTCCATGCGAAATGGGACGCGCTCGCGACTTATTCATGCGGAGGCATCGGCTCCGGCCATTGCGTGACAACGATCCGGCCACCGGATTCCAACTGAATCGCCGGAGCGTAGAGCCCCAGCAATTCGCGACGCCACCAGAATCCGTGCTCTCTTTTTTCCGCCATCGATGTGAACCAGTATTGCCAAAGGACTGCGCGCACTTGGCGTGGAGGGCCCTGTGGGAAAGGATTGCCAGCAAAGAGCGCGAGCACGTCGGGATCGTTGGAGAGTAGCCTTCTCTCCGTTCGCAACACCAAGGGATTCTCGTGCCACTCGCCGAGCGACGCGAACCACAAATTCCAGTCCAACCGCGGCTGATAGGGCGCGTAGATGCGGGGCGGCTTGTCTAGCTCTTGCGGTTTGTGGCGAAAAGGATATGCGATCCAGGTTTGGCCATCGTTGGAGCCCTGGAATTCGATTTCATAGCGACCTCGCGTCATCACCGCGAAGAGCCCATAGCGGTTGGCGATTCTAAAGGGATCGAGCAGGGCTACTGGCGACGTGGGAACTGGCACGGGTGTGATCATCCAAATCATTTGTACCGCAGTCGCATAGAAGATCCACGTTAGGAAAACTGCGATTACGGCTAAACGCAGCGGAGCAAGCCAAGAGCGCGTTTTCTTCCATAAATTGTGCGAGACGCCTTCCCCTGCAGAAACTTCCTCGGTTGATCGAATCAATGGCGGCGCCAGAATCGAGAGTCGGTCAGCGCCAGCTGGAGTCGACTCGATAGGCGGTGTGATGGAATGGACAAGGAGCGCCTGTTTCCATTTCGCGGGAAAAGATTGCACCAGGAAGCGGTCATCTAGCAAAAGGAACGCGAGAACGAGGACCAGATAATTCAGAAAGGTGTAATTGGCCGTCAGGATGATGCCAATCTGCCATGGCGTTACGACGAAGAAAAGCGCGATTCGAAACGGCCGCGGCAGAAACGCGGCCCAAATCAATACGAGTTCGAGCGCCAGCGTGAAGAATGCGGATGCGGCGTGGAACCAGTGGGGCAAATGTTGCACATACCAGCCGATCCAGGTTGGCAGAGGACCGTTTTGATAATAGTCATCCATCGCCGTGAAGTTGCGCCACTCGGGATCGCCGCCGGCGATTTTCGCTACGCCGGACTCGAAGTAGATGCGGAACCATTCCCAAAGAAGCAGATAGAGCGCAGCGCGAACGGGAGGCCGCGTTTCGCCAAGCCGTGGACGAACTCCGCCCGGCGCAATAAACAGCGAGAGGAATCCGGCTTCGAGCAGCATTCCGTCAGACTGGTATCCTGAGAACTCTCCCGCAGCGCTTACAAAGGAAAGGAAACAAACAAAGCAGATGGCGAGCATTCCGCGCGGCCAAAAATTGAAGACAAGCAGCACCGCGGCTGCCATGCCGACCCAGCAAAGCGCTGTCAGCATGTGCCCACTGCTCGAAAACCACAAAAGGGTTGGCACATACCAATACCGAGCGCGGCTTACTTGCTCCCCTATGCCATTCAGATATTCGCTTGCGGGGAGAATTCCCTCAGGGCCGATGAGTCCGCGAATTTGAAAGACGAGCGAGAAAAAGGCAGAAAAATAGATCGCGCCTAGCGCCCGCAAGAAAATCCAGCGGGATAGGAAGCGATCCGAGGGACCGTTGCGCGAATCGAAGAGCCAGCGAATGACGGATGAAGGCTTCCATTCCATAGACGCGGGCCATTATACAAGGGCAGCCGGGAGGGTGACTTGATTGCGAGATTATTGCCCGACGCTCTTCTCATGCAGCGGAACGCTACTCGATGTGCAAGGCGCAAGTGGCGTGCTCGCAAGGCGCGCGATTCTAACGATGACGATCGCGTGCGACAAAGCCATGAACACGCTTTGCATTGAACTGAATCCCCCGCACATAACACGCACTTCTCTGTTGCAGACGCTATAACCGCGTGTTAGCCTTGGCGAACAAAAGGCGAATTACAGGAGGTTTGCCCGATGTCCCAATCTCTCGCCATGCGGGCTGCGGCCTTTGGCTCGCTCGAACCATCGGCTGGCTCGCCACTAACTCGCGTGCGAGAAGTGCTCGACGTATTGGCTGACCGAGACGTTTATGGCGATGTGCTTACCGCGGTGCGCTACTTTCCAGCGCGAGAAGCGCAATGGGCAGACTTTCCCGCCTGGGTTCACGGGGATCTTGTGGCTGCTTACGTCGCCAAGGGCATTCGCCAGCTCTACACGCATCAAGCCATCGCCGCTGAAGCCGTCCAGACAGGCAAAAATGTGGTCGTGGTCACTCCCACCGCTTCCGGAAAAACGCTTTGCTACAACTTGCCAATCCTGAATTCCATTCTCGAAAATCCGGACACTCGAGCGCTGTACCTCTTCCCCGCCAAGGCTTTGGCGCAGGATCAGCTTGCGGAGCTCTACAACCTGAACCAGCGTCTCGACAACCGCTTTGGCGTTTTCACCTATGACGGCGACACACCCGCCGACGCCCGGAGGGCCATCCGCGAAAAAGGCCATGTGGTGCTCACGAATCCAGACATGCTGCATACCGGCATTCTGCCGCACCACACACGGTGGACGCGCCTCTTCGAGAATCTTCGCTACATCGTGATCGACGAACTGCACACTTACCGCGGCGTTTTCGGCAGCCATCTCTGCAATGTGTTGCGGCGTTTGCGACGCATCGCTAACTTTTATGGCAGTGACCCGCAGTTTATTTGTTGTTCGGCAACAATTGCGAATCCCGGTGAACTCGCTACTCGGCTGCTCGAAAAAGAAGTGAAAGTACTCGACGCCAACGGCGCACCCGCAGGCGAAAAAACGTTTGTCTTTTACAATCCGCCTGTCGTGAATCGAGCTCTCGGCATTCGCCGCAGCTACATCAACGAAACTTCGCGTGTCGCGCAGGAGTTCTTGAAGCACGACCTGCAAACCATGGTCTTCGCAAATTCGCGTCTGCAGACGGAAATTCTGCTGACCTATCTCCAGCAGGCAAATCCCCAACCGCCCGGCAAACAGGAAACGATACGCGGCTACCGCGGCGGCTACTTGCCGAACGAGCGCCGCGAAATCGAGCGCGGTTTGCGCGATGGCCGCATCCGCGGTGTGGTAAGCACGAGCGCGCTGGAACTTGGGATCGACGTGGGCTCACTGGATACGGTAGTCATGGCGGGCTACCCCGGTTCAATTGCCGGAACCTGGCAGCGCGCCGGGCGAGCAGGCAGACGCAGCGGGAGTTCCTGCGCCGTGATGGTCGCTTCTTCCTCACCGCTCGATCAGTTCATCGTCCGTCATCCGGACTATTTCTTCGGCAACACGCCCGAACACGCGTTCATCCAGCCGGACAATCTCGAAATTCTCATCAACCATCTGAAATGCGCCGCCTTCGAATTGCCCATTGCGCCCGGCGAACGATTCGGCGAAATCGACATCCCGGACATCTGCGCCCGCCTCGCTGAAGCCGGCTACCTGCACCTTGCCGGAGATCATTTTCATTGGACGCACGAAGCGTATCCCGCCGACACGATCGGTCTCCGCTCCATAACCAGCGATAACTTCATCATCATCGATGTCAGCGGCGCACCAAACGTCATCGGCGAAGTGGATTTCCCCAGCGCGCTGATTTTTCTGCACGAAAAAGCCATCTACATTCACGGCGGGCAGCAGTACCACGTCGAACATCTCGATTTCAAAGAGCGGAAGGCTTATGTAAAACAGGTGGACGTCGATTACTACACCGATGCCGTCCGCTACACGCAGGTGCGCGTCCTCGAAGCAACTGATACGTGCAGTGTTTCCGCGTCCGCTGCTTCTGCAAATACTCATTCGCGTGGCGAGGTTCTCGTCCGGTCGCAGGTGGTCGGGTTCAAAAAGATAAAATTTTTCACGAATGAAAATATCGGCGACGGCAAGCTCGAGCTTCCCGAAAACGAAATGCACACGACGTCTTATTGGATCACGCTGGAGAGGTCTCTGCTCGAATCCCTCCCCTATAGTGTGAGCGAACGCCAAAGCGGCATGTTCGGCCTGCTGCACGCACTCGCTTCTGTCGCCACACTGCTACTCATGTGCGACGGACGCGATATTGGCACCGCCATCGGGGAACGCCCGCCCGCTCCTGACACGGGCCTCTCTTCGGTAAGGGCGGGGCAAGCCCCGCCCCTACAAGACGCGCGGAGCGAAGCTACGAATGATTTTTCGCCATCGAGGCTCAGAGACCCTTCGTCATCCAACGTAAAGGAATTCTTCGAGCCAAATCTTTATCTCTACGACGCCTACCCCGGCGGCATTGGCTTTTCCGAGCCGCTCTTCCACGCGCACAACCTGCTCATCCATCAAACGCGAGAGTTGATTGCCGCCTGTACCTGCAATGAAGGCTGCCCATCCTGCGTGGGTCCCGCGGGCGACCTCGCCCCGCGCTCCAAAGAAGCCGCTCTCGCCATCCTCGACAGGCTGCGTGGCTAAATGTCCGCTTCAGCCGACAAATTTTCAAGACTCGCTGCGTTGCGTCCCGTGCGCCTCGCGCCGCCGCGCCCAGTAGCTTTGCGAGCGCCTGATCAAGAGGATTCTCTCGCGCATCTTCTCGGAGCAGGCGTGGCCAAGAATCAATTCGGCGAACACCTCGCCATTCGAAACTGGTTCTCGACCCCGGAATTTTCCGAGCCTTCCGCTGTCGCTCTCGAACTTCTTTCGCGCACACGTGATACCGAAATCACGCGCCGCACTCGAGTCGCTCTCGGCGATCCTGCTAAATGGCTTTTCCTGGACACGGAGACAACCGGCCTTGCTGGCGGCACGGGCACCTATCCATTTCTGGTAGGCATCGCTTGGTGGGACGCCGGCGGCCTTCAAATCGAACAATTCTTCATGCGCGATTTCTCGGAAGAGCACTCGCTCCTTCACGAACTCGCCGCGCGCGTTGCGGAGCGCCCCGTCCTCGTCACTTTCAACGGCAAATCCTTCGACTGGCCGCTGCTTGATAATCGCTTCACTATGACGCACTCCATTTCCACACCGCGCTTGGCCGCGCATCTCGATCTTCTTCACCCTGCGCGCGCTCTCTGGAAGCTGCGCCTCGGCTCCGTCCGACTGGTCGAACTGGAGCGACGCGTTCTCGATGCTCCACGTCTCGGCTGGCATCGCGAAGACGACATCGCCTCCGCCCTCATCCCGCAGCATTACTTCGACTACCTTCGCGGCGGCCCCCGCGATCCGATCGTGGGTATTGTTCGCCACAATCAAATGGATCTGCGCGGCCTCGCTGCTCTCTTTGGCAAGATCAATACACTGCTCGCTTCTCAAGAAGCCGACCGCGAAGGAGTGGATAGCCTCGATCTCTTTGGCCTCTCTCGTTTCTTCGAGCGCCGCGGCGATTCGGATCGCGCCCATGTCGCATGTTCGCAGGCGCTCGATTTCGGACTTCCCGCCGAATTCCGACCGCGCGCCAGACGCGAGCTTGCCATGCTGGCCAAACGCCGCGGCGACCACGCCGCGGCTGCCGCGATCTGGCTTGAGCTCGCTGCCGACTCACAAGATGGTGTGCTGGCCTGTGAACAACTGGCCATCTATTACGAGCGTCGCGCCAAGGAACCTGCCCGCGCGGCGGAATTTGCACGCCTGGGCCTGGCCAAGCTTCAGCGCATGCGCGCACACAGCCGCGATCCCTTCGCTGCGGCCCGCTCGACGCGCCTCGCTGAGAAATTGTTGATTCGAATCAACCGACTGGAAGACAAGCTTAAAGCCAGGTCTGCGAATCGCGCAGCGCCAAACTTGTCTGTCTTAAAGTCACGAGCCAAATAAACTTCAGCGAGCGGCGGCAATCGCCTTGGACGCCGCGGACGCGGCGGGCCAGCCAAACATCCCGTTGATCCCGTCAAACTCAGCGCGGCTTGTGCCCTCGACGGAAATGCACTCCGCGCCCACGCACCTCAAAAACACTCCCCCATCCGGCGTATCGAAGGAAAAGAAATTCGGCAGGCGCGACTCGTTCTCGTGTGCGTCGTACTTTTTCTCGAGCGCATGCGAGTACTGCCCAAGAAACTGCGCGGCATGTTCTTCACTATCCAGGTGCAGACGCGCAACCAAGACCAGCCGTTTGGTCTGTTTCTGCTCATAGAGTGCGTAGCGGTCACCATCCCACGCCGCGGCAAGTGGTTTAGCTATGTCCGCGCCCAGAAACTGCTTGAGAATTTCCATCCAGCCGAACTCGCCCATAACGTTCTCATCAATTTTCGTCCAGTCCGGGCCAAGCAGCTTTTGGAAAGAAGGTACCGTGATCGAAGCCGGAGCTCTGCCCGATTTGTAAAGAGCTGGATGCATGATCTGCTGCGTGGAAATCGGTGGCTTCGCAAAAACTGCCGACAACCCGTTCCACCCTCCGGCCTTTAAGATCGCGGTGGAAAACGTTAATCCTCCAAAATAGGGAAAGATCATGCCATCCTTCAGAAACTGCGGCGCTTCTTGCAGCTTGGGAGATTTGGACATATCACCGGCAAACATCGCGGGATCCATTTCGGGCAGATCCTCGACCGAATATCCTTTGTCTTTCAATAAGTAGTCAATCATAGCGGCCATGGCGCTACCCTCTAGCACCGCTTCGCGCGCCAACTCCGCGTCATCATTCGGACGCGCAGCTTTCTCCCACGCCTCGATCTGAAAATGCTGATCTTGCAGAGCGTGAGTCAATTCATGGGCCATCACCATGCGCTGATCATCTATCGGAATCCAATCAGCAATATAGAACTCGCGCGCTTTTGGATCGTAGAGGCCCGCAATCTGCTCGGTCAGCAAATCAACCATAAAATCATCCAGAGCAAATCCTTTGGGGATCAATCCAAAGGCTGCGGCGCTTCGCGCCTCCGCATAACGTTCGGCCGGGCTTTTCTCTTCATCCATCTCCCGCAGAACGTAGGCGCGTATCTCATCTCGCGATCGCAGAGTTTTCTTCACCGGCGTGAGCTGCTTGAGCCCGGTGATCTTACTCACTTGCTGGAGCACTTCATCCGCCGCCGCCGCAAATTCCGCTGTGTTCACTTTCGGCTGCGCAGCTTCGAGCGGCGCGGTCGTCGCTTGTTGCGCGCGGAGTGCGCTTCCGCAAACAAAGCACGAAGCGGTCATCGCGAGCGTGAAGAGGCGGCTAACAACTCTTTTAATCATTCGGGGCATAATCTTTGCAGAATATCAGATAACCGTTAGGAGCTGCCGCACCCGCAGGCTTTCGGTGATGCTTTATAGGAAACGGTAACCTCTTCCATCGCAACCGTGGGTCCCTTGGCACTGCGGGGTCCGAATGTTTCACAAGAGCCATCCATTCGCCGCAAGCGACTAAAAGGATGGAGGATAGCCGTGGAACTGCGCTCAAAAATCTTGACGCGCAATTTCTTGAAGGCTCGTATGAAAAGATTTTCCAGAGAAATTCACAGCCTGCCGTTCTGAATCCTTAACAGAATGGTAATTCTGCTATACACTCCCAGTTGACTCCTAGCGCTCTCCCGAGGAAAACATGCACCCCGGATTTCGTCTGCGGCAATCCCGTGAACGACTTGGATTAACCTATCGCGATGTCGAACGTGCAAGTTTTGAACTAGCAGCGCGCCGTGGCCGCCCTGAGTTGATTCTTCATATTAGCCGCCTTGCGGATATTGAGAATCGAGGCGTTGTTCCGGGCCTGCATAAGCTTTATACGCTAGCGGTTGTCTACCACCTAAATCCCCTCGAAATCTTCCGTTGGTACGATGTTCCTATCGAGGATTGTTTTCCCGACGGCGGCGCCTTTCATGCACCGCACACGCATCTTGCCGCTCCTCCCGTCTCGCTCAAGACTCCCTTGCGGTTCGATCCGGCTTTCGATCCAAAGCGGACGGAACTGCTTTCCCGCATGGTCGAGCAATGGGGCAGTCTCGAGGGTGTGCTTACCAACGGCAATGCCCGCCACCGTTATGGTTACATCGGCTTGTCGGACCGGCGCATGGTTCCCTTGCTTCGCCCCGGCAGTGTTGTCCTCCTGGATGTAAGTGTCCGCCGCGTTCAGGACGACAATTGGGCCAATGAATACGACCGTCCCATGTATTTTGTGGAGCTTCGCGACGGTTACCGCTGTGGATGGTTTCAGCAGGACGGCACGCGGCTACTCATGCAGCCTCATCCTCTATCTCGTTGCGTACCGGAGGTTTGGCGTCTTCCGGAAGAAGCCGAAGTGGTCGGCCGTGTGGTGGGCGTGGTTACTAGGCTGAATGAACCTTGGAGCATTCTTTCTGAAGAAGCTCCAGCAGTGCGCGGAGATTCAAGCAGAAAAGCTCCTTGAGATAGCCGGGAGCGCGCTCGGGCATCAAGACCCGATAAGCCTCCAGCCGGCGCCAATGAGCAAGCGTCGAGCTTAGTTCGCCCGGCATTCGCTCCAGACATTCCTTTAAGTCCATTTCCTGCTTCGCCAGCGAAGTTTCCAGAACCCGCTCGAAGATTTGCTCATGGCATAATTCCAGTGCTTGCTGCACCGCCTCGTCCGGATACAAAGCCGCGAGACCCGCGTGCTCGTATCTTCCGCTCGAGAGATCTCGCAAGGAGGCCATGTAGGTAAGCCTGCCAAATTCCCCGGGAATTCCCGCCAGAGTCGTCATCGTGAAATCCTGAATGATGCGCCGGTTTTGCTGGAGCTGCGTAATCGTTCTCATCGTGTGATCCGTTCCGCAGACAGAACGTTTTAGTCCGTTCCTCTCAACTTTTCCGATTCTTCTTCAAGGTTGCTGGTAGGAGGTTTCTAACCTTGAAGAAAAACATCTCAATTCGCTTGTCATTACTTGCTTTGGCGGTTTTGATCGTACTCCCTGTTAATCGCTCGGTCAAACAGTTATCCAGTAACCAGCAAGCTGGGGCACCTGCCGGCATTCTGAGCGGGTCACCCCTCCCGACACCCACGCCGCCCAGCGATAACCTCGTGGCCAAGAGTGGCTCACCTCTGCCCACGCCTACTCCACCCAGCTTGAGCCTCGTCGCTAAGAGCGGCTCGCCTCTTCCCACACCCACACCACCCAGCTTTAGCCTCATCAGCAGGAGCGGCTCGCCCCTCCCGACTCCTACCCCGCCGGGCCTGGGCATCCTCACCGTTGAGGCCTAACCTCTTGTCTTTGAGCTCGCGCGCAACGGATGGCATAACGTCGAGAAGTGATATGGCTCCGCAACTGGCTATTGGTGAAACGGCGAGTTGCGGAGCCTCCTTTCTAAGAGATTTCTAATACGAGCCTCGACTGCGTATGCTCGCACGCAAGATGGGTGACGCAAGCTCCCTTTTCTCTCGCTAGTCTGGATCGCGCAGAAGAACTCGACGTCTCGAGGAGAAAATATTGCCGAAACGCACGGCGACCCTGTGGGCAATTCCAGCTCTGAATGGCAGCTGCCGTCGAGACCACAAGTTTGTTTACCGGCAAGTCAAGACATGCTAGCATTCAACGGTTATGAGCGGCTTTCCTCACCCCGTGCTATGGTTGTGGGCCTTTAGTGTCGTGGTGCAACTATTCGTGCTGGCCCTTCTCTTCTTGAAGGGGAATTTCAGGAAACTGCCCTATTTTACTGGCTATGTGGCACTGAATATTTGCCAGGCTGGTTTCCTTCTATTTGTATATGTGCATTCTTGGAGTAATCCTGCCACCCCCGGAACCCTCGCCTGGACGTCGGAATGCATCACTCTGGTTGTACAGGCGTTGGCAACAACCGAAATTCTCGAGATTACGCTGAGGCCCTACCAAGGCATTTGGGGGCTTGGATGGCGGGCTTTGACAGTCACTTCGGGGATTGTCGTCCTGCTCGTCGCGCTGGCAGCTCGCGGCCACTGGGTTGCGGCTCGCTGGTTCGAACTCGATCGCGGCTATCATCTCACTTTTGCTGCTGCTCTCATCGCCTGCCTTCTCCTTGTTCGTTACTACTCGATTCCTGTCCCGTCTGCCTACAAAATGTTACTCGGCGGATTTTGTTTTTTTTCCTGCACCGAAATTATCGTCAACACTCTGCTTCAAGCCTATTTCCAAAGGGATTTTTTCCTCCACGCGGCGGCATGGCAACTTGTGAGCATGTCTTCCTTTGTTGTCGCCCTATTCGTTTGGGCGGCCGCCTTGTGGAAACCGTTGCCCGTGGAAAACCGTCAAGCCGCCTCTTCCTCGGATGCCGAGTATCAGCGGCTTTCTCCCCAGATTAATGAGGACTTGCGACGGCTCAATGAAAAACTCCTCCGACTCTGGAAACTGGAGGCACGTCCTCAGTGAACTTCACTCTTATTCTCCTAATGAGCTTCGCAGTTCTCATACTGTTTCTGCTTGTGTGGGCCCTGCGTGATCCTCGGAAGCGCTCAAGATCCGATGGCGATCTCGATTCTAACCAGGGCTTCGGCCAGCGTCATGTGAGCTATTTCCCGCAGGTGCGGCAGGCACTGGCTGCAGAGGACTTCGCCTTTCTCTCTTCGCGAGGATCACGTGAGCTGACGCGCAGGATGCGCAAGGAGCGGCGCAAAATTGCACTTGCCTATTTGTCTTGCCTCCGGGAGGATTTCCTGAAGTTATGGCGACTGGCACGGGTCATTGCTGCGATGTCGCCGCAAGTTGGCGTCGCGCAGGAAATTGCGCGGCTCCGCCTGGGTCTGGCTTTTTCCTTGCGCTATGAAATGATCCGCATCCAGTTCTTCTTCGGGTTCGCTCCTCTACCCGAACTGGGGTCCTTGAGTGACTTGGTTAGCAGGCTGTCGATCCGGTTGGAGACCGCCATGCAGAACCTTGGGGAGCGCGCTGCGCTAGCGTCTAGGCTAGCCTCATCGCTGGACGATGGGCACGGTCTGGACACTCCCTAGCACCATATCTACCGCAGCTAACAACTCCGCCGCCTTAAACGGCTTCTGAAGAATGAGATTTCCGTTCTGAGGCGTTTCATCCGGAGGACGCCCGAGTGGAGCGACTCCACGCATCCATACGCACCGTTTCGCTAGACCTGGCTTCCTGGCCATGATCCAGTCATAAAGTATGTTGCGTCCCGCGGTTCCGGAAAGGTCCAGATCCGCCAGAATCAAATCAAACTGTCGCTTCTCAAGGAGGGCCATTGCATCCGCGGCTGTCTTTGCCGTCTCCACTTCATGCTCTCGCTCAAGCAAAATGGCGCTAACGGCTCCAAGCACCGAATCGTCCTGATCTATCAATAGGATGCGGCCTTCCCTCACATGTTCCATCGTCTGGCCGGCTTCGGGCGTCTTAACAGGCCTTATCGGCTGATATGGCACTTCAATGGTAAACGAAGCTCCGCGCGGAGGAACATTGCGTACACGGATCGAACCACCATGTTCCGTGACGATGCCATAGCAGATGCTAAGACCCAGCCCGGTGCCTTTGCCAACGGGTTTCGTGGTGTAGAAGGGGTCGAAGACCCTCGAAGCATCCTTGACGCCCGGGCCGCTGTCGGTGAATTCGATGAACAGGCGGTCGCCGTTGGTACCCGTCCGCACCCAGAGATCCCCTTCATTGGCATGTTCCAGCATGGCGTCCACTGCATTGTTGACCATGTTCAGAAACACCTGCTGCAGTTGGTGGGGATCCGCCGATGTATAGGGCAGTTCCGGCGCAAGCTCCAGATGCACGCGAATGTGATTCATCCGCAAATCGTAATCGCGGAGCGCTAGCGTCTCTTCCAGGATCAGGTTTAACTGCACCGGCACCCGTTCCGGTTTATGCTGTCGCGCAAAGCTCAACAAATTCTGAACGATGCGGTGCGTTCGCTGGGCCTGCTTATAGAGCTTCTCGGAGTATTCGATTCCTTGCGCGCCCATCTGGCCGCTGGAGATGAGCAATTGGCTGTAGCCGAGGATGGCCGTGAGCGGGTTGTTGAGCTCGTGCGCCACGCCGGAAATCAATTGTCCGACAGCCGCCATCTTCTCGCTGTGCAAGAGCTGCTCCTGCGTGCGACGCAAGTTGTCGTAGGCTTGCCGGGCCTCCTCGTAGAGTGTGGTGCGTTCGATGGCGCTGGAGAGCTGGCTGCCGACGGCGATCAACAGGTTAACGTCAGCCGGCGAGAACTCCTTTGGCGTTCGGCTCCCAACCGTCAAGCCTCCGATAACGTGGTCCTTCGACCAGAGGACCACGATATAGGCGGACAAGAGTTCTTCTTTTCTCTGCGCCTCGCGAAAAATTGCAGGCAGCGGCAGTCCCTGCACCGAAAGAAACGTCGCGTGGACCGCCTTGATATGCTGAAGCAGATCCGGCTTCAGAGTGACCGGGGGGAAATTCCTGGCGTATTCGGAGCGGTGCCCCACTGCCGCTACACGCCGGATCTTCGTCCCTTCCTCGTCAAACAAATACAGTGCGCAAGCATCCAGACTGAACAGCTCCGCCATCTGCCGCAACGTTCGATGCAGCGAATCGCTCAAGTCCATCGACTCCATGAGCGTCTGGCCGATGGAGTTCAATACCAGTAGCTCACGGTTTCGCCGCCGGATCTCCTGCTCCGCGCGCTTCCTTTCCGTGATATCCAGAAGAAAGCCCTGGTATGCAGTGACATTTCCGGCTGCGTCCTTGACCGCGATCGACGACTCCAGCACCGTGCGAATTTCCCCGTCTTTACGCCTCATCTCGAATTCGAAATCCGCCACCGTGCCATGCTCTTGCAGCAGTTTTTTCAGACGCTCGCGGTCCGCTGGATTTGAGTACATCGCACCTGGAATATCAGCGCCTAACAATTCCTCGCGAGTCTCGAATCCCGTCATTCGCAGCATCGCATCGTTGAAATCCAGGAATCGCCCGTTCGGCGTGGATATAAAAACGCCTTCCTGCACGCTGGATACAAGCGTCCGGTATTTTTCTTCCGCCCGCTTTCTTTCCGTGATGTCCTTCAAGACATGCACCGTCCCGAGCAAATTTCCCGCCGGATCCGTGAAGGTGGAATTCGACGCAAGGAAATAGCCTTGCAGCCATGGGTCAGTATCATCCCCCTCGCCCGCGAGGCCCTCGCAATACGGGCACATTTCGTAAGACAAACTTTTTCGGGCGAGCAGGTCCGTCACCGCTCGCCCCACCAAGGCTTGCGAATCCCTACCCAGCAGATGTCCCAGCCGCAAGTTGCACCGCAGAATCCGTCCCTGGCGATCGTGCACCAGAATCGGATCCCCGATTGAATCGAACGTGTAGGCCCACTGCTGTTGCACCGTGGCCACCTGTTCGAAGAGCCGCACATTCTGCAGCGTCAATCCCAGCAAGTTGCTGATGTTCAGCAGGTACGCAATTTCGTCCGCTTGAAACTGCTCGTCTCGCGTCGATCCGATCGCGATAATCCCTAGCGGCCCGTCTTTTCCCGGCAGCGCCATCGTAATGCTGTTCCCGATGCCGCCCTCCGCCATTCTCTGGCGCACGCTCGGGTCCGGTTCATCTTCTAAACGAAAGAACTCACAGTCTTTGTGCAAAACCCGCTGCGTCCACGGCGCCTTCGCTGACAATCTCCCGTACTTTTCAAGGTAGTCCTGCTGAAAGCCCACCGAAGCGTGCACCACGACTTGCGCTTTATCTCCCTCGCCCTCCAGCAATCGGACCAGCCCGTGAGTCGCTCCCAGACTCTCCACGAGATGCGCGAGCACGCGGTCCAGCACCTCCTGCACAGACAGAGTTTGCGTGCTGGCCGTCGTCAGTAGCGTGAGGCGCCGCAGTTTCTCATTCAACTCAACGGTTCGCGATCGCGCGCCCTCCAACACCACGACCACCATGGCAATTCCGAGCGCCACGCCTAACAAGTGGTCAAACGCTACTCGCAACAAAAAATACGGATGCTGCGGCCACAGCGGACGATCCAATCCATGAATGCCGGTCAATAAAAACACGCCCTCTAGCAATCGCACACCGTGCCCACGCTTTAAGAGCGGCGACCTCCAAAGCACCATCCCCGCCCACAGGCAAACCGCGCTCCCCAGCAGCGCCGTTCCCCATGGCACGTTTGCATAGTCCGGCGTCACGCCGCGCTGAAAGTAATAAGCCCCGAATAACACCACTCCCGCGAGCGGCAAGATCGGCCAGCTGCGCTTCCCCACGCCGGTCGTAAACTGCACCACGGCGGCGGAGAAGAGGAGCATCGCCGCCAGCCTTCCCATCACCACCACTATCCACAATCCCGGCAAACTGCGGCTCAGCATCGCTACTTCGCACAGCGATGCCAGCGTGAAACAAATCCACCCCACAACCCATAACCGGAAATACCTATTGATGTGATCGCGCTGAAAAATGAAGAAGAGGACCAGCAGAATGATGAACGCTGTCGCTTCGAAGAAAGCGATGCCGAGCAGGCCTTGGTTCACCAACACGATGCGCTGCCTCCTGGCCTGAATGGTCGTCCCCGCGACACAAAAGCCCTTCGATCACTTGGTTTGGACGGCACAAAGCCTTCTTTGAAGCTTCCTTCGACGCTAACATGCTATTTTCTTAATGGGCAAGGCCACCCCATTCCGCCTGTGCCGTCCCGTATAATGGCAACGGGGGCAAACACTCTTGGACCTAGAACAGATACTGGTCGTGGACGATGAAGAAGCCATTCGAGAAGTCGTTTCCACCATGCTCGAATCCAAAGGCTATCGCTGCACGGCCGTAAGCAATGGCCGCGCTGCTCAGGAACAAGTCAAAAGGTCCACGCCGGACCTCGTGCTGAGCGACATGATCATGCCCGAAATGGACGGTATCAAGTTGCTTGATTGGCTTCGCGAATATGACCCCGAAGTCCCCGTCATCATGGTTACCGCCATCCATGACATTTCCACAGCTCTGGAAGCCATCCGGCGCGGCGCTTACGACTACATCCTCAAGCCTTTCGAGAAAGACCAGCTCTTCCTCGGCGTCGGCCGCGCTCTTCAGCATCGTCGCTTAGTCGCGGAGAACCGCAGCTACCAGCTCCAACTCGAACATCAAGTCGAGGAACGTACCGCGGAACTTACGCGCGCTCTGGGTCAACTCGAACAGTCCTATGACGACACTCTCGAGGCCCTCGGCAGCGCCCTCGACTTGAAGGACGCCGAGACAGAGGGACACTGCCAGCGCGTCACGGCTTTCACCATATCCATCGCCAAAGCCATGCCAGTTCCCAACCACTACTTGCCGGTTCTCGCGCGTGCGGCTTTCCTCCACGACATCGGCAAAATGGCTATCCCTGACGGCATTCTCCGCAAGCCCGGTCCTCTCACCGACGACGAAAAAAAGATCATGCGCACGCACTGCGAGGTCGGCTACAACATGCTGACCCGCATCCCATTCCTCCGGGATGCCGCCGAAATCGTTCTCGCTCACCAGGAGTTCTTCGACGGCACAGGCTACCCGCGCGGCCTCAAAGGGGACCAAATACCGCTCGGCGCCCGCATTTTCACCATCGCCGATTCTCTCGACGCCATGATCAGCGACCGACCATACCGCCGCGCTCTCCCCATGTCCCACGCGCGCGAAGAAATTCGCCGTTGCTCTGGCACGCAATTCGACCCCAAGGTCGTCGAAGTATTCTCGACCATCCCGGAAGAGCACTGGCTCGACCTGCGTGAGCACCTCGGGTCACCCTTCCGCCTCGCTCACCTGAAAAATCTATAGGAGCTTTGGGTCAGTCCCTTTTCGTACCTCAGAGGCGGGTCTGTGTCTCCGCTGAAACCAGTGGGTGCAAGGTATTCAATTTGGCTCGTTCAAAATAAAAAGAGAGGCCGAACTTCAGCCTCTCTCTTGTCATTCCTCGGAACCGATTCATCTAGAATTCATACCTCAGCGCGAACTGACTAACGCGCGGGGTCGAGGCTGTCGAGTTGATGATTCCGAACGAGCTGGTGTTGCTGAGCGTCGCGGAGGCCGGCCCGTTGAAGCTCGGGTGATTAAAAGTGTTGAACGAATCCCACCGGAACTTCAGAAGCTGCTTCTCCGACCATGGCATCTGGAACGATTTTGATACTCCCATATCCATGTCGAAAAACCCGGGTCCCCGGGCCGCATTGCGATTGCCGACTTCGCCGGCGAACGGGAAGCTTAAGTTGGCGAGTGCCGTATTTGGATCGGCAAAGTATTGCAGGTTTCCATTGGCGTCGGTATGGATGCCAGACTTCAGCGGACCGGAAGCTACCGCGGGAGCATCCAGCGTATAGTCCGTGGGGAATGCACCGGTGTTGATGGTGAATGGGTATCCCGTGCGATAAGTGACGATTCCGCTCCAACTCCATCCACCTATGATGGCATCCAGCCACCTGGGTCCATTCGCCAGCACGGATCGGCCGCGGCCCACCGGCAAGTCGTAGATGTAGTCGCCGGATATAACGTGCCGCGCGTCAAAATCAGAACTTGCCCGGCAGGCGCGCAAATCGGTGAGGTCGCATATCAAACCAGCTCCAGTACCGGTGTAAGTCACGTAGTTGTTTGTGACGTCCGAAACGTTGTCGATGGAATGCGAGAACGTGTAATTAAACTTGAATTGCAAACTCTTCGAGAAACGCTTACGCACGTTTAACAAAAGTGCGTTGTAATTTGAGCTGGCGAAGTTCCCTATATACCCGTTCGCGCCCGTCTGTGCAGGTAGCCCGACATTGAAATTCAGGAATCCGCTAGAAAGCAGACCCTGAACCGTATCCGAAAGATCGCCCTTTGCGATGAGGTTTCCGAAAAAGCCGGCAGCGAGCTGGGAACAAGTCAGGCTGATTTGGTAATAAAACTCCGTGTAGTTCTCACACGCCACCGTGCCCCCCATCTGGTTTTCGAACCACGGCACGTTTGTGATTTGGTAGTAAGGCGTGCCAGCCTGGACCTGCTTCTCCAGCTCTCCGAACTGCTCCTTGAGAAACGTGCCGGACGCGAGGTCCTTGAAATTTACGATTTGCGCGGCATCTCCAACAGCGAGCAACCGACGGCCTAGCCGGCTCACAGCATTGACCTCCACGATGAGATCGCCAGGCAGCGCTCTTTGAATACCAAAATTGAACAGAATCGCATAAGGCGTCTTGGTGTCCGAATCGAATTGGAAGAAGGAGGGGAATCCTCCGTTGGCTGTCCCAACCGGTACTCCACCCGACACGTTGGGAGTGTTAGGCAAGGTAATCGTCGGAGCGGTAGGGGCTAGGCAGGCCGAGCCCGCCGGCGGCAGGGCCCCGATGGTAGTAAACCGAGGGTCCGTTAGCAGCGAACCGAACGGATTTCCAGCCATGCCGCAGTTTGTATTGCTGTTCGAATCAAAGAGGAATGTGTTTTGATCCAGACCAAAACTGGCGCCCCCCGCGATCCGGTCGTACAGAATCGCACTGCCCAGTCGAATCGTCGTTCGCCCGTCTCCCATAAGGGCGTGGAGCAAGCCATCCTTGAACGAGGGGTTATAGGCCAGCGCCAATCTTGGACCCAGGTCTTTGTAATCCGGTGAATAGAATCCCGGTCCATGGTTTGCTGGGCCTCCCAGGCTATAGCTAACAAGAGGAATCGCATCAGGCCCGCTCACCCCTGCCTGACCAGCAGCAACGCGATCGGCCAGAAAAGTGTTCTCGTTGATGCTCGGAACGGACTGATACCCGTTTATCTCATAGGGCACGGTGTGATAGTCCCAACGGAGTCCGTAGGTTAGGGTCAAGTCTCTGCGCATCCTCCAACTGTCCTGCGCATATACTTCAAACTCGTCATAGTTATAGTAACGAGCTTTGTCGCTGCCGTTCGGCAGGACATTTTGACTCTTGTCATAATTAAAGTTGGCACCGATGGCGGCGTAACGCCCCAGCATCGTCGGAAACCAATTGTCGTAGTTGGTGATCGCAGATGGATCGGAGCTAATGTCGGCCGGCCGCACCGAAGCATTCAGGTTTTGCAGCTGGCCACCCAAGCCATAAGTTACGAAATCGTAGCTATTGGTTAGCCCGCTTATGACTCGAATGAGCTTGAAATCCACTCCCATGTCAATTGTGTGGTTGCCCTTGGTGATGTTAAAGCCGTCGCGAATTTCTGGTACCGGCACGTTTCTGGACTGCGAGGAGTAGCCCACGTACGGACTCGAAATCGTGGGAGAGAATCCCACCTCGACGGGGAAGGTGGGCTGGTAATTATTATTAAACTCCAGGATCGGACGCACGAATCCCAGTGTCAGGACATTGAGCAATCTAGGTGATATGGTCCACGTCCAACCTAAAACCCCGGTGTAGCTGTCGAATTTATCGTTTTGCACCGGCACAACGGGGTCGCCTGGAAATTGCTCGATCGAGGTGTTAAAGAAATCGCCTTCCGTTTCCCGCGCCACGTTTGCCCGGAAGAATAGGTTCTGCTTTTCCGAAATGCTGTAATCGACGCGGGTGGTGTACAGGTTTACGTCATCGTGCGCCGGTGCCGTGAACCGGAAGCCCTCGGAATTGATGCCGTCGCCGCCCGTCGGATCGTTCGGCAACGGATATCGGCCCGCGATGTAAGTCATCAATGCCGCATCGGCGCCCACGCCTTGTGGGTCAAGAGCCGCAACCTGGCTCGGGCTCAGGAAGCTTATGCACGTGGGCGCGGTGTTCAAGCGAGCCGTGCCGTCGCACGGCTGTCCAGTGGCGGGGTTGGTCGTATTGTTGACGTAGGCTAGTTCCCCGCTTCGAAATTGCGCGGTTGGTACCGCACGGTTGTAGGACACAGACTGCGCCTGCCGAAGTCCTTCGTAGTCAAAAAAGAAAAAAACCTTGTCTTTCTTGATGGGCCCGCCAAGGCTGCCGCCAAACTGGTTACGCACCAAAGGAGCGCGGGGGATTCCGTCGCGATTGTTAAACCAGTCGTTGGCTTCCAGCAGAGTATTGCGATTGTATTCGCGCAAGTTGCCGTGAAAGTTGTTGGTGCCGCCTTTGGTCGACAGGTTGATCATGCCGCCGCTGCTTCGTCCGAAATCCGCGGTTTCTCCAGCTGTGATCGTCCTGATCTCTTGCACCGAATCCACCGAGATTGGCGTGGTCGATACAAATGCCTGTCCAGTCTCCTGGTCATTCACGTCAATACCGTCCAAGGTGATGTTGCCCTGGTCGGTTCGTGCTCCGGTGACCGACCCTGCGTCATTCACTCCGGGCTGCAACATCATCAGCCCCGCGGGGTTCAGCCGCGCCTCGATGGGCAGGTCCATAACTTCCCGCGCATTCATCACGTTGCCAACCGTCGCGTCGGTTGTATCCAGAGTTGACTCACCCGCTTCCTTCACTTCAATTGTCTGGTTCAAACTCCCTAGTTCAAGCGTGGCGTTGTGCGTCTCGGCGCTGCTAATGCCGAAAGTCAAGCTGTTCTGCACAACGCTCTTGAAACCGTCTTTTGAGAAGGTCAATCGGTAGCCGTCCGTAGGAGACAGCCTCAAAAACTGGTAGTGGCCGAGTTCGTTGGTCGTCGTTACAGCGTGCAATCCTATTCCGGAATTCTCAAGCGTCACGGTTACGTCAGAAATCCCTGCCCCGCTCTTATCGGAAACCACTCCATTCACGGAAGAGAATTGTTGTGCTTGCAGCGAGAAAAAGGACCCCAACAGCGAGAACAACAGACCTGCAACTGCGCCCCTCCACTTCATCATAAAGCCTCCATACACACCCACACCCATTGAGATAGGACGGGTGCAGAAATGTGCGCAAAACTCTTAAAGATGTGAATGCAAGCGACTTGCCAGAGACACACCCCGTGCGAATGGCAATGAATCGCTCTAAATCGTCTGCTCTAAATAAGCTATCAGCTCTTCAAAGGAAATAAAGACAGTCTTTTAGATTTTGTTATCTCGATTTCCGTAAAAGTACTGGCCTGGATTCTCAATTATGTATGTGGTTCCAGGACTTTCATGCGAGATGTGGAAACGGCCCAGGATGGAAGAGCAGGCTGGATTTTTGTACCGCCTCGGACTCGAATGCCTCGAGTTCATACGCACTGGCTTTCAAGGGGAACTGCCTGCTTCGATTCAAATTAGAAAATCCGCGTGTCTCAATACATCGACAGGACCATCTTTATCCCCTTGGCGAACTCATTCGCTGGCGTAATCAGGCTTACGACCAGATATCCCTCAGCAGGAAAGTCATAGAAGTGGCCGGGATGGACGCATACGGATTTTGTTGCCAGTAATTCGAGAGCGAGCTCCTCATCCGAGCAGGTCGCCGGAACATGTAGCACCGCATTCCATCCTCCTTCCACTTCCAACCGGCTGCAAGATTTCTGACCCTCTAATTGTTTATCCAGTTCGGCAAGGTTCTGCTCCACGCGCGACATCAACTGCTTCTGGAACGTGTGTCTCTGGCCCAATAACGTCGGCATCGCCCACTGAATGGGAGCACCCATGGAAAGGTAGGTGTCTGCTATGACCTCGAGACGCGCAAGCGCCTCCGCTTTCTGTGTCTCTGGGCCGCTCACGATCAGCCACGCCGCCTTCATCTGCGGTAACCCGCAAATCTTAGAGAGCCCGCTCATCGTAAACGTCAGGGCTCCGGAATTCGTGGCAAAAGACGCGATCTGTTGTTCCTTCAGCGCAAAATCAAGAAATACCTCGTCGGCAATGATCGCGATCCCCCGGGCCGCGCAAATCTCGTTCAACTTGTGCATCTCCGCCGCCTTGCAAAAGTGTCCCGTTGGATTATTCGGGTGAACCACGATCACCCCACGCGTTCGTGGCGTAATCGTCTGCTCGATCGCGTGAAAATCGATCTGCCAGCCATAGTCGTAAACCAGCGGGTAGCGCCTCAAACGCGCGTCCTGAATATCTGCCAGGAATTCAAACAAGGGATAGCTTGGCTCCGGAATTAACAGCTCATCGTCTGGATCGCAGAGCGTGCGAAACACATAGGAATACGCTTCGCTCGTACCCGTGGTCAGAAAAATGTCCTCATTCGAAACGTTCGATCCTCGCGCCGCGTAGTACTGCGCCACCGCGCTTCGCGCCACATCTAACCCTCGCGGATTCGGCTCATATTTCAGCGCCGCAGGATTGCACAACGCTCTTAAAATGGCTCCCTCGTCGTAGCGGAACCCGCACTCCGTCGGATTCGAGACCGTCAAATCAATCAGCAGCTTTCCCGCTGCGCGATGCGCCGCAAGCGCTGCGCTCAAGCGGTTTGCCTCAAGATTCCAATTTGTCCGTTTCGCAAACATTTTGTTTCGCGCATCATTATATAGGCTATCAACGCTCGCGCTGGAGCAATGGCGTATACTCGGCAGGTTGCACCAGAGCATGAATTGCCGGTGACTCGGATTCGCACGTAACTCTGGCACTTAACGAAACAATGGGCGCGCACGCACAAACCACTTCCCTGCTCGAACCCGTGCCGCAACTTGATCTGGCAGCGCAATACGCTGCCATTGGCGCGGAAATTCGAACCGCCGTTGAACGCGTTCTCGCGTCGCAACAATTTATTTTGGGCGGCGATGGCGCTGCATTCGAACATGAGATTGCGCAATTTTGCGGTGTCGTTCACGGTGTTGGCGTCGCATCGGGAACCGATGCCCTGATCCTTGCGTTGCGGGCCTGCGGCGTTCAGGCCGGCGACGAAGTGCTGATCCCGCCATTCACGTTCGTCGCCACGGGCAGTGCCGTCAGCGCGCTCGGTGCCAAACCCGTTTTTGCCGACATTCGGCCGGACACTTATAACCTCGATCCTTCCGATCTCGCGCGCCGCTTGACCTCGCGGACTCGCGCGATGATTGCTGTCCACCTGTACGGGCTATCGTGCGACATGGAGCCGATTTTAGAGTTCGCGCGGGCGCACAATTTGCGCGTGATTGAGGACAATGCGCAATCCATTGGTGCTAGTTACAAAGGCCGCCGCACCGGCTCCTTCGGGGATGCAGCGTGCATGAGTTTTTATCCCACAAAAAATCTTGGTGCTTGCGGAGACGCGGGCATGGTGGTCACCCAATCGAATAAAATCGCTGATCGACTAAAATTGCTGCGAAATCACGGCCAATCCGCCAAGTACGTCAGCAACGAGCCCGGTTGGAACAGCCGCCTCGATGAAATCCAAGCTGCAATTTTGCGCGTAAAACTGCGCCACTTGGCCGAATGGCAACGCGCCAGGCAAGCGCATGCTGCCGCATACACGAGACTTTTGCTGGGTATCCCGGGCGTCGCGCCGCCGCTCGTACCTGAAGGGTATGAGCATGTGTTTCATCAATATACGATTCGTGTGGAGCAGCGTGATGCACTTGTGCGAAGCCTGACCGAGCGAAAAATCGGGAGCGCCGTTTATTATCCTGTTCCGCTGCATCTTCAGCCGCTCTACGCCTCGCTAGGTCACAAGGCCGGCGATTTTCCGCATGCAGAGCATGCCGCGCAAGAAGTGCTTTCTCTCCCCATGTTTCCCGAGCTGAGCTCCGAACAGATTGCCCGCGTGGCGGAAGCGGTTTCTGAATTCGTCACGCATTAACCCACGGGAATTCCTCCCGAAATTCTGAATTATGTTTTATTTGCCTAAATAAAGGAGAGCGAGCAGGAAAACCCAGAGGCCGTCCATGAAATGCCAGTAATAGGAGGCGACTTCGGCCGCCACCGAGCGTGACACCTTCGCTTTTTCAAACTTGCGGAAGGAAACGTAGAGCAGCGCACAGATTCCGCCCAGAAGATGCAAGCCGTGCAAACCCGTAAAAATGTAGAAAAAACTACTGGCCTGATTGGTGGACACGTAGAAGCCGGCGAGAACAAATTGGCGCCAAGCGACAAGCTGGCCGGCCAGGAAAAGGATGCCGAGAGCCGTGGCCACGAACCAGAGCTTGCGAAACTGCCGGACGTCCGCGAGCGCCAGACGTCGGCGAGATAACTCCATCGCTCCGCTGCTCAGAAGCAGGATCGCCGTGTTGACCCAAATGACGGACGGAAGATGCAGTGGCACCCAGCGGTTGCTGTTGGCCCGCGTATAAATGAAAGCACTGGCCATGGCCATGAAAAACATGACGATGGAGACGATGGCAATCACGATCGCCGTGGCGTAGCGCCTCGAAGAAGGCACCTGAGGCCCGCGGCGTCTGCCGCCCTCGTCCCCGTCATCACCACCTGGGGGGGGATTTTTCCCGCCGCCGCCACCGATATCTTCGATGATGAGTTCGATGTCCTCGACGATGGATGTGCCTGCCATGAGACTATTCTAATTCTCCTTTGTGCTTGCTTCAGCTGCCTGCTTCATTTGTGACGCGCGCGCCGAAGGTGCGGGAGCGACATCCTGCGGCGCGAAGTCTTCCACTACACCTGCTGCGGCGAACTCGTAAGCTCCGCGATAAACCACTGGCTCCCTAACACCAAAGTTCTCGATAGGCGGAGGCGACGGAACTCTCCATTCCAGGGTTGTAGAGCGCCAGGGATTGCGGCCTTCCGTCTTTTCACCGCGCCACAAACTCCAAATGAAGTTTAGAAGAAATAGAACCTGCGCGGCGATGGTGAGAATCGTGGCGACAGTGACGAACGCGCGAAGCGAGGCGCTTGGCGATGCGCTGATCGAAATGAGAGGCGAGGGGCCGAGGGCGGCGACCGCAGCATCGCTGCTGGATACGTGTGAATGGGCTATCAGGCCGAGCCAGTGCATGGGCATGAACACACAATAAACTCCTGCAAAAGTGAGCCAGAAGTGCAGCTTGCCGAGGGTTTCGTTGAGATGGCGCGCGAATATTTTTGGAAACCAGAAAAAAAGAGCGCCAAGGATTGCGAATGTGGCGGCAACGCCCATCACGAGATGAAAGTGGCCGGTGACGAATTCGTCGCTGATGGAAGCAGCGGCGAGATCGTTGCGCACGAGAAAAAGCCCGGAAACTCCGCCAGCCAGGAAAAGAGAAACGAATCCGAGGGCGAAAAGCATCGCCGTATTGAGCTGGATCTTGGCGTTCCAGAGAGTGCCGAACCAACTACACAGGAGGACGCAGGCGGGCAAACCAAGAGAGGAGGCCAGCAGTGAAAAAACGAGAGGCGACCAAGGGTTCAAGCCGCTTGAAAACATATGCTGCCCCCAAACGCAAAAGCCGAAGAGGCCAACACTGCAAAGAGCGAGGACCGCAGCACGCTCCGCCCAAACAGGTTTGCGGGAAAAAGTGGACAGCAGATGAGAGACGATTCCGAAACAAGGGAGCATCGCGACGTACACTTCAGCCTGTGCGAAAAACCAAAAGAGGCGCTGCCAGAGAGAAAGCATGGTGGATTGCACGAGGGACGCCGGCTGGCGGGAGAGGAAAGCGAGAGGTGAGAAAAATTGCGAGGCGAGCAGGCGGTCCGATAGCAGAAAAACGCAAGCAGCGAGAAGAATGCTGAAAATCAACATACTTAGGATGGCGTTGATGAACCAAGCCCAAACGGTCAGCGGCATGCGCGGCAAGGTCATGCCCTTGGCTCGAAGGTCGAGCGTGGTGACGGTGAAATTGAACGCCGTGAGCAAAGCAGCGAAACAGAAGAGCGCGACGCTGGCGGTCCAAAGCGTAAGGCCGGCGTCCGGCTGAACAAAAAAAGCTGCTGTCATGCCGACGAGCGAGGCTACGGTAGCCCAAAACGAAATCAGGTTCATCAGCGGAAATGCCATTTCCCGCGCACCAATTTGCAATGGCAGGAAATAGTTGCCAAAGCCGGCTTGCGGCGCCGTGGTGAGCACCAGGAAAACCATCAAGGAGCCATGAAACATGGTGAGCGCGGTGTAGCGTTCCGGCGTACTGCCAAATCCCGAGAGAAACGGAATTTGCACTCCTGGCCAGACGGAGTGAATGCGCATCAGCAAGGAAAGGAGCATTCCGAGGAGCACGCTGCCCAAGGCGAGCCAGAGGTAACGCAGACCGATCGCCTTGTGCCCACTATTGAAAAGGGTGCGCGCGAGAAACCCAGGAGGGGGCGCTTCCGGAGCCCCAGTGCAACCGCTATCGTACGTGACCATGCCGGGAGCAACTATACGCCAGGGGGCTTGAGGCTGGAAGCAGCTCCACGCATGCGCCGCCTCCTGGCGCTCATCTTACAGGCTGTGACTTATGTCTTGGGACATCACAACTAGGCTTTATTGGCTTTTGCTTGGATGGCTTCGTTGCGGAGGCGGTCGCATTCGGTGTTGAGGGACTTGGTGAGCCATTGGTCAGGCTCTTGATCGGTGTGATAGGAACGAGCGTGCTCGGCGACGCGTTGCATGACTTCGGATTGGGCCTTTTCGGAGACTGCGCCGGATTCAAAGAAGCGGGCGATGGAGGTGCGGAGGAGTTCGGCGTTGTTGTGGCAAAGAGCGGCCATGGCTGTCGCGTCGTGCTTATCGGCAGAGAGGCGCAAAAGAGCGTCTCGGTTCGTCATGGACGCAGCCTGACGAGTCGTGAGAGCGAACCATTCCTGGAGAGCGGAAACGGCGCGAAATGTTTTTGAGTTTATTTTCCAGGGCATGGTGGCCCAGAACACAGTGACGCTGTTGGTGAGGCTGTCGACACACATGCGGTCTTCCGCATTCGCGGTGGGCTTCTTCAACCACAGCACGGTTCCGTCGTCGGTTTCTTCGACGTCCACGAAACCATTGATGCGAGCGACGTCTTGAAATGCTTTGAGTTTCTCCATGGCAACTTCAGTCTACGCTGATTCACGTGCGGGGCTTGTTAAATAACAAGAGTTTTCGCGAGAGCCAACACGGAAATGACAAGGTACTCAGGACTGTTCCGTTTTGGAATCTTCAGAGAGCGAGCGCGAGTTGCGCAACTTGGCGGCCTGAAAGCTGTGTAGTTGACCTGAGGAGCAGCGGGCGTCAGTTTGAGAGCGGATAGCCGGCGATTCGTTCGAGGATGGCGATCGGTGATTTTTCCGGATCGACCATGGCTTGACGCGAGATCAAAAAGGTCTGTTCGAGAGCGTACTGGCCTTCGAGGACCGCGTGGCTGACGCAATCTGTAAAAACAATCCAACTTGAACCGGGCGGAAATTCCCAGCGCTGCTTGGGGCAAGATTCGCGAAAGCTGGCTTCTTCCTTCATGGCGTTGTGGCAGCGGTGCATGAAGTTGTCGTAAGGAGAACGGCGAGCACCGGGCAAGCGCAAGGCGCTGGCAAGCGCGCGCATCCTGCGAGCGAGCGGATTGGCGCTGCGCGGCCCCGGCAAACCAAGCGACTTGGCGAAATCCGGGCCAATGGCTTCAAACGTTTGCGAGGTCGTCCAGACGCGGTTTTGGCTGGGGTTGAGGTTAGTGAAGAAACGAAGGATGCGGTCGCCGTTTGTTGGCCGCGTAGGAAAAGAATCAAAGTGCGGCAAGTCGTTTCGCGCGTGGAGACGAGCGGGGCGTCCGCGTTCTTCCAGCGGACGAAAGCTGGCGAAATCAAGTTTCCATTTTCCGGCATAGGACGGGAGGAGTTCGCTGAGGGACTGCGCGGCCTGTTGCGAGTAATTTTTCAGGATGAGTCGAAGGCGAGCGGCTTCGACTTCCTCGGACTTGGCAAGACCGGTGATGCGGTCTTCGGCCGGGCGGTAGGCGACATTTTTGTGGAGGGCGGAACTCGTTTGTGTCTGGCCGAGTAGAAATTCGCGGTCATCCTGGGGAATGCCAAAAGGCGGACTCGAGAAGAACAGGATATTGCCTGCCTCAAGTTGCGAGCAAAGCGAACAGCCGCGCGCGGAGGGATCAGCTGAGGCCATTGGAATACTTCCGTTGGTGTCGAGCACATCAACAAGATGGCTCATTCCCTCAGACTGATCTTGCGGAAGAGCTTGAGAAGGGGCGGCGGACATGGAAGGGTCTCACCCGATGAGCAGCGAAATTTTCATCTTAGTTGCCGGACAAAATTCAAGATACAGCCGTACGAGTCAGAAAGCAATGTTGCGAGCGAAGAGGAAAGGCGATGGAAGCCACCTTCTCTCATTGTCTTACCGAGCTGATCGTTCACTCTTAGTGATTCCAGCGGTACAGCTCGCCACCCTTCATCACGAACGTCACCTTTTGCAGGACCGAGATGTCGGCGAGGGGATCGCCTGGAACAGCAATGATGTCCGCGAAATATCCAGGTTTGAGGGCGCCGATTTGATCCTGCCAGCCGAGAAGTTTTGCGCCGTTCAGAAGATCGGCTTGGAGCGCGGCAAAGGGAGTCAAGCCATACTTCACTATCAGCACGAGTTCGCGAGCCTGGGTGCCGTGGGGAAATGGGCCGACGTCGGAGCCGACGGCCATCGGTACGCCTGCGGCGAGCTGCTTGCGAAATTCCTGGGCATGGAAGTCTTGCATGCGATGTTCGCGTTCGGCTTGCGCGGGGCTGGCGGCATGGTCGGCGAAATATTCGGCGATGGCGAAGGTGGGGACGGCGAAGATTTGTTTTTCGCGCATTAGGCGCATGGTTTCGTCGCTGAGTTGGTAGGCGTGGTCAATGGAAACCACGCCTGCGCGGGCGGCATAAAGCGTGCCGGGCTCACCGGTAGCGTGCACGGCGACATGTTTGCCGGAGCGCGCGGCTTCTTCGACAGCGGCGCGGAGTTCGGCTTCCGTGTATTGGAACGGCGTGGAGAAACGGCCATCGCGCAACGAATCTGGTCCCGTTTCGTACATCTTGATGAAATCCGCGCCTTCTTTGAATTGCTGCCGGATAACAGTCACGATTTCGGCGGCGTTATTGGCATAGGTGGCGTTGGATAGGACGTGCTGTTCGGGATTGTAGTGGTTGGCGTCTTCATGGCCGCCAAGAATGTCGATAGCATTGCCGCTGATGCGCAGGCGCGGGCCGGGGATTGCGCCATGATTGATGGCGTTGCGGACGGCGGTATCGGCGGAGCCTGCTCCTTCGGTGCCCATGTCGCGCTCGGCGGTGAAGCCGGCCATCAAGTCATCGCGCGCGGCGAGAAGCGCGATGATCGTGCGCTGCGGGACGGATTCTTCGACGGTCTGGAGATCTTCGGCGCCGGGATGCAGAAAGAGGTGGACGTGAACGTCAATCAAGCCGGGCATGAGCGTAGTGTCACCGAGGTCGAGGACTTCTGCAGCCGGCGGATGCTTGACCGAGGAGCCGGCTTCAACGATGCGTTCGTCTTGGACGAGGACTTCGCCGGGGGAGATTATTTTTCCGGACTCGATATCGAGGAGGCGCGCGGCGTGAAGCACTATTGCATGTTTCGAAGCGGGTGGAGTCGATTGGGCGAAGACACATGAGACGAGAGCACAAGTCGGGAACAGGGCAGACAGCATAGCGGAAACGCGAGATTTTGATTTCATAATGCCCGCGATAATATCACTCCCGCGTTTATCTTGTTTATCGTGGGCAAGCTCTCGGCAGGCGCGCCAAACAAATAAGGTCAAGCTCCGCTGCGTTGTGCTGCGCTACAGACCAAAAAAACGGAGCGGACAACCTCCAAACGTCTTATCGCCAACTGCAAAAAAGCGCGGGACGTTCATTGCGGGCGCAGCGATCTGTGCAATCGCGACCCGTCAGAGTTTTTCGAAGAAGTGGGCGACCTTCTTGCTTGCGCTGCCCGTGTAGTAGACGGTGACTTTGGCACCTTTCTCAGTGCCCTTGCCGATATCCTGGGCGGTAATCACAGTGTCGCGGCCTACCACTCGAAAGGTGTGCTCCGTGCCATCGGCCGCTTTGACCACAACGGTTTTGCCGTCTTCACTCACGTGAGTGACAACGCCCTCGACAGCATGCATGCCGTCCTTACCAACTTTATCGACTTCGACGGCCGTTTTTTCAGTGCCTTTCACAGTGTAGTGAGCGACAACCTCGGAACCCTCGGTAATGCCATGGAAAGAGTCCTTGGCAGCGGTGGCAGTGGCATGGGCGCCGTGGATGGTGGTGGTGTCCACAAAATGAATTGTATGCACTGTGCCATCCGCCGTTTTCACGGCGATGGTTTTTCCCACGGCGTCAACCTTCGTGACCGTGCCATGGACAGCGGTGACCACATCTTCATCCCCGAGAGCGGGCAGAAGGAAAAGAGAAGCAACGGCGAGCAAACGAACCAAGTGTTTCAACATGAAAAGTATCCCTCCAACATTCACAATGGCGACTGATATTGCAAAAAAGACTACCTCAAGGGGATGAGAAATTACAGAAAAAAGAGGCTAGGGAGACTGGGAAGCAAGAACGCCAAGATTGCGCGTACTTCTCCCTGCGATGCAGGTCTGTCCAGGGTTAATTTTCTTCGGGAAGTTTGGTGCGGCCGAGTGGATTCGAACCACCACGGTATTGCTACCGCCAGCCCCTCAAGCTGGTGCGTCTGCCAGTTCCGCCACGACCGCACGTCGATGACAATGACAGTTTAACTGCCACTGAGAAAGCCTGCAAGCCCAGCAAGGCGACGCTACCGGGCCAGCTTCCGATTACGGCGTCAATCAGGCGCATGCGACACCCCGAGCAGGCTTCGGCGCACTCCAGTGCTTCTGCAAAATCGAGGAGTCCATGGGCGGCGGCCGCACTTGCACGAGCTCAACCTTTCCGTCTCTCTGGGCGAAAGTTAGGGAAAAACCATCGGGAAACCCTACCGGCGCGCAACGGTCTCCACAAAGTGAGCTGAAAGCGCTGGCCACGGGCTGGTTTTCCAACTCGCTCAAGCAAACTAGGAAGCAGTTCTTGCTTCCGGGGCAACCGCTCCGCGAGGAGTAAGAACTGCCAGCAGGATGGCGACAATCGCAAGAGCTGGGATGTCGCCCAGGAGATGCCCATGCTCGGAGGGCGCCTGAATCGCCTGGACGGTCATGATTCCCGCGTGAACTAGGCTCGACCAAACCGTGAACCAAATCAAGCTGCGGTGTTGCAAAGGATTTCGAGACGCAATCAAAAGGAATACCCCGAGCGTAGCGTACACGCCAAGTATCATTTGCTCGTACTCAGGTTGATTGGGTTGCCAGCGCCAGCCTGACGGCCACAAGGACATCATCAGTGGGTAGACACCGAATATGAATATCAAGCCGGTGAGGATCAGGGCATAGCGAAGAAAACGAACGCGAGAATCACCGTTCATGCATGTCTCCTTGGAATGAGTTCTGGAAGCCGAGCGAGATTATGCCGGGAGAGTAGTCCCGATCTTCGGCGAAGTCAATCATGCTGTGACGGGAAGGATGGATGCTTCACCAGGGAAACTGGAGCCATGCCGGGCTAGAACCCGGCACCTACACATCGCGGAACCGAACAAAAGAGCTTAGGGCTTCTTCGGCTGCGCCGGAGCGGGCTGTGTAGACACTGGGGCGGTGCTCGACGCAGGAGGATTGCTCTGCGGAGTCGGCGCGGAAGACTGAGGCACAGGTGCTGGCGCGATCGGAGTCGTGGCCGGCGTCTTCTTCGGGGCGGGCTTGGAGGTTTGCTGCAACACCGAGCCGCCCTGATCAACCGCTTTGTCCGTGCGAATCATCAAGGCCAGGGCGCAAATCATGAACATCACGGCGCACCAAGTAGTGGCTTGCGAGAGAATCGTGGCCGCTCCGCGCGGCCCAAAGGCGGTTTGGCTGCCCGCGCCGCCAAAAGCGCCGGCGAGGTCGGCGGCTTTGCCGCTCTGCAGTAGCACGACAATAATCAAGACCAGGCAGTTCATCACGAAAAAGACGGTGAGCAACGCGCCCGCCCAGCGAAACCCGATAACGATGATCGCCAAACCAATCAGAATAGCGATAGTCCACTTCATCCAACCTGGCATTTCTATCTCCCTGCGCAATCTCTTACGATGCTCGCGAACGATTTTGCGTCGAGGCTCGCGCCGCCCACGAGCGCGCCGTCGATTTCTTCTTGCGCCATTAATCCCTGAATATTGTCAGGCTTGACGCTGCCGCCATAGAGAATCCGCAATGCTGAGGCGTGAGCAGCGGAATACTTCTCCGCGGCGCATTTGCGAATGAACCGGTGAGCCTCTGCCGCCATTTCCGGCGTGGCCGTTTTGCCCGTACCGATAGCCCACACTGGCTCGTACGCTATCAGAATACGGGAGAATGCTTCGGCGGTCAACGAACCCGGGCCGCCCAGGAACTGCGCTTTGCAAATGTGCTCAGTAGCGCCGGTTTCGCGCTGCTCGAGCCTCTCTCCGAGGCAAACAATCGGAATCAAGCCTGCAGCAAGGGCGGTTTTCGTTTTCTTGGCCACGGTTTCGTCGGTTTCGCCGAAGAATTGCCGCCTTTCCGAATGGCCAATAATGACGTAGCGGCAGCCGGCTTCGACCAGCATTTGCGGAGAGATCTCCCCTGTGAAGGCGCCTTCTTTTTCCCAAAAGACGTTCTGTGCGGCGATAGCGATTTGCGTGCCGCGAGCTGCTTCGACGGCAGAGTGGATGGCGGTAAAAGGCGGGGCGACGACAATATCGCACTGCTTGATGCCGTCCACAAGCATGGAGAACGCGGAGAAAAATACTTCGGTTTCCATCTGGGTCTTGTACATTTTCCAGTTTCCCGCGACCACACGGCGGCGCGTGACGGGCGCAGAGCTGGAAACGCCTACCACTTTTTCTTCGGGCTTGTCGGTTAGTGCTTCAACGCCGGGCAGTTTGGCGCCGGCTAGAAATTCAAGGGAAGCACCGCCTCCCGTCGAAATGTGAGAGATTCTGCCGGCGACGCCCGACTGGTGAACGGCGGCGACGGAGTCCCCTCCGCCAACGATGGAAGTTGCACCGGCGCTGGTGGCGGCAGCTACGGCTCGAGCGATTTCGAGTGTGCCATTCGCAAAGGCGGGCATTTCGAAAACGCCCATGGGGCCATTCCAAACGATGGTCTTGGCTCGCGAGATTTCCGCGGCAAATGCGGCGGCCGTTTTTGGCCCGATATCGAGGCCCATCTGGTCGGCGGGAGTGGAGGGGATGTCGACCGTGGTTGCAGGAGCGGTGGCTTTAAATTCCGGGGCGATGACGTGGTCCACGGGAAGAAGCAGTTTGCGATTGTTCTCTTTGGCGTCGGCCAGAAGTTTGCGCGCGAGATCGAGCTTGTCATCTTCAACGAGGGATTTTCCAATGGGCAATCCTTGGGCTTTAAAAAACGTGTAGGCCATGCCGCCGCCGATGAGCGTGGCGTCGGCAATTTTCATGAGGTTTTCGACGACCTCAATTTTATCGCTGACTTTTGCTCCGCCGAGAATCGCTACGAATGGACGAGTGGGATTCGTCAGCGCTTTCCCAAGATAGTTAAGCTCTTTTTCCATCAACAAACCCGCGGCGGACTGCTTCACGAAGCGGGTGATGCCGACGACAGAAGCGTGAGCGCGATGCGCGGAGCCGAAAGCGTCGCAAATGAAGACGCCATCACAAAGAGAGGCGAGCTGCTTGGAGAAGGCTTCGTCGTTCTTTTCTTCTTCGGGATGGAAACGCACATTTTCGAGGAGCAGGATTTCGCCGTCGGCGAGCGTCTTGCTCTTCGATTCAGGGACCGGTCCGGCACAATCCGAGGCAAAGCGAACGGGTTTGCCGATAAGGGCCTCAAGCTTTTTCGCGACTGGGAAAAGCGAAAATTTGGAATCTGGGCCACCCTTGGGACGTCCGAGATGCGAAGCGAGGATTAGGCGGGCGCCTTTTTGAATGGCGAGACGCAACGTAGGAATGGTCTCGCGTATGCGCGTTTCGTCGGTGACGACGCCGTCTTTGAGAGGGACGTTGAAGTCGACGCGGATGAAAACGCGCTTGCCGCGGAGTTCGAGATCCTGGATGGTGAGCTTGGTCATGAATTTATGACTCGTGATTCGTTATTTGTCACTCGAAACGTCAAAGGGCGAAGCCCTTCCTGGGTAAACAAGCCCCGCCCCTACAAACATGATCTAGAACTTTGCAGCCATGAATTTGATTAGATCGCGGCAGCGGCAGGAATAACCCCACTCGTTGTCGTACCAGGCCAGGACTTTGACGCAGCGATCGCCGACGACTTTGGTGTAGCCGGCATCGACGATGGAAGAGTTCGGGTTGCCTTTGAAATCGGCGGAGACGAGCTCTTCTTCCGTGTACGCGAGCACGCCCTTCATGGGGCCGTTGGCCGCGGCTTTCAGAGCGGCGTTGACAGACTCGACGGTGGCGGGCTTCTCCACAAATACAGTGAGGTCGACCACGCTGACGTTCGGCGTGGGAACGCGCATCGCGTAGCCATCGAGTTTGCCCTTCAGTTCAGGAATCGCGAGATGCAGAGCTTTGGCTGCCCCGGTCGAGCTGGGGATCATATTAATGGCGGCAGCGCGCGCGCGCCGCAGATCCTTGTGCGGCAAATCAAGAAGCTTCTGGTCGTTGGTATAAGAGTGGATAGTGGTCATGGTGCCACTGTGAATGCCGAACGTGTCTTGGAGAACTTTGGCGACAGGGGCCAGGCAATTCGTGGTGCAGGAGGCGTTAGAAACGACGTGATGTTTCGCTGGATCGTAGGTCTTGTCGTTGACACCGAGAACGAGCGTGGCGTCAGGACCGTCGGCGGGCGCGGAGATGATGACCTTCTTGACTGGGCCGCGGAGATGCTTCTTGGCGTCAGCACCTTTGGTGAAGAGGCCCGTGGATTCGACGACGATATCCGCGCCGACGCTGGCCCAGTCGATTTCGCCGGGATCTTTTACCTTGAAGACCTTGAACGATTTGCCTTCGACGGAGATCGAATCGTCTGTGTGCGTGACGTTATGCGGAAGATTGCCCAGGATGGAATCGTATTTTAGCAAGTGCGCGAGGGTCTTGGCGTCGGTGACGTCGTTTACGGCCACGAACTGGATATCCTTGTCATCGAGCGCGGTGCGCATGATGTTGCGTCCGATGCGGCCGAAGCCGTTGATGCCGACCTTGATGGGCATTACTTCCTCCGATGGGATTATGAAACTGCGGCGGGCTCTCCCGAGAGAAACCGCCGCAAAGTCGAACTTAAAATGCTATGGGCTGCGGAAAAAAAAGTCAACGCGAAGCAGGAAGCAAGAATTCCGCCCTAAGGTTGCCTTTACTGCCCGTGGGCAGCGTCAAAACCTATTGTGGGTACTGCTTGATGTTAGTTACGCGGTCACCGTTAAAGCGCACAAAGACGGTCTTCGAAGGTGGCTGGCCGTAGATCCAGTCTTCGATGTCGTTTCCTTCGTTGTCGCGTTCGCGAATCTTATGGTCGGGTTTGCCGATGGCGGCTACCACTTGTTCGCGGTCCATGCCGACGATGGGCCGACGTTCCTGGATGGCTTTCTTCATCTCTGGGGGCAACGTATCAACCCACACTACCGAGGCGGAGCGCTGTTTTGAGAAATCCAGGAACGGAGAGAGGAGCTGTTTCAGGTCATTCGGACTCAGGTCCGGAACAGGCTTGCTGAAATCAAGATAAATGGTACTGCCCTGTCCGGGCTGCAGCCCCGGAGGGCCCTTCTCTTCCTGTTCAGTGGTCGTTTGAGCGGTCGGAACGCCTGCCATTTCAATATGGATGCGGTCGCGCAGGCGCTTTTTGCCGCGGCCCCCGCCATTCAAATCCACTATGATCTGGTGGTCGTGAAAATCCAGCTTGGTGATCTGTACCTTGTCACCGCTGTTGACGGCGGCGCCGTGCGTAGCGAGGGCGCGCTCGAGAAATTCCTGCTCAAGCGGCTTACCAACGTAGACGATCAATCCATCTTTGCCGGCAGGAAGCGACCTTATGGCTTTGGCGAACTCACCGGAAACGTAGCGAATGAGCTCGAGTTTCGAAGACTCCTCAAGCGTGGCACTCTTGGGCTTAGCCGGCGCTTGCGAGTCGCCTTGCCCGTCGAGCGCGGTGTCAGGGAAAAGAGAAATCTCTTCGCCGGAGGGAAAAACGACGGTGGGCTGCGTGGGCGGACGAAGACTGTTGACGCGCGGGACATCCGCGTCGGCCAGGAGAAAGAGGGTCAAGGTTAAGATGAGCCGAGTCGCCATGACTTAGTTGGGCTAGCCGCCCTAGGCCAGCATACCTATTCTATTACGAAACTGCCCCCAAGATTCTATGATGCGGGAAACGGGAAAAACAGCCACAGGCGACCCTAGGAGTTGAGGCCCGGTTTGGGGGTCGGGTGAACGGACAGACTACCCTCGGCGTCTTTGCGGACGGGTGTCCCAGGCCGGGCTAGCGCGCGAAGCCTAGCGGGAGATGACCTGCACGCCTTGGCGATCGATGGTCACGGGCAGAACTTCCCCGCCCGCTTCTACGATGGCGGCTTCCACTCGCGTGCGGGCATCCGGCTCGATAAGCAGGACGACACAGCCGCCGCCGCCCGCCCCACAAACTTTTCCGGCCAAAGCGCCGTTACGCCTCGCGCCGTCGATAACACGATCTATCGTCCTGGTCGAGATTGTCGGCAGATTTCTTTTGCGAAACGACCATTCCTCACGCATCAATCGGCCTGCTTCGTGCCAATCTGGCTTCTCCATGGCGAAGCGCATTTGTTGGGCGACCTCGGAGATTCGCTCGAGGCTATTCTGCACGGCGCGTTTTCCGCCGATCTGAGCTTTGAAAACTTCCCAATTGTTGATTCCGTGCTGGCGGGGCTTGCCCGTGTAACAGACAACGATGCGTCGCTCCAGTTCGTCGAGATTGACCCGCAGCTCGACGCGGTGCTCGCCGCCGGGCGGAAGTTCGATGGCCGCAGCGCCGCCAAAAGCTGGCGGGTAGTGATCCTGTGTTCCGGTGGGAACATTTATGACGATCGCTTCAGCATCGCGGCTGATGTGAATCCAATCGACTTTGCTCTTCCCTGCTCCCGTATAACGGTCCAGCGCCGCGCAGATGGCGACGGCCATTGCGCTCGAGCCGCCGATGCCTGCGCCGTTCGGAGCTTCGGAATCCGTGGTGAGCGTGAAGCCTCCCTGAGGCTGAAAGAATTTGACGATTTCCGCGAGGAGCGGCAGTTTGTAGCGCTTGGTTTTCAAAAGTGCGGCAAGTGACGCAAAGCTTTCTTCGCGCTTGATGTCGCGGGAAACGAGTTTGATGCGCTCGTCCCACGGCGCATGGGTTTGAATCACGCAGGAGGCGTAGCGCGATATGGCCGCATTCAGCGTGACAGAGCCGGGATGAAATAGATAAAGCGGCCAAATGTCGAGCGTGCTTCCGGCGAAATCAACGCGCGTCGGGGCCTTGGATTCAATGATCATGAGTATCCGATGTGTGTAGTTGGCGTGTGGTCAGTCGAGACAGTTTGCAGGAATCAATCTGCAAGCTCAAGCGGAGATGACGGTCAGACCGGATAAATTGACACGGGTTGCACGCGGAGCGCTAGTTCCCTGCGCCGCCGGCGGAGGCCGTGCGATTTCGAATCATGAGTTGAGGCCCCGCGTCTTTTTTCTCCTGGGCAAGCGCGGGATTTGGTTCAAAACAGCGGCGGCAGCGCGCTTCGTACATTCCGCCGGCGCCCACCACAATCAGCTCTTCGCTTTCGACGAGGCGCTGCGTGTGCACTGCGGGATTGCCGCAGCGCATGCAGATGGCCAGGAGTTTTGTGATTTCTTCGGCGATGGCCAGGAGGCGCGGCATTGGTTCGAACGGGCGGCCGCGATAGTCGGTGTCCAGTCCGGCGACGATGACGCGTTTTCCTAGATTGGCAAGTTTGGTGCAGACCTCAACGATCTCTTCCCCCAAGAATTGGGCTTCGTCGATGCCGATGACTTCGGTGCGGGGGGAAAGTTTCTCCATGATTTCCGAGGCTTTGGTCACATTATCTGAAGAGATGCCCAGCCCCGAATGCGAAACGATTTCGTTGGCCGCGTAACGTTCGTCTATTGCAGGCTTGAAAATCTGCACGCGCTGCCGGGCGATCTCGGCGCGGCGCAGCCTGCGGATGAGCTCTTCGCTCTTGCCGGAAAACATCGGGCCGACCACTACCTCGATCCAGCCCATGTTGCCTTTCACAATGTCCACTCTTAGCCTCCCTGCTCGGACTAAGCTAACACAGTCAATCTACGAATGCGTACCTTAGGTAGGCAGCACCCGTAAACGCCTTCTGACTTTGAGATTCCCAAAGATCTAATGGCCCTTGACAATTAAGAGAAACCATTGTATGATTATCCTACATACTGGTAGGAGGAAATGACATGATCGAACAGGATCAGCGCAGTCGGGAAGCAATCTTTACCGATCTGGCCGCCGCAATTAAATCGTGCCTCGCCGCTAGCGGACGAACAATGCCCGCGCTCCGCAGCGACCAGTGCCCGCTAACCGCGATCGATGGCTTCGATAGTCTTTGTGGCATCGAGGTTACAGTGGAGCTTCAAGAGCGCCTCGGTGTTCGGCTCGAAGACAACATTTTCGTCCACACTGGCACCGGCAGACCAAAGCCGAGAACTGTCGATGAGATCGTACGAGCGCTGGTCAGTAAAGCGAAATAGGGAGAAAGAGATGACAACGCCGAGATCGAAAGACTTGCCGGGGATAGGTGCAAGGCTCAAAGAGTCTCGCGAGGCGGCCGGCCTTACACAGGAGCAAGTCGCGCGACTGTTGGGACTACCTCGACCAGCAATCAGTGAGATGGAGAGCGAGATTCGCAAAGTATCGGCGGGGGAACTGAAACAACTCGCGGAGCATTACAAGGTTTCCGTGCAGTGGCTGGCAGGCGAAACAATGCTAGGCGACGAGAAGATAAAGATGGCGGCCCGTAAATTAAGTGCCCTCCGAGACGAAGACATCGAGACGGTTATGAGAATTGTGGATTCGTTTCGAAGAGCGGGTAAGAAGGGTTAGAGCGCCAAAATGACTGCACCGTGTTTGACATTGCGGGCAACGGCCAAGCAGGCTATCGAGTTCCGGCGTGCTAATGGTCTAGCTTTTGATGCTCCCTGTGACATTTATGATGTCATCTTCCGGCTCGGCATTGACCTGCAATTCGTAGATATTCCCTCACTCGAGGGCATGTATCTTGAGGAGCCCGAGGCGCGCCGGATATGCGTTAGTGCCCACCGCCCCGGGGGAAGGCAGCGCTATACCGCGGCACATGAATTGGGCCATCACGTTTTGAGGCACGGGACTCGATTCGATGCGGTCGTGGATGATATTGGCACGGTAACGAGCTCTGGAACCGAAGAGAAGGCCGCTGAGGCTTTCGCGCGATACGTACTTATGCCGCCGCGAGCGGTCCAAGCTGCCTTTAGGCTCCGCGGATATGACATGGGTTCTCTTGAGCCTGTCGCAATCTACCGCGCCGCGTGCTGGCTCGGCGTGGGCTACACAACATTGCTTAATCAAATGTTCTTCTCGCTTCGCATGTTGAGCGCCTCCGACTACGAGCGGCTCTCAAGGACTACGCCCAAGAGCATAAAAACTGAGCTGGTGGGGACCATTCAGAATTGTGATGTCTGGTTCGTGGATGAATTCTGGGCAAACAGAAGGCTCCACGCACAGGTGGGCGATTTCATCTCTGGCCTTCAATCACAGACCTCGACTCATCTGCTCGCCAAGCGTGACCAGGGTATGTACGCCACATCTACGCCGGGCGAAGCGGTTTTGCCTCTCGCATCTGGCGGAGACCTCACCATCTGCGTTTCAAGAGCCGCGTATGTCGGATTCTATGAGTATCGTTATTTCCCGGAGTAGAGATCATGGCTGAAATCTGTTGTCCATCACTTGATGAAGCCTGGCTGCTAGCAGTCAAAATCGCTTGCAGCTCGCGCAGGCGTGAGGTCTCGCCGTTGGTTGTGGCTTTCGATGTCACAACAAACCAGCCCGCCCCTCAATGTCAAGCACTCCATTCTGAACTCAATGTCGCCTTGGCGGCTAGCGGTCACGCCACGGTCGAAACCGTGGCGAACACACTGTTCCCGCGCTCGCTCTGGGATCCGTCAAGACCTCGCGAACAGCTATTCAAACGCTACATGAAAATCCTACCGACCCTAAGGCGAGATGTTCGCAACCACCGGGGCCTATACTTCGAGAGGTTGATTAGCTATCCTGGGACTCGAGGAGAAACGGGCAAAAACCAGCTAGATCATATTGCTAAGACTTTCACATCCGGAAATCATCGGAGAAGCGCTCTCCAGGCCTCGGTTTTCTGTCCCTTGTCGGACCTCAACGACTCGAGGCGACAGGGATTCCCTTGCCTCCAGCAAATTGCCTTTGCACACAACCAATCATTGGGCAGCCTAACAGTTGTCGCGTTCTACGCGACCCAGTATCTCTTTGAGCGTGCTTATGGTAATTATCTAGGCCTGATGAGGCTCGGAGAATTTATGGCTCACGAAATGGGTCTGAAACTGGAACGTGTTATCTGCGTTGCGGCGATAGCACAGCTAGATGCCCCCGCTAACCAGGTGAGGTCGCTGCTTCGCCGCTTCCTTGCGCCCGCGCAGGCCGGGAGCGAGAGAAGTCTGGCAAGGCTATGAACGTGCCCGTTCTCAAGTTGCTCCAGATAGATCTGACTGATGACTGTCCTCTTTTCTGCGGCCACTGCTCGAACAGTTCTGGGCCAGGACGCAGCACACATTTCCCGATCGAAAAGCTAGTTGAAATCGTCAGCGCGGCGAAGGATCTTGGCTTAGAAAGGCTCGTTTATTCAGGCGGCGAGCCGCTCCGTTATCCGGCTCTAAACGAGGCCTTATTAGCCGCCAAGGCTGGCGGCACTCCAGTGACAATTTTTACGACCGGGATCATGGACAAGAGGACACGCCTCCCTGTTTCGGTGGAGCGGTGGCATCAGCTGAAGGATTCCGGACTTGTTGGGGCACGTTTCTCAGTCTACTCAAGTCCATCTCACAGAGAGTTCCACAACGCTGTCATCCAATCCCGACCGACTATAGGAGATGCATTCGGCGCCAACGAACTGGCTATCAGGGATGCGCGGTCCGCGGGAATCACCGTGGAGGTACACTTCGTTCCCTCCGGCACAAGCGTAGCCGACCTCGCAGCGATCTACTCATGGGCTGCGCGGCTTGGGTGCTCAACCCTTCATCTTCAAATACCGACCTATCAAGGTCGCAACAAAGACAGCCCGTTCTTGGAGCTCAATTCTGCAGACGAAGCTCGCTTAAAGCAGGCATGCTCGGAGTTGGGATCGATATCAGGCGAGACGGAGTTTTATGTCAGCCGATTTTGGACGTCTCGATGGGAGATACCCACGCACTCGAATTCTTTCGCTAATCTCGAACAGCTCATTATTCGTACAGACGGAACCATTTCACCGAGCAACGCATGCAAGTATGGGAGTGTGATGCTTGAGCCGGAAAACGTACTCACCGCAGGCGCAACCTTGGCCGACACGTGGAAACGCTCGCGTACCCTGCAGGAGCTCCGAGACACAAACGGCAGATTCCAATTACCGACTCGCCCCGAAGGAGCACTTGCAGCCACATCTCAAGCTGAAGTTCTCCACAGGTCAGCTAGTTTGTGACGCGCAGGCATGCCGTTTATGCACGCGTATGTCTCTCTCGCGTCGCGTCTTAGGAGATTCAAATGGTCCCTGGGACGCTCGAATCATGTTCATCGCTGAAGCCCCGGGCCGTCTCGGAGCAGAAAAAACCGGAATTCCTCTCTTTGGTGACCGCACGGGTGACCGATTCGAAGAACTGCTACGCGCCATGCAGTGGCATCGATGCGACGTTTTTATCACGAATGCGATTCTTTGCAATCCAAGGGACCTCAATGGCAACAACCGATCGCCAAGTTCTAGAGAGATCTCAAACTGCTCGTCATTCCTTCGCAGAACAATCGACGTCGTAGATCCGCTGGTCGTTATCTCCTTAGGTAGAGCGGCGCTGAGTGCGCTCGGGATGATCTGTAAACACGACCTGCAATTGCGGACTTCTGTGGGTGAGCTTGTAGAGTGGTATGGAAGGCGTCTGGGCATCCTGTACCATCCGGGGCCGAGAACAGCTATCCATAGGCCTTGGAAAAAGCAGGTGCTAGACGCCCAGACCTTGGCGAGAAATGCTTCCCAGTTTATCGCCCATATCGCGCGCCAGTCCTCTCATCACGCGCTTTACGAATAGGCGTGCACGGTGAAAGCATTCAGATAAGAAGTCAATTTTCTGGCGCTTGACCCCACGCCTGCCCATCGCTAGAATCACCCGACTTCTCATGTGTCCAACCTTTACACTCGCGGGTTGGGTTTTTGTCCCGATCATTGGATTGGGATGCGTCGTGTGTGGGTACTATGCCCTAGTGAAATGGATACCGAGCAACTCGAAAAAAGACGAGGCCCGGACTGATTTTTATTCTGGCCGAGCCTCATATCATATGATTGGAGTGGGCCTTTTGATTGTACTCATTTGGTCTGTCGCTGCAGTGATGATTCGAACCTTGGCGATAGCCAAGATCCTGGGAATCATAAAGTGACATGTTTTTGAGCAAACAAGATATCGAGGGGAGGATAGGCGAGCTTTTGCCGCAGCGAGCCCACTACGATCCCAACCTTCTGAACCAGGCCTCATACGACTTGCGTGTCGGAGACGAGGTGTTCCTATCTGAAAAGGACATTCCGACACCCCTCGGCCCAGAATCGCCCTACGTAGTGTTGCCGCCCGGGCAATTTGCGTTGGTCAAAACCTTCGAGGAAGTACATATACCGTCCGATCTTATCGGACTCCTTTCGATTAGGTCCAAATTTAAGTTTCAGGGCCTAATAAACATCTCTGGCTTTCATGTTGACCCAACATATACGGGCCACCTGATATTCGCCATACAAAACGTGGGGCCTAACGACATTCGGCTAAGGTACAAAGAGCCGGTCTTCATGGTGATGTGGGCAAAACTGCTCAATGAATTTGTGGGAGGCGCAAGGAAGCCAGGGTTTGACAGGATTCAGCTTGACCACATGGCGCAACTTGGCGGGCCAAGCGTCACTCTCACGAGCCTGAAAAAGGACCTTGATCGCATTTCCTTGTCGCTGAAGATTGCAGGCGTAATCGCCGTTTCCTTGTTTGGGGTCTTAATGGCAACGATCCTCAGGTGGATTAAATGAATCTGAATTCCTGGTCTGTCACTGCCCCTTAGCCAACGCCTTTGCGCACGATCCGTTCGAATATGCAGTTCTATTAAAGAACGGCGCGAAGGCGGCAACCACTGCAAGACGAGACGCATCTTCGCGCGTGATGAGATCATAAGAGAGCACGCCCCAAGCGCCTTGCCCGTCGCGAATGCCGACCGCACCTGCAAAACGATCGACGGCATCCGACAAGTCGAAGCCGCGTTCCAGAACTTCGTGGGCAAGTTCCTCAGGTAGTTCGATGCCGCCAGAACGCCCGTAGAAGCCTCGCGCTCCGTCGCTCACGTACGCCCAACTTTCCAGGAAGACGCGACGGCTTCTATCGTCCTGCAAAACCTCGAGACCGCCTTCCAGACCCACGAAGAAGCGCCATGGCTTGCGATTTTCGCGGGCCAGTTGCACCAGAGCTTCCACGCGCTGGCGGGCTCCCCGCATCAATTCTTCGCTAGAGGAAGGCGTCGGGCTCACACCGCTCTCGACCTCCGCACCAACCACCTCGAAGTCACCATCCGGAACAAGTTTCGCCGCAAAGGCATCCAGAGCTTTCATAACAGCTCTGAGCTTGGGCTTGCGAGTGCTGCCGACGGCGACGATAATCTTCTTCATGAAGGCAACAAATCGACGCGCTGATTCTAACGGGAATGGGGCGAGCATACCACGCGGAATCCGCAAGCCTGAGGAAAACTTCAGGTGCGCGGGGAAGCAGCTTGCAACGATCTAACTCTGCAGTTATTTCCGAGCGCAAAACGGGTCGGCAAAGTTTCTCTTCTACGCGTGATATCGTTCGGGTGACTTAACAATTTTAGAGAGTGGCTGCTCCCGAAGAGAATTATCGGAGCACAGGGACTCTTTGCAGGTTTGCCAGTTCCGGAATGTCTTCGCGAAGAATGCTGCTCATCTCTGGGCGCATGTTGGGCCTGCAGCGTATAATTCGTAGCGGTCTTCGAGCCTTTGAAATTGGTCTTCAGAGTGATATGATGGTTTCAGGTAGTTCTGTAGATTCTCAGGGCGGCAACAAGTTGCCGCGTTTTTCATTTCAGGGTTCGGTCAGTGGTACCAGCCATTTCTGGCTGGGCGCTTTTTATCTCTTTCAGATGCGCATAGAGAGGATCCTTCACCGAATGTCTTGCGCGGCACAGCCCTGCCGTTTCTTCCTCACGCATTTTGTCGACTTCCACCGCCGACTCATTCTGCATTCCGTCTGAAGCCTTAAAACAGCAATGCCCGCGCAGGGTTATGTTTACTTGCAAACCTTTTAGAATGAACACTTACAAAAAACGCCCGTAAGTATTCATTCTAAACGGCTTACAAAATAAGCTAAACCCTTTAGAATCCGCATTTACGGAAAAGTGGGGAGGGGGGAGTAAGCGAATAGTCCTCAGCCAGCTCGCTCGGCCGCCGAAACGGCTTTGTCGCTCGATTGCAGCACTGGCTTCTCTCGTCCGCGGGCTGAGACTTTTTCCACGGATTCGATCGCGCCATTCCTAACCAGCAGCGCATCATCAAAATTGTTGACCGTAGGACATACATGCCGCGGCAAGAGATACAGTGCTTCGCCGAGCTGTGGTCCGGCTGCACCGACCTCCACCTCCAACGGCAGATGCTCCTCGCTTGGTGAAAGCGGTGTTAGCTCGGGATGTCCTAAAACAAGGCAGGTAGGAACGCCGGCGTCGGCGGAGACACTCTTGTGCCCCGCATCGCAGGTGATAATCCCCGGGCGCGGATGACTGACCACCCGAGCCAACACAAGTACGGCCGGGCGGTAGCCATACTCTTCGGGAAGAACTGCCAGGCTCGAAGCATCGGAATAAACAACGGTGCCAGGAGATATTCGGTGAATGAAACCGGCATTGCGAAATCCTTCGTAAGAAAGCGAGCACGGCATCGTGGTCGTTCCCGCCGTAACGACTTCCGGCACACGCACTCCGCTGCCTTCGATCTCGGCCACAAGGCGCATCAAACAGTCATAGCCCTCATGCGCCGCCGCTGTCCGCTCGCTCTCGTCTGCTGCCCGATGCTGGCCGTCGTAATAGTGGAGACCTCGAAACTCTAATCCACCCGCGCGAATGTTGTGCGCCAGCTTGGCAGCCTCGCTTCCGCGGACCTGCTCCATTCCAGTACGATTCATTCCGGTATTTATGTCGAGAAAAACGCCCAGCCGGCTACCGTGCCATTGTCGTACTTGCTCTTCGTTCTCGGCCAAAACGGAAACGCGTACCTCTGGAAATTGCTCCGCGATCTCTCGCAAACGCCGCGCATTTGCACCCACGGACGGATACGCCAGGAGAACGTCTGCCGCACCGCACTGGCAGGCCACCTGCAGTTCCAGAGTAGTCGCGCACTTAAAGTTGCGGATACCGCGCTCGACCATCATCCCGACCGTGTACCCCAGCTTCGCCGTCTTGATGTGCACACGCCAGCGGTCCGGATCGCCTCCCAGCAATTCCAGCGTCCGCTCGATATTTGAAGCGATGAATTCCGGATACACCACGAGCGCAGGAGTCATCACGTCGTCGACGTCGGAAACCCTATATCCCTCGTCCCAGCCGAATTCACTAATCATGGATTTTTGCGTAGTCATAGCGCCATAGATGATAACGCGTACAGCGCCGATTTCGCACGTCGTAGCGCCGGTCTTCAGACCGGCATCTTTCTTGAAACCTCAGAAAAAAGCACAAGCGCAAGGCGCCTCGCGCCAACACGAAGGAGAACATCGACTCTCGAATCAACGCGCTGGTTGACCGCCTCCACCTCCGATAGTAGGCTCTCCCAACTTGCATGCATCCCAAAGGTCCTGACCCCGCCGCGCGTCCTCAACATTCAGATCTAATCCGTGGTCTCGGTCTCTGGTCGGCAGTCGCGATCGTCATTGGCGACACCATTGGCACAGGCATCTTTCTCGTCACAAGCGACATGGCTCGAGCTGTCGGCTCAACCACTCTGATTTTTGTTGCCTGGCTCCTCGGCGGGCTCATCGTGCTCTTCGGCGCTTTCTGTTATGCCGAACTTGGCGCGGCGTTCCCCAAGGCTGGCGGACCCTACGTCTACCTGAACCACGGCCTCGGACCCCTGTGGGGATTTCTTTTCGGCTGGATGAGTTCCTTCCTCGAGCGCCCTGTCGCAATGGCAACTCTCGCCGCTGGATTTATGCGCTTCCTCGGATTCATTTTTCCGGTGGTAGCAACGCCGCTGTTTACAGGCCATCTAGGACGCTACGTTTTCACCTTCACCGTGGCCCAGCCCCTCGCGGCGCTGGTAGTCATTGCCGTCACCGCGATTAATTATTTGAGCGTGCGTTTGGGCGGCAGTATCCAGGTGCTGCTGACGTCCCTGAAAATCGGCGCGATCCTGGTGATCGTCGTCGCCGGGATGCTGTTCGGCAAACCGCACGCGATCATAGACACGTCGCTTGGCACTCTTGCAGTTTCAGCCCCTCACGGTTTGAGCCTGCTAAGTTGGGGAACGATCGGCACCGTCCTTACTGCATTGGTTCCCGCTATGTGGGCCTACAATGGCTTCAACGACCTCGGCGATCTAGGGGAAGAAATTCAGCATCCCGAGAAAAACATTCCCCGAGCCATCATTCTGGGATTGCTGACGGTCGGGGGTCTGTACCTGCTAGCGAATGTCGTTTATTTCCGCATCCTTCCATTCGCGGCTCTGGCGCAATCGCAACACGTCGCGTCGGATGTCGTGCAATCCTTCGCTGGTTCTCGCGGCGCTGCCTGGCTGACAATCGCCATGGCTATCTCCGCGCTCGGAGCGCTGCATGTAGTCGTCCTAACCGGAGCCCGCATTCCTTACGCCATGGCTCGCGATAACGTCTTCTTCCGCTTCGCCGAGCGCATCCATCCGGTTTTTCGAACTCCCAGCGGCTCGCTGGTTTTCCTCGGCTCCATCGCCGCCCTGCTCGCGCTCAGCGGAACTTACGAAGAACTCTATTCTCTTTTCGTCTTTGCGGTCTGGATTTTCTTCGCGTTAACGGCCATCGCCCTGCTTCGTCTGCGCAAAAAGAAGCCCCAGCTTTCGCGGCCCTACCGCGCTTGGGGCTATCCGTTAACGCCGCTCATTTTTTTGTTTGCCGCGATTGCTCTCACGGCAAACCTCTGGATGATCCGGCCCGTGCGCTCTTCGCTAGGGCTGCTGGTGATTCTCGGCGGCATCCCGTTCTACTACCGCTGGCGCAATGCTCGACGAACATCCTTAGCATCCGCCGATCAAACATGATTTAGCGAGAACTTTTCGCTGCGCTATCGATTGCCCGGACACTCTGATCTCGCATTCAATTTTTTGGAGGTTGCTCTTGCTGCAGCTGATCCAGTTTTTTCTCTAGCATCATCTGCTCCATCTCCTTGGACAACTTGGGAAACAGCAAAGCAAGTTGCAATCGCATGGTCCAGGACGAAGCCCCTGGGGGATGGACCCCGTTGCCATAAAACTGGGTTGTAATAGACACCGGTTGGAATCCGAGTTTCATGATTCTTCCCACTCCGCCGCCAAACGGCACTACCCATCGACAGCCGTTGGTCGCTTCCCAGTTGGCTGTTAAGGTGGGCTGCCAAGTGATGAACCAGCCCTTCTTTAAGTTGTAGTTGATGAAATATTGCAGCAGGAATTGATTGACGGACGGACGCCCGAACCGGCGACCGACCACACATTGTTGAACAGCACGCCTACGGTCCAGTGGCCTGGTTGCATCAGGGCTACAGCGGATGGACCAATGCCCAGCTTGCCCTGTCCGAGAAACGTGCTTGTTGCCGTGGGTGACTGGAAGACTGGGCCTAATGCCCAGATCAACTTACCGGGCTTCTTAGGTGACAGGAAAAATGTAGGCACCATATCCCCGAAGCCGTAGACCCCTGTTTGCGAGGCCGCTGGCGGAATGGGTAGTGGTTGGTAAATGATCGGCATAATCCAACGGACGATCAGGTTCCAGTCCTTCGAAATGCCAATGGGTACGACGGGCTGAATGTTCAGAACGTCCTGTGTCCGGTCGCCGGGACTAATTGAAAAATTATTATTGCTCTGGATGGGGACGCTGATGAGGCTCGCGACCGGGTTTTGCGTGGCTTTTTGAAGAGCTTCCGTACCCGCGCTGGCGGCGGCTTCCTTTTCTTCGGGTTTTGCTTTTCCTGAGTTTTTGTCGCTTGGTTTAGCTTCGGCTGGATTTTCCTGTGCGGAGGCGGTCATTCCCTGCTTCGACGAAGCGGCATCATCTGATTGTGTTTGCGCTCGAGCTCCTCGCGAAGTCGAAGCGGCAACCCCGCAGAGAAGCAATGCAACGGCAATGAGACTTTTTCCTCGTGTGGCTTTCATTTTGAAGACCTTCCGGTTCTTTGTGTGCTTCGTGGTCTCATGTCGCCTATTACCGCGATCAGTCCTGACGGTATTTCGGACAACTTTTTATATGGCGATGCCGCACCAGACGGGGCGACGCAGTGTCACAGGCCTGTTGAGAGTGTTCCTGGAAGGCACACGGAAAAACTGTCAAAACTGACAGAGTCTTTCATGTCACCAAAAATCCGCAGTCATGAAGATTCCACTCGCAACTGTCTCTTACATTGTCGGGCCGGAAGCGTTGTTCCGACGAAAGGCGGAAACTCAAGCCGGCGGGATTCCATGCACGCGCAGCTGGAGCCACTCGGGTAGGAGAACCCTGAAGCGGCCAACATCTCCTTTTTCGCGGAAAAACAGGCGATCAAACTCCATGGGCGCGAAAGGCTATTATGATTTTTCTGTGATTAGGTGGCTCGCCGCCAACCCTGGCAAAGCCAAAGCTGGCGGCGGATTGGCAGAGCCTTACGCCGTACCACGTTCCTGTACGGATGCTAGTGCGTCACTCAAACAGACTTTACGCAGATGCTTCCACCTCACCAAGCAATGACAAGTCCACTCTTTAACCGAAAGCTGTTCTGATTGTTGTTGTTGCTGCAGAGTGCCAAATTGCAGTTATTGCCGAAGCGGGTGTAGAGATACTCTGCCTGGATAAGTCGTAGGGCGAATTTTTTGCTCAGCTTGACGTCAAAGCCGCCGCCCACCGTCAAGGCAAACGCATTCTTGGAATAAGTGGTGCCGCTGCACGGAGTGCTGTTGTTGCAACTGAGGCTGAGACGATTCCCGCCGAAATTCACCTCGAAAAATGGCTGGAGCTTGCTGCTGTTTCGATAGGTGAACCGCGGCCCGAACATATAGGTAAAATCACTCCCGTTGAGTTTTGCACTCAAGGCGGGAACTGTATTACCAAAATATTTGCAGCCTCCCAAGTCAGCAGCTATGCCGACCACACTACTCACGTTATAAGCGATCGTGCCACCACCACCAGCGCAGTTAAAGCTTTCGTTAAAGCTCGTGCCCGCAACTCCCTCCGGCGCCCCCAACGGGATCGTGAAGGAAACAGGAGTGCGGATGTACATGAATGCCGGTGAAGTTTCAAGCTTCGGGTAATCCTGAGCAAATGCCGCACTTCCGAACAGCAGAACCATTCCTAAAACAAGCGCACTCCTGATCTTCATTTCTTTTCTCCTCATTTCTAGATTTTTATTCGAGAACCCCATTTACAGCCACGCTCCCACTCCCGCAGCGGACTCAACGGCCAGCCGGGGAGTCCCATCTTCTGTTTACGCGCGTAAAGCTCATAGAGGCCTAGTATGTGCAACCGTTAGTCCTTCGAAGTCTGCTGCACTCGCCCTTCTCTCTGCTCATTGCAGGGTGCGGGACCCGGAAGAGAAACCTTGGAGAGACACCTCGGCGCTTACCTTCTCAAGAAGGGGGCGCCCTCTTCCCGGCTCCTCAGCTTGCCGATACGCGCCACGATAGGTTGAGTACGCGCAACAGTAAACTGTCAAAAGTGACAGAGGAGGGATGACGGTCCGAATCTCAGATCTCAAAGGGGTGCCAAAAAAGCTATGTTCAGTTTTTTCGAAAATTTTCAAGTAAGTGGCGCAGGTTGGATGGGGAGGGTAAGCGACGAAATACTCAAAACCAAGGCAGCTCGGCTTTTACAGTTACACGGCAGTTTTGCCAATATCGAAACCGAGCGCCAGGACTATGAGAAATGGGCCTCGCGGCAATAGGCACCATCGCGGAATAGGCGCAGAAACGCGTTGCTGTGAGAATTTCTGTTGCGTCAGGAAAGTCACGCGCATTTGGCGTGCTTTCAGGGGTGCGCTACCAACTGCAGGAGCTTTGCTGATTCGGTCTTTGCGAGGTGCTTCCGGCTGGACTTACTTGGAATCCGCCTTCTGGTAGGCGGCGACTAGCCGCGCCACAGTAATCGCAATGTAGAGGACGCCTGTCGTCGCTTCCAGTGCGGCAATCATCCGTGCCAGCGGCGTGACCGGCACTATATCCCCATATCCCAAGGTAGTTAGAGTGATGAGGCTAAGGTACAAAAGAGAATGACGAGTCATCCCGTGTGAAGCCGGGAATGCAGTCTCCATAAAGGAATGGGGATGCACCGTTTCGATCAAATTGAATATGGCGAAGTAAAACACTGCCAGCAAGAGGTAGAGACTCACCAAACCGTATAAGCGCCCGCTTGTCACGGAGCCAGGAAGCCCGAGGTAAGAGAAGAGAGCAACAGAAACAAAACCCAAGAAGGCAGCCAGGCAAAACCAGTTTGCTACCGTAATCATGTGAACGGGATAGAAAAAGTGGACCACCATGATCAACATGGAAATGCAAGCCAAGAGAGTCCCCGGCCATCGCCAACTTCTTTTTTCGGACAACTCCAGAGTTCCGGTAACCAAGGTGACATATATGGAAGCCGCGAGAACGACGTCCCCTACAACGTGATTTTCCGACACAAACGCGCTGAGCATTAAAAACACAATGAGGGAAATCAGCAATAGTAAGGAGTAGCGATCGTGGCGGGCCGTATCCATCTAATCGTGCCCGCCATGAGAGGAAAATATCTTGCGCAGAACCTCCTTGTCCGGTTCAAACCCCATTCCGATTCCTCACTTAGAGATAGCTCTTTTGCGTCAGATAGGAGTGTGTCTCGTTACCCACAGCGCACCAGGCCGTTGATGTTCCCTGCTTCCAGAGACTTAGAGTACTGTCATTTTTGCCAGTGTCGGGGGAGCCGAAGCTCTTCTGGTCTCACGGGCTGCCTTCGCTAAGAGCAAGAATGCGCCCGCAATCCAGAAGCGCACCTGTCCTAAAAAGCAGGCGATGGCCCGGCAGGTTGTTCGACGACTTGCGAAACTCAAGTCCCCGAAACCGCAGTAGTTGCAGCGGCGGCGGTTGAAGACGGCGGTCGCGAACTGAACTGAATCTTATACAACTCGGCATATACACCATTGCGGGCTATAAGTTCGTCGTGGCTACCCTCTTCCGCAACGACGCCGCCCTTCAGAACGACGATCTTGTCGGCGTCGCGAATGGTACTGAGTCGATGCGCAATCGTAATCACGGTGCGGCCCTTCATTAAGCGTTCCAATGCTTGAATCACTAACTGCTCGGATTCCGTGTCTAGCGCCGCGGTGGGTTCGTCCAAAATCAGGATGGGATTATTCCGGACGATGGCGCGGGCGATGCCAATCCGCTGGCGCTGGCCGCCGGAAAGCGTGTCGCCGCGCTCACCGACCATGGTGTCGTAACCGTGCGGCATGCGCTGGATAAACTCATCGGCATTCGCAAGTTTGGCGGCTTCCAGGATTTGCGCGTCGGTCGCGTCTTTTTTGCCGTAGGCAATGTTATCGCGCACGGAGCCAGCGAAGAGAATAGTCTCCTGCAGGACGTAACCTATCTGATCGCGCAGAGGAAGAAACTTATAATCTCGAAGATCAACGCCGTCAATCTTCACGCTGCCGGAAGTAGGATCGTAGAATCGAGGAATCAGGCTGACGATCGTGGACTTGCCACTTCCCGTGGGACCAACGACTCCGACCATTTGACCGGCCTTGATTTTGAAACTGACGTCTGTCAGTACCTTGGCCTCATCGTTATAGGAGAACGCGACGTTCTGGAATTCGATTTCTCCCTTAAGCGCTTGTGGATCGCGCGCATCGGGGCGCTGGGGAATGATCGCGTCCGCATCGAGAATGGCGCGAATGCGATCGACACCGACAGCGGCCTGCGCGATCGTGTTCGTCATCGTGGCGAGATCCTGAACCGGCTTGAAGAATTTACTCAAGTAAGAAAGGAAAACGGTTAAGCCGCCGGCGGTCATCGCTCCCGCGAGAATAAGGGACGAACCCCGATATAGCACGAACGCGGTACAAAGAGAAACGGTGACGGCAACAATCGGCGAGAGCAGTGCCTTGATGCGGCGAGCTTTGAGCGAAGCGTTTACGGTGGCCTGACTAACCTGAGCAAACTGAGCCTCGGCAAGGTCCTGACGACCGAAAGCCTTCGTCACGCGCATCGATTGCAGCCCTTGTTCCGCGACTTCCACAATTTTACTCTGCTCTTTGCGGACTTGATGCGTGGCCTTCTTGACGGTTTTCTTGAAGCGCGACACCAGCAGCAGCATGAAGGGCGTAACGGCCACGGCGATCAGCGTGAAATCCCAGTTCAACCACAGCATGACGATCAGCATGGCTACGATCGTAAACATGTCCACGATGATGCCCAGCGTGGAAGACGACGCAAAGCCCTGGATCGTTTGCACGTCGGCGGTGACAGTGCTCAGAAGTGTGCCCGTTTCGTGGCTGTCGTAATAACTGAGCGAGAGTTGCTGGAGGTGGTGATAGGTCTTGAGACGCAAATCGTTGGCCACCCACTGGCCTACGCTGGTCGTAAGGTAGTTCGCGATGTAGGACATGGTTGCGCCAATGAAGGCGATAAATACGGCGGCGATTGCCGCGGCTTCCGCAATTTTCATTTTGCCTTCGCCGCGCAAAAGCGGCCCCAGGAGATGGCTCATTTCGGGCGAGAGTTTGTGAGAGCCGACCACATTATCGAGAATGATTTTCAGTGGCCACGGTCCAGCCACGCTCATCGCGGTTTGCACCAGCATCGCGATCAGAATAATTAAGAGCGTACCCCGGTGGGGACGGATGAGACTTCGAATTAGGCTGAACAATGGAAAGCCTCCTTACCAGGACGCACACTGCGCTTGCGGAGCTCACTTGGCATTCTCTGCACTGATTTTGACAGGCGTTGCAAGCCAAAAAGCGCTAGCGAGATAGCCACGCAATCCACTTCGGTACTTCGTGTGGGGCAACTCGCCCATTCCCCAGGAGTCTTTTGCTATCCTACCCAACCAACTCCAGCCAGAAAACTGTTAGTATTGACAATCAGAACACTGCCTCCGTGCCATCAATACGCGCTCCCCATTCGATTCAGGAAGTCGTTAGTTTGGTGAGAATCGATCACCGGAGCGCGACGCAGACCTCGCTTCTCCCACCGACCCTCAGCCGATGCTTCACTGCCAATCCTACCTGTCAATTTTGACAATGTCCGGCGGGGAAGACAACGCTCACCATTCTGCTTACAACGCGCGGTTCGGCCTTCCGAGCAACCAGCCGGATTGGGAAACTGCCGGACAGAGCAGTGGGTTGCAACGTGAGATCGCTTGGGGAAGGAAAACACTTCTCCGCCGTGGCTGGCTCGCGTACGTCAGCGCAGAAACTCAGTTTTGTTTCATCTGTCCAGCGGTGACAGTTGACCTCAGTTGGCGCACACCGATGAACAACTTCTTTACGAATCTTAAGCTCCGGCGAAAGTTACTGCTCGCCATGGCTCCCCTGGCGCTCATGGTGCTGGTAGCCGGGGTGTATTCCTCGATTGAGAGCAAGACGATAGATACCTGGTACAGCGATTTAATTGATACCGACGTCAAGGCATTACGAAGTATTACTGAGGCGCGAAGCCACACGAATCGATTCGGTTTGTTTCTGTACGAACTTGTCGCTGAGACCGATCCCGATCGCAAGCAAGTCATCGACGGAGAACTGGAAAAAACTCGTGCCGATTACCAGGCGGTGAGTTCGGCAGCACTCCGGGAGAGCCCCGAGCGCGCGGGTAAAATCGAAGCGGCAGCAGCTCTTTTCGATCGAGCGGTAGCAGACGCACGCCCCGTGCGCGCTGCGGCCTTGGCAGGCAACAATGAAAAAGCTCTCGGCCTGCTGCATGGGGGCGTGAACCAGGAATTGCAGCAGGCGCGGCAGGCTGCCATCGATATCGTAGAGGAACTGCAAACGGCCATAGATCAGCGATCTGACGAGCTGACCAGAAACACGCATCATGCGATTCTGATCACATGGTTGGTGATTGGCTTCGGCCTCTTATTTTCTTTGGCCGCCGCCGTCTATATCGTGCAAACGGAAGTGGTGCAGGAACTATCTTCCCTGCAAGGCAGCATCCGGGACCTCGCCGACGGGAAACTGGACCAACAAATCCTGTATCTCGATCGCAAGAACGAAATAGGCGAGATCAGTCGCGCACTGCGAACTTTGCAAAGTGCGGCGCGAGAAAGGGAGATTCAGGGCTGGGTGAAGAGTGAAGTGGCTGCAACGCTGACGCGGATTCAAGCGGCCGAGGATTTCCAGCCTTTCGCACAAGCTTTGTTGTCGCGCATCTCGGAGTGTGTTCCTCTGGTTTATGGAAGTCTCTATCTGGCCGACAAGAGCAACGCACATTTCACGCGGGCCGGCTCTTTTGCGATCGGAGATTCATCAAGCCCTCGGGAGTTCGCTCTCGGCGAAGGCCTCGTGGGCCAAGCTGCGGTCGAACGACGCGCGCTGACCGTCACGGCCGGCGAGCACGTACAAATTGCCGTCGGGATGGCCGTTGTGAAGCCCGGAAGTTTGCTCTTTCTACCGGTGATCAACCAAGACGCCGTCACGGCCGTGCTGGAGCTTGCACCTGTTTCACCTTTGGCCGATCGCCAGCAAGCCTTGCTCGAGGCGATTTTGCCGTCGATCGGGCTGAGCGCCGAAATCCTCTCCGGCAATATCGCGACCAGAGAACTTCTGAAACAGACTCGTGCTCAGGCAGAAGCTCTGGCGGCGTCGGAACAACAGATCATCGCTCGCAAAGAAGAATTGGAGAGTATTAACCAGGCGCTCGAAGCATCTGAGGTTGAGCTACGGCGCGCCAAGGACGTGGCCGAGGAAGCGACGAAAATCAAAGCGGATTTCCTCGCCAATATGAGCCACGAAATCCGCACCCCCATGAATGCCATCATCGGCATGTCCCATTTGACGTTGAGAACGGAACTCAATCCAAGGCAGAGAGATTACGTCCGAAAGATCCAAATGTCCGGGCAACACCTGCTCGGCATTATCAACGACATTCTGGACTTCTCGAAAATCGAGGCGGGCAAGTTGTCCGTCGAGAATATCGACTTCGATTTTGAAAAGGTCTTGGAGAATGTCAGCAATCTGATCTCCGAGAAAGCTTCTGCCAAAGGCCTGGAACTTATCTTTGATATCGAGCCATCGGTCTCCTCTCAACTGAAGGGCGACCCACTTCGGTTGGGACAAATCCTAATCAACTTCTGCAACAACGCCGTTAAGTTTACCGAGACAGGCGAGATTGTCGTTAAAGCGCGAGTTCAGGAGAAAAATGAGGAAGGCCAGTTGGTTTGCTTTTCGGTCAGCGACACGGGCATAGGCCTTACGCAGGAGCAAATGGGACGTCTGTTTCAAGCATTTGAACAGGCCGACGCTTCGACGACGCGTCAGCACGGCGGTACAGGGTTGGGCCTCGCCATTTCAAAAAGATTGGCGCAGTTGATGGGCGGCGATGTTGGCGTCGCCAGCGAACCGGGCAAAGGAAGCACGTTCTGGTTCACCGCGCGCCTTGGCAACGGCACTTCGAAACCGCGGCGATCTTCCAGGCCCGACCTGCGAGGCCGTCGCGTGCTGATCATCGACGATAATCCGCAGGCCCGCGCCGTGTTGTCGAGCATGCTCACCAGCATGACCTTTCTTGTACAAGAGGCTCCCACAGGGCTGGAAGGCATCGAGATGGTCCGGCGAGCGGCTGAAAACGGCGAACCCTATGAGATCGCTTTTGTTGACTGGCAGATGCCCGGAATCGATGGCATCGAAACGGGCAAGCGCATTCGGGCCTTGCCCAACCTTAAGGTCCGGCCGCAATTGGTTATGGTTACGGCCTATGGCCGCGAGGAGGTTCTCAAGCAGGCTGAGGAAAACGCTTTCGCCAACATCTTAATTAAGCCTGTCACTTCCTCCATGTTGTTCGACTCGGCCATCGAGGTCCTGAGCGTCGACCACGAGAAAGTCTACGAAGCTCAGGCTGGCCCGAGTCGTGAACTTTCCCGGCTGCGTGGCGCACGTGTGTTGCTGGTGGAAGACAATGAACTCAATCGCGAGGTTGCGCTGGGGCTACTCACCGACGCCGAACTTTCCATTGATGTGGCTGAGAACGGACAAATTGCCGTCCAAATGGTTAATAGGGACGAGTACGATCTCGTGCTCATGGATATGCAGATGCCCGTAATGGATGGAATCGCGGCGACGCGGGCGATCCGGTCTAGCCCGGAATTTCGCGCCCTGCCGATTATTGCCATGACCGCTAACGTGATGGCAAACGACATCGAACAGTGCGTCGCAGCTGGAATGAACGATCATGTAGCTAAGCCCATCGATCCCGATGCATTGTTCGCTGCACTGCTTCGCTGGATTAAACCACGTGGTGGGGAAAGCCCTGCGATTGAAAGTGCGCCTCCGTTATCAAACCCGACCGCCGCGGCGCAGGCTTCTGATTCCAATACGCTCGAGATCGAAGGGATCGACACAAGGTCAGCGCTTCGGCGGGCGGGCGGGAACCGAAAGCGCTACGAGGCACTGTTACGCAAGTTCGCGGAGTTATTCGCGGGAGGCGTGGAGGAAATTCGTGCCGCGCTGGGCGCAGGCGATACTTCAACGGCCGCGCGAGCCGCACATTCGCTGAAAGGCGCCGCTGCCAATCTCGGCGCGGGCGCACTGGCAGACTTTGCGGCGAAGGCGGAGACAGCGATCGCGACCAGTCAGGGCGTCCAGGAGGCGCTCCACTCGCTGGCAGTTTCCTATGAGGCCGTAGCCACAGCAATCAGCTCGGCACTCCCAAGCGAACCATTTGTAGCTGCAGCGGATGCGACTCCCGCGGATCTTGCCACCGTGGTCGCACCCCTGACCCGGCTGAAGATACTTTTGAAGAATGATGATGGCGACGCCGCGGATTACATACTTGAAGTTCGCCCCAGCTTGTCGAAGGTGTTGACCGAGGCGGAGATCAACACTCTGACTGGACTGGTTGGCAATTTCGATTTCGAGGCTGCCCTACATTCTCTGTCAGACATTGCCGATCGCCTCTCTCTCAAACTGGAGTGAAGATATGTCCGAAACATCACCACAAAAGTCCATCTTGATTGTGGATGACACGCCTATCAATATCGGCGTCATTTCCGGAGCATTGAAGGACTCGTTCAAGACCAAGGTCGCCACTAACGGCGAGAAGGCGCTGGCCATTGCCTCAGGTGATGACAAGCCTGACTTGATCTTGCTTGACGTCATGATGCCTGTCATGGATGGCTACGAAGTTTGCCGCCGCTTAAAGGCAAATCCAGAAACGCGAAATATCCCCGTGATTTTTCTTACCGGGCAAACAGGAACCGAGGATGAGACAAGGGGATTCGAAGTCGGAGCCGTGGACTACATTCACAAGCCATTCTCCGAAGCAGTGGTGAAAGCGCGAGTGCGCACCCATCTCATGCTCCGTGCAGCCCACGAACAGATCGCGCAGCAACTACTGGCCATCAATATTGAGCTAGAGATGGCGCGGCAAATTCAGCTATCTATCCTGCCACGGAGTACGCCGAAGCTAGCAGGCCTCGATATCGTTGCCCGTTACCTCCCCATGACCTCGGTGGCGGGCGACTTTTATGACTTCATTGCCGTCGATGAGAAGCGTGTGGGGATCTTGATCGCTGATGTTTCGGGACATGGCCTTCCTTCCGCATTAATCGCCTCCATGTTGCAGGTGGCCTTAACCGCTCAAGCTGCTCACGCTTCTGAGCCGGCGCGAGTGTTGTCCGGCTTGAATCAAGCGCTGTGCGGAAAGTTCGAACAGAATTTCGTAACGGCGGCTTATGTGTTTGTAGACCTGGAAAAAAAGGTGATGACTTACGCCGGTGCGGGACATCCTCCTCTGCTCTTCCGGCGAAAATCGAGTGGCAAGGTGAGCGAAGTATTGGAAAACGGCTTATTTCTCGGGATGTTTCCTGAAGCAACTTATGCTTCCTTGCAGTTGCCGCTCGAAGCCGGCGACCGCGGTGTTCTCTACACTGACGGAATCGCTGAAACAAAGAACCCGGCGCAAGAAGAGTTTGGAACCGCGCGATTCAAGCGGTTTATGGAAAACAACCAGAGCCTCTCCGTGGATCACTTTGCGGATGGATTACTCGAGGAGTTGTCGCGCTGGTCGGAGCAGCCCCAAGGTCAGGGGCAACAAGACGACATCACCGTCCTAACGATAGACTTCAATAGTCTCTGATGAATTAGTTTGGGTGTGAATGCTCGTGGGGCCGAGGTCTGCTGACACCCCTGAGGTTCTATACTTGTTTGACTGAGAGAGTTCACATCGAGTAGTCGGACGTTATTGCGGGGCAGGAAGCACAGTTTGTAAGTGCTTGATTGAATGGAGCGGCCTATCGGAATCGAACCGACACCTGAACCTTGGCAAGTCTGCAAGGAACGGGGTGTCAACAACTTACGAGGCACTTTCAGGAGCACTAAGTAGCATTTAGAGCGGTCAGAAACGCTTAATGGTCCTACAGTTGGTCCCACGCGGAAGGCGGGTTGGCACCCTTTGTTCTTGAACCGCGAACGGGTTCAGGATCCCTTTTCAGGTCTTGTATCGTTGGTCCGCGAGTCCGTGATTGTTTGTCACCCGTGCCGCTGAAAAGAAAGACGGAACCAGATCATTCGCCCAATCTGCCCTTTTGCCCTCGCGTGTTTTTGTCAAGTGTCCATCCATCAGAAAGTTGATTGGTAGGGGCGATGGTAATCAAACCTACGTTCTACGCCAACGAGTGGAGAACAAATATGCCCCGGGCTCCCAAGATATGCCTTAAAACGGGAGAAGAAGGAAAGGCCGATTCGGGGAGTGAAACGGAAGGATAAGGAGTGTGAGTCGGGCGAAAGAAATGCACAGCGTTGACGGGACGCAGTGCTTTAGCTAGTCCAGACCGCCCGCGTCACGAATCTTCGTCGCTACCAGGAGCGATCCACGACTCGTCAGATGACCGTAATCCGATTGGAGCGGGACACCTGCGCCAGCGTATTCGAGGCAGGTGCTCTGGAGGCAAAGCATTTTGAAGTAGGAGATGTAGCGGACTCCGGGGGCAGTCAGTACGAGCCGCGACATATCGGCATCCAGACTTTCATAGTAGGCTACGCGATGAAGAGCTGGAATAGCGGCATCGTTTGACCTTATCGACGTTGCCAGCAGCCGGGGCAGAGCGGAGTCGTACTGGATAATCGGGCCAAAAAGGACGACTTCGATTCCTAGACTATGGGCCCAGGTGAGCGTGCGCTGCAGGGGTTGCAGGTCGGCGCCGTCCCACCGCGCTGCGATGAGCAGCGTATCGATGTGGTGCGTCTTCAGGTAGTCCGAGAAAATGTATTCCATGAGCCGGCTGCATTTGCGCTCGACGCTGTGGCTTTGATCAAGCGTGGGTTTGCAGCCGGACGCCGTCGCTTGCATGAGATTGACGTCAGTAAATACCGACGAAAGGCCGAACCAGAGCTGGGCAGCATGGCTGTCGCCGATAAGAAGGACATTGCGCATTCGGTTGCTTTCTTGAAGACAAACGGAGGGCTTGAAATCATGGAAACCGTTCTTTGAGGTGAGAAAGCAGCTGCCAACGCGATACTGAGCGTCCGTGGTAGCGTCGGTATTCTCAAGAAACGACGCGACTTTGACGGCCGCCTCCGGATAGCGAGAAGGAAAGCCTTTTGCCACAAGTATGCCAGCACCGAGAATCAACAGTAGGCTGGCGGCAAAAGAAGCGAGGCCGAAGACGTTGCCGCGCGAGATTCCGAAACGGTGAGCGCGGAACGGTTGCTCTACAAATCTCCAGGAGAGCGTGGCTAAGACAAAGGAGGCAAAGATAATTACAAGCTTTGTTAGTTTTGGCGAGAGTCCGTTGATTAGCAGTGCGTCAGTCCCCTGGAAGACAATCAGCGGCCAATGCCAGAGGTAAAGAGAGTAGGAAATCATTCCTATAAAAACGACGGGGCGAAATGACAGTACTCGACCGACGAGGGTCGGACCCGTCTTTCCCGCGGCGATAATGAGGGCGGCGCCGACGCAGGGCAAGAGAGCCGCCGCGCCAGGAAAGGGCGTCGCCGGGTTAAACAGAAGACCCGCCAAGAAAATCGATGCGGCTCCCCACGACGCGGCCAGGTTTCTCCAGAGCACGCCGGAAATAGTGGGGAAGCAATCCGTCGCTAACAGGGTTCCAAGCAGCAATTCCCAAGCCCTGGTGTGCGCAAGATAGAAGGTAGCGTCGTGGTTGCGAAATGCTCCAACGGCGCTTACGGAAAAAGAAAGAAGCGCGACAACAATGATGATGGGACGTTGCTTGCTGGGGAAGAACTTGCGGATGCCAAACAGGAAAAGAGGAAGAAAAACGTAGAACTGTTCCTCGACGGCAAGCGACCAGGTGTGCAGGAGCGGCTTCATCGCCGCTGGCGCATCGAAATAGCTGGAGTGCTGGAGGAAATACACATTGGAGAAGGAGAATGTCGATGCCAGGAGAGATTTTCCATAGTCGACAAATTCCGAAGGCAGGAAGAATTTGTAGGCCAGCACCGCGGTAGCAAACAGCATTACGAAGAGGGCGGGGAAAATGCGGCGTACACGTCTTTCATAAAACGAGGCGATGGAGAACCGGGAAGTGTCGAGATCGGAGAGAATAATCGAACTGATAAGATAGCCTGAGATTACGAAGAAAACATCGACGCCGACAAAACCTCCGCGGAGGCGGTAGATTCCGATGTGATACGCAAGGACCAAGAGGACCGCGACGGCGCGAAGGCCATCGATATCGGGACGATATTTTACGACTGGGTTAGCGGTCATGGTTCAGTCTGGATCTCACTGCGATGATCTTCTCTCCGCGAGTGCGTTGTGCATGCCACAATCGCCGAGCTACACATGCAATTGCTCGGGAGCGTCCGAGGCGCTTTCCATCGGGCCACCAGAGGAAGCGCTGAGTGCTCGGGCCAGGTCGGCGACTAAGCAAGACGTCGGACGAAGCCGGGAAATGAGGGGCATTGGGAGTCTGCCTTCGATTGCGTCCCCGAGCTTTTTGGCGAATTCTTGCGAATTGTTGGGATCGAAGATATTTTCTGGATCCAAGAGTTCATCTGCGCAACCCGCATACTTCGAACAGAGAACGGGCAGGCCGGAAAGCAGGGCCTCGTTGGCGACGAGCCCCCAAACATCTTCCAGAGTCGGGAAGATCAAGACGTCCGCGCGCTTATAGATGGCGGGCATCTGATCCGGCTTCTCCGGCGGCAAGAAATGGACATTCTTCAGGCCCAACCCTTTGGAGAGTTTTTCCGTGGAACATTTGTCTGGCCCGCTTCCAACCAACAGGAGCGAGAACAAACGTCCTTCCCTTTGCTGCGCAGCCGCGGCGTGCAATAGTAGTGCGATGCCCTTCCGAGCGGTGAACTGCCCCACATGCAGCAAGACCGGACGAGGTAGAAGCGGCGCCGAGGTTCCGGAAGGCGCGGAGAAGCGATGCTCGTCGACGGCGTTCTGGATTTCGAGCACGCGATCGCGATCTATGCCGAGGCTCACAAGGTATTCGGTCGACGATTTGCCGTAGCTTATCCAATGCTTGGCCCAATAGGAAATGAACCGCCGCAACAGACGCTTAACAAGTCCGACGCCGCGTTCTGTGTGAAGTGTGCCGCCCCACCACACCCAAACCGGTTTGCGGGCGAGCGTTCCGTAAGCTAAAGCGAGGAGAGTTCGGAAACCCATTTCATTGGAGACGAGGACAGCGGGCCGAAACTTGAGGAGATGCCAGAGAAAGCCCGGCGTGAAATGAAGATAACGATGATCGAAGATGGCGCCGTTTAGCTTTCTGGCAAGGCGAATCTGCCAGCCCCAAGCTTTGACGACCTTCGCCTCGGGTAAGAGATTCTGCATGTCCTGCCAGGTATCCCGATTCGATTCGTTTCCGCCGTGGAGCAAGAGCAAGTCAAAATGCGACGCGAGCCCAGAATAGAGCGGAATTCGGGCAGGCGAAATCGTATTGATGAGAATCGCGAGTTTTTGCTGTGGAGACGTACGGTCCATGCTTGGGTCGAGATGTTTGTAGACGGGCGACTATTTAAGTGGATGGAACTGGCGAAACTTATTCTTAAGAGCTTACTGTGCGACGGAAGTAACAAGCGCCGGGCTGGGGCCGGCTTCGAAACCCGAGCTCGTGAGCAATTGAGAAACACCTTGCAAGGACACGACAAACCTGGCGTGCCACTCCTCCGGTGGGACAAAGTATTCTGAACGCGTGGTATTCCAGACAATCCACTCGGCTGAACCGTTGCGATTTAGCTCGCAGGTCCAAGTCTGATCCGAGCTTTCCGCGCAGTGCAGCAGGCGGGCGCCAACCATCCAAGTATAGATGGTTTCATAGGCATGGCCAGCAGGCGTGAGCGTTTTGCTATCCGGCTCGGTGGTTTGAATAGTCACCCAGTTGTGGTTGTCCCACGAATACCAATAGAGCCTTTGCACCCCACTCGAACAAACGAGGAGATAAGTGCGAGCAAGATAGGCGGCGCCAAGATCCGGGGAAGGAAATGGCTTAGGCAGAGCCCAGCCCGTCTCGGTGTCCCACAAAGGTTTGGTCGCGACGGCATTCTCCAGCATGATTTGTTTTACTTTCTGGATCAGCGGCAGGATGTCCTCGGGCGGTTGTGGCATAACGTAAAAGTGGTAGCCGATTACATCCACATATTGGCCGCCACCGGCGACTAAAAACTGAGAAAGCCAACTTGTGCCGGATGCGGCGGTTGCGGCGGGAGAAACAAGCACGGCGTGAGGGTCAATCTCATGGATGATCTGTGCGGCCTCGCGCGTGAGATCGATCATCTGTGCGACGTTGCCCGACCAGAAACCCTTGAGATTCGGTTCATTCCAGATTTCATAGTCGTGAATGCGCCCCTTGTAGCGGGTTGCGACAGTCTTAACGTAATCGCGCCAATCCTCGATATTTTTGGGTTCTGCAGCGTTTCCGAGCTGGTAGGTGGAGCGTTCCGTAGGGCGCGAGGACGCCCAAGTCGGGGAAAGCCCGAGGGGTAGAAGGACGTTTACACCGTGCTCTTCCGCGAACGTCACATAGCGATCCAGGGTTTGGAACTGCCACTGACCCTGGTGAGGTTCGAGGTTGGGCCACGCGACATAGGCATCCCATAAACGCCACTGGCCGAACTGAGCTGCGGGCCACGGTGTGGTCGTGCCAATATGATGAATGTGCAAGCCAAAATAGCTCTGCGGAACCGGAGGTGTCCAAACGGCCGAGATGGACGCGGGCTGGAGGCACAACGAGAGAGCCGCGAACAGGCAAAAAAGAAACGTCGAAAGGCGGAACGTGCGCCGGACCGTACTCACCAGGGCATGACTGTACATCGAGGAGCGATGCGCGTGAGTCATGTAGGGCTCCTCTTGATAAATTCTGGCGTGCTGGCAACGCCAAGGCTAACGGGAGACTGATAAGCCAAGAATTTCCGGCCTGCTAGACCTGCAAGCATACCTGCGCCGAGGCATGATTTGCGCAGCGCTTTGGTCAAAGGCGCTCTCCCGTAGAAAATGCTGACCAGAGCGCTGATCATTCCGACATAAACATGAACGGAAGCCTTGAGCAGGCGAAGTGCACGGGTTCGCGGGCTAGCGTCGATAGACATCTCCGACAACACCCAACTGTTGCCGCTCTGGTATCCGCGGCGCAAGATCCATAAGAGCCGCGCTCGCTCCTTCGGTACGGTTTCGCAGACGATCGCTTCTGCCGACCAAACGATGCTGTAGCCAGCACGCCGGACGCGTAGAAAAAATTGCGTATCTTCGCCGCCCGTAAGCTGAAATCGATCATCGAACCGGGGCACGCGGCCAAAGACGCCGCTGCGGATCAGCACGTTATTTGTGGAGCAGAACTCGAGAGCGCTGCCGGTTTCGCGATTGGGCCTGTCGAAGAGACCTCCTCGCTTGACCCACTCCGCCACTCCAATCGCATAGCTCGGGAGCACAGGCCCGGAAACAACATCCGCGTCGAAGCGCGCCTGGGCGGCAAGCAACTCGTCCAGCCAGATTTCGTCCGGAACTTCATCATCATCGAGAAAGGCGATGAAATCGACGAGGCCTGCTTCTGCCAGCGCGCGATTTCGCGCGTGTACAACGCCGCGCGCTGGTTCGACGACGTATCGGAGCGGAAACAGATTTGCGCTCCTCTCGCAAATCTCTTTTGCGCTGCCCGATGGATCATTGTCCACGACGACGATTTCGATTTCAGGGGCGGCCATTTTTTGAAACTTCAATCGAGCGAGGCCCGCGAGCGAATTTCGCAGAAGTTCACCACGCCGGAACGTACAGATACAGATGGCTACTCGCATGGGGGGCTGCCTAACTTTCGCTTTCAGAAGCGACGAGAGGTATGAGAGCTTCGAGCTCTTCAAGGGACTCCGGCTCGGTTGCGTGGACAAAATCCTCGGATTCTTCGCGTTCCTCAAAAGCCATGCGGACTCCCGGATCGGAGCCCACGATCGTGGCTACGCAGACGCCCCATTCCAGACAGTTTTGCCAGGCGATGGTGCATTCCGCACCATTGTGGATGACGACAAACAGGAAAAGCGCTAGCGGCCACGAATCTAAATAAGAGCCGTCGCCTTTTGCCTGACGCCACGCGCGCTTCAATCCAGAAGCAAGCATCCACGCGACGAGAAGCAGACCAATCGAGCCCAGGCTTAAGGCGATTTCCAAATAGCCATTGTGGGAATACGTCGGAGTCCAGCGAATTTGTTGTTCGATTACGGCCGAGCTCGGTGAAGCATCCTTCCAAAAACCTGAAAAGCCGAATCCCAGCAACGGACGCTGCAAAATGGTCTGGAATACGGCGTTCCACAACTCCGTTCGTCCGGTCATGTCGGAGGACCGCCCCATCAGGCTCATGACGTCGCCTGTTTCCACGCCGATAAGAGCCATGGCTCCCACGGCCGCCATAACGAAAAGGACGAGAACTGGAAACGGAATTTGCCGCCGAGCGTAAAGCACGCGAAACACCCACGTGGCGCTCAAGGCTGCTGCGACGGTAACGATGGACGTCAGCGAATCAGAAGCAACAAGCAAGGCAGTGAATGCACAGAGAGAGATTATTCGGAGAATCTTCCCGCGCATTCCTTGTTCCCGCAGGAACCACTCCACCAAAAATCCGAGCGCCATGGCTCCCCCGAGAATGTTTTTGTGGGGGAAGACGCCGCGGATTCCTCCGCCACCATCGGCAGCGGAAAGAGCTCTCGATGGTGAAACCACGAGAAGAATCAATGTTAGGAACGCGCCGATCCGCAACGCCCAGCGCAATATTTTGAGCTGCTCCTCGAACGAGTATGTGATCGCGAGGGCCACTCCGAACAATGTCGTTCCTACAAGAGCGAGGGCGCGGCGCAAGACCAGATCAGGCGCCTCCGCCCACAACGGAGAGGCGCACGCCACCACGAGCAAGCCGAGCAACGCAGGGTTGCGATAAAAAGCATGGATCGAGGCGCGAAATTGAAGCGCCACCAGAACGGCGACGACCACGTACATGATGGCGAGGAGTACTTGCGTGCGTTGGTCGCCATCAACGCCGCTCTCGTTGCCGCTTGAGACGGCGCGCCACACTGCCCCAGAGAGAATGAGGCCCACGATGACAAATATCGACTTTTCAAGCACGCTGCGCAAGGTCATCGGTCACCTGCAAGAAGAAGGGGATTGGCTAACAAAGCGTCATCCTAGGCATTTGCGAAGATCACCAGCGAGTTAGCTAACATTGCGTCCGCCCGTAGCCCATCCGCACTGCGCCTGGGGAACAGCACTCGCAACAGCCGAGCGGGATCGACTGTGTAGAACAGACACGGCGATGGCCACTCCAAGTACGAGAGCGACATCAGACGCGATGCTGGACCAGGCCGCTCCTCGCCAGGAATACGCGGGGATGACCCACAAATTCAGAAGCACATTGAAGACCGCCACACCGGCCTGAAGAGAGGTGCGAACCGATTGGTATCCGGCGCCGGTGAGCGTGTCTGACAGAAAATAATGCACTGCCTTGAGCAATGGGAGTACAGAGAGCCAGCGCAGAGCTTCTGCGGTCTGCCGATATTGTTCACCCAGAATGTGAGGGACGATCCCGGCTCCCAAGAGCAAGCCGGCGCAGACGAGTCCGGCGTAAGCCAACGCGCGAAACAAAAGCGGACGCGCATACGCCAGGCTGGAAGAGATCCCCCGTGCGCCGGCCCTAAAGAAACTGGGATAAGAGGACCACAGCAGCGCCGAAACAGGGACGAAACTGACATCGATGATCCGATAAGCGGCGCCGTAGATGCCGGTGGCTTCCAGCGTACTGAGGCGCGCGAGCATCGTTTTGTCAATGTCGTTGTAAACCGTTTGGGCGGTTTGACTGGCGGCAAAATAGAAGCCTTCGTGTGTCGCTCCCCGCGCATTAGGCCAGGAAATTTTTGGCAGTCCAATCTTCCAGCAAACAAGAACCACAGTGACGATGGCGATGACGGCCGTGGAGCCAAAGTAGAGATAACTCCATAGGAGAGCGGAAGGATGAGGTCGAATCGCGATCAGAATGAGGGCGCCGGCGAGGCGGCCCCCTGTCATCACCACATAGATCGCGGCGGTCCAGCCAAGACGCTCGATGGCTTGAAAAGCCTGGGCAGACACGGTGATGAGATTCAATCCGAAAATGTCGGCCGCTGACACCGAAACGACCAGGAGTGTGGGGATCTCTGGAGGGAGCACAAGGCGTGCGAGGACGCAGACGGCAAACAGCAAAAACGCTCCGCAGAATGCCGTGAAGACGAGCGCCCTGCCCCAGTAGGCAGAGAAAAGACTTTTATCTCTCGATACATTCTTTATGAGCAGATTTCCGCTACCCAGCGAGGCAAACGGGTAGACGATGCCGACAAGGGCTACGACGCCCACGAAGGCGCCGTAATTGCGCACGCCCAGCGACCGAGCGATCTCAATAAAATAGACCGCTTGAATTACCAATCGCAGGCCTTGGCCTCCGATCATCCAGGCGGTGTTGCGAGCGAGCGCGGTTTTGAAAAAGGAGTTGGGCATGTGAATTAGAGCACGAAGATCTTGAAAACATATTTAGCCGATGGCTGGCCTGTCATGCGCGTGTCAACCATGCAGAAGTTCGCGACTGGGAGCCTGGCCCTCGGTTGAGAACGTCGAAAGCCGGAGCGCCTGCAGCGCTACGAGGAAAAGATAAGCTGGATTTAATAAAAGATAGCGACGCCATAGCCGGCGGGGTTCGCTCAGCAATCGATAAAGCCATTCGAGGCCGGCGTTTTGCATCCACACCGGAGCTTGAGGAAGGATGCCGGCGAGAAAAGGGAACGCCGCACCCACAGCGAGAACCGGCAACGGGAGCAAGTCGCGAAGTTCGTAGGCGAAGATTTCCTGCCGCGGGCACCCCAATCCAACGAACAAGAGCGCAGCTCCCGAAGCGCGAATGCGGCCCGCGAGTTCCACCTTTTCCGTCGGCTCCAAGCGCCGGAATTTCGAAGGCTCCGCGCCAGCCACAATCAACCCGGGAAATCTGGTTGCAAGAGCAAGTCGTAAGGCGGCAAGAATCTCGGGCGTGGCGCCATAGAAATATACTGGAAGCTGCTCCTCTACCGCGCGAGCGCAGACTTTCAGCGTGAGATTTGGTCCGTAGACCCGATCGGGAAGCTCAGCACCATAGAGGGCGTTAAGCACCCACCGGACCGGCTGGCCATCCGGCACAAGAAGCTCAAACTGATTGAGGCGGAAGCGCTGCTCTCGGTCCAGCGCGCCGGTCATGAGCCCATGCACCGCAAGAGCGGAAACGGCCGCGGGCCGCTTCTCTTTGGCAGCACGGAAGATAATGTCGACAGCGCTTTCGTAATCCACTACGTCGATCAGGACGCCAAGGATATTTCTTTTGCCGCTGTTGAGCATTCGCCCCTCCACCGATCGATGTTCAGCTCGTAGATTTCCCGCAAAATCTGCGGTACATCGTATTCGAGCCGCCAGTCTGGATAGTGTTTTTGGAACTTTGAAACGTCGCTGATCCACCAGATGTGGTCGCCGCGGCGGTTCTCATCTACGTATTTGGAAGGGAATGGCTTGCCGGTAATCACCTCGCAGAGAGAAATAGCCTCGAGCATGGAGCAATTGCTGTGGCGGCCGCCGCCCATGTTGTAGACCTCGCCAGAACGAGGATGCTTGTAAAACTCATCGAACGCCCGAATGAGGTCGGCGCTGTGAATGTTGTCGCGCACCTGTTTTTTCTTGTATCCAAAAATGGTGTAGGGCGTTTCGGTAACGGCACATTTCATCAGGTAGGCGAGGAAGCCGTGAAGCTGGGTGCCGGAGTGATTGGGGCCTGTCAGACAGCCGCCGCGGAAGCAGGCAGTCTTCATGCCGAAATAACGGCCGTACTCTTGGACGAGAACGTCGGCGGCGACCTTAGAGACGCCGAACAAGCTGTGCATCGTCCCATCGATCGACATTGTTTCTGGAACACCTAACGCAGCATACGGATGGCCAGCGTCGGGCTCCCAGCGCGTCTCGCACTCGACAAGCGGAAGCTCGTTCGGCCGGTCTCCGTATACTTTGTTCGTCGACATAAAGATAAAAACAGCTTCGGGGGCAAATCGCCGCGTGGCTTCCAGCATCACGGAGGTTCCGTTGGCGTTGACCGTGAAGTCCATGGTGGGATTGCTTGCGGCCCAGTCGTGAGAAGGTTGCGCGGCAGCGTGAATGACCAGCGAAATGTCTCCGCCGAATTCCCCGAAGATGTTTTCGATGGCCTGCGCGTCGCGGATGTCGGCTTCGTAGTGACGATAGCCGCAGACCTCGGCCCGCAGACGATCGCGGACCCATCTCGTTGACGCTTCCCTGCCAAAGAATTCGGAACGCAGGTCATTGTCGATTCCGACGATGTCTAGACCGCGAGTCGCGAAGTGGAATACGGCCTCTGAACCGACGAGACCGGCTGACCCTGTGATAATCGCAACGCTCATCGAAATACTCTCCCGAGAGGAATGGTTGGTTTTGAGCTTACTGATTGTTGACGGAACTAACGGGGCTATTCTGAATCTCCAAAGCTTGCGGAAAATTCGCTTCGGGGCACTGCTCTAGAGACAAAGCCGGACCTGGATTGATCCCTAAGTTTCTCGAACAATCGCCGATAGTTTGTTCGTAAATGCGCATCAGTAAGTGATAATTCTGTTCAGCGGTATACCGGTTTTCGTATTCGCTGCGCGCCGCCTTCCCCATTTCCACGAGTTTTTGGGGATGATCCAAAATCCAATTCACTTTGGAAGTCAGATCTTCCGCGTCTCCGGGATTAAAATGAAGCCCGGTCCACCGATCCTCCACAATCTCCTGCATAACCCCAAGCCTGGAGCAAAGAACCGGAGTGCCACAGGCAAAGGCCTCCGCAAGAGTCAGTGGACCCTCATACCAGACGCTCGGCGCCACGAGGAATGCAGCTAGTTTCATAGTCGCCTGGGTTTCTCTTTGCGGGAGCCAGCCTTTGAACGTCACTGATGAACTCTCTTGTGATCTGACCTCCGCCTCAAGCGATTCACGCAAAGGGCCGTCACCGACGACGACGAGTGGATAGCCGTTTTTCATGCGGGCCCAAGCGGAGATAAGCGTCTGGATTCCTTTTTCTGGCGACAGCCGGCCTACGAACAAACCAAACCGCCCAGGTTCCGTTTTTTCTCCAGGGTCGGTCTCAACAAAATTTGGCTTCACGTGAATTTTGTCGTGCGGAAGTCCGCCCTGAATGAACTTGCTCTTTGCAAACTCGCTCAAGGCAACGTAACCGTCCACCGAGTTTTCCCAGGTGCCAGAGATGCGGTGGAACTGGAGCATCGCGGCCACCGCTGCCGTCATCACACGGGAATTGCGGTAACAACCGTGCCAAACGCCGTTCCAGAGGCCGCCCTCCACACAGTCCTCGCAGATTTTCCCATCTCGCGAAAGGGTCCACGCCGGACACAAGAGCCGGTAGTTGTGAAGCGTCTGTAATACCGGAGTTCCCGTTTCCCTGCAGGCTTCATAGACGGAAGGGGAAATCATCATGAAGGTGTTATGGACGTGGACCATATCGGGTTCTTCCCGGCGGAGAATGGTTTGGATTTCCCGCTTGCTGTCTTGGGAATAAATAATGTCTTTCAGGAGCAGCAATCGCTTCGACGCCGAGAGTTTCTTCAGTTCGTGGTTGCTGCGGTCGTAGGAGATGACGGTGTGTCCCTGGCTCCCGAGCAGACGAGATTCGCGCGCCGCGACGACGTCTTCGCCGCCCGCCTGCTGGTAACTGTTGTGAATAATGAGGACTTTCATGCTTTGACTAATTCACCGATTTGACGCGTAGGTGGAAACTACGCCGGAAAGGCGGCGTGTCTCGCGGCCTCGGGACTTCCGGCGGGAAGAGCAGTGCTTGAGTTCACTTCCGCCTCGACTGGACACGTATCTTTCGGAGTTCCCACGGCGCGGCCAATGCTGTGGTATATCAGGCCCGCGTCGGCCATCTCGTGCGGCTTGTACAAATTCCTGCCGTCGATGACGATTGGATATTTCAGAAGCGATCGAACTCGGTTGAGATCAAGCGAAGAAAATTCTCTCCACTCGGTCAGAATCACAAGTGCGTCCGAGCCATCCATCGCGTCATAGGCGTCTTTGGCGTACTCGATCCCGCCCGCGCGCAGCAACTCCTTGGACTTTGCGATTGCTGCCGGGTCGTACGCCCGTACTTGTGCACCCTCTCTTAACAACGCTTCGATGATTTCGATGGCAGGCGATTCGCGTACGTCGTCCGTTTCGGCCTTAAAAGCCAGTCCCAGGACGGCCAACTTTTTACCGCGCAGTGTCCATAACGCGCTTCTAACCTTTTTGAGGAACAACCTGCGCTGTTCGGTATTCACGCGCATCACTTCGGTCAAAATGCCGAAGTCGCAGCCACAATTGTTGGCGACCGCCTGAAACGCTTGCACATCTTTCGGAAAGCACGAGCCCCCGTAACCGATTCCCGCGTTCAAAAACCGCGGTCCGATACGTGAATCTGATCCCACACCCGCGCAAACTTCCGTAATATCGGCGCCCACGGACTCCGCAACGTTTGCCAGAGCATTCACGAACGAAATCTTCATCGCCAAGAACGCGTTCGACGCATGTTTGATAAGCTCCGCACTTTTCGCGTTCGTGACGATGATTCGCGCTTTCGGTGACGCGCTGGCCGGGGCCGGTATGACCTCTTTTTGTGAATAGTATCTTCCGGTGGTCAGGGGCTCGTAGATTTTCTGGAGAACTGTGGCGCTGAATTCGTCATCGGCCCCCACCACGATGCGGTCGGGATAGAGAAAATCGCTAACGGCGGTTCCTTCTCTGAGGAACTCCGGATTGGAAGCGACCGAAAAGGATCCGGGCTGGGCTCCGTTGAGCGAGAGCGACTTCCGCAGCCACTCGCAAGTGCGTACCGGCACGGTACTTTTCTCGACGATCACTTTGCGGCCGCGAATCGCCGATGCGATTTCGATCGCTACCGCTTCGACGAAGGATAAGTCTGCCTCGCCGGTAACGGACGGCGGCGTGCCCACGGTGATGAAGACGGCATCCGCCTTTTCGACTGCGTCGGTCACCGAAGTCGAGAACTTGAGCGCGCGTCCGCGGTGCCGCTCGAGAAGCTCGGGGAGATGAAGCTCGTGAATCGGAACTTCCCCGCGCTGCAGCATGGCTATTTTGCTTTCGTTGTTGTCAACGCAGTGGACCTCGTGGCCAATTTCTGCGAAACAAGCAGCTGAAACGAGTCCTACATATCCTGAACCGATGACCGCTATGCGCATTTTTCTCCTTGTATTGCAATCCTTAGGCATCGCTATGCGAGCGAAAGCATTTAGAATTCGTGAGTAATGCTGCTTACGTGGCGCCAGACCCCTTCAATACGGCTGGAATCGTCCTTGCGAGAATTTTGAGATCGAGCCAAAGAGACCACTCATCCAAATACTGCATGTCCAGCTTCATCCACTGGTCGAAGCCAATCGCGCTGCGGCCTTGCACCTGCCAGAGACACGTAATGCCGGGCCGCGTGGAGAAACGGCGCCGCTGCCAGTCTTCGTCGAATCCTTCATAATCACGAACCGGGAGGGGCCTCGGCCCAACCAGACTCATGTCCCCTCTCAAAACGCTTACCAACTGAGGCAGTTCATCGATGCTGGCGCGTCGCAGCCATTTTCCGATCGCGGTAACCCGCGGATCTTTCTTGATCTTAAATACGGGGCCAGACGCTTCGTTTAACTTCTCAAGAGCCCCGATCATCTTTTCCGCTTCCGGAACCATGGTCCTGAACTTATAGATCAGGAAGCGGCGCTTGTTGAGTCCGACTCGCTCTTGAAGGAAGAAAACTGGCCCGTTCGACGTGATCTTGATCAAGATTGCGACCGCAGCGAACAACGGCAACAAAAGCCCGAGGAGAGCGAGCGAACCAATGACGTCCAGCGCTCGCTTCGCCGCCATGGGCCATCCTTCCTGCATACCGTTGCGCGTCGCCACCGCGTGCGGCCGATCCATTTCTTCCGTCCACGCTCGCTCGGCTCTCAGACCAAATATGTCGGAGTCGAACCGGACAATAATCCCGTGTTGCTCGCACAGCGCGGCGATTTGAGAAGCCTCTTCATAGAACGACCGCAGCGGGAGGTAGATAGCCACCTCATCCACTACGTTTCTGCGGAGAAAATCGGGTAATCCCGCACGATCGCAGACAACACGAACGCCGCTCTTCTGAAATTCCTTTGTACCAGCCCAATCGGTGTCCACGAATCCAAGGTTGCGATACCCCCATTCCGGAGTGACTTCAATGCGCCTCGCAAATTCAAGCGCTCGCCGGTTTGTGCCCAGGATAAGCACGTGGCGCAAGTTGCGGCCCTTGATTCTTACCTGGCCAAGGAAAGAGCGAAGAAGGAAACGGCCAAGGACTATGCCGCTCGAACTGATGGCCCAGAAAAAGACCAGAAACAGCGGCGTCACCATGCGGATCGAGAAGGAGACCGCGACAAGTAGAAGACAAATCGTCGCCAAGGTGGTCGCTTTCCACTCCGCAAGCATTTGTTCTTTTCGAGTCGTTAGCCTCTTGGACTTATAAAAGCCGCAGAGTGCGAAAATAACGTGCCACGCCAAGAGCGCCGCGGCGAAAATCAAGCAGTTGGAAAGCTTGATTCGCATGGACATGAACTGGGCGAACGAAACTCCGTGGCTTCCCCGAAAGGCCAGAATCGTAGCCAGGCCGTAGGACACGGTCAGCAAAACGAGATCGAATACCTTGAGACAAGTCAGTAAAATATGGCGGTTGGTTACGTTCACGGTGTAGTTTTTGCGAAAGCCAGATGCATTTTCAGCTTACTTTTTTGGAATTTCTCGTTGAATGCGGCGATGAGTTTGACTATTGAGAACTCTTTGCCCCGCCGGCCAAAAGTTTGTGTAACGCTTGGCGCGATCTTGTGAATCTTATATTGCAGTGTGGAGGCAGTTGATAGACCGCTAGACCGGCTCGACGCGAAAGCCGTTAACCGATATGGTGAGGGACTTGTGGATCAGCTCGACGGAGATCACCAGTGTCTCGTCTCCCTTTAATCCGAGTAGAATTCCCTCCACTCCATCGAGGCTTCCGCTTCGAATCCGGACGCGTTTTCCAACATCAAGGAAGGAGCAAGGACTGGCAGCTACCCGGTGCTCCAGCACGGATTGGACGGCGGCGATTTGGTTCTCCGGGATCGCGGTTCCGAGGCCCCTTGCGCCCACAAACGAAGTCACACCGGACGTTCGCAGGACTTCGACTCGTACGCTTACCTCAGCCGCAATCCGCACGAAAACGTATTGCGGAAACAGAGGAACGTCGATGATTCGCTCCCGGTCGCTCCACTGATGCTTTTCCGGAAAGAGCGGAAGAAAACTCTCAATTCCCTTCCGCCGAAGTTCCCCAGCGACTTTTTTTTCGTGCCGCGCGTAAGTCTGCACGGCATACCACACGGACTCGAGAGGCAAGGCTGCAAGAGGGTCAAAAGTTATCCTCGTTCCGACTTGTGGTAACGATGACATTGGACAAGGCTCCGCCATTCTCACTCCCAACTGCTTTTATCCCGCTGGAACCTTTCGGAAGTCCCCACTCAGCGTTGGGGATTCCCGTTAAAATCTAAATCCGGTGATAGACCGATTCCGGAATCGGGAACGTTCGCTTGTTGAGAACCGCTCCCAGAACTTTGATTTTCAGACCGCGGAGCCGATCCGCGACCTGCAGCGCCACCTCACGCCGCGTGACGTTCGCTTCCAAAACCAACACCACGCCATCCGCTAGATGACCAAGGCTTATTCCATCCGCGTAGGTACTGAGCGGCGGCAAGTCCATCAGGACGTAACCAAACTCTTTCCGGAGCTCTGCGACAAGCCCGTTCATTTTGTCGGAAGTCAGGAGACTTACCGATGCCTCCGGCCCCGAACCACAAGGGAGCAGCCAAAGATTCTGAGGTTGCAGTTGCTTCACAAACTCCCGCAGCGGCCGTTGAGTTCGTAACGCATCCGCAAGCCCACAGTGGTCTGTGGCGCCAAGCAGCCCGCGGCGAGACGGCGTCCTGAAATTGGCGTCCACGATGCATACCGGCTCCGATACAGTGGCAGCGAGCACCGCAGCGATTTGGGAACAAATCCAGGTACAGCCGCTCCCGGAATTAATCGCTGCGAAGAGCACGGATCTTCTCGGCCCCTCTTGCGGATGAAATACGGTCTGAACGAGCTTCGAGACCTCTTCGCGCGCCACCTGGTCAAGGCTGAGAATGGTTCGCAGCTGAGCCCGATCCTTCTCGGCCGCTCGTGGCTCCGCAGCCAGAAGCCCCTGGATCTCGCTCGCGGGCAAGCCGCTGCTGGTGGCCGCCGCGCGCTGCAAAAGCTCAAAGTTTCTGCTCATTGTTTTTCTTCCTCCATCTTTGAGGCTGGCAAGTCTGTTTGTTCCGCGAGGCGGACTGTCTCTTGGGAAGGCAGGCGAACCGTTCTGCCGACATAAATTCGCTTGGGATCTCCAAGCCCCGGGTTAAGTGTTTCCATTCTCTGAAGTATCTTCCCGTCATACCTGCCGAAATACCGAAGGCAGATCCCATAAAGCGTTTCCCCGGGCCCCATCTGCACCGTAAAAGATTGGTCGCGTTCACCGACCGTTTGCGTGTTTGGAGAAGACTCGGCGTCGCGAAGGAGAGCTCCATCGTGCGGCAAGGGGTCAACACCGGTCATCCGTTGGTCCAAATTCGGACTTGCCGATGCTCGGGCGACAGTGGACGTGGGCGCAGCAACGAGGCTGGCCGAAGCGCCAGGCTCGTTCACATTACAGGCCGCCAATAAAATCGTAAGAGATAGCAGAATGGCGGCCATCATCAGGCCGGTCCGAATCAGCCCGCCGCGAAGCCATGAAGTCCCTTGCGCGCGTCGATACGGCCTCCGATCGAAAGATGGAGCCGGGCCGGAGGGAGAAAATGATTGCTTTGTTAACGCCTCGAGGTCTAAATCCTCCAACACTTCACGAACGATCTCCGGGCCAATCACTTCTTTCTGCAAAGCGCACCCCAGCGCCATTGCGTTAAAACAGATATTGTTAATATTCCGCGGAATGCCGTGCGAATGCATCGCAATTAGATCGCAGGCGCGATCTGAAAAAAGCGGCCGGGCAGCTCGGTAGCCCGCAACACACAACCGGTATTTCATGTACTCGCGGGTTTCGCCAGCGTTGAAGGGAGCTAACCGCGCCACGACAGAGACTCTCTGCCGGAGCTGGACCATACTTGGCGAGGAAAGTTTCCTGGCGAGATCCGGTTGGCCGGCCAGAACAACGTGCATCAATTTTTCGTCACTCGTCTCGAAATTGGAAAGCACGCGCAAAACTTCCATTGCCGGCTCATCCAAGTTCTGCGCCTCGTCGATGACCACAACGACTCGCCGCCCAGCCGCCGCTTCCTGTATCAGTACGCCGTTGAGCTGTGTCTGCATGTGCGCCAGATCTTGACCGTCACTGGAAACGCCAAGGTCCGCGAGCAAGTTCCGAAGGAGATCGCGGGGGCTACACAAGGTTTGAAATAGAAAGACGGTTTTCAGCGAGGCCGGAGCTTTCTGTAAGAGATTGAACAATAACGTGGTCTTGCCCATTCCGGGATGCGCGATCATCGCCGTGAAGCCGCGATTTTCCGTCACACCGTGCCATATGCTTGCCATCGCCTCCCTGTGCGTCGAGCTCAGGTAGAGATAGCGCGGGTTCGGCGTGACTCCGAACGGCTGCTCCGCGAGTTTGTAGTAGTCCAGATACACTTGTTTAGGCCACCTGCCTCGGCACGCTCGCTAGCACCGGCATTTTCAGTATCTCGGCGACTTCCAGCGGAGTACGGAATGATGGGTCAAGCCACTCCGCGGCAAACCCCGCCGCTACGCCTGCAAGAAGCGCAAAAATCAGCCCCCCGAGCGCAACCAGCATGGGGTTAAACGCAGGCAACGCAGGCACAACCGCCGGGACGGCAATCGCTACATCCGCAATTCGTTTTTGATCCAACGCGTCTGAGGTCCGCTCCTGCTCCCGCTTATTCAAATAAAGCAGGTAATTCGCCTCGTCCGCCTTAGCCTCCCGCACGAGAGCGGTTTGTTTCACGGCTTTGCCGTCCAGATCGATCATTTGCAGACGCATCGTCCGAACACTGTTTGCAATCGCCACGGCATTTGCTGTTTGGGACGCGAGGTCTAGTTGCGTTTTAGCGACATCCTGGCGCAGCAGTTCATAGGTCGGGTCGCGATCGGTGGTGTGGTTTGCGTAATTCAATTCCTTCGCGTCTTTAATGGCCGCTTGCGTCTTGGCAATCTCTTCATCCGCCTCAAGCACTAACGGAAAAGACGGGTCGTATTTCACAAGCAGCTGGGTGCGCTTCAACTCCGAGGTCAGCAGAGACGCTTCCAACTGCTGTAGCAGGAGATTGGCGGCATTCGAGGTCTGCTGCGTTGTAATTCTTTCCGGCGTTTTCTGCAGCTGCGTTTCGACGGCCCTGATTCGCTCTTCGTCTGCCGCGATTTGCTCTTGTGCCTGATGTAGTGCCGCCAGGGATATCGTCATTTGCTGCGCCATGTCCGTCCGCAGCACGTCCGGAGCCGCAACACCTTCGTCGCGGCTGAAATTCGTCAGCTGCGTCTCCACATTCGCTAAATCTTGCCGGTATTTTTCTGTTTGCTCGGCAAAAAAATTCGTCGACCCCACCGGCCGCCTGAGCTGGAGATGTTTTTCGAGATAGAGCTTGCCGAGGTTTTGCAACACACAAGCGGGTGTTTCCGCATTCCCGATCGCCCCGTATTTCACTGTAATCACGTCCGAGGCTTTTTCCGCTTCAGCCTTTATCCCCTTTTCCAAAGCCAAAGCCGCCTTTTGAATGCGCGCCGCTTTAAACCGCGCAGGATCCTTTGGGAGCAGCACGTCCCATATGGACCATCGGTCCGCCAACCCGCAGGTCTCCGCCACGGTGCGCAACATGTCCTGCCCCTTTAACAAAGCAATCTCGGAGCTAATCTCGTCTGGCGTAACTCCTTTGCTGTTCAGCATGGCCGCGTTTTGGCCCGATGTAATCGCCGGGTCCGATCTGCCCTGGTCCACGACAACTTGCATCTGGGCCACGTAATAACGCGAAACGACATACCACGCGACGAACACAGAACACGCCAAAACGCCCAAGATAGTCACAAGTATCATTCGCTTGTGTCTAAAGAGCGGTGTCAGCAGATCTCTCAGCGTGCGAAACTGCTTGCCTTCGTCGGGTTTTATACTTTGACTTGTCTTATTCATCGTTTTTTTCTCTCTCGCCGCTTCCCTGGTGCTAATTGTCTCAAATCAAAAGTAAGTGGGCACTCCCACGCCGACGCCATACGGGATGTACTTCCGAATTTTCGTGATCGTCTTTTCCGGTATGAAGATCATGTCCCCGGATCGCACCCCGACATCTTCCGCGACGTTCTTCCCGTGCAGGATGTCGGCTAGCTTCAGCTCTTTCGCTTCCACCCAACCCGATCCAGACCGGTGATAAAGATAAACGCGCGTCTTTGCCGTGGGCAGGAATCCTCCGGCCAGTGCGATCGCCTCGGTCACTGTCAGGTCGTAGCGCAGGTCATACTGCCCTGGCTTCATCACTTGCCCGGTCACGATAAAATACGCTTTTTGGAAATCGAACAAATCCACATCCACGATCGGTTCATGGAGGGTTTTCCCATACGCTCTCTTGATGGCATCCACCGTCTGCGGAACCGTCAATCCTAAGACGTTTATGCTCCCCGCACTTTGCAGCGTGATGTACCCATCTGGCTGGACCGTGACTTTCTGGTTGTACTCCGGCGACAGCGCAAACGAAATTACCAGCACGTCGCTTCGGTTAATCCGGTAGCGCGGATTCCGTTCTACCGGGATCGGGTGGGTCACGTCGTCTTTAGCCGCAAAATGCTGCGCGTCCGGCGCGGTATCCGCATCGATTCGCACTTCCTGCGCACGCGCCGTTCCGGAAACAAGCAGTACAAATACACCCCATCGCAAAGTACTTTTTATAGTACTCATCTTCTTGCTCCTTACCTTCTCCGCCTACTGGGACTTGCTTAACGAACTACATCCTGGGGAAAGCTTTCTTCGGCGGGACAGTGGCCGAAATCCAAGCTGACCTGAACATCCCTTCTGCCTCTACGAGTACTTCCCACTTTGGGAACACTACTTCAACTGCATCTGGACAGAACACGCAAAGAATTGCGTTCTGAAATCGAAAAAAATACTAACCCCAATTTTGAACGTGTTTTGTGCCAATTGTGTTCGTCGCCGATTCCAGTTCGGGACACAAGTTGAACACCGCCCAGCGCATTCTGTATGCGATCGCATCGCAGTTGTCGGGGCCTTTCACGCAAAAACGGCCCAAATCTGCATCCTTTTCGCGTCTTGCAGCGGCACTTGTCATTTTCTGTCCCCCGACATCGGAATAAGAGTGAGTGACCCGGGACGGAATACTAAGACATGAAAACAAAGTCCCGCTGTGCAATATGGAACACTTCCCAAGCTGGCTCGAATCCTCGTCGCCGGAGCGGTCTAAGCAATTCGCTTGCTTCCATCCTAATCGCAGCGGCTTTTCCTTCCTGGCGCTAATCTATGCAGTGGCATCCTTGCGTCGACGCATCGACGCTTTCACACTGACCATGTGAATTGGGTGCTTGATTTTCTAGCTTTTTCAAGCAAGGCCGAAGTTCGGCACAGCGGGCCTCTGGAGTCTCGGTACACAACGGAATGCCTGGTTGTATGGCTGTCGCAGCATCTACTCAAGCTGACCAGCCAACTGCCCTACCTCGTAGGCAACCGCCTGGTGCAACCCAGGCGAGTGTCTGTCGCGCACACTTCGACCTTATCGGTATGCTCGACGTCCTCGCTTTTCAGGGAACGCAGCAGCAGCGGCGGGCCGCCAATCTATTGGAGTAAGAGCGCCCGCATCTGGGTCCCCTGATTCATGCGAGTGGTGATGCGGAAAAGGTAGGTAATTTCAGCGTAGGTGACCGTGGTGTCCCTATTGATGGTCTTTCCCACGGGCCGCAGCAGGATGTTGGCGGCGATGATTCCCGGAGTTCCAACCAGGCTGGAGTGCGCAGCGCCCAATCCGGAGAGGTCCCGATCGCGGCCGGGAACCAGAGCGTCGCGGCGGTGTTCAGGCCTCGAATCATCATCCCATCTTTCAGAATCACGCCGCCGCCTAGGAAGCCGATTCCGGACACGACATAGGCGGCAACGCGCCCCTGGCTGCCGTCGCCTGCGATTAAGCCATCCATCATCACGAACATCGCGGCGCCGGAGGCCACCAACGCCTTCGTGCGAAGTCCCGCCATTCGCAGCCGCTGTTGGCGTTCAGCGCCGATCAGCGCTCCCAACAAAAGCGCGACAAATAAGCGAATCGCAGCGCGACGCATATCCGAGGATGCCGACTGCGAAGGTGTCCGGGTGACCTTCGTTGCATACCTCGAACGTGCAAAGATTCCCATTCAGATTGACATCGGATTCGGAGACATCGTCACACCCCCACCTTCCGAGACCGGCTATCCTACGCTCCTGGAATTTCCTGGCCCGCGTTTGTTGGCCTATCCGAAAGAAACGGTCGTTGCCGAAAAACTCGAAGCACTTGTCAAACTCGGAATCGCCAATACCCGCATGAAGGATTTCTACGATCTCGAGGTTCTGTCCCGCACGTTCGCGTTCGAA
>DATEQG010000003.1:0-30015 GCA_035272765.1 Candidatus Acidiferrum sp.
GTCGTGAGATCTTCCGCGCTCCAGGCCTGCCCGGTGGAAATATATTCTGGCGCGGAAAAAATCTGCGTCGTGTTCTGCAACACCTTGCCGGACAATCGCGCATCAATCATCCGCGAATATTTGACGTAGTAATAAGTGAAAACTCCGCCAGCGGTGAGGATTATGGCGAAAACGATCCCCAGGATCGTCAAGCCCAACTTGGAAGTGAAAAACCCTTTTCGAATTCGAATGCGCAAACCATGGCTCCCGGGCTGAACTTCTATTGTCTCGCAACACCAAGTACTAAGAAAGACGGAGTTCGCAGGTGAAATGTTGCTTGAATAGGTGGACGCGGAGCTGTCGCCCGAGCAGGCATCGCCAGCGGAGTGGTCCGGACAGGCCCAGGCAGCTCCGCGGACGCAAACCCGAGTCCAGCCATCCGAACGGGAAATGCAAAACCGCTAAAAAAGTGCCTTATTCTCACTGGAGGGTGAAAAGTGCAGCTCGGTGCTGTAGAAAAGCAGATCGACCGGAACCGTATAATCCATTGAAATCTTGACCGCGGACTGCGACACCGAGACCTTGATGTCTTCGCGTTTTACGCCCTGAATGTCCAAATCCTGCACTGCCTTGAATACATTGTCGCGAACCTGCTCGTCCGTATACCTGTTCACGATGCCGTAGCGCGCCTGTTCCTGCATTTTATCCTGCAATTGGTATTCGGAAATGTACGGCGGCACAAGCTTGAAAGCCATATAGATAGCCACCAAAGCCAGGGCCGCAAATACAACGGCCTTCAGCTTCCCCGCGCCGCGTTGTGAGCGGTCGCCGTGCTTTAGCGAATTCCGTTCAGGGGTACCATCAAAGTGCACGAAAATCTTCTCCGGGCGCCGCCAATGCCGCCTCCGAGGCGCGTCATCGCACGGCAGGATTCAGCCGCTGTCTTTCAGTTAACGCTAGCACCCCGTCCACAGAGTGTCGAGACGTTGCAGAGTCAGGTGTTCCCGGAAAGCTACGGGGGCGCGTAGTAGGACAGGCTTCAGCCTGTGCGCGACCTCTTGGGCGCCCTTTGGCGCAGCGGAACATCCTCAATAAGCCCGAGCAAAAATAGCCCGCTCGGCAGTCGCTTTGCCACAATAAACGCAGGTCCCGGTGCCTCTGCCAGCCCGCGCATCACCCTCGCCCAGGCTCTGATCCATGGGAATACACCGCATGGTAGCCCGCGTTTCTTCCTTAATCTTCGCTTCGCAATCCGCGCTTCCGCACCAATACGAATACGCGAAACCCATTTCCACGGCTTTCTTCAAGTCATCATACGTCTTCGCGTCGTGCGTGTTGGCTTTGCGGAAAGCCAAAGCCTTGTCATGCAGCGCCTGCTGAATCTCGACCAGCAGCTTCTCAATCGTCTGCGGCATTCCAGCGAGCGGCGAGCTGACCTTCCCTTCTCGACCCGGACGATCCCGCCGCGCCAGCACCGCCGCCGCCTTCGCCACATCCTTCGGCCCCAACTCTACCCGCAGCGGCACTCCGCGCATCTCCCAATCGTTAAATTTCCAGCCAGGACTCGGTCCTTCGCGCTCGTCCAAAGCGACGCGCACGTTTGCCGCCACCAATTCCGCTTTCAACTTCCGCGCTGCGTCCATCACCGAATTCTTTTCTTCGTCGGTCTTGTAAATGGGCACGACCACTACCTGGTAAGGCGCCAGCTTCGGCGGCAAAACCAGCCCCTGATCATCGCCATGCACCATAATTATCGCGCCGATCACGCGCGTCGAAAGCCCCCACGAAGTCGTCCAACAATGCTGCAACTGCCCGCCCTGGTCGAGATACTTCACTTCGAACGCCTGCGCAAAATTCTGCCCCAGGAAATGCGAAGTCCCGGACTGCAGAGCCTTTCCATCCCCCATCATTCCTTCGATCGAGTAAGTAACGTCCGCGCCCGCAAACTTCTCCGCATCCGATTTTTTCCCGGCAATCACGGGAATCGCCGCATCGTTCACCGCAAATTCCGTGTAAATATCGAGCATTTGCCGCGTCTCGAATTCCGCTTCTTCGCGTGTGGCATGCGCCGTATGCCCTTCCTGCCAGTAAAACTCCAGCGTGCGCAGAAAGAGTTTCGTCCGCAATTCCCAGCGCACCACGCTGTTCCACTGATTCATCAAAACCGGCAAGTCGCGATAGGACTGGATCCACTTCGACCACATGTGCCCAATAATCGTTTCCGAAGTTGGCCGGATAACCAGGGGTTCCGCCAGCTTTTCGCCGCCGCCAATCGTCACCACGGCCAGCTCCGGCGAAAATCCCTCGACGTGATGCTTCTCTTTATCTATGAAGCTCCGCGGAATGAGCAGCGGAAACGCCACGTTTTGGTGCCCGGTCGCCTTGAATCGCCGGTCCAGCGCCGCTTGCATGTTCTCCCACAGCGCCCACCCATAGGGCCGAACGACCATGCACCCGCGAACAGGTGCGTAGTCGGCAAGCTGCGCCTTCAAAACCAACTGGTTGTACCACTCGGAAAAATCTTGTGCGCGTGTCGGGAGCTTTTCTTCAGCCATGCGGCAGTGTAGTCCGTTCTCCTCAGAGCAATAAATTCTTCTGAGTAAACTCAAAAGCGTAACGGACGGGTTGCAACGTGTCAACGAACGGGAAGAGACGGGGCACTTGGGACAGCGGAGTGACTTCAAGCGCGGGAAGACTTACCAAACCAGGACGATCTCTCCTCCTCGTCCAGGATTACTCGCACGATGCCGGGCTGCGCGATGGAACTTCAGCCAGACTTAAAACATGGTAAAACTTTTGGGATGCCCCAATTGACCGAGATGCCGCCCGAAATCGAGACAGAAAGCGTTGCGAAGGATCCGAGAAACGTGGCGGAGAACACCTCCCCTGGCTGGCGCACCTATGTAAACGCGTTTCTCGCCGCGGAAATTTCTGCGCTGACCAGATATTACGACCGCGTAATCCAGTGGCTGCCGCGCGAAGACGATAAGGGCGGCCTGCTTGCCGCGATCGACGCACCGCGCAAAGAAACCGTCGGAAAAGACGAACTATTCCCGGACTTGACCCACGAGCGCGACAAGCGCACCGCGATTCTGATCAACGGAACGTTTAACCACGACTTCGACATTCAAGCGCTCTTGATGCAACTGAAAGCGAAGCTGGCGCGCACATCGCGATTGGTGGTGGTTCTCTACAACCCCTACCTGCGCTGGGCATATTACCTTACGAATCGCATGGGCATCCGCAAGGGCGACCTGCCCAGCACATTCGTGACGCGCGTCGATCTCGAAAACATCGCGAAGGTGGCGGGCTTTGAAATCGTGCGTCAGCGGCAAGCGGTCTATTGCCCGTGGAAAATGCTGGGTCTCGGGACAGCCATCAACCGCGTGATGCCGTTGGTGCCCTTGGCGCGCTGGCTGAGCCTGACTTCGGTGGTGGTGATGCGGCCGCTGGTGCCGTCTTCGCAGCAGGGCGTGTCTTGCGTCATTCCCGCGCGCAACGAACGCGGAAATATCGAGAATGCCCTGAAGCGCTTTCCCGATCTCGGCCGCGAGGCGGAAGTTATCTTTGTCGAAGGCCACTCGACGGACGGAACCTGGGAAGAAATTCTGCGCGTCTCGACGGTGTACCGCGATCAATTTCGCATCCTGGCCGTGCAACAACCCGGTAAGGGCAAAGCAGACGCGGTACGTCTAGGCTTTTCGCACGCGAGAGAAGATTTGCTGGTGATTCTGGACGCCGATCTGACCATGCCGCCGGAAATGCTTACGCGCTTCAGCTATGCCTACGACCAGGGGCACGGCGATTTCATCAACGGGTCGCGGCTCGTCTATCCGATGGAGGGCGCGGCCATGCGTTTCTTGAACCGCATGGGCAATATTTTTTTCGCGAAAATGCTGAGCGCGGTTTTGGATGTGCGGCTGGGCGATTCGCTCTGCGGTACGAAGCTAGTCACGCGCCACGATTACGAGCGCATGGTTGCTTGGCGAAAGGATTTTGGGGAGTTCGATCCCTTTGGAGATTTCGAGCTGCTCTTTCCCGCGGCGGAGCTCGGCCTGGAAATCGTGGATGTGCCGGTGCGCTATCTGGCGCGCACTTATGGAGAAACGAATATTCAACGGTTTCGGCACGGCTTGCAGCTTCTAAAAATGACCTGGGTGGGCCTCGTGCGCATCAAGATGGGAATTAGAAAAAAGCCGGCACCGGTCGCACAGAACGAACCACACCAGGCCTAACCCGCATTGCACGACGGCATTCGCCTTAGCGTCGCGAATCCTCAGTAGGGGCACGGCACGCCGTGCCCGCCCTTGATCGAGCGCACTGATCAAGCAACCTTTTCCCAGCATCTAAGTCGGCGGCGTTCAAAACCCACGCTAAGCAAGGATTTTCCTAGTGCAAAGCAGGTCGACGTAACCGGACCGCTCCGCCGCGAGAGCGATCGCTTCATTGCCTGTAGCTAAAATGGTGGCGGCGCGCGTCAAAATGTGAAGCCGATAGCCTGCCGAGCGAAAAAAATCGAGCAACGCCAACGGCTCGAAGCCCAATTCACGCATCCCCTCGGGAGCGTACTCGAAAGCAATACACATCGCAGGAAACTTCTCGATCGTTTTGCGCATGCCCTCGCAGACGGCTAGTTCGTATCCCTGCACATCGATTTTGATGAAAGAAATGTTCTGCAGGTTTCGAGCCGCGACAAAATTGTCGACGCTGGTGACGCCAACCGTTGTGATTTTTTGGCCGGCAGGCCTCGATGCCTTGAACTGTTCCGTGACCACACGATGATCGGCCGAGTGCTCTTCATTGTGCCAAAACTCGAGTGAGCCGTCGGCGCTCCCGACAGCCATGTTGAAAATTTCCACCGCGTTGCCGAGATTCTTACGGCGAATAGTTTCTCCAAGCGTCGCGAAGCTCGCCAGATCAGGCTCGAACGCATAGACCTTGCCTGGCGGCTTGACCACAGCTGCGAATACCCATGCGGTATAGCCGATGTTCGCGCCAATATCGAGAATGTCTCCTTTGGTGAAAAGTTCAGGACTGCGTTTCGCCAGCGCCCAGAAGGGATCTTCATACCAACGCTTGTAAAGAAAATACGAAAAAAGAAAAAGGCTCCTGAACAACGGTATTTCGAAGAGTTTCGCGCCGCGCGCCAGGTTGTAGACACGCGTAAAAATGTTCGAGGAGGATTTATTGCTCATGCGCTGAGCCGTTTCCACTGAAAATCATTTTGCATTGCTGGCGTCGCCGTGGGCCGGGATGGTTTTCTCCAGCACGAGTAAAACTCGCAAAGCCGCAACGCGGCGCCACAATAAAGACGTCGCGCGCTCGAATTTTGAAACGGCGGAATACAAGGATTCTGGCAAAAGGTTCATGGGCTTGAATCCGCCGCTGAGCAGATAAGCAAAAAGACAAAACGGTTCGAGGGCTAGAAGCTTCAGCTCTGGCAAAGAACTGAGGGTACTCGCACGATGCTTGGGCCCGAAGAGCAGATACGGAATTGCCTGGTTGCCGTCGAAAGCCATTTTTTCCGGAGCCGCGCTGGCTTGGTTTTGTACCCAGGGAGTTTCGGAGAGATCGCAGCGCTCCTGGTGGAGAAACCGGAAAATGAAATAAGAGAAAGGCGTGATCCACGGTTCGACGAGGATCAACCTGCCGCCGGGTACCAAAATGCGCGCGACTTCGCTGAGAAAAGTCATGGGCGTAGCGAGGTGATGCAGCATGTCCAGCCCGAAAACGTTTGCGACGCTGTTCGATCGAAACGGAAGTCGTTGCGCGTCTGCAATGGCGTCGAGCCAGGGACACCAGATGAGGTCCGTCGAGAAAATGTCCGGCGCGAACTGCTTGAAAAAACCAGGGCCGGCGCCTACTTCAACAGAGACCCCGTTTGGTTTGCGAGAGGCGATCAGGCGCGCGAAAAATTCGTCGTTGTAGACGCGCCGCAAAATGGGTTTTTGTTCCCAAACGCGGCGATGCCGTAGAAGCTGCTCCTGTGCTTGCGTATCGATGGCCACTGTGCGTTTTTCGATTGTACTGAGTTCGGCGGCGGCTGGGATGAGAAGCTCGCGGGATTGTTCGGTTGTCGTTATCAAAAGAAGACGGGCGCAAAGGGCCGTAACTAATGCTGTTCCCGCATTTTCGCCGCCCAACTGAATCCGGCGCAGTTTTGATAGGCTGGTTTCACTGTGAGTGCTCTACCAAAAATAAGTGACGACCAGAGCGCTGGCCCGGATTTTCCGAGCCCACCGCAGCCAAGGGACTGGCGCCTAGTCGCATTTCTTGCAGTATTGCTGGCGCTGGGAACGGCGGCGGTATACGCGCCGGCGATGCGCAATGGGTTTGTAAATCTGGACGACCCGGATTATGTGACACGCAATCCGCACGTGCTGGCGGGATTAACGTGGGCGGATATCCGGTGGGCGCTCGGCTCAAGTTATCCTTCTTCGAATTGGCATCCACTGACTTGGATTTCCCACATGGCGGACGTCCAGTTGTATGGGAGAAAACCTGTAGGACATCACTTCACAAGTGTGCTGCTGCATATCCTGTGCGTGGTGTTGCTGTTTCTTCTGATTGAACTCGCAACAGGGCGCGCGCTGCGGAGCGCAGCGGTGGCGGCGCTGTTTGCGGTGCAGCCTCTGAATGTCGAAGCGGTCGCGTGGATATCCGAACGGAAATCGGTGCTTTGCGTCTTGTTTTTTCTCCTCGCGATCGGAGCGTACGGGTGGTACGCAAAAAGACCAAGCGTAGGCCGCTATTTGTGGGTGGTTTTGTTCTTTGCATTGGGAATCACAGCCAAGGTCATGGTGATTCCCTTCCCGTTTGCCTTGCTGCTGCTGGACTACTGGCCCCTTGGAAGACTTCCAGGAACCGACGCAGAAGGAAACCCGCGAGGATTTATTGTTGCGCTGCGTGCGCTGGTGATCGAAAAAATTCCGCTCTTTGTGATGGCCGCGGCGGGCGGAGCCGTGACCATCTACGTGCATTCGCAGGCGCATGCGCTGACGGCGACGTTGCCGTTTAGCTGGAGGTTCAAGAACGCCATTTTTTCTTACGCGGCATATCTGGGGAAAGCCATCTGGCCAGTTGGGTTGGCGCCCTATTATCCGCATCCGGAAAATACGCTGACGTGGACCGTCGTGGCGCTCGCGGGGCTGCTCCTTGCAGGAATCACAGCACTGGTTTGGAGACTGCGTGCGCGCAAGTATCTGTTGATGGGCTGGCTGTGGTATCTCGGGACGATGCTGCCGATGATTGGCTTTATACAGACGGGCAGGCAAGGGATGGCGGACCGGTTCATGCACATTCCGATGATGGGGTTGCTCTTTGCCTTGGTCTGGTTGATCGCCGATTTGGCGATGGAGAAGCATTGGCAGAAAGAAATTGCCGCGGCGATTTTTCTGCTGGTGTTGGCGCCGTTTGCTGCGCTAACTATCAAACAGATCGGCTACTGGCACGACAGCTACACGCTTTTTGGGCACACCCTCGAAGTAACCAAGAACAATGGATTCGCGGAAAATGATTTCGGAGTTGCGCTGATGGAGCGCGGTGAACCGGAGCTGGCGGCGCAACATTTTGTGGCAGCCGTGCGGTTGAGCCCCGACCTAGCATCGCCCCACTATAACGTTGCCGTTTTGCTGCAGCGGCAAAACCAGCTGGACGATGCGGAACACGAATATCGCACCGCACTGGCGCTATCGAGCGACCAGGTGGAAATCGTGCAGTCGCACAATAATCTGGGGATCCTGTACTTGGGAGAAGCAAAGTACGCAGCGGCGCTGACAGAATTGAGCGCAGCGATTGCACTGGACCCGAACGAGCAAAACAGTTACATAGGGCGCGGTACAGCCGAAATGCAAATGATGAACACGGATGCGGCGATTGCGGATTTTGCAAAGGCTGCGCAGATTGCGCCATCGCCCCTCGCATTATACTGGTTGGGACGAGCACTGGAAAGCAAAGGCGAGAATCGCCAAGCCGTGAACGCTTACGCGGCGGCATTGCAATTGGCTCCTTCGATGGCCGAGGCCCGCGCGCGGCTGGATGCGCTGCGTGCGAGCCCTCAATAAGAGAGCCCTTCACCGCCCGGCTCGGACCCACGCCGTTCCGCTTTTGCCACAAGAACCGCGGCGCCTGACGTGACTCGCTTGATTCTTCGCTTGATAATTCTGAAAGATAGTGGAAAGCTGTTTTCGTATTTGAAGCAGTCTCCGAGGGGAGTTTATGGCCCCTGACATCCTCCAACCGCGCAGATCATCGGCTCATTCTCTGGCTCTCCAGCGGGTTAACACACTCTCCTGGAGCCACGTCTATCCCTTTAGCGATTTACATAAGAGGAGCGAACCATGCGCCACAAGCCTACCTTGCTTCTATTCCCCCTGGCTCTAGGCCCTTTCGTGCTTGCGTTGAATGCCGCCGCGCAGGATGAAAAGATAAAAATAGAAGCCCAGCCGTTAAGCGTGACGGCGCAGTTCTCAACAGCTCCAGTCGCGGACTGTAATTCCCACAATGGAGTAATCGTGCAGTTCCACTATATCGGCACAAAACCCCTTCGAGCCTACCTCGTTTCGCTGGCCCCCGCTTATTCCGAGGCCGTCAAGGCTCTCACGGAGCAAACCGTTCAAGAGGTTCGCGATTCACGCGAGCCGATTGTCAATGGCGCGGAGTGGACGCGCACCATCTGCTCGGCCGTCAGGCCCAATGTGGGAGCCGCCGTTAGAGTTATCCCAATCGTGGATGCCTTGCGGTTCGCGGACGGTTCGATTTGGGGGCCTGGATCGCTGCCGGAATCGCATCAACTCTTCGGCACGATGGACGGCATGGACTTTAGCGTGAAAACGACCGACTTGCTGAGGTATGTATCCCCCATCCTGCCGCGTGGAGGGCCGGTTCCCGTGGAAGACATTCAATTCCAGACCATTGGTCCGCTGAGGATCGAGACGGGTGTTTGGCACGAGGAAAGCGGGACGGCGATGGTAGCGCTCGAGGCGACCAACGTCGGCACCGCCCCGATTCGCGGGTTTGTGTTTGCGACAATCTTTTTCGATCCCAACAGCGGGGCGAAGCTCCGGAGCGTCACAACTAAGGAGCTCGAGACGGAGGGAAACCCTGCTCACTATCTCTTGCCGGGAGCCACTTGGGTCGCCGGGCCGCGCAAGTTTTCGTACTTGGCCGACGGAAGCCGCGCCAGCTACAAAATTACGCTGGACCTGGTCGTGTTTGCCGACGGCTCGACGTTCGGGCCGAAGAAGGGACGAGAGTCCGATGAGGTGCTGGGCATGTTTCGTGGCATCGACAGCGTGAATCTCGCGAACCATGGTGCGCCGGCGACTCAGAACCAATGAGAGAAGGCGGGGACCCTTTGGGATGTGGCGAACTAGCGGAGGAGAGTGTATCCGCGCGAAATGCAAAGCAATGCCTTTTGGCAGCGGCTGACAGCTGGCAAGCCGCGGGTTAATTTGCGATTCGTGCGTTAATCTGCACCTGACTTGCTCCTGCTCGCATCGAATAGTTGGCAACCAGTAGTGTCCGGATGAAAAATTGTTGCCAAGGTCCCGAGCAATCGAAGCGCATGCACGCTGGCGCCCTCATCGCCGCCAAAAATCAAATTCGGCTAGAGCAATAACGAAAAGAATGCGAGCTACCACAATGAGCAGGAAATTTCTTGCGGCAAGTGTCTTCTCACTAGGACTGAGCTTTGGCGCTGCTATCGCTTGTGCCCAGCGACAACCGGAAACTTTCTTTAAAACTCGGGTCGGTTTGACCGACAGTGATATTCAAAAGATGGATCAAGGCCAGGTGGTGACCAAGGTCCTCGATTCTGGCGACAAGAAGTACGGGATGCTGGTGTTTGGCGGGGTGTATATCAATGGCACCGTGGAGCGTTTTGCGGAATCTTACCGCGACGTGAAAAGCCTGCTCGAGGACAAGGTCTACCTCGACGTGCAAGCGTTCAACGAGCTCGGTTCGCCGCCCAAACTCTCCGACTTCGACCGTATCGCGTTCCCGCGTAAGGATATTGACGCGCTGCAGAAGTGCAAACCTAACGACTGCGATCTCCAGGTATTTGATGTTGTGGCACTGCAAAAACGGATCGACTGGAACTCAGTGGACAAATACGATCAAGTCAACAAGTTCGCCCGCCAGCGTCTTTTCGAAGTCGTGACAACTTACATCTCCGGTGGCCTAAAGGCGTTCGGCAGCTACACCGACCGCGAGAAGCCCTTCAACTTGTATGAAAACATGAAGTCGATGCTGGACAGTTCCTATTACCTGCCGAAGGACAAATCCGGCGGCATCTATGAACACATTCTTGAGTATCCCGATGGAAAGCTCGCTGGCGCGATGGACTTCTTCTATTGGGAAAACATCGATTTTGGCCAGGGACCCACCATCCGCGTGAATCGTGTTTCGATGTTTCCAAAGGGCGTGGGCGTTATCAAATACGTTGTCGCGAATGAGCAGTTGTACGCCAGCCGCTACATCCGGATCGCCCTGCAAATGTTCTACTGCGTCCCCGATACCGCCAATCCGGGCAAGCCGGGGTTTTACTTAATTGAGATGAACGATTCGCGGCTTCCGGACTATGGCGGCCTAAAGCTCAGTGTGGTCCGAAAGATAGCGACGGGAAAAGGCGTGCAATCCACCGACGATATTTTGACCCTCTACCACAAGAGACTCTCTGGGAAGTAAGGAATGGCGACCTCAAGTTGCTGGCGGGCTCTCCGGGATGTCGGCATCCCCTGGATGCAGAGCAAAAAGGGAGGCAATCCTCCGCCTGCCCCTGCCGTGGTTTTGTGAAGGTATTGATTCTAAACAACTTAGATTTTCCGTAAGCGTATTAGAATCAACACTTGTGTAGGCTTCTGTACGTGTTGCTTCTAAAAGACTTACGAGTTGGACCATCCTGGAGGAATTCGCGACATGGCTGACCGGAGCAGCCGTCGGGTCCGACCGGGCATTTCACATGAGCGGATACCTTCTCTCCGCGTCTTGGGATGATTCCTTACAAATTTCTTATGATTCCCTCACAGGGGCGCTAGCGGCGCCGGAATACGATGAACTATGGCCTCATGGATGCTGCGCTGCGCGAAGTGTAACGTTGCGTTTGCACATTCTGCGATTACGGCCACGCACTTATTGGATTATTTCTTGCCTGAGAAACCTGCGTTCCCGCCAGGCGGCTCGGAGCTGAAATGTCCGAGCTGTGGTCATGCCTCGACTTACCAGCGTACCGACCTTACTTACCGGGCGTAATTTTGCGTTAGCCGCCTTGCGCAATTTTCACTCTGACGAAGTGCGCGGGATTCGCGGCTTGCTAAATCCAGAAAAGAGCTGGGCCGGATTTCATCGCAGGCCTCGGCGGATGTGACGAGAGTGTGTTTGGCAGTGCGAAACACGCTTGGCTGCACTGACGCTTGATTGTTCGCTCCTGACAGTTGGTTGGGCTGCTGAGTGGCGAAATAAAAAGGCGGCAGAGACGCTGCCGCAGTCCGATATCGGATGATTTCCCACAGACATTTTATCATTCCCATGATTCTTGGCAAAGAGCAGTTGCTTCGCAGAAAGGGTATGGGCGGAGTAAGATGGTGAACCTTGAATGAGACTAGAGGAACGAGCTGGGCTGAATTGAAATTGAGTTGATAGGAAAACCGAGATGACTACAGAAGCTAACGAACGCATGCAGAGGCCGCTGGAGGCGGTGGACCCGGCGATTGCGGAATTGTTGCGAGAGGAGGCCCAGAGGCAGGCTACCGGGCTGGAGTTGATTCCATCGGAGAACCTTGTGTCTGAGGCGGTTTTGGAGGCGATGGGGTCGATTTTTACGAACAAGTACGCGGAGGGATATCCGGGGAAGCGCTATTACGGCGGGTGCGAGTACGCGGATAAAGTGGAGCAGTTGGCGATTGACCGGGCGAAGGAGTTGTTTGGGGCGGAGCACGCCAACGTGCAGGCGCATTCGGGGACTTCAGCGAATGTCGCGGTGTACATGTCCACTTTGCATAAAGATGATGTGGTGCTGGGGATGAATCTTTCGCATGGCGGGCATTTGACGCATGGGCATCCTCTGAATTTTTCGGGGCGAATGTACAAGTTCATTGCGTACGGAGTAAAGAAAGAGGATGAGCGGATCGACTACGACGAAATTGACAGGCTGGCGTTGGAGCACAAGCCGAAGATGATAGTGGCGGGGGCGAGCGCATATTCGCGGATTATTGATTTTGAGCGGATTGCGAAGGCAGCGAAATCCGTAGGGGCTTTGTTCTTTGTGGATATGGCGCACATCGCGGGGTTGGTGGCGGCGGGAGTGCATCCTAGTCCGGTGCCGCATGCGGATATTGTGTCGACGACCACGCACAAGACGTTGCGCGGGCCGCGCGGAGGATTGGTGCTGTGTAAAGCGGCGTTCGCAAAGGAACTGGACAAGCTGACGTTTCCGGGAACGCAGGGCGGACCGCTGGTGCACACGATTGCGGCGAAAGCGGTGTGTTTGAAGGAAGCGATGGAGCCGAGCTTTAAGGAATACCAGAAACAGGTGGTGGCCAATGCGAAGGCGCTGGCCGCCGCTATCGCGAAACGCGGGTTCAGGATTGTGACGGGCGGGACGGACAATCACGTGTTTCTGATTGAGGTGCATTCGCGAGGGATTACCGGGAGCGACGCGGAGAAGGCGCTGGACCGTGCGGGGATAACCGTGAACAAGAACTCGATACCGTTCGATCCGCTGCCCCCGATGAAGGGCGGCGGAATCCGGCTGGGAAGTCCGTCGGTGACGACGCGCGGAATGCGCGAAGCAGAGATGGAACAAATCGGCGGGTGGGTTGGAGAAATTCTCTCGCATCTGGGCGACGCCGAAACGGAGCAGCGAGTGCGCGAGCAGGTTGCCGATTTCGCGGCGCGCTTCCCGATTTACGAATCGCGTGTGCGCGGAACGTCTCGCGCGGAACACGCAAACGTGTGAACTGCGAATGATACCCGGCATTATTGATGCGACGTTCGCATTCGAGAAGTGGCTCGGAGCGCAACTTCCTATTATCAAGCAAGACCTACGCCTCAAACATCGACTGATGGCCGAGGCGGCTTTCCCGTTCTTCCGCGCAACTTTTTACAGGTGGTTGCAGCTTTGGCCAGAAGTCTGTGGCGAGCTTGCGAAAGCCCCCAAAGTTCTTGCGGTGGGCGATTTGCACGTTGAGAATTTTGGGACTTGGCGGGACCTAGAGGGGCGGCTCATCTGGGGCGTGAACGATCTGGACGAGGTCTACCCATCGTCGTACGCCATTGATTTAGTACGCCTTACGACGAGCGCTTATTTGGCGATTCTTGGGGAGCATCTGTCGATGCAGCGGCGCGAGGCTTCGGAAGCGGTCGAAGAAGGTTACCGCGACGCGCTGGCGGCGGGAGGGAAACCCTTCATTCTGGCCGAGGATCACCAGTGGCTGAGGCTGATGGCGCTGAGCAAGCTGCGCGACCCGGTCCATTTCTGGGAAAAGTTGACGCACTTGCCGCCTTTCACCGCGAGAGCTCCGGACGAAGTGCGGGAGTTGCTGGAGGAGTCGCTGCCGCCTAAGAGTGTGTATTCGCTGAGAAAGCGAATCGCGGGCCTCGGCAGTCTGGGCCATCCCCGGATCGTGGCGCTTTCTTCCGCGGGCGGGGCTTACATCGCGCGCGAGGCCAAAGCCATTCGACCTTCAGCGTCCGCATGGAATAGCGGTGCGTCGTCCGCGATCGTCTATGGACCAAGGCTCATCGGGCGCTGTTTGCGCGTGCTGGACCCTTTCGTTCGGTTTCACAAGAGGTGGGTGGTGCGGCGTCTGGCGCCAGACTGTTCACGGATCGAGCTAGTTTCTTTGGCCGCAGAACGGGATGAGTCGAAGCTGCTCTATTCGATGGGTTGGGAAACCGCCAACATGCACTTCGGTTCTCCGCAGGCCATTCCGCAGGTCAAGCGCGATCTGGCGCAGAGAAAAGGCCGTTGGCTGCATAAAGCGGCTAAGGCAATGTGCAAAGCCACGCTAAAGGATTGGGAAGATTGGCGTAAGGGCTGGAAGAAGCTCACGAAGTAATTCCCCAGGTGAGGTTTCCTGCGCCTGGCAGCGGGCATGTTGCGCCATAGAGTTCTCATAGCAAAAAATCGGCTGAATTGCTGGGGTTTTGTCTACTGTCCCTGCCTGCCACCTTACTCCGCGAGTGCGGCTGACCCAAGACTGTCCCACGGGTCAGTAGATTCCTGAGCAAAGTGCGCGTAGGTTCAAGAAGGACTGGGATGGGAACAGAAAACGCGACACTGCTCTCCGCTGTACCGAACACCAACTGGGTGAATGCCACAATTTCCTGGATGACCTCCAACAGGTTAATCCAGCCAAGCCCGGCGCCCGGGCGGTGAGTGTCCTTTTTTGCAGCGCGCGGCAAGTTTCCAGCTTCCCGGGGAGTCCTAATCCTAGCCCATCCTGAAAAAGGACGGGGGCAACGAGGTGAATCAATGATGGACACGGAAGCCTTCCGCGAATTCAAAACCGGGTTAACGCTGCTGCGAGACAACTATGCAGTAAAGGCATTGCCGCATATGAAGCGCGCGGTAGACCTGGACAGAAACAATCCGTACTACATGTCTTATCTGGGGGTAGTGCTGGCCCGCTCCGAGCAGAAGTGGGGCGAAGCCGAGCGGCTGTGCGATACGGCCGTGCGGATGAAGCGGAATCAGGCGCAGCTTTATCTGAATCTGGCGGAAGTCTATGCGACGGCGGGGCGAAGGGAAGAGGCGGTGGAAGCGCTGCAGTCCGGGTTGAAATTTGCGCGGCGAGATGTGCGATTGACGATTGCCATGAACCGCCTCGTCGAGCGGCGGCCGCCGGTACTGACATTTCTTACCCGGCAGCACCCTATTAACCGGCAGCTGGGAATGATCCGGCACAAAACTCTGCAAATGTTCGGACAAGATTAGTTACGAGTTCTCTCCAACCCCCAAATGCAAGAAGGGGCGGGTGGCCTAAAGCCATCCGCCCTTTTTTGTTTTTAAAAGGTTGAGTTGCGTGGAACGCGCAGGCTACCTGCGGCTCGCCCAGGCGTCATTGAAAGTAGGCTGTTGCGTCCCCATTTCCATGAGGATTTTCAGGCCGATCCCGAACATGCCAGTGGAAAGAGGATCTCTGCGAACGACTTCCGCGAGGTATTCGCGATTCATCGACATAGGATCCTGCGAATACGGCAAAGTTAGAAAAAGGCGCATGCCGATTTCATAGGCGGGCTCGCTAGTCTGGAAATAAACGCCACTGCGAGAAACGCTGAGGGTTCCGCGCATATCGTCAAAGTGATCCTTCTCAGGATCGGAAGGGCGGATGCGCATGAGCTGAGTGATTTTGCAGCGACGGCTGCCGCGACGTTCTGTAGTTTTTGGTGCCGAGGTGGCCACGCCACCAGTGCTGGGTGTCTTGCCCATAATACTTTGCTGGGTCTCCATGAATGCCTTGCCTCTCGCTGAGGGGACGTTGTTAAAGAGAGTGTAAGGCTTGCGTAAAACAAAACCTATAGCAGAGACGTACCTGCAAAAGAGTAGGACGCCCTGATTGCATGATAGTACGGAAGTACTGCGAAAGGAAGAGAGCGAGGGGACGTATTTTGGGTAAAAGCAAGAATAAGAAGGATTTAATGGAGGAGTTCCGAAGTGAAGTCGCAGAGGGGGATTGGTACCGATGTGGGACCAGGCAGAGCTACGGTCCCCACGAAGTCCGGCCCTAAGAGGTAGGTACGATGGGAGATACGCGGAGCGACGTGTAGCAAGGAGAAAACGAAGTGCGGCTGCAAAATTGCAGAAGTTGGTTGCCGTCGGCGGGTGCAAGTTCCTTGAGGAGAACGCAGTCGCCGAAGAACGATAAAGATTGCAGGAGAACCCCCATCATGAATACCGTGGCGCGCCGAGGCTCAGTTACGTCAGGAACTGGCCAACGAAATGGACTCTTTCGGGGAGAGCGTAAGAGCAATTCACCGCTGGCGGAGGTGGAGTCGCACATACGAGCAAACGGAGGAGCGGAAGCGCGGGCGCGCGTGTATATCGCCGCGGAGAACCGGCTGCTGCGCGAAGCCCTGTCACGGATGTTAACGAGGCAAGGAGACATTGATGTGGTCGGATTGAACACTGCCGGGCCTTTCCAAGTGGAAGGATTACTCGAGGAGAAAGCCGATATCTTGCTGCTAACTTCGCGGGGGAGCCTGGGCGAAGATGTTTTCGTGATTCGCCAAGTGCGATTGACGGCTCCGACAGTCCGAATTCTGCTGGTGGGAATGACGGAAGACAAAACCGAGTTTTTTCAATACGTGCGCGCGGGAATCAGAGGGTACCTGCCGCGAGACGCTTCGGCGGAGGACGTGCTGGAAGCAATGCATGCCGTGCAAGCGGGTGAGGCGGTATGCCCAGGGTCGCTGTGCGCCTTACTGTTTCGGTTTTTTGAGCGCGAGGCTACGTCGGTTCATTCAGCAACCATTCACCCGAGACTGGGCTTGACGCGGCGCGAACAGCAAATCGTTCCGCTAATCGCGCAAGGCCTGACAAACAAGGAAATAGCGAATCAATTCTGCCTGTCGGAACAGACGGTGAAGAATCATCTCTACAGAATGAAGCATAAAGTCGGAGCGGGTGACCGATTTGGAATTGTGCACCTTTGCAGAACGCAGGGATTTCTGGTTTAGCTTCTTGATTTGTCCAAGTATTCGGCTTGTCCAAGCATGCTGATCGCCGCGAGCCTTGAGCCAGTTGATACCAAACACTGCCCACAACCTACATTTCCATCCCGGAGGTGACTTCTTTCCACCGTTTGTGCGATTCTCTTCCTCGACGAAGCGCGAGGAAGCGGCAATGCTCAAAAAATTCAAAGATTTAACCGAAAAAGAGATTCTGGCGCTGGCTATCTCGTCGGAAGAGGAAGACAGCCGCATTTTCGGGGAGTTTGCGGACGCCTTGCGGGAGACTTATCCGGCGACGGCGAAGATGTTTGAAGAGATGCGCGCAGAAGAAGTTGTGCATCGGGACCGGCTGCTGGCGATGTTTCGAGAGCGTTTTGGCGATCACATCCCGCTAATCCGGCGAGAAAACGTGAAGGGATTCTTGCAGCGGAGACCTACTTGGCTGGTGCGGCCGCTGGGCGTGAACGTGGCCAGAAAACAAGCCAAGGTGATGGAGATGGAGGCGGCGCGTTTCTATTTGCGTGCCGTCAGCCGCATTACGGATGCGCCGACGCGAGAACTGCTGAATAAACTGGCGGATGAAGAGCGCAAGCACGAGGCAACGGCAGACGGCCTGGAAGAGAAACATTTAACGGAGCCTGCGCGCGCACAGGAAGACGAATCGCACCGCAAGCTCATCCTGCTGCAGATCGTGCAGCCGGGGCTGGCCGGCCTGATGGACGGATCGGTATCGACGCTGGCGCCGCTTTTTGCGGCGGCCTTCGCCACTCACCAGAGTTGGGACGCATTTCGAGTAGGACTTGCGGCTTCCATTGGCGCCGGGATTTCGATGGCCTTTTCGGAGGGACTTTCCGACGACGGATCTTTGACAGGGCGAGGGTCGCCGTGGCTGCGTGGCACGGTCACTGGGGCAATGACAACAGCCGGCGGAATCGGGCATACCCTTCCGTTTTTGATTGCCAATTTTCACGTTGCGACGATTGTTGCGGTCATTGTTGTGTGCGTCGAGCTGGGGATTATCAGTTACATCCGGCACAGGTACATGGATACGCCGTTCCTGCAGGCGGCGTTTCAAGTCATTGTTGGAGGCGTGCTGGTTTTCTTTACGGGGTACCTGATTGGCAGTTCGTAGGATTCAAGCACCGCACTGCTGGCGTAGAGTAACTGCGGCCCCAGCCTAGCGGGAACACAATATGAGTTGGCCCTGCCGTTGCTTTTTTCAACGGCGGGGCCCTTTTGTTTCTGGGAGGTGCGCTTCGCCCAGCGCCAGGAGGAGGTTCATCGGTCTTCGGGAGACGTAGCCACACGATTCACCGACGCACTACGAATACGAAGAGCAACGGCGAGGGAAAGCAGAATGTGGCGACGACTGCAGGCGGAGCTAGTCTGCCTCAGCGGTGGCTGGGACGGGAGCGTGTCCGTGTTTGCGCTTGCCTTGGAGCCAGGTTTGCAGACGATCCATATAAATGTAAACAATGGGCGTGGTGAAGAGAGTGAGCATTTGGCTGACGATGAGACCGCCGATGATGGTGATGCCGAGCGGACGGCGAAGTTCGGAACCGACGCCCGTGCCCAGCGCCAGGGGTAATGCGCCGAAGAGCGCGGCCATGGTGGTCATCAGGATGGGCCGAAAACGCAGCAGGCAAGCTTTGTAGATCGCATCCAGGGGCGAGATTTTTTCCTCGCGCTCCAACTGAACCGCAAAATCAATCATTAGAATGGCATTTTTCTTGACGATGCCGATGAGGAGAATGACGCCGATGAGGGCGATCATGTTCAGATCGGATCCAGTCACTTTAATAGCGAGGATGGCGCCGATGCCTGCAGAAGGAATGGTGGAAAGAATAGTGATGGGATGGATGAAGCTTTCATAGAGAATGCCGAGCACGATGTAGACGGCCACAAGGGCGGTAATGATCAGCAGGAGTTGCGAGGAACGTGAATCCTGAAAGGCCTGCGCGGTGCCCTGGAAAGTGGCGTGGACCGTGGGAGGGGCGCCAATTTCACGAGTTGCAGCTTCGATATCCAGAACGGCAGGGCCGAGTGAAGCTCCTGGGGCAAGATTGAAAGAGATAGTAATAGCGGGAAAGATGCCCTGGTGATTGACGGAAAGAGCGGTACTGGAGGGCTCGTAACGGGCAAAAGCGCTTAGGGGGACGAGGTGGCCGGCAGAGGAGGGCACATAGATGGACTTCAGAGCTGCGGGATCCTGCTGGGCTTTGGGCATAACTTCCAAAACGACGTAGTACTGATTGAGACCCTTATAGATGGTAGAAACCTGGCGCTGACCGAAAGCGTCGCTCAGGGTGTTGTCAATGGCTTCCATGGAGACGCCGAGGCGGCTTGCGGTGTCGCGGTCGACGACGATGGAACTTTCCAGGCCGTGCATCTGCTGGTCGGAATTGACGTCGCGAAGTTCAGGGATCTTGCTGAGCCTTGCTTGAAGAATGGGAGCCCAGTGGTTGAGTTCATCGAGATTATCCGCTTGGAGAGTGTATTGATATTGAGCGGCGCCGAAGCGGCCTCCCACGTTGAGGTCCTGCACAGCCTGGAGAAAAAGAAAGGCGCCGGGGACATGCGCCGTAGATTCGCGGAGGCGGGCGATCACCTCGTCGGCGCTAATTTTCCGTTCGCTGAGGGGCTTAAGCTGGCTAAACACACGGGCGGTACTGCCGCCGCTGCCGCCGCCGGTGAAGGAAGTGACCGTATCTACGGCAGGATCCTTCATGATGATATCCGTGAACTCGCGCATCTTCTGTGACATGGCCGCGAAAGATAAATCCTGGTCGCCTTGAATGGCGCCGTTGATGCGGCCGGTATCCTGCTGCGGGAAGAAACCGGAATTGACGTGACCAGCCAGATAAACGCAGAGCCCCGCAGTGAGGAAAGTCATGCCAAGAATGAACAACTGGCGGCGGAGAACCCACCTGAGCGAGACATCGTAGAGATGCAAAAGCCGGTTGAACGCATCTTCGAAGAAGTTGTAGATCCAGTTGTGCTTGCCGCTCTCGTGCTTGAGAAAGAGTGCACACATCATGGGCGTGGTCGTGAGAGAAACGAATAGTGAGACGACGATGGCAACGCTGAGGACCACCGCAAACTCGCGGAAGAGGCGGCCGACAATGCCTGGCATCATCAGAATGGGGATGAAGACGGCGATAAGCGAGGTGCTCATGGAGAGCACAGTGAAACCAATTTCGCTGGCGCCCTTCATGGCGGCATCAAAGGGCTTCATGCCGTTCTCGATGTGACGGGTGATGTTTTCGATGACGACGATGGCATCGTCGACGACAAAACCTGTACAGATGGTGAGGGCCATTAGGGAGAGATTGTCTAGGCTGTACCCGCAGAGGTACATGATGCCGAAGGTGCCTACGAGGGATAGCGGGACGGCGACGCTGGGGATGATGGTCGCCCAGGTACTGCGGAGAAAAGCGAAGACCACGAGGATGACGAGAATGATCGAAATGATCAGAGTGACTTCGACGTCGTGAACGGAAGCGCGAATGGTCACGCTGCGGTCGATGGAGACGGTTAAATGGAGCGAGGGAGAGATCGAAGCGCGGAGAACCGGGAGGATGGCATTGATACGATCGACGGTCTCGATCATGTTCGCCGCAGGCTGGCGGAAAATGGCCAGGAGCACGGAACGCTTTCCGCCGAAAAGACCCAGGTTGCGGGTGTCCGCCACGGAATCGACGACTTCGCCGATATCCTGTAGCCGGACGGGAGCGCCTGAATGGCCGGCGACGATCAGCGGCATGTACTCGTAGGCTTTGAAGAGCTGGTCGGAATCGCCGACGTTCCATGTTTTGTGCGAGTCGGCGAGATAGCCCTTGGCAAGGTTGGCGTTGGCGGATTGCAAAGAGCCACGAATGGTTTCGAGACTGATGCCATAGCTATTGAGCTGGTAGGGATTGGCCTCAATGCGAACGGCGGGACTTGCGCTTCCCCAAACGAAGACCTGGCCGACGCCCTCCACCTGCGAGAGCTTTTGCGCAAGGATGGAATCGGCGGCGTCATAAATCTGGGCCGGCGGAATATTGTCCGAGGTTAAAGCCAGAATCATGATGGGAGCGTCCGCAGGATTGACTTTGCGGTAGGTAGGCTGGCCAGGAAGATCAGCCGGGAGCTGGTTGCGCGCAGCGTTGATGGCCGCCTGGACGTCACGAGCGGCGGCGTTGATATCGCGATTGAGATCAAACTGAAGCGTGATGCCGGTGGACCCGAGGCCGCTGGAGGAGGTCATTTGCGTGACACCAGCGATGCGGCCGAACTGGCGTTCGAGCGGAGTGGCAACGGAGGATGCCATGGTTTCCGGGCTGGCGCCAGGAAGGCTGGCGCCAACAGAAATCGTCGGAAAATCGACTTGCGGCAAAGGAGCCACGGGAAGAAAACGGAAAGCAACCACACCCGAGAGGAAGATCGCAACGGTAATCAGACTTGTGGCAACGGGGCGACGAATGAAGGGTGCGGAGAAATTAGTTGAGGAAATCATTGGCTAGTCGCCGTGGGCCGGCTCCTCGATGGAATTGCCGATTTGGAAAGCGAAACGCCGGGACAGCCAGTCGAATGCGAGATATACGACTGGCGTGGTGTAGAGCGTGAGGAGTTGGCTGAGGATGAGTCCACCAACGATGGTGATGCCGAGGGGCCGGCGCAACTCGGAGCCGACTCCGGTGCCGAGAGCAAGAGGCAAAGCACCGAGGAGAGCAGCCATGGTGGTCATCATGATCGGACGAAAGCGCAGCAGGCAGGCTTCGTAGATGGCGTCGAGGGGCGTCTTGCCTTCTTTTCGCTCAGCCTCGAGAGCGAAGTCGATCATCATGATGGCGTTTTTTTGGACGATGCCTATGAGGAGAATGATGCCAATGAGCGAAATGACGCTGAACTCCATGTGAAACAGGAGGAGAGCCAGAATGGCGCCGACGCCGGCAGAAGGTAGCGTTGAAAGGATGGTGATGGGGTGAATGTAGCTCTCGTAGAGGACGCCGAGAACAATATAAACCGTGATGAGAGCGGCAAGGATGAGGACGGGCTCGTTGGCGAGCGATTTAAGAAAGGCCGCCGCGGTGCCTTGAAAGGTCGCCTGAACGCTGACGGGCATGTTCAAGTCAGACTTGGCTTTGTTGATGGCGTCCACGGCATCGCCGAGAGCGGCGCCGGGGGCAAGATTGAAGGAGATAGTGACGACTGGGAATTGCCCTTGATGGTTGATCGCCAATGCGGTAGCGCCGGGCTCGAAACGGGTGAAGGCGCTCAGCGGAACTTGCGGGCTGACAGCGGAGGTAATGTTTGCCTGCGCATTCGTTGAAATATTGGCCGTGGCTCCGGAGGAAGTCTGCGGAGTTCCCGAAGACTTGACGTAAATGCTTTTGAGAGAGTCGGGATTCTGGTGGAACGCGGGATCGACTTCCAAGACGACACGATACTGATTGAGCTGGGTATAAATGGTGGAGACTTGGCGCTGGCCAAAGGCGTCGTAAAGAGTGTTGTCGATATCCGCGGGGAGAATGCCGAGGCGCGAGGCGGTGTCTCGGTCAATGACGAGAGTGGCAAGCAGGCCTTTATTGAGCTCGTCGCTGGCGACATCGCGTACGGAGGGGATGGATTTCAATTTGTCCATGAAGAGCGGCGTCCAGTGGGCGAGCTCTTTAGGGTCAACATCTTCAAGGCTGTACTGGAATTCCGTACGGCTGACGCGGTCTTCCACGGTGAGATCTTGCACGGGTTGCATGAAGAGCGAGATGCCATCGACTTTTGCAAGCTGCGGCTGGAGGCGGCGAATGACATCGGAGGCGCCGATTTTGCGCTGTTCGAGCGGCTTGAGATTGATCTGAATGCGGCCGGTGTTGAGGGTAGTGTTGGTTCCGTCGATGCCTATGAAGGAGGAGAGGCTCTCAACCGCGGGATCTTTCAGAATGACGTCGGCGAGAGCTTGTTGCCTCTGGGACATTGCGGTGAAGGAAATATTCTGCGCGGCTTCGGAGACGCCCAGAATGAGGCCAGTATCCTGGACGGGAAAGAAGCCCTTGGGAACGTAAATATAAAGAAGGATGGTGCCAACAAGTGTGCCGACTGTGACGAGGAGCGTGATGGTGCGGAACTGAAGCACGAATTTCAGAGTCCGTCCGTAGAAAGCGATGATGGAATTAAACGCCAGCTCGGACTTGTGATAGAACCACGTCTGGTCTTCTTCTTTCTGATAGCGAAGAAGCTTGGCGCACATCATGGGAGTGAGGGTGAGAGAAACGAAAGCGGAAATAAGAATCGTGATCGCGAGGGTGATGGCGAATTCGCGGAAGAGACGGCCGATGATGTCCCCCATGAAGAGCAGAGGAATGAGCACGGCGATAAGCGAAACGGTGAGGGAAATAATGGTAAAGCCAATCTGCTCGGAGCCTTTGAGAGCGGCGTTGAGCGGCGTGTCGCCTTGTTCGATGTAACGGCTGATATTCTCGATCATGACGATAGCGTCGTCGACGACGAAGCCGGTGGAGATAGTGAGAGCCATGAGGGAGAGATTGTTGAGGGTGTAGCCGCAGAGATACATCACGCCAAACGTGCCGACGATGGAAAGAGGCACTGCGAGAGCGGGAATGACAGTGGCGCGCAAGCTGCGCAGAAAAAGAAAAATGACCATGACCACCAGGGCGATGGTGAGCATCAGCGTAAATTGCACGTCTTCGACGGAAGCGCGGATGGTGGTGGTGCGGTCGGTGAGAATTTGAATCTTCACGGAGGCCGGGAGCGAGGCCGAAAGTTGAGGGAGGAGTTTTTTTACGCGATCCACAACGGAGATGATGTTGGCGCCAGGCTGACGCTGAATGTTTAGAATGACGGCGGGATTCTTGTCGGCCCACGCGGCTTGGTTGACGTTTTCCGTACCGTCGAAAACGGTGGCGACGTCGGATAGACGCACTGGAGCGCCGTTGCGATATGCCACGATGAGGGGGCGGTAACTGTCGCTGGTAATGAGCTGGTCATTTGCGCCAATGGTGTAGGCCTGGTGAGCCCCATCGAAAGTGCCTTTCGCTTGATCGACGTTGGCGGCGCCCAGGACAGTCCGCAAATCTTCCAAGCTAAGGCCGTACGAAGCGAGCGCCGTAGGATTTGCCTGGACGCGCACGGCGGGGCGCTGACCGCCGCTAATACTTACAAGACCCACGCCGGTAAGCTGGGAAATCTTCTGCGCCAGAGTGGTGTCCGTAAGATCTTCAACTTTGGACAGGGGCATCGAATCTGACGTAAGCGCAAGGGTAAGGATGGGCGCGTCGGCGGGATTGATTTTGTTGTAGATCGGGGGATTCGGAAGCCCTTGAGGGAGAAGATTGGAAGCGCCGTTGATGGCGGCTTGGACTTCCTGCTCGGCGACGTCAATGTTGAGATCGAGATTGAATTGCAGGGTGATGATGGAGCTGCCGAAGGAACTCGTGGACGTCATCTGGTTCAGGCCGGGGATTTGGCCGAACTGGCGTTCGAGCGGCGCGGTGACGGAAGACACCATGACGTCGGGGCTGGCGCCAGGATAAAAGGTCTGGACTTGAATCGTCGGATAGTCGACTTGGGGAAGCGCGGAGACAGGAAGCTGGCGGTAGGCGACAAAGCCAACCAGCAGCACCCCGATCATCAAAAGGGTGGTTGCGACTGGCCGCAAAATGAACGGCCGGGACGGACTCATCGAGACTTGCCTCCGGACTGGGCACTGGCAGGATTGCCGGGCTTCGTGCTGCTTTGGGCGCCGTTCTGGGAGGCAGGTTGCGAAGAGGAGCCGGAACCGCCGGCCGGAGCGACGCTGGTGATGACTTTGCTGTTGTCCTGAAGCTTGTCCTGGCCGTCGATCACAACCACGTCCCCACTATTGAGTCCGGAACTGATACCGATGCTGTTGCCGGTGGTCTGGGTGACGGTGACCGTCCGGATGTTGACAGTGTCGCCGCCGGAAACGACGTAGACGTAGGTGCCCTGGGGCCCGCGCTGAATTGCGGCGGCGGGCACAATCACCACATTGCGCTTGGTATCGACAAGCATGTGAACGTTGACGAACTGATTCGGGAAGAGCGCGTCATTCTCGTTGGAGAAGATGGATTTAAGCTTGTACGTGCCGGTGGTGGGATCAATTTGGTTATCAATAGTGGCTAGTCTGCCGTCGGCAATTTTGGTGGTGTCATCGCGGTCGTAGGCTTGAACGGGAAGCTGGCCGCCGCCACGGAGTTTGACTAGGACTTGCTGAAGCTGATCCTGCGGCAGAGTGAAGATGACAGAAATTGGCTGTAGCTGAGTGATGACGAGTAGACCCGTCGTGTCGGTCGCGTGAACGATATTTCCGATATCCACCAGACGCAAACCTACACGGCCGCTGATGGGTGCAGTGATGCGGGAATAAACGAGCTGCAATTTCGCGTTATCTATGGTGGCCTGATCGGCTTTAATTGCGCCTTGAAATTGACCGACCTGGGCTTGCTGGGTATCGACCTGTTGCTTGGGGACGACGCCTTCGTCGTAGAGAGTCGTGTAGCGCTCGAAATCGACTTGCACATCGTGAAGCTGCGCCTGGTCCTTTGCGAGCTGGCCTTCGGCCTGCTCGACCATCACCTGATAGGGACGAGGATCAATTTCGATGAGAGCATCACCTTCGTGGACGAACTGGCCCTCGGTAAAGTTCACCTTGACGATTTGGCCATCGACGCGGCTGCGGACGGTCACCGTGTTAAAGGCTGTGACCGAGCCAAGACCGATGAGATAGACCGGAAGATCGCCCTTTTGCGCCGTTGCAACGACGACTGGGACCGGCCCGAACATGGCAAAGTCGCCGGGGCCACCTTTTCCATAAGCGCCTGGAGCGGCCTTGCCGCCCGCTTCGCTGGTCGAGTGAGTCCCGCGGTAGTACCAGATGCCCCCGACGACGAGGGCGAGAACGACAACCCAGAGCCACCAACGGCTCTTGGCGGGCTCCGCCGCGGAAGAGTCACGCGTGCCTCGGTCGGGAAGCTCTATGGAGTCAAGATGGCCCATCCGTTCTCTCCTGTCGATAAAAGGCAATGGCAGCGATGTTCCGAGCGAGTCTTTCGGGCAAGACTGGGGGTACATACTCAGGGGGCCCCCGCCGAACCTATTAGCCTACCGGAAAAACAGACCTGCGCACAGATTGGACGGCTTTGGAGGGCAAATGGTTACGAAGCCCGCTCACTGGATGGGTGGTCTCCAGGGCTTGGCCGGGATGCGCGAAAGCCATGGCAACGGGGCAAGCTTATGCGCATTCCTCGGAGGGATATAATTCCAGTGGGCATTGGGGCGGGTGAAAGTTTACACTATCGGCCCCCGAACTCGGGTGGCCGTGGAATGCGACAGCTGGGATTCTAAAAAGAGCAGGAGAATAGGCACATGGTGAAGGGTTTAGTTCTGGGAATTCTACTTGGGATATTGCTCGTTGCTGCCTGCGGTTACTTCTATTTTTCAACGGGACGTGCGTCCGTTGCCACGACGGATCCTCCCATGCTATTTGAGAAGAAACTTGCCCATATGGCTCTGGACGCACGCATCGAGAAAGAGAAGATTCCCGCATCCCCTGTAGTCGCCGAGGAAAAGAGCTATCTGAGTGGGGCGGAGGTTTACAAACAGAACTGCGCAGTGTGCCACGGGCTCCCGGATCAGCCGAAGACGATGATTGCAGAGGGTATGTACCCGCCGCCACCCCAGCTTTTCCACGGAACCGGCGTCTCGGACGATCCGGCGTCAGAAACCTATTGGAAAGCGGAGAACGGCATCCGGTTGACGGGAATGCCTGGCTTCAAAGGCCGCTTGACGGAAACGCAGATTTGGGAAGTTAGCGTGTTGTTGGCCAATTCGGACAAGATACCTGCTTCCGTGAAGGTGGCATTGGCCAGCCCGCCTGCGGCCCCGGCTGCCGCTCCGGAGAGCATCGCAGCACCGACAAAAGTAAAACCATAGGTCGGGCCCCCGCTGAAGTGCCTGGCCGCGACTCTCGGCAGTTTCGCGATTTCTTGAAACTTATGCCTTTGCCGCGCGGCTAGGCAATGAGTGAATCTGTTCGACTTTCCTCAACTCAGGGAAGCGCCACGCCCAGATAGCCGTCACGACGAGTGTCCCGATACCCCCAATCACGACGGCTGGCACTGTCCCGAACCATTGAGCTGTGAGGCCAGACTCGAACTCCCCGAACTCGTTGGAAGCTCCGATGAACACCATGTCGACGGCATTGACGCGCCCGCGCATCTCATCGGGCGTGGCTACCTGAATGAGCACGGCGCGAACGATCACGCTAACCATGTCGGTCGCGCCGACGAAGAGCAACGCGACCAGAGACAGTATGAGGCTGTGGGAGAGACCAAAGAGGATGGTGAAGAGGCCAAATCCCGCTACGCACCAGAGCATGATAAGGCCGACTTTGCGCCGGATGGGCCGATGCGCCAGGAAGAGGGCCATCGCCGCTGCGCCTACTCCGGGAGCTGCGCGGAGCAAACCCAGGCCCCAAGGCCCGGTCAGCAGAATTTCGCTAGCGTAGACGGGCAATAGGGCGACGGCTCCGCCGAGGAAGACGGCGAACAAATCCAGCGAAATGGAGCCAAGAACCACTTTTTCACGCCAGATGTAGCGAAGACCGGCAGAGACGGTTGTTAAGTTGATGGGCTCACGCGAGCGGGGCTTCGCTGTGGTTCTTAGTTGCAGTGTGCAAACGACGGCCACGACGGCCAGGAGTACGGCGAGGACGTAAACAGCCGAGGGACCACGAAAGAAGGCGTAGACCAGTCCGCCTAGCGCAGGACCGAGGATGGCCGCGCCCTGGAAAATGGTGGAAGCCCAAGCTACGGCGCTCGGGAAATGTTCTTCGGGAATCAATTGAGGGAGAAGCGCGCGGCTTACGGGGCCGGTGAAGGAACGGACAATGCCGAGAAGGATGAGGACAGCAAAGATGTAGTAGACCGAACGAACATTGCGCACGGCCGTGAAAAGCAGCAAACCGCAGCAGAGAGTGAAGCCGATGTAGCAAATGACGATGAGCTTGCGGCGATCGTAGCGATCGGCAACGTGGCCCGAAACGAGAAAGAGAAGTATGCCTGGGAGGAATTGCGCCAAACCCACAAGTCCGAGATCGAGCGGCCGCTTGGTGATCTCATAGACTTGCCAGCCGACCGCAACCGACTGCATTTCCGTGGCAAGGACGATGCAAAAGCGGGCCGTTTGAAACTGTACAAAGCTAGGATATTGGAAGGCAACGCGGCCGGCGGCTGTGGAGTTTTCGGATTCGGCCATCACACATTACTTTGCCATAAAAACAAAATGGGAACGAGTTCGGGGAGACGCTCGTGGATCGCAGCGTGACTACTCTTTTCCCAACGTGGAATGGAGTTCGGCCTCAGCGGGATTAGCGGTTGCGGCGAACGCTTTGCGCCGAATCATCCAATAGGCCACCGAGATGAGGAGAAGGAAGGGCGCGAAGGCCGGAACCGTGTACTGCAATCCATTCACATAGAATGTGCTCGCTGCAATCCCCAGGAGTGCGGCGATGCCCAATGCGCTCGAATAAGGAAAAAAGCGCAGACGCATGGGAAGCTGGGCGACACGCTCGGGACCGAGGATTCGGCGAAAAGCGATGTGCGTCAGAAGGATAACGACCCAGACGAAGAACATGCCTGCAACCGCGACGCCATAAAGCATCAGGAATGCGCGGCTGGGAGCGTAAATCGCGAGCAAGATGGCGGCAATCATGCCAGCCGTGGAAACGGCGAGGGCACGACGCGGAACGCCGTTGCCGCTGAGATGCCCGAGCCAGCGCGGGGCGTAGCGGCCTCGCGCTAGCGAGAAGAGCATGCGCGTGGTGAGGTAGAGATTTGTATTCGCGCTCGAAAGCGCGGCGGTGATGACGACGAGATTCATGATGCCGGCGGCGAAGGGGATCCGCGCGACGGAAAGCGCGCGAACAAAGGGACTGCCCGTCAAGTCACTGCCCGTTTGATTCCACGGAGTCATCGCCAGCATGATGCCGATGGCCAGAACGTAAAAGACGACAAGCCGAAACACGATCGTGCGCATGGCGCGTGGGATGGATTTAGCGGGATCTTGCGCTTCGCCGGCTGTGACAGCGATGACTTCGACGCCCATGTAACTCGTGATCGCCAGTGTGAGGGCTAACCAGACTCCTTTCCAGCCAAACGGAAGAAACCCACCGTGCGCGGTGAGATTCGAGAGGCCAATCGCAGGCGCAGGTCCCAAACCAAAGATCAGGGCCATGCCCAAGACGATGAAAACCAGGATGGCTACCACTTTGATCAGCGCGAACCAATACTCGAACTCGCCAAAGCGCCCTACCTGAAGCGTGTTGACAGCAACCAGGCAAATCGAGACAGCGACCACCCACACCCATTGGGGCACCGCGGGAAACCAAAACGCAAAATAGATTGCCACGGCGGTCACTTCCGCACCGATCGCAATGATTTGCACCAGCGCGTAAGTGGCGCGGACGGAGAATCCCGCCCACGGGCTGAGGTAAGTTTGCGCGTAGACGCCGAAGGAGCCTGCGACGGGCTGCACGACGGCCATTTCCGCCAGCGAGTATGCAACGATCATGGCAATCAGCGCGCCGATAAGGTAAGTGACGATTACGCCTGGGCCGGCGAGGCGGATAGTTACGCTGCTGCCGAGAAACAAGCCCACGCCGATCGCGCCGCCAATCGCGAGCATGGTGAGCTGCCTCTGGGTGAGCTTGCGGTTTAGCTCGCCGGCTTCTGGAGGAGATGCCTGTTGCGAGCCCTCGCTCGTCGATCGCGGCGTTCGCGCGCGAAGAGAGTCGCCGGTGTCACCCATGCTTGGTCAGATCGATCAGAGCGTTGCCGAAGTTGTGAATTTCACCCAGGGTGTTGTAGTGGACGAGTGAAGCGCGGACGACGCCGCTTTCCTGGCGAACACCGAGCCGCTTCATCAAGCGCGGGGCGTACATGTGGCCGTCGCGGATGCCAATTCCTGCGTGCGCCATGGCCTCGGTGACTTTTGCCGGTGCGATATTTGGCAGGTTGAAGCACAAGGTTGGCACGCGGTCATGGACTTGCTCTTTTCCAGCCAAACCATAAATCGTCGCGCCGCAATTTTTGAGGACTTGCAACATTTCGAGCGAGAGAGTCTCCTCATAGTCTCGGACGTTTCGCATGGCGCGGGCGAGATTTGAGCGCCTCGAATCTTTGCTCGCCCCACTGCCGCCAGCTTCTGACCGTTTGCCGAGAGTTTCGAGGTAAGAAATGGCAGCATGCATGCCCGCTACATTTTCATAGATGAAGGTGCCAGCTTCGATTTTTCCGGGCGGCTCGTCGGGGATAAATTCTTCACGAAAGGTCGGGAGTTTTTGCAGCA
>DATEQG010000004.1:0-151718 GCA_035272765.1 Candidatus Acidiferrum sp.
CAATTATCTCTACTCGCACTTTCAGCTGGACGTCCAGGGAAGCTTCCGCTTGAAGTACGGTTTCACTCTCGTTGCCTATGGTCTCAATCTGACCGACGAAGCCTTTGGCTTCTATAACGGGCAGACCCAATACATGGTTCAGCGCGAATACTACGGTCCGACCTTCGCGCTCGGTATGCGCTGGTCGCCCACGCACGAAAAATAGCTCGACGACAGCGCGGCACTCTTTCAGGTGCTGGCCCGTCCTATGATTTGGAAAGAATCCGAGATGGAATTGACTCGCAGGCTTGCACTCATTTGTGCGTCGTTCTTTCTCACGTTCCTTTTCTTCGGCACGAAAGCATCTCCGTCTCCGGCAGCGCTCGACAACAATGCAGTCCTCGTGGGCGCTGGCGATATCGCAGACTGTACAGACCTCTCCGGCGCAGAGGCCACGGCAAAACTCCTTGAGCAAATCCCGGGGACTGTAATGGCCGTCGGCGATCTCGCCTACCCAGACGGCACTAAGGCCAATTTCGACTGCTACGATAAGACCTGGGGCCGCGTAAAGTCCCGGACACGTCCTGCCGTTGGCAATCACGAATTCCACTCGACCGACGCTGCATTTTATTTCAGCTATTTCGGTGATGTGGCAGGAAGCTATAAAGACGGTTTTTACAGCTACGAACTGGGCACATGGCACATTGTTGTGTTGAACAGTGAGTGCGCAGAAGTCGGAGGCTGCAACGCAGGTTCGCGCCAGGAAAAATGGCTGCGCGTGGACCTGGCTGCGCATCCCGCTGCATGTACGCTTGCCTATTTCCATAAGCCTCTTTTTAGTTCCGGAGCCAAGCACGGAGACGATCCCGAGCTCAGACCGATCTGGCAGGCTCTCTACGATGCAAATGCCGATGTCGTCGTCAACGGTCACGATCATGACTACGAGCGATTTGCTCCTCAGGATCCCGATGGCAAGCCGGACGCCAAGCGCGGCATCCGGGAATTCGTCGCTGGCACTGGCGGCAAGAATCTTCGCCCATTCGGCACAACGAAGCCCAACAGCGAAGTTCGCGATACGACCGCCTTTGGCGTTTTAAAACTCACGTTGAAGCCCAGCGGCTACGATTGGCAATTTATTCCCATAGCAGGAAAGAGCTTTACAGATTCGGGCAGTGGCACCTGTCACTGATTCAAGTCATTTGGATGGCTTCGCGGCGTGTTATTTCGGGGCTTGCTGCTAGACCCTATTGGGAGGCTCAGGGCTGCCTTCCGAGACTCGATGGCGGCCCAGAGACCCCAACGGGCGGCATTGTGCACCCGGTTGGCCCATTTGCGAGGCTGGAATCGCGGGAAAAGAGGTCCGTCAGAACTCCCCCATCCGTCAGAGCTCCCCTAAACGACGGTTTGGCGGCATCCATCACTCGGCCCCGTGACGACGGTCACAGAAACCAAAAGAGTGGCGGGTCTATTGTCGATATCGGGAGGTGCAACATGCCAGCCACACAGATGAAACAACGAGTCACTTTCCGCAATATTTTGTTCGCGACAGACTTTTCTTCCGCCGCCAACTCCGCAATGCCTTATGCCACAGGTCTAGCAAAAATCTTCGAGGGCAAGCTTTTTGCGATTCACGTGAAGGATCCTATTAACTATGCCGTGCCGCCGGAAATGTGGGCGAGCGCACAGCAGGTGTGTGAAATGGAATTGCAAAAACTTCGTGACGGCATGAACCGCGACTTTCCTGAGCTCAAGCACGAAGTTCTGGAGGGCGAGGGAGCCGTTTGGCCCGCGCTGGTTTCTGCCATCGAAAAATACGGCATCGATCTCATCGTCGTTGGCACGCGAGGAAGAACGGGCATCGGAAAAGCCGTCTTGGGTTCGCAGGCGGAAGAGATCCTTCGCCGCGCGCCTTGCCCGGTTCTCACGGTCGGACCACAGACGCCATCCGATGAAAGAAGCCGCGGAAAGCTCGCGTCCATACTGTTCGCTACTAATTTTGGCCCCGCATCGCATGCTGCTGCACGCATCGCCATATCTTTGGCGGAAGAGAATCAATCCAGACTTACGCTCCTGCATGTCATTGAAAATCGATCCGTGGGTGCATTGTCCAGTGCGGAAGAGTTCGGGGAATCGAGTGAAAGGGATCTTCGCGCGATGGTCCCGGACGAGGCGAATTTTTGGTGTGCTCCGCACTTCCTGGTCGAGCGGGGAGTTGCGGCGGATAAGATCCTTGAAGCAGCGCATCGCACCAAAGCCGGGCTGATTGTTCTTGGAGTTCATAAACCGGTTGGGGTACCGGGAGCGGCCACACATCTCCCTATCGCCACCGTGCACCATATCGTTGCGCACGCAGCGTGCCCAGTATTGACCGTTCGCGGTTAGTCCAAAGCGTCGAGTAAAGCCCGGGGAGCTGTCTAGATTTCTGGCAAGAAGGCTTATGCCAGTGAGAGTTCTCTCTCACAGTTGCGGGGACGGCAGGAGGTGCCACTGATGTGTGCTCGCCCTAGTGCGCCGAATCTCCATACTTCACCGAGCAGCCGTAAGGGCGCGTCGCGGCCGTCTGCACGGACTTGCCCGCCATCGACTCCTCGAGCGCGAGGCTGACGTAATTTGTCGCGCCGGTGACGTCCTGCAGATCGGTTGTCGGTCTATCGTCAATGGCACCGTCGTAGATCACGACGCCCTGGGGATTGATGACAACCATCTGCGGAGAGGTCTTCGCGTCGTAAAGATGCCCGATCTCTCCGCCCGGATCGAGTAATGCGGCAGTCGGAGCAGCCTGCATTTTGGCAAGGTAGTCGTTCTCTTCGCCGGCAGTAGCGTAGCCTTGCTTGCCCGGAGCGGAAGAGAGAATTGTGAACCAGGCCACGCCTCGGCCAGTCCACTCCTTTTGCAGTCGCTGCATGTTGCCGCTGTTGTAGTGCTTGCGAACGTAGGGGCAGCCATTATTGTGCCATTCGAGGACCACGTACTTTCCGCGATAGTCCGTGAGGTGAAAGGTCTTCCCGTTGCTCGCCGTGGACGTGAAATCCGGAGCTGGCTCGCCGACTTTTGCCGCCGAAATAAGCAGCGGAGCCGTGCACAGCACAAGAGACGCGAGCGTGGGGTACAATGCGGAGCGTTTCATTTTTGTGATCCTTTCTCTAAGAATTGAGTCGTGTGGATTCCAAGATCATAGCTGGTTTTTGCCGTGTGAGGCTTACTGAGAGGCACGTCGATCGAGTAGGCCCGATCCGCGGAGAGTACGAGCACGCCCCTCAGCCGCTCGATTGGTTTGAGGAGCTGATCAGACTTCCGCAGGGTGAGCCGGAAGCCGGTAGCCAAAGTCACGAGCTTCTGCGGCGTTGCATTATCAATCTGGGACTCGGCTAGCGGAAAAAAAACTGCCTGCGCGGTTTGCTGGCCGAGGTTCGCTGTAAGCAAGAGGGAATCCTTTGCGTCCTCCACCTGAAATCTCCAGTTCGCCGGCGCGGGGCGTGGCAACGACTTGCGCGCGGCCGTGAATAAATCGCTGGTCCGAGCATCTGGTGGAGGAGTCTGCGATTTGATGGGGAGAATGAGCGAGAGTTGTGCCTTGCCCGGAATGCACATTTCGCGGCAAACCAGCACTTTTACCTCGGCACCGACTTGCGCCTGAGATTGCGCCGCTAGACTGGCCTCCGCTTGCATCGGCACGATCAACATGACTGCGTCGTCGTAGCCGAAATCTACGATCGTGGATGTGCCGAGACGGCGCGGAGCAGGCCACTCAATGGCTCCAGGCGTGAGACCTGCCGGCAACTGCCACGCGACGCGCGGTGGTTCTCCAGAGTCGCCCGGATTCACCCAATAGATGTGCCAGCCCTTCTCAAGTTGGAAACGCAACCCGAGATCGAAGTCCTGTCCGGATGCGACCCATTGGTTCTCGGAGATGAGTTCCAGCGTGCCATGAGGAATGGGCGCTCCCGCCACCCGCGAACTAGCAGCACAAAGCAACAGAGCGCTTCCCAATAGGAGAGCCCGGGCGAAATCCGAACCTGGATCACATCTTGGCATTGTCTGTTGGATGCATTAGACGTTCTGGGCGTTCCCTGCTTCTGGAACCGGGCATCGGAGATTTGCTGAAACATTTGGGGGATGCCCGGCACGTCTAGCCTGTGACGTAAAGGGTATGGCGCGTCTGCCGAACTGCCTTCCGAGACTCGGGGGCTGTCCAGGAACCCCAACGTGCGGCATTGTACTCCCGGTGGGCCTTTTTGCGAGTTGGGGAATCGTCAACTCGCAACCCACTCTCGGGGGTTGACCCCTCGGCGAAGGTGCGGCTTCTACTTTGCCGTCTCCGATTTGCCTAAGTGCCGTCTAATATGCAGTCCGCACCCACAGTTCGCTAATTTTCTTCGGTAACTGTCTAAGAAATGTTCTATATTGCGGATTGTCCCAGAGGCGATGATTTCCTAAAGTGCATGCCGTCAAGAGGGCGCGCTACTGTACGCCGCATGGCGCTTATCTTCGCCGAGAGGCTTCGCTGATGAAGTCTGCCCCAGGTTTTTCTTTCTGTTCTTCCTTTCTTTCCACGTTGACGGCGAGCCTCATGCTGTCTTTTACAGCTGCGGCGCAGACTCCGCCAAAGCCTCTAGTGACCCAGGCCATCGACGAATCGAAAGTTGTTACCCTTCGGGGCACTGTACACCCGCTTGCTCAAACGGCATTTGATCGAGGATCTGTCCCCGAAACATTTGCGGCGAACCGCATGCTCTTGATGTTGAACCGGCCGCCGGAACGCGAAGCGGCTCTGCAACAATTCCTGGCAGATGCTCATAATCCGGCCTCGCCCGGTTACCACAAATGGATCACTCCGCAACGATTTGGCGAACTTTTCGGGCCCGCCGACTCAGATATCCTGGCCGCCGAAAACTGGCTTTCTTCCCACGGCTTTCGCGTGAGTTCGGTGACAAAAGCAAAAAGCCTCATTGAGTTCTCGGGGACGGCTGCAAATGTGCGAGTCGCTTTCCACACGGAGATTCATCGCTACACCATCGATGGCGAGATTCACTACGCGAACGCAGCCGAGCTGGCGATTCCTGAAGCCCTTGTTCCTCTTGTTCGCGGCGTTTCGCCCATAAACAATTTCCGGCCTGCGCCTGCGGTACGATCTGCGGGGAAGGCGCGGTATTTCCGTTACACGGGCAAAGCCACTCCTCTGTTCACGAACCCCGGCGGCAGCACGGATTTTTTCGCGATTGCTCCGGAAGATTTCGCCACGCAATATGATGTTGGTCCGTTGTACGAAGCAGGAGTGAATGGCACCGGCCAGGTCATCGGCATCCTCGGCGTATCGAACATCGATCTGAGTCTGGTGAACGATTTCCGCCAGCTGTTCGGCCTTTCGAACAATCCTACACAGGTAGTCATCGATGGTGGAGATCCCGGGATAGATCCGCTGCCTGACTCTGCTCTCGAAGCTTACCTCGATGTGGAACTCAGCGGTGCAGTGGCGCCCAACGACACAGTCAATCTGTACATCTCCGATGGCAGCCAGGTGCAGGACCCGCTTGTATTGGCAGCTCTCCGAGCCATTGAGGATAACCAGGCATCCGTCTTGAGCTTAAGTGTTTCCTCTTGCGAATCCGTGCTGGGCCCATCTGGAAATCAAATGTGGGCAGGCCTTTGGGAGCAAGCGGCCGCGCAAGGGCAGACTGTCTTCGTCGCGACCGGAGACAGTGGTTCGGCTGGCTGCGATTTTGCAGGCGAGCAGGCCGCTACGCAAGGCTTAGCCGTCAATGGTATCGCGTCGACGCCATGGAATGTCGCGGTCGGAGGCACTGACTTTTTTTACGCCGGGTACGGCTCCGGCCCCTCCAGCGCAGCGCCTTTCTGGAACCAGACGAATGACTCGAGCAACGGGTCCTTGAAGGAATCTCTTCCTGAACAACCGTGGGACGAGGCGTTCGGATTCAACATATTGGGGAACGCTGGGTCGATTTCTGGCGGCGGTGGCGGTGCCAGCAGTTGCGTCCAATCCACTACTGGAACTTCGGGACAAGTAGTTTGCCTCGGTGGCTATGCCAAACCAATTTGGCAAACGGGTCCAGGAATACCAAACGATGGATCCCGCGATCTGCCAGATGTTTCCCTCTTTGCGGGCGCAGGATTGAATTTGAGTTATTACGCGATTTGTGCCAGCACAGGGGATTGCGCCACCACTGGCGGCAGCCCGCCGCAGGTGTCCCTCGTTGGAGGTACGTCTGCTTCGTCGCCCGCAATGGCAGGTTTGATGGCCTTGGTTAACCAGAAGTATGGACGCCAAGGGCAAGCCGATTTCACCCTTTACGCGCTCGCGAGGGCGCAGCTCGGCGTTTTTCACGACCTTACATCAGGCACAAACAACGTTCCCTGCCTCCAGGGAACATCAGACTGTTCACTCGATACAAATGGCGATGGTTTTTATTCGCTGCAGAAATACGCAGCCGGTCCTGGCTACGATCTCGCTAGCGGCCTGGGATCGGTCGATGCGAATGCGCTGGTGACAAATTGGAACAAAGTCTCGTTCCTGCCCACGACTACAACGCTCGCTCTTTCGCAGTCATCGATCGTGCACGGGACGGCGATTGCATTCAGCGCCAACGTAGCGGCTTCCTCTGGCTCGGGCACTCCCACGGGCGACGTCGCAATTGCTACCACGAGCGATCTTCCGCTGTTAAAAAACGAAGCGATTCCGCTTTCCGGCGGATTTGCAAGTCAGTCGGTCGGATTTTTTCCGGGTGGCACGTATAACGTAAGCGCTCTCTATGGAGGTGACGGCATTTTTGGTTCAAGTGCGTCTCCGCCGGTGAATCTTACGGTTACTCCCGAGCCGAGTTCCATCTATTTTCTTGCGGATGGCCCCAATGGCATCGTGTCCAACAACGGCTCACCTGGAAGTTACGGAGCAAGATGGGTTTTTTCCGCCGAACCGTATGGGATGAACGGGCAGCAACTGTTCGGCCTAGCCACGGGCGCTGTGACCTTCACCGACGGCGCAAATGTGCAGGTCGTTCCCATCAATGCTCAGGGGGTTGCTGGATATATGCCCGCAGCCATGTCCGTTGGTACTCACGCCATTACGTTGAGCTATTCAGGCGACGCCAGTTATCAGCCCACCAACGCGGGTCCATTCACCTTTACCATCGGCAAGGGAACTCCCTCGATCTCAATTCTGTTTGTTGTACCATCTGTCCCGATTGGTGGAAGTCTCTTCGTCAGCACGGCTCTCGTTGGTGGGCCTGGAATACCTCCGACAGGAAACGTCACCATTAGTCTCGGAACCACATCGCTCACTGTACCGCTTGTTCTCGCGAATGAAGACGGCGGCCTTGAAGCCGTGGCCATGGCCACATTCACAAACTTACAGATTGCCGGCTCGCTTAGTCTCAGCGTAGCCTACGCTGGCGACAGCAATTGGACATCAGCCTCTGCAGCGTACCCCACTCCTATCGCCGTGGGAACTTCCGCTCGCGCCGCGTCGACTGTCGCGCTTTCCGTATCTCCCACAAATATCGACCGGTCCCAGACCACCAGCTACACGGCCACTGTGCAGAGCGCTTCCGCGACAGTCCCGGCTCCTACGGGATCAGTTTTTTTTGTCGTTAACGGTCAAAGCCTGCCCGCCGCTTTGGTGCAAACCGGTCCTTCCACTGCCGCAGCTTCGAGCTTTTCAGATGCTCTGTCGCTCTCTAACGGGAGCAATCAAGTCTTGGCTGTCTATAGCGGGGATGCTGTCTACAATCCCTCTACGAGTGCGCCTGCCACGGTAAACGTGAGTTTGAGTACATTTTCTCTCAGCCTAGGCGCATCGCGTGTTGTAATTACCTCCGGGCAATCCGGCAGTGTCCCCATCAATTTAAATGCGATTGGCGGCCTGAACGCGCCGCTTTCCTTGTCCTGCGCATCATCCTCAGCGAGTATCGGCTGTACGGTGAATCCTTCTACCCCCACGGTTAGTGGTCCCACTACGGCCACGCTTACGATTAATGCGTTTAATCTTGTTACGGCAGCCGGGGTGCCATCGCAAAACAATCGGCTATTCCAGTTATTCGTAGGCGCTGTGGGTCTATCTGGCGTTCTCATCCTCTTCGCATACCAACGGGCGAGGCCGCAAGCTCCGCTAAAAGTGCGATGGGCTCTCGGGTTCTGCGCTGCGGCGCTGCTATTGTTTGCCAATGGCTGTGGCGGGGGAGGCAGTGTAATCGTGCCACCCCCACCTCCGCCTCCGCCTATGAAAGTCCCGGCACCCGCTGGTTCCTACAGCGTTCTGGTCACTGCCTCGGCGAACGGCACCATCCATAACGTCAAGCTGCTCGTCGAAGTTCAATAGATAGCCGGGCGCTCTGCGGCTGTCAGCAGAGCCATCCGGAGCCTGCCGCCCAGAATATTTGAAACATTTGGGGGTGTCCGGCGCGTCTAACCTGTGACGCAAAGGGTATGGCGCGTCTGCCGCACTGCCCTCCCAGGCGAAGCCGGTCGAGGTTTGAATTTCGCGTTAGATTGCAGGAGTCCATCGATGGAAATGTGGGAAAAAGGGCGCCCGGGGCGCTTAAGAGCGATGGTTGTATTTGTATGCGTGGTGCTTGGCGCGACGAGCGGCGTCAATGCCGGGACGAGGCAGCAAGCACAGCAGGCGGCGCCGAACCCCGCTTCGCGACCCGTTGGCACAATCAAGACCATTTCGGGAAAGACGATTGTATTGGCGACAGATGCGGGAGCCGAGGTGGCGATTCAAGTGCAAGATGATGCCCGGCTCCTCCGGGTCGAGCCTGGCGAGAAGGATCTGAAGAACGCGTCTCCGCTTCAACTTCAGGACTTGCAGGTGGGCGACCGTATTTTGGTTCGCGGCAAGTTGGCTGACGACGGCAAGACGGTGCTGGCGGCCTCTGTCATCGCGATAAAATCCGCCGACATTGCCGCAAAGCAGGCGCACGACCGCGACGAATGGCAGAAGCATGGTGTAGGGGGGCTGGTCAAATCGGTCGACACGGCGAGCAGCACGATCACAATCTCAACAAATGTTCTCGGCGTCGCCAAGGACGTGACCGTCCAAATCTCGAAGCAGACGGTGGTTCGCCGGTACGCGCCGAATTCCGTGAAGTTCGATGATGCCAAGCCCGCGGCGATCGATCAGATCAAGGTGGGAGACCAACTGCGCGCGCGGGGAACCCGCAACGCGGATGGTACGCAACTGACGGCGGACGAAGTTGTCTCCGGAACATTCCGCAACATTGCGGGGACAATCAGCGCAATCGACTCCGCGGCCGGAACCATCACCGTCATGGATCTGCTGGCCAAGAAATCGATTACGGTGAAAGTTACGATGGATACGCAGCTTCGCAAGCTGCCGCCCTTGATGGCGCAGGGGATTGCCATGAGGCTCAAGGGCACTCCCGCGGATGCACCCGCTACCGCTGGAGGAAGTGGAAGTGCGGCTGCGACTCCCACGCCAAAGCCGGCAGAAGCTTCGAGTGGCGGCCAGGGCGGCGGTCAAGCTGGGGCTCAAGCAGCAGGAGCGGGAGGTGCCGGACGACCGGGCGCAGCTCGAGGAGGTGACCTGCAACAAATGCTTAGCCGATTACCAGCTGCGACCCTCACTGAGTTGCAGAAAGGCGATGCCGTGATGATCGTGACGACGGAGGGCACGCAAGAGACCGGCGGGACGGTAATCACTCTTCTAGCGGGAGTTGAGCCCATCCTCCAGGCTTCGCCGGCAGGAAGCGGCTCCAGCATTCTGACGCCCTGGACCATGAGCGGTGCACCGGCCGGGGATGCGGCGCCTTGAGGCATGGCAGTTGCGGAAAGAATGATCTTAGGTCAGGAGAAAGAATGAGATTTGGTTTGATATATCGATGCATTGTCCTCGCGGGGGCGTTGCTCCTTGCAGCGGCTGCGGGGAACGCGCGGCAAGCGCAAACAGCCACAGGCACAGGCACGTTACACGGGCAAGTGACGGATCCATCGGGCGCAGCGGTGACAAGCGCGACGGTGTTGGTCACGACTCCTAGCGGTGCGGCCACGACGGCGAATACGAATCGAGATGGCGTATTTGATGTGACGGGCCTGGCTCCGGGAAAATACGGCGTGAAGGTCATCGCGCCGGGATTTACGACGTATGAGAGCCCGGGCATTGATATCGCGGCTGGGCAATCGCAAAAGTTGAATGTATCGATGACCATCGAAGTGCAGGAGCAGAAGGTCGAAGTCACGGACACCACTACAAAGGTGGACGTGAACCCTGCGAATAACGCAGGCGCGATTGTGATGCAGGGCAAGGATCTCGAAGCGCTTTCCGATGATCCGGATGAGCTCCAATCCGAGCTGCAGGCGCTGGCTGGCCCTTCGGCAGGCCCCAATGGAGGCCAGATATATATCGATGGATTCACGGCAGGGCAACTTCCGCCGAAGGCTTCGATTCGAGAGATTCGCATCAATCAAAATCCGTTCTCGGCGGAATATGACAAGCTGGGTTACGGGCGAATCGAAATCCTGACTAAGCCCGGCACGGACCAGTTCCACGGACAATTTTTTCTTACGGGAAATACGGCGGGATTTAACTCGCGGAACCCCTTTGAAGATTTGCCGGAGGGAACAGAACCTCCTGGGTACTATACGACTCAGTTCAGCGTAAACGTGGGCGGACCGTTGAGCAAGAAAGCTTCGTTTTTCTTCAACATTGAGCGCCGCGATATCACCGATTTGTCCGTCGTGAGCGCACAGATCGTGAATCCCACGACATTTGCGATTGAACCCTTCAGCGACGCAGTCGCCAATCCGAAGACGAGGCTCAATTTGAGCCCGCGGCTCGACTATCAGGTTACTCCGACGAATACCTTGAGCGTCCGATACCAGTATTGGCGCAACGTGGAAACCGCCGACAGCGTCGGTTCATTCAATCTCGCTTCCCTGGCGACGAATGCCACGACCGTCGAAAATACGCTCCAAGCGACTGACACGCAGACATTGGGTCCCACGATGATCAACGAGACGCGCTTTCAATACATTCGCGATACCACAAACGGAAATCCATTGAATACGACTCCGGAGATCAGCGTGCCGGGCGCGTTTGTCTCCGGCGGAAACACAAGCGGGATAAACACCGATACGCAGAACCGGTATGAGCTGACGAACATCACGTACATCACGAAGGGCAAGCATGCGTGGAAAATCGGCGGACGCCTGCGAGATACTGTCGACAATACGGCGTCGAATGCCAGCTTCAATGGCATGTATTCCTTCGGCTCGCGGGTCAATCCAACAGCCCCGGGTTGCAACGTGCCCACTCCTCCCACCACTTGCCCCACGATTACCGGTATCAACGCGTACCAAATCACGCTGATGGGAATCTCGGACGGCTTAACGCCGGCCGAAATCCAGCAGGAGGGCGGCGGCGCCAGTTTTTATTCTTTGAATTACAACACGGTGGGAACAGCAGCCACCCGGGTCAACTATTTTGACGGCGCACTTTTCGTGCTGGACGATTACAAGTTTCGTCCAAACATAACCGTCAGCTATGGTCTTCGCTACGAGATGCAAAATAATTTGGGAGACCACGACGATTTTGCGCCGCGGCTCGGGATTGCCTGGGGCATTGATGGGAACGGAAAAAACAAGTCGGCAAAGACCATCTTGCGGCTCGGTTATGGCATTTTTTACGACCGCTTCACGGAGAACCTGGTCTTGCAGCAACAGCTTCAGAACGGATTTATCCAGCAGCAATACCTGATTCAAAACCCGGCTTTTTTCGATCCTAACACCACTATTCTGCCGACGAGCGCGCTGTTTCCACCCACTGCGACGTCAACACAGTCGATTTATGTACAGAATCCCAATCTGCGAACTCCTTACACCATGCAAACGGGTGTGACGCTCGAGAGGCAGCTTTCCAAATTCGCGAACCTTTCCGTTACGTATTTGAATTCTCGGGGTAACCATCAGTTCTATTCGAACTTCATTAATGCACCGGCAGTTGAACCAGGGCAGCCGGTACCGCCGCCGCCGAGTCAGATCGAGTATGCATTTCAGTCGGAAGGCGTTTTCAAGCAGAATCAGCTGATCATAAACAGCAGTGTGCGCCTTCCGACGCCGCACGGCCCCGTCAAGGACCTCTCTCTCTTCGGCTATTACACGCTGAATTATGCGAACAGCGACACCGCTGGAGCGAACTTCTTTCCCTCCATCCCAAGCGACCCCAGCGCGGATTACGGGCGAGCCGCCTTTGATATTCGCCAGCGTATTTTCTTTGGTGGCTCAATCGGAATGCCCTACGGTTTCCGTCTGAGCCCATTTCTAATCGCGAGCTCGGGGATTCCCTTTAACATCACGACGGGCCAGGATGTCTACGGCGACGCGCAATTCAATGCGCGCCCCTCGTTCGCCACTTGTGGCCCCGGCGCTCCAACTGGCGTCATTCAAACTGCATTTGGATGCTTTAATGCGCTTCCTCAACCGGGGGAAACTCCCATTCCCATTAACTACGCAAACGGGCCGGGACGATTCGTGTTTAACCTGCGGGTGAGCAAGACCTTTGGTTTCGGACAAAAGAAAGAAGCGACGGCGGCGAGCGGCGGGCCTGGCGGAGGCACTTTTGGGCGCGGCCCCGGTCCCGGCGGCGGTGGACCAGGGGGACCCAGAGGTGGCGGCGGCGGACCGATGTTCGGCGGAGGCGGATCTTCGAACTATCGCTACAACCTCACGTTCAGCGTAAGTGCGCGGAACGTATTCAACAATGTGAACTATGGAACTCCGATTGGAAATTTGAGCTCCCCGCTCTTTGGTGAAGCGAACTCGCTCGCAGGGCAGCCCTATGCTTCTTCGACGGCCAATCGCCGGATCGATTTGCAGGTACAGTTCACGTTCTAATCCCCGCTAACCTCTCTTAAGGTGCGAGAGCGGATCGACGCGGAAATTGCCCGAAAGAAACGATGAAGAGGCGAAAAAAGAAGCTTCTGGATGCGGGAGTGGAAGCGAGGCGTGCGGCTCGCAATTCTGGAATTGCGCCTGCAGCCACGCGGGTGATCGCGGATAAGCGCAAACATCCAGCCAAGCACAAGAAAAAGTGGTTAGAAAAAGAGGCGGAATAGAACCGTAGAACTGCTGCAGTTTGTTTTCTTCTTGCTAGGCCCGGACCGGACCTAATTTTTCGAGCCTCATCCAGGCTTGTGGGCTGGGACGGATTCATCCGGACGGAAAAACGCGGCCGGGACGATCTTTTTGCGCTCGGCAAGTGCTGCGGCGATGGATTCCAGATCCTTTTTGTCGAAGCCCATAGAACTGACTTTGACGGTCCCGTCCGTCTCGACGAGAAAAATCGTTGGGACATTGGTGAGCCCGTAGGCGTTGGAGGCCGGATAGCCCTTTTCTTTTTGGTCGAGGAGCATCGGAAAAGAGACGCCGAATTCCTTCATGAAATCTTTCGTGTCGCGAGCATCGTCTTGCGAGATGCCAAGAATCGTCACCCCGTCGCCGCCATGGCGCTTATGGAGGCGTTCGAGAAAAGGGAACGTGAATTGGCAGACAGGGCAGGAAACTTTGAAGAACGCGGCTACGACCGGGCCGCGCTCAAGCAACTTGCCAAGCGAGAATTCACTTCCATCGAGTGCTTTTAAGGAAAAAAGAGGTGCCGGAGTTCCCGCAATAATATTTGTCATTGTCCCTTCCATGCCAATCCAGCGTGAAAGCCGCCGCAACACTCCCATAGATTAAGTTTAGCGCGGTAATGCGAAAGAGGATGCATCGTGCCGCGATGCTGCTTGCGTATGCAACAATCCCAGACCGCAGCCCGCGGCGGCCGGCGTTATCAGCGAATGTTCATCAGTGGATCTGCTTGGTCTTTCGCTGCATGTAATCCATCAACAAGTACTGGCCGAGCGTGTAAGGCGTGGTGAAGTAAGCTTTGCCGCGGCACATTTCTGTGATTTTCTGGACGAAATGGACGAGGCTGTAATCGCTGGCGAGCATGAAAGTGTTGATCATTATGCCAGCGCGCTTGCATTTGTTCACCTCTTCCAGAGTTTGGCCGACGACGAAAGGATCCAGGCCGAAGGCATTTTTGTAGATGCGTCCGTCTTCGAGCGTGAGCGCGGAGGGCTTCCCGTCCGTGATCATGATGATTTGGCGCATGTCTTTCTTTTGGCGGAGCAGGATGCGCTGCGCAAGGCGCAGCCCTTCGCGCGTGTTGGTGTAATACGGGCCGACCTGGACACGGGCGAGCTCGCCAAGGGGAACTTCTTCGGCGCTATCGTGAAAGAGCACGAGGCTCAAAGTATCGCCGGGATACTGCGTGCGAATGAGATGAGAGAGTGCCATTGCGACACGCTTGGCGGGAGTGAAGCGGTCCTCGCCGTAGAGAATCATGCTGTGGCTGCAATCAAGAAGAACGACCGTGGCGCATGAACTATGATACTCGCACTGGTGAACCATCAGGTCGGAGTACGTCATGTCGATGGGAACTTTTGCGCCTTGGCGGCGGACAGCGTTGAAAAGAGTTTCGCTGACGTCGAGGTTCATGGTGTCGCCAAACTCGTAGGGGCGCGAGACTCCGCCCGATTCGATCCCGGTCGAGAGATCGCGCGTGTCGTGGCGGCCGAAACTGCTGCGGCCGAGCGAGCCGAGAAGGTCCTGGAGAGTTTTAAAGCCGAGGAAGTCGATGGTCTTGTCCGTGATCTCGAAGCGGGCCTCGGGCTGGCGCTGCTGAGGCTGGCCGAGTTGGCCACGAGCGGATGTTTGCGGAGGAGGAGTGACCTGCGGAGGTTGTTGAGGATTGATGAAGCCTTCCTGGGCCAGACGTTCCATTAGTTTTTCGATCAGATCTTTAACAGCCTGACTGTTTTGCGCGTCTGGATTTTGCAGCATCTCGCGAAGTTCTTCGCTCATGGCGTCCTCGGGGAGCAAGTCGCCTTCCTGAAGGGCGCGAAGGATGGCTTCGCGGAGGGCTTCCATCGAGCGGTCCGGATCCATTTGGGAAACGCCGTAAAATTGCGATTCAAAGCCGCTTTGAAGAAAAAAATCGCCCATGCGTTTGACGAGCTCTTCGAGGTCAACGGCATCGGCTGGTTCGCCGACGTATTTCCCGTAGCGGATGAATTTCATGGGCGGTGGTCCTTAATCGCGTTCATCATAACGGCCGATCCCTCGTCGCGGTGCTTCCCGAAATGGCGGCCCTTTTTCAGGTCATCAGTTGAATTGACGGCGCGGCGGCCGGCCCGGGTTTTCGCGCTGCTCCGGCTGCTGCTTGGGTTTATCCGCGTAGAAGCCGCGCTCTTCGCTGCGGCCGATTCGGCGGTGGGCCCAAAGACCTTCGAGGATCATTTCCGCGGCGGATGCTGCGCTTGCGGCGTCTTTGCGATCCTGCACGCCGAGGCGGCCGATGTGTTCCATCAATCCCTGAATCTTCGAAAGCTGGTGATAACGATCGGAAGAGGTTGCGAGCTCGGGAAGTTTCAGTTCGCCGCCGATTTCGAACCACTGGATGACCGGTTGAAAATTGACCTCGGCGAAATGTTTGCTGAAGACGCGGCCAACCGCGGTGCGAATCAGTTCGCGGGCGATGGTGTCGGCGCCTTTCAGCTCCCCCTCATATTCGAGTTCGAGCTTGCCGGTAATTGCCGGAAGCGCCGAATAAACATCGGCGATGCGTGCGACGGAAGCCTTTTCCCCGGTACGGGCGGCGCGCTGCTCGGCGCTGCTCACCAGGCTTTCAAGAGTGGTGATGGGCAGCCGCTGGCTGACCCCCGAACGGCGATCGACACGTTTGTCTTCGCGAGCCTGAAAAGCAATCTCTTCCACAACGTTGCGAAGATAAGCCGGGACTTCGACCTTGCGCACGGCATCGCGCGCGACCCAGGACTCCTGAGCGGTGATCGCCATGCCCTCCTCGAGGGTGGAAGGATAGTGGGTGCGAATTTCGGCCCCGATACGGTCTTTGAGCGGAGTAATAATCTTTCCGCGAGCCGTGTAGTCCTCGGGATTCGCCGTAAAGACAAGAAGCACGTCCAGGGGAAGCCGCAGGGGGTAACCTTTAATCTGGATATCGCCTTCTTGCATGATGTTGAACAAGCCGACCTGGATTTTTCCGGCGAGGTCGGGAAGTTCGTTGATAGCGAAGATTCCGCGATTGGCGCGGGGAAGCAGGCCGTAGTGGATGGTGAGTTCGTCGGAAAGATCGCGGCCCCCGCGGGCGGCGCGGATGGGGTCAACGTCGCCGATGATGTCGGCCATGGTCACGTCGGGGGTGGCGAGCTTTTCAACATAGCGGTAATCGCGGGGCATCCAGGCGATGGGAGTATTGTCGCCTTCCGCGGCTATTTTCTCGCGGCAGGCGCGGCAGATGGGGCGAAGGGGATCGTCGTTGATTTCGCAGCCGGCGACCACCGGAATCTCCGGATCGAGGAACTGGGCCAAGCCGCGAAGGATACGGCTTTTGGCTTGGCCGCGAAGCCCCAAAAGGATGAAATTGTGGCGGGAGAGCAGCGCGTTGATGATCTGCGGGATGACGGTGTCTTCGTAGCCGTGCACGCCCGGGAAGAGCGGCTCGTTCTTTTCAATCATGCGCAATAAATTTTGGCGCATCTCGGTTTTCACCGAGCGCGACATCGTTCGAGCATCGAAATCCGGGATACCTTTGAGTTCGCCGAGTGTGCGGGCTCTCGGGTGTCCTGCAGATTGCATGGAGGTGCTTGCCGTCATGAGGCCTCGTTCCGCGTCCCCAACGAAGAAGACGCAAAAGATGCTAATTCAATCCTTGTCCATTGCCACCAGCGCGTTGACGCATAACCCCTGCCTTCTGTAGATGCGGCGCCCAGGCGCGGAGATACCCGACGAGGCGTTCCTGCCGGTCCGATTCGGAGCGAAGTTCGAGGATCTGCTGCTTCCATAGCAGATCCATCGGCAGTGTGCCCGCGATTACGAATGAAATTTGAGCGGACGGGTCGCTCTCAGTGTTCTTGGGATAGTCCTCAAAGATGAGCGTGTGGCAAGTCTCGTAGAGTTCGATAAGCTCGCGGCGCATGGACGGGTTGAGGGGTGCCTCACGGTCCTCGAGGTAATCGACTTCTCCCTCCGCAAGAGGATTCTGGTCGAAGAACTCAATCACGCGGAATGATGCGCGGCCCACGGTCAGAATGTCCATGGTTTGGTCGTCGCGGCGCTTGACGACTTCAATGATCTCCGCGGTGCAGCCCACGCGAGCGACTCCCTTGGGCAGCGCCAAGAGAACGCCGAACTCAGACTTTTCCTTGAGGCAACGGTTGACCATTTCAAGATAGCGCGGCTCGAAGATGTGCAGAGGAAGGTCCGCGCCGGGAAAAAGAACGACGTTCAGTGGAAAGAGCGGAATACGATCGGGCCGCATTGTTCCTGGTCAAATCATACCAGACGGCAGGGAACCGTGCTGTCGAGGAGCGCCATCGTAGAGGAGTTTTGGTTCACTGGCGCTACCCCATAGATTGTCTACCGAGGGCGTTCTCGCGTTGAATTAGCGATCTATACGCAATAGCGTGCGTCTAACGGTGAGAGAAATGGTCTTGTAGTAGACGCTCGTTCTCGGCGCAAAGAACGGTGAATTTTGAACCGTTGTTCCGCGCTTGCCGCTGTTCCGGGTCGGCCTCAACAAATCCGACGATCGTTACCGAGCTCAAGTAGGACACGGAAATGTCTCCTTTTTCTGCCCCATTTTTCTGGGGCACGCAAAAGCGAAGGATTCTGCTTCCAAGGCGAGTGGCTGCTTTATGGGAGAGAACCCGATGGTGTAAGGGCGGAACCGGAAAAGCAGAAGACGCGAAGCTGCAGGTCGCAGGAATTAGCCTGAAGCAGTGCCCAGAAAAATGAGCGGCAGAAAAAGGCTGGCCTACAGAATTAAGAAGATCGATGTGACATGAGCGCCCGAAAGGGCTCTCCCCTTGCTTACCGAGGGCAGGAGTGCTATCCTCGGTTACCGAGGACATAAAATGAGCAAACCTTCGGATCTGGTGCAGGGCACGTTGGACATGTTGCTGCTGAAAATTCTGGCCCTTGAGCCAATGAATGGCTTCGCCGTTAGTCAGCGATTGAAGCAGGTGTCTGGCGACGTTTTGCAGGTCAGTGATGGATCGCTGTACCCTTCGCTGCACAAGCTGGAGCAAGAGGGCTGGATCACAGCGGAGTGGAAAACGTCGGAGTATGGACGGCGGGCGAAATACTATTCGTTGACGCGGCTCGGGCGGCGGCAGCTCGAAAAAGAAGCGGACAACTGGGGCAGGCTTTCGGGTGCGATTTCGCGGGTTATTAAGATGAGAGAGGCCTGAGCCTCGCGCGGGCGCGGGACGGAGGTGGGAGATGCGACCGGAGCATTGGCTGTACACGATTCCGCTGCGGCTGCGCTCGTTGTTTCGCCGGGCGCAGGCGGACCAGGAATTGGACGACGAGCTGCGCGACCACCTCGAACGTAAAACTGAGGTGTACGTTGCGGGAGGCATGACGCCAGAAGAGGCGCAGCGTCGTGCGCGGTTCGACCTGCGTGGTATCGAGCAGACCAAGGAAAAATGCCGCGACACCCGCCGCGTAAACTGGATTCAGGACCTAATTCAAGATTTACACTACGGCATGCGCATGTTGCGCAAGTCTCCCGGCTTCACCATCGTCGCCGTCCTTACAATCGCTCTCGGAATCGGCGCAAACTCCGCGATCTTCACTCTGTTCGACGCGATACTCCTTGAGTCTTTGCCGGTTCGTGAGCCATCGCAACTTGTTCTCTTCTCAGACGCAGTCGATGAAGGAACGTACACCAATAGTTCGCCGGTCACTGGCCGATGGGGGCGTTTCACCAAGGAGTCCTACGAATTTCTGAGGTCGCAGCCCTTGCCGTTCGAATCGCTCTGTGCGTTCCGCAGCGGCACAGCGACGGTCAGCGTTCGTGTGCCGGGGCAGAACGAGGATGCTCAGGTCCAACGAGCGGTCGTCCATCTGGTGTCTGGAAACTATTTCGCGACCCTGGGTGTGGATGCTGCTTTCGGACGGACGCTTTCCGACGATGATAACCGCGTGAACGCTGAGCCGGTGGCTGTCGTCAGCAACGCTTACTGGAGGCAACGTCTCAACTCCGACCCATCCGCGGTGGGCCAGGTCAGAATTCTCAACAGCTTGCCCGTCATCATCGTTGGGGTTGCACCTCCAGAATTCTTTGGCGAGCGCGTACGCGGGGCGCCTGATTTTTGGATGCCGTTCGTCTTCCAGCCCCAAACTGAATTGCGCGAGTCCTATCTCGATCGGACGGATACCTACTGGCTCAGCCTAATGGGCAGGGTACGTCATGGTGTTTCTCGCGAGGAGGCCCGCATAGCGGTCACGGTCGCATTGCAACAATATTTGGCCAGCCAGGCTGGCACGCAGCTTAGCGCCCAGCGCCAGCAAGGGATCAAGAAGACCTACATAGAGCTTTACGACGGCGGAGCGGGAATTTCTGAGCTAAGGCTGCAATATTCACGGCCTCTGCATGTGCTGCTAGCGGTCGTCGTCATGGTGCTTTTGATTGCCTGCTTGAACGTCGGAAATCTTCTGATCACGCGAGCGGCGGCGCGCCGCGCAGAGATCTCGGTTCGCCTGACGCTCGGAGCAAATCGTGGCCGTCTACTGCGCCAGCTTCTCACAGAGGGCCTTCTTCTTGCCGCGCTCGGCGCCGGCGTGGGGCTACTGATTGGCTACTGGGGAACTCAGGGCCTCGCCGCGCTCGCACATTTGGGGAACTCGCCAATGCATCCGCGCTTGAATGTACCGGTGCTGATGTTCACTCTCGGGATCACGTTAGTTACTGGAGTTTTCTTCGGGTTTGCGCCCGCGCTGCAGGCGCGAAAGGTCGACTTGATCACCTCGCTCAAGGGAGGTGGGCGTAGCGTGATGGGTCAGAGGAAATTTACGGTTACGCAAGGGCTCGTCGTGGCGCAAATCACGATTTCGTTGATCTTGCTGGTCGGCGCGAGTCTTTTTTCGAGAAGTTTGTTGAACATCGAGCGTGAACCCCTCGGTTTCGATCAAGATAACGTTCTTCTAGCAAGTATCAATCTTCGGATTGCGGGCTACCAGCCAGCGGAGGTAGCCGCGCTCTATCAAAGGCTGTTTGAGCACATCAACACCTTGCCCGGCGTGCGCGTGGCGACGATCGCCCGTTTCAGTCCCTTCAGTGGGCACGTCAGCGTGAGCGATGTTGACGTCGAGGGATATTCCGCCCGTCCGAACGAAAGCATGAGTGTTAGTGACGTTCTCGTGGGGCCGGCCTACTCCAGCACGCTTGGAATTCCTTTGCTTCTTGGAAGAGAAATTAATCTGCGTGACACGGAAGCATCAGCAAGGGTCGCCATGGTGAACGAGGCGTTTGTCAGTCACTATTTTCCTGGTGGAAATCCCATCGGACACCGGTTCAACTTCGGAGACCAAAGCTACGAAATCGTCGGAGTATTGAAAAATGTTCTCTTCGAGGATGCGAAAACCAAAGTGCGCGCCATGATACTCCGCGCGCTTCTTCAGGATCAGACGCAGTCGGCAATGACTGCGGAACTGGAGCTGCGCACGATGGGCGATCCCCGGGCGATCACCTCGGAGGTGCGCGGCGCCGTATCGCAAGAGGACTCCAGAATTCCCGTTGCACGAGTGCAAACGCTTCGGCAGCAAGTGGAAGAGACTTTTAACCAGGACAGGCTCGCCGCGCGCTTGGTCAGTTTCTTCGGAAGTATTGCCCTGTTTCTGGCGTGTATTGGACTCTACGGCGTGACAGCGCAGGGCGTTGCGCGTCGAACAAATGAGATCGGTGTGCGTATGGCACTCGGTGCGGGACGCCGCGACATTTTTGCCTGATTCTGCGAGGCACCGCTCTGTTATGCGGCGGAGGGCTACTGCTCGGACTTCCCTTGTCATATGCCGCTTCGCGGGCGATTTCCAGCCAACTTTTTGGCCTAGGACCCGGAGACACTTCCTCTTTTATGGTTGCGGTCGCGGTCCTTGCTATTGCGATGGCTTTAGCTGGATTCTTGCCAGCGCGGCGAGCCACGCATGTCGATCCCATGGTCGCGTTGCGGTACGAATAAGAAACGCTGCATTTCAGGCCGCGTTTTTGCGCCTGCTTCGGAAGCCGTTCTCTTAATAATAACGAAGATAGATCTGCGCCCAGTCAGGAAAGTTCGGCGAGAAGCGTTTCCATTTCGGAGCGGGCGTGCTCGTCGCCCTTTTTGGCCGCGGCGGCGATGCCATTGGAAAGGACGTGCTTGGCGTCGTCGTTGCGAGATTCGCGGGCCAGAAGCTGGCCATACATAAGGTATGCCGGGATATAGTCGGGAGTGCGCTCGATAAGGGCGCGGAAGTGGCCGTCGGCGGCGCTCGGGTCGCCGCTGTTCATGCACTCCATGGCCAGGCCGTAGCGAGAGAAGGCGTCGTCGGGCTTCTTGGTGACGAACTCTTCGAGCATCTGGCGGCGGGTTTTCTTTTGGTCTGTCATGGTTTGCTCCCGTATTATACGGGGAAAGAGACTGCGTTCGAAAGCAGCCGAGGAACGGGGACCGAATGAAGCGCAAGCAGCTGGTGAAGAGCGAGATGAGCGGGGAATTGGCCTTGAAAGGTAAGCCCGTCAGCGCATCGCGGTCGGAGATGACGGAGATCGTGTTACCGGCGCAGACGAACCCGCTGGGGAAGCTGCTCGGCGGCCAGGTAATGCACTTGGTGGATATGGTGGCGGCGATGGCGGCGCACCGGCATTCGAATAGTTACGTGGTGACAGCTTCGGTGGACTACATCGATTTTCGCAATCCCGTGAATTTGGGAGAGATCGTCAATTTGAAATCACAAGTCAATCGAGTTTTTCGAACTTCAATGGAAGTTGGGGTCGAAGTGTATTCGGAAAATGCGATGACGGAGGAACGAAAACACACGACGTCAGCTTATGTGACTTTTGTGGCCATCGACGAGCACACCAGGCTTCCCAAGCCCGTGGCCCCGTTGATCTTGAAGACGCCCGAAGAGAAGCAACGCTTCCGAGAGGCAGCGAAACGACGCAAGGTGCGGCTCGCACTGCGCTTCGGAAAAAGACACATCGTCAGCTGAACATTTATCCCGCATCAGGTGACGTTGCCGGACCAAAGGATAGGAGTCGTGGGCCAACCGCTGCCGCCGGCCGGTTCCTCGGTGATGGCGATGGCTTTTGTGTTGTCCATGGAGTCGGGCGGCGCGGAAACGTAGAGCATTAATTTTCCGTTGGCGTCGGGACGCACCATCGCCGAAGGCATGGGCTTGGCGCCTTCCTTTTTCGGAATGAACCACACTTGAAGAACGTGATTGGCGCTGGGCATAGGAACCTTTTCGCCGATGATGCACACGCCGAGTTGCGAATGCCATTTGGCTTCCAGCGTTTCGGGGTGCGCGTGTTCGCCCCAGAGAGCAATTTTGTGAGAAGCGGGATCCATCATGATGGCGGCTTCGCGCTTGGCGTCGGCGAGCTGCTCTTCAATTTGTCCTCGTTCGACGCTCAGTGCGGCGGAGCGCTCATTGGCTTGGCGGATTTCCTCCTGCAAGCGGCGCGTGTTCCACGCGGAGTAAATCGAAAAGACGAGCAGCGCGGCGACGCCGGCCCAAAGCCAAAAAGGGATGGCGCTCTTGGCGGGGAGCACATGCGGCTTCGTTTGCGATTGCGCTTCGGCCCGGACCGTTTGCATCAGCCGGCCCTTGAGCATGTCCGAGGGAGCCGCTTCGGGAGCCGTGTAAGCGAGTTGGCTGACGAGCCAGCGCGCTTCTTCAACAGCCCTAGCGCAGTCCGGGCAGCCGGCCGCGAGGTGCGCTTCGAGGGCAGATCGGTCGCCGGGATCGAGCGCGCCTAGAGCGTGGGCTTCGATCAGCTCACGGAATTGGTCGCAGTTTTTCACGTCGTTGCCTGCAATCCTTCTTTCAAGCGAAGCAAACCATTTCTGATCCAGCTCTTTACCGTGCCGAGCGGTTCTTTCAGCGTTGCGGCAATCTCGGAATGGCTCAGGCCTTCAAAATAGGCCAGCTCGATGGCGCGTTTCTGCTGTGGCGTGAGAGAACCCATCAAGGCGCGGACGCGTTCAGCACGGCGCTTTTCGTCGAGCGCTTTTTCGTAGTCGGGAGCAACGACGACGCTTGGCAATTCTTCCGGCTGATCTTCGCGGCGGCGCTGACGTTCGCTTTTCAGGCGAAGATGATCAAGAGCGCGGTTGCGCGCCATGGTACATAGCCAGGGGACGAACGGGCCGCGCGACGAATCGTATTGATCGGCGTTGCGCCAGAGCTGGAGAAAGACATCTTGAACGACTTCCTCGGAAGTCGAGGCCTGCTGGAGAATGCGCAGTACCAGGCCGTAGACGAGGCGCGAGTGGCGATCGTAGAGCTGTTCAAAGGCGCTCACGTCTTTGTGAAGAAGGCGCGACAGCAGCGTCGCGTCAAGCGACACTTCGCGGGCGCTACTGGATGTGAAAGCCGCCAGGAACACGAGTGTCGGCTTCTTCCTCTCCTCAAAGACAATACGGCAGAAACGCCGTTTCGGATGAAATCTTGGAGTTGGTCTCGGTCATCGCGAACCTGCAGCTGAAACGCCAGCGCGAATTTCGTCCGCCACGGCGAGGGCTCGGTCGATGCAGGCACCGATGGCCGGTCCGCAAAGATAGTTTCCCACAAGCTTCAGATTTAGAAGAGAAGAAGATTCGCGTTCGAGACTGGCGATACGTGCGGAGTGGCCGATGTTGTATTGGGGCAGAGCGCGTTGGTAGATCTCGACGTTTGCGAATGTTGGTTCATTGCGGATGGAGAGGATCGACGCGATCTCGCGATGGACGATCGCGCTTATTTCTTCGGGGAAGAGTGTTACGGCGTGAGGATCCGTGGCGCCGCCGATGAAGCTGGTGAGGAGAACGGAACCTTGCGGGGCGCGGCTGGGGAAGAGCGACGAATTCCAGACGGTACCGAGCGTGCGGAGGCCTTCGGAGCGGGGGATTAGAAAGCCGAAGCCTTCCAGAGAATGTCCCACATCTTCCCTGCGATATCCGAGCGAGACTACGGCGAGTGGAGCGTATTCGATCTCTCCCAGCGGAGAGGCGAGTTCGGGGCGGAGGAGTTTCGCAGCGACATGGGTTGGCGTCGCCAGAACGAGACGGTCGGCGATTATGCTTTCTGTGCCTGCTTCTGTTCTGGCTTCCACCATAAACGGTTCGCTTGATTGTGGAGTGTTTGCGCCGCCCTGCCGAATCGCCGTTACTTCTACGCCGCAGCGCAGGGCCGGGCCGAGATTCGCGGCAAGGGCCTTGGTTAGCGTTTCGTTTCCATCACGAAAGGTTTGAAGTGTAGGCCGTTGTTTGGGACCGGGCTTGGATTTAGCGGCGCGTAGCATTCCGCGGATTACGCTGCCCGTGGAGCGTTCGGCTTCGTGGAGTAGGGGAAACGCGGCGCGGAGGCTGAGTTTTTCGGGGTCGCCGGCGTAGATTCCGGAAACGAAGGGGCCGACGAGTTTGTCGAGGAGTTCGGCGGAAAATTTGCGGCGTGTGAAGGCGGCGACGGATTCGTCTACATAGGGGGGCGTGCTGCGGGCGATTGCATCGCGCAGGATGCTCCACTTTGTGCTGAGGCTGAACAGGGAAGAGGCGAAGAAGGAGGGTGGGTTTAGGGGAGCTGGTTCTAGTAGGCCTTTGATAAGGAGGAATCTGGGTGCGCTGTGTGGAGCTTCCAGCAATTCATTCTCGATGCCAAGATCGCGGCAGAGGTCACGGAGCGGAGGAGTGCCACTGAAGCTTTGCGGGCCTATTTCGAGGAGGAATCCATCGCGGCGTTCGGAGCGAATGACGCCGCCTGGGCGCGGCCCGGCTTCGACGATTCGGGCGTCGATTCCAGATTTGCGCAGGTGGTAGGCGCAGGCGAGGCCGGAGATTCCGGCGCCGATGATGAGGATGGGGACGTGGGTGGCCATTTGTTCGCTTGGTTGCCGAGATGGGGCGCAGCATGCTGCGCCCCTACGATCGACAGCCGTGAGCCATCGTATCATTTTGAATTCGTGATCCGTGCCCCGTGCTCCGTGGCACGTGGCCCGTGCTCCGTGTCCCGTGCGAGTAGTCGGCAGCCGACCGCTCACAGCTTGTGGCTGCTGGCGGGCGTTCAAAAGTTCAAGGTTGAAAAGTCGAAGGCGGGAAGCGGTCATCCTTGGAAGGATGACCCCACGGGCTGCGGAGTGGGCGGCTAGGGACCCTCCCCCCTGGTTTTGTGTAAGTGTTGCGTATAGAAGACTTACGCTTGGCGAGGTGGGGAGTTTCGGGCGGCTAGTGGCGAGGATTAAGCTGACAGTCGACAGCTCACAGCTGATAGGCAGAGGTGGCGGAGGAGACAAGCGGCGAGGTGGGAGAGCTGCTATCTTCGGAAGGATGGACCTACCGGCCGCAGGGGACTGTCCCCCCGGTTTTTTTGTAAGTGTTGCATATAAAGGCATTAGCGTAGCCGTGGGTGCTTTGGCGCTGAGCGGGTCGGCCGCGGAGAAGGATCGGGTTGGTTTTAACGCAGAGTGCGCAGGGTTCACAGAGGACGAGCGGAGAGGGTGGATACCCCCCACCCGGGGGTGTCCGCGAGTTATGAAGTAAATGGCTGAGGGGACTGGGGTTGTGGGCGTTCCTGCGTGTGCGCAGAGCGGTCGATAGAAGCGAGAGAAAGAAGAAGAGGAAGAAGAAAAGGATAACGCAGAGACGCGGAGATTTTGTGGGCGCAGTGGGTCTGGGTGGACAGGGGCTGGGTTGGTTCCAAAGTGGCAAGGGGAATTGACAGCTGACTGCTCATGGCCGATAGCCAAACGGAAAGGGTGACGGGATCTCGCGATAGGATCGATGGGCGTCAGGGGACGAGCAAGCTGGGGTCCTTCGCTGCGCTCAGGATGGCATCGTAGGGGGCGGGGCTGGAAGCCAATGTTCACGGTGTATTTTACCGCAATTTGTGATAACTTGTAAAGTTATTTATTACGTGGTAATGATTCGAACGGTGGGCGCAGGGGGCGAAGATTATGGTTAGGTTGCGGATGAAGATGCGGGCTAATTGGGTAGTGCGGATTGGAGCGGCAGTTGCGCGCCATCACGGAAAGAAGAAGCAGATTCCTCGCTGCGCTCGGAATGACAAATTGTTGTGCGCGGCACTGGCCGTGGGTGCGGATTGCTTCAGGGGCTGAAGCCCCTGCGATCTTCTGGCTTTGCGGCACGGCTGAAGCCGTGCCCTCCTAAAGAGAGGTAAGTCAACACTCGCATCGTGCCATTACGGAAAAAAAAGCAGATTTCTCGCTGCGCTCGGAATGACAAATTGTTGTGCGCGGCACTGGCCGTGGGTGCGGATTGCTTCAGGGGCTAAAGCCCCTGTGATCTTCTCGCTTTGCGGCACGGCTGAAGCCGTGCCCTCCTAAAGAGGTAGGTCAACACGCGCATCGTGCCATCGCGGAAACAAAAAGCAGATTCTTCGCTGCGCTCGGAATGACAAATTGTTGTGCGCGGCACTGGCCATGGGTTCGGATTGCTTCAGGGGCTAAAGCCCCTGCGATCTACTCGCTTTGCGGCACGGCTGAAGCCGTGCCCTCCCAAAGAGAGGTAGGTCAACACCCGCCTCGTACCCTCCTAGAGAGAGGTAGGTCAACACCCGCGCCGTGCCCTTCTAAAGAGGGGTAGGTTAACACCCGCATCGTGCCCCCTCGAAGAAAGCGAAGTCAAGACCGGCCCCTGAAATCAGGAGGGCCGGGCAGCGGGCAAAGTCAACGTCTTGTACTGCCGCTAGTTGTGCGATGGATGCTGAGTGGCCACGTGTGACAGATAGCGTGGCGGAAGGAATTCAATCGTAATGTCCTGTTGAGCCTGGATAGGCCTGTTGTTCAAGAGAGTGGGCCTGTAATGCCACATGCGGATGGCGCTCGTAGCGGCAGGAAGAAGAGAGGTCGAGCCGTTCAAGAGCTTTATATCCAGGACCTGGCCGAGCTCTCCAATGGTGGTGCGGACCTTTACGGTTTCTGGTGATCCATGTCGATCCCCTGGCTTTGGATAACGAGGCCACACAAAGGAGACAACCCCACCAGGTTGCAATCGAGCAGGATTATTAGTTACTGCGGATCCGGGCACAGGAGGAACAAGAACAGAAAGCTGCGAGGTCATCGCGAATGAAGAGGAGGCGGCAATGGGTTCTTCTTCCAAAGTCAGCCTGAACGGTTTGCTGCCATCGCCTGGGCCCCTGACAAGGATTGCGGAAGCCGGTGACAAGTGCCACGCTGCGCCCGTCGGAGGCGATGCCCTGCGTGGGACGGACTTCGCGGGGGCGCCACTTATCGGGCCTGCAGTCTTGCGTGAATGTGCGGGTTGGGAATTTGCGGATGGCAGTGCGTTTCGGGCGATTAGCCCGGTCGAGCCTCTGCTATCAGGAGTGGCTTCAGGACTAGCAGGCGGGCTTTCTGAGCGCGATTCTTCCGCCTCCGGCCCGGGCACGTGCACTGGAGGCGTAGGGAAGGTATTTGACGCCGGTGTAGACGAAGCTGGCGAAGTCGTTTCCCCTGGGCGATTAGGCAGCGCCGGTGACGTGGCATCGACAGCCGGTATTGATTTCTGGGGGTCGAGGAGGCGTTTGCCAAGCGGGACGCGTCCCACTGTGAGCCCAACGGAGAGGCTGATCACCGCGAGCAAAAAGACCACTGCGGCGACGTGAAACGCGGATATTTCAAGAACATATAAGCGTGAAGGTGGATTCTCGATGGGATCCGTTGACTTCCCGGCTTTGCCTGTTCGAGCTTGCGGTGCAAAACCGGCGACCGGAGTGCGGCGATGCACTCTTTTCTGGAAACGTTCGGCAAGCGATGGCGGGTTCGCATCCAGAACGTCGGGCGTCACGATCTTCGACGCTTGAGACGCAGTGTGCGCAATCAGTCCGGGTGAACAGGGTTGGTCTTGCTCAGCAAAAGCACTCGGAATTGGCTCTTCCGGCAAGCTTTCGAGCGTTTCGGGGACGAGGATCTCAACGGGGATTGGCGTTAAGTCTTCAAATTCTGGGGTTGGCTTTTCGGACTCGATCCAATTTGAAATCTGTTTGCTGGCCTGGGCGGTGAGATCAACAAATCGAATGCCTACGCTTTTTTTCGATTCCGCTAGCCATACAATCTGCGCGGAGACTTCGACGCTCTGCTCCAAGCTAGGCAATTGAAAGCGAATGAGTGGAAGATAGTCGTCTATTACAAAAGGCATAAGCCGGTCGGTTGCGACAACGGCCATGCCCGTCTCACTTACATTGAGGACAATGCCGCCATTGGCACCCCCGAGCTCGACGTACGCGCGAGAGGCAGGTGTGGTGCGCACCTGAAGGCGGCGGTCGCGCGTGGGATGAATCGCTTCAACCGACGCGTGGCGTTTGGTGTCGAGGGCGCTCGCTTCCGCTTTTGCCGGTACGTCCGCTCCTTGCTCCGTCCTACTCCGCTGCGCGATTTCTAGGAGTGCTGCCAGCTTGCCGCCCGCCTTCGAAAGTGCGTCAAAGACGTAGGCAACATTCTTCGGGTTGAACTGAAGCTGCAGAGCTGTAAGAGTCAGTCGGATGATGTCGTTGATCTCATCTTGCTGGCTTTCGGAAAGATAGTCCTGCAAGCCAGAATAGAGTGCGCCGTTTTCGTAATTCTCTCTCCACTCAAGAATTGCCTGGAGACGACGACTGGCCTCCTTCTCCAATTCTTGTTCTTGTGGTTCTGCTGCGGCACATTCGGCAAACACCTCGACCTGACCGCCGGGCAATGTCATGGTAATTTCTGCCAATCCGCCACGCAGTTCCTGAACCTTGTTGGACGGTAAAGACGTCTTGCGACAGACCCACTCTCCGCGCATCTTGTCGAATTCAATCGAGGCGCGATACTCATCCGCTTCGTACTTGAATACTGGTAACGGCTTGAGTGGTGGCCATCTACCGGCCAGGAGCAATGTCATCTCGGCCTGTTGCACTGGAGACGTAAGTCCAGCAAGGTTGGGCCTAGCTCGTTCGTGCTCATTCCATTTCATGATTCGGCCCGAAAAGTTCTGCCTGCCACGCGATTTTGCCGGCGTGCAGCCAGCAAACTTCTAGAAGCGGGCGTCGCTAAGGGGATTTGTACGATCAATGCTTTGGAGGACAACGAGTGCGCTGAAGTATTCCCGGAGATTCGATGAGTCCCCACCCCCTCTTTTTGTGCGTTGAGCGTCGTCTGACTTGTTTTCTTCGTGGTCGAGGTCCGAACGAGAACTTTCGGGCCACCGATCTTGACCAAGATGCGGCGGAGATACGAGCGCCTGGCGCGCCGGTAGGGCACTTCTTCGCACGCCAGAGGGACCATCTGGAGAACGGTGCTGTTGGACTCAGGGCAGGGCACGTCCATCTCGTCACCCCTTGCAGCCCCACTTCAATGTGGGAAGAATCCTTATCTGATCAACTTCCCGCGTCCGTTGTAGTAACTTTCCTCAGTGTAGTCAATCCCAAACCCCGTCCGGCGGGATTAGTTGCTTGCCTCTTTTCGACGAGACCTCGTTCCAGCCATTTTATGAGCTACGCACAGGAGCAGCTCGCGGTCCCCTTCTTGCGGCTTGGCCACCAGACGCAAACGTTCTCGCACAATCCTCTTTTTTCCATCAAACCCTTCATTCTTAGTCACATGCGAGAGAGTCGCAATGAGGTTACCCGCTGCGTGCCTGCAGCGGTTATCAGCAACTGACGTGTCAGTTGGCAGGGTTGAGAGTGGGGGACTTTGCTGATGGCATGTAGGGATTTGGAGTAGAGGGGCTTGGCGTCGAGGTGGTGTTTTTCGAGGTAGGGGTCGAAGATTATGGCTAGGCTGCGAGGGAGGCGGGGGCAAGGTCCGAGAGTGTTATAATCCACCTGTGGTGGCTAGAATTTTGATCGGGTGTGGCAAATGAGCGGAAAAAGGGTTGAAGAGATCGAGCGGGTGATCGGAACGCTTACGCAAGAGGAGTTGGAAGAACTGCGGCTGTGGCTCGATGAGTACGCGGGGCCGAGACCAATCGATAGCAGGATTGAAGGGGACCTGGCGACGGGCCGGCTAGACGGGGCTGTGCAGAACGCGCTGGAGGATGAGAAGCGCGGAAGGGTCCGTCCGCTGTAAGTAAATGGAACACCGCGCCACGGAAGGCTTTTGGCGAGGATACGAAGCCCTGCCCCTAGAAATACGAAATCGTGCGGATAAACAGTTTGCACTACTGAAGAGCAATTCGCAGCATCCCTCGCTACAATTCAAGAAAGTTGGAGAATCTCGCGGCCAAGAAGTGTGGTCGGCGCGGGTCACGCTGAACTATCGGGCACTGGCTCTTAGACGGGCTGACGGATTTTTGTGGTTCTGGATCGGCGACCACAAAACCTACGAGCAGTTGATTTGAGTAGAATTTGGGGCGTTGCCAGCTGCGTCGAGCGAAGTCGAAACCCTCAACCTCCAAGCCAACTATACAGACTTCACTGCTGTCCTAATCTCTACGCGACCCGGCGAATGACTTAGGTCGTCATGGAGCGGATGATTCGAGAGGCGCAAGAGCGGTTCGCGTTCGTGTTTCGGCAGCGCTGATGGATGGCGTCGAATCTTAGGCAACGACCAGTAAACGATGCTGACCAGAAGGAGCGCTCCGGCGATCCACGCGCCGTGACGGGCGACGCTATCGACGACTACGTCCACCGAGCTATGCACGCCTAACAAACGTTCCGCGATCCAGCCAAGGGACGCAAAGCCCGCAAAGAGCGCGCCACCGATTCGAAGAACGGAGTAGGAACGCGTGCGACTCATTAGAACGAGGGAAGGCAAGATAGCCACGACTACGAGCAGCTGCATGGTTTCGATGCCGAGGTTGAAGGAGAGAATGCCGGCGACGCGTTCCCAGCGGCCGAGGCCTAATTGGCTGAGGGTGGCGGCAAATGCCAGACCGTGAATGAGGCCGAAGAACGCGGCGATAATTGCTTCGCGTCCGGGGAAAAGCGGGCGGAGGGCGTGAATGGCCGAGACGAGTATTGAGACGGCGATCAGTACTTCAATGGGACGGGCCGGCGCGCGGACGAATCCCAATGCGGCTAAGGCGAGAGTGATCGAGTGGCCGATGGTAAATGCGGTCACCACTTTTAGAATTTGCAAAAGGCTGTGGCGCGTGCCGGCGAAACCGGCCCAACGCGAACCTGCGGCGAGGAGAGGCGCAGGCAGAAGAAGCGCGAGCAGGAACAGAAGGTGGTCCGTACCTTCGGCAATGTGGTGCATACCGAGACGGAATAGGCTTGCGAAGCCGACCGAGTTTATCCATGCGCGAAGGTTTGACGACAGCTTGGAGAAAAGAGGCTGTGAACCGCTGCCGGGCTGCATGTAATCCAGTTGATAGAACGATTGGGTTTCGTTTCTGTTTTGCGCGAGGATGCGAATACTGGGGTCACTGGGAACAAGACAATTTACGAGGTAGGCGGATATCGCGTTTTGGTGATGGTTCTCGAGAACGATTCTCCGCTGCGGTCCACCAGGGGGCAGATCCACGGTGAACTCAATCTGAATTTCGCCGAGTCCTTCTTTGATCTGTTCGATGGACGGGAACTTCTGTGAGACGAGAGTGGGGCGCACACGCTGGCCGTCAACGGTGATGGATAGATCGCGAAGGACTCGCTCCGCGTAAGCGCGCTGCTCGGCTTCCGAGATAACGCCGTCCGCGTTTGTGTCGATGTTCGCTAGTACGAAGGAGGAAACGGCGACGCCGGGAATGAGCCGCATGGACGCTTGAACATGGTCTTGCTCCACCGAGAGGATTGTGGCTTGCAGGTATTCATCGAGCCTGTGCGCGAAGGTGCCCGCTGCAAGCGCGAGAAGGACTGTGGCGGCGGCGAGGAGCCTTGACTTCATTTCGCGGGGATCCCTCGGCCGTAATCATTCGTCGGATCGCGGTACATGGTGTGGACATGGAGGGAAGGGTCGCCGCCGAGCGTTTGAGGTGCGTATTCGATGACGAGATGCGGGCCCTGAATTCGATAGTAGGCGGAGATGTTTTTTCCGGGAGCCGCGGTGGTTGGACCGCTCCAGGCGAACCAGGTCTCGTTGATATCGGCTTTCAGTTCGGCCATGCGGGCGGCGGCGGCGCTTTCGTGAACGATGTCCGCCCATTCGGAGATGACATCGAGCAGCATGGCGCGTTGGCGATCGTTCATAGCGGACGCTTTTAGGCCTTCGGGCTGGATGGTTTTGCCATCCTGGCCGGGGCCGAGGACGAGATCGGCGAGGCGGAAGCTGAGGATAGCTTGTTTTTTCTGCGATTCGTCAAGCGCGTTAAGCAGAGCGAGGCCCTTGTCGCTCTCTGGACCGAGAGGCCGCACGGTTTTTCCGTTGCTGGTGAAGAGAGCGGGTTGCGCGCCGGTGAGAGTGGGAGTGAGGATGCCGCGTTCGCCAGCGATGGTGATGTTGAGGGCTAAATGGTGGCCGCCGAATTGGAGCATCCAAGGATCTTTTTCGGAGGGCTTGCCTAGGATGGAGATGTAATAGAGATCTTTGCCGAACATGGCGCCGCCTGGCGGGCCGCCTGGAGCGCCTGGAGGCGGACCATTGCGATCACCGGGTGGCGGATTGCCATTGTTGCCGCGTGGAGGCTGGCCGCTATCGGTGGCTTTGAGAACTTCGTCACCTTCCATGATTTGCTGAACCTTTTCAAAGCCTTTTTGGCTGAGGGCTGCGGAGACTAGCGCCATGGCAGCGGAGCGTTGCGCGGGATTCATGTCTTTCAGAGGGATGCCGCCACGAGGAACGAACGAAGTTGGAAGGTTGGACCAGGTGGCGCGCTGCTTTTCGTCGTCGAAGGCGTATAGCACGCTTCGGCGCTGCTTGTCATCGAGAGAGGAGAGAAACTTATTTGCAGCGCTGACGATTCGAGAGGTGGGGGTGTCGGAGCGGGAGGCTGTGAAAGACGAGCCGATCAGGGCGAGTGCGGCGACGCCCATGATTCTTCTTGCAAAGATGCGCATTCGTGATTCTCCTCGACAGCCGGTTTCCAACGGCTCGTATGTGTATTTCCCGAAATCGCGGGATTGCGTTCCCAGGGGAAGAAGATAGCGCTGATTCTTGTCTGGAGCTAGTGGTTGGGCAGGGTGCCCGAAAGAGATCACGGCGAATCGTGCCCTTACAGAGTCCAAAAAGCAGGTTCCTGCCGACAAGGTTGGAACCTTCGGTCGCTTCGCTCGGAGTGACAAATTGTTGTGCGCGACGTTGTCGTGGGTGCGAATTGCTTCAGGGGCTGAAGCCCTTACAGTAGTATCGCTTTGTGGTACGGCTGAAGCCGTGCCCTTCCAAGGAGATAATCCAACACCCGCATCGCGCCCTCTTGAAGTGTGCGGAGTCAGCACGCGCAGCCTGAAGGCTGCGGGGATTGGCGACCGGCGGAGAAGAGGGCACGATGTATCGTGCCCCTACAAGATCGAAGAAGCGGACTCCTCGCTGCGCTCGGAATGACAAATTGGTGTGGCTGCGCGGCGGAGAAAGTGGCTGCAGGGCTGTGCGGCACCGAAAATGGCGGGGGCTGGCTACTGCTCGGTGAGGGCTTCCATGGGGGAGACGCGGGCGGCGCGTTGAGAGGGGAGGAGGCAGGCGGCAAAGCAGACGACTCCCATTACGCACGCGGCACTGGCGAGGATGGGGAGGTTGAGCGGCTGGACGTGGAAGAGGACGGTGTTCATGGCGCGGCCGGCTTGCCAAGCTCCGAGCAAGCCTAACAGCGTCCCGGCAGTGAGCAAGCGTAGCGAGAGAGAAAGAAATTGGAGGCGGATCTGCCGGGGCTGCGCCCCGAGGGCCATGCGCACGCCGATTTCGCGACGACGCTGGGCCACGGCGTAGCTCAGAACGCCATAGGTGCCGATGGCAGTAAGCAACAGAGCGATCCCGGAGAAGAAGCCAGACAGCAGCGCTGGAGAGCGACGGGCGACAAGGCTATCGGTAATGCGAGTGTCCATCGACTGAAGGTCGCTGACCGGTATGTTGGGGTCGATTTGCCGAACTGTTTTTTGGAGCGCCAACGCGAACGATTCCGGCGGAAGACTCGTGCGGGCGGCGACGAAGAAGCTGTCACCGATACGGAAGGCGTAGGGATAATAAACCGCGCCCTGGGCTGCGTCTTCGGTGAGCCCCGCTTGTTTGACGCCGCCGACAACGCCGACGATAGTAAACGCATCGACATCTTTCCCCGCTTCAGAGCCGTTCCACAATTGTTGGCCAATGGCGCTGCCGTTTGGCCAGTAATGCCGCGCGAAGTCTTCATCGACAACGCAGACGCGCTCGGAGCGGAGTGAATCGGCGGCTGTGAGGAAACGTCCTGCGCGCAGGGAAAAGCCCATGGCGCGAAAGTAGTCGCCACTTACGCCGTAGGAGTAGTTGCCTCGCACGGATTCGCCTGGACGGACAATGTAGCCTCTTACGGTGGCGGCGCTTTTGCCGGTCTTGCCACTGAAGGGCACATTGTCGACCACGCCCGCGGACTGGACCCCGGGCTTGCGGCTAGTTTTGTCCAACAGGCTTTCCACGAATTTCAGACGAGCTTCGGGTGGATAGTTCGCCCAGGGAAGAAGGATCTGGCCGGTGAGGACGTGGTCGGACTGGAAGCCCGGAGAAACGGTCATCACACGCTGAAGACTGAGAGCCAGGAGACCGGCCCCGGCCAAGAGCACAAATGCCAAGGCAATCTGAGAGACGATGAAGCCATGTCGCAGGATTTGACCGGCGCGGCCGCTTGTTTCGCCGCGGCTCTCTGATTGAAGTGCATTGCCGAGATGGCGTCGAAGATTGAACCAAGCGATAGGCACAGCGAGCACAATTCCCAAGACAATAGCTGCGACCAGGCCCGCCAATGCCAATCGCGCATCGAAGGCGATGCGGCTGCCCAGCGGCAGGCGGTCCGCGCCCAACACACGAAGGAGATGGATTCCGCCGGCGCCGACGGCGAGGCCGAGTATTCCGCCGGCCAGCGTGAGCAATGTGGTCTCGACGAGCGTTTCTCTCACGATGTATCCCCGGCCCGCTCCGAGGGCCTGCCGCACGGCGAGTTCTTTGACGCGAGCGTTGGCACGAATAAGAAGCAGGTTTACAAGATTGACTGTGCCAATTAAAAGGAGGACGAGTACGCCTGCTTCCAGCAATAGCAGGGTGGGGCGGATGGCTGCGACATGGTCGGCATGCAATGGCACTATCAGGGAACGAAAGCCTGCATCGGCGATCATTTTGGCCTGCGGGTCGTCTACCTCCAGTGCAGCGTTCTGCGCGTCGAGCTGAGACTGCGCTTGCTCGAGAGTGGCACCCGGTCGGATGCGGGCAATCATTTGGATGACATTTCCGCCGGAATGGCGATCCCTGGGTGTGCGATCTTCAGGGCGCGATGCCAGGGGCAGGAACACGCGGGCATCGGAAGAGAGGAAGCGGAAGGCGGGAGGCAGGACGCCGATCACGGTTCTGGGAACACTGTTTACACGAATCTGCTTTCCGAGCACATTGGGATCGGCGTTGAATTGTTGACGCCAAAATGTGTCGGAAAGAATGGCGACATGGTCGGTATCGGAAGTGGTTTCTTCGTCTGTGAAGGTGCGTCCGATCGCTGGGCCGAGGCCAAGAGTAGAGAAAAAATCTGGAGAGATGCGCATGGTAGGCTGGCGTTCTGTTGAGCCCGGCTCGCCGATAATCTCCGTGCCGTAGCTATAGATCGAGAGGGAGGGGAAGGCGGGAAGATGGCCGCGGCGTTCGTAATAGTTGGTCAGCGAGGAACCGTCGCGATCGACGCCAGCTTTCGGATAGGTGTTGAAGATGGTCACGAGGCGGCCAGGCTCGGGAAATGGCAGAGGACGAAGCAGCACCGAATCGATGACGGCGAAAATTGTTAGATTGGCGCCTAAACAAACGGCGAGTGTCAGCAGAGCGGTGGCTGTGAATCCGGGCGTTTTGCGTAGTAGACGGGCGGCGTACCTCAGCTCTCTACGGAACTCATCGAACAAGTGAACGCCAAATGCTTCGCGGCAGTCTCCTTTGACATTGGTGAGGCTGCCGAGTTCTTGCTGTGCGAGGCGGGATGCTTTTTCTGGTGACATGCCGGTGCGCATGAGTTCATCGGTGTATTGCTCGATGTGAAAGCGCAGTTCCTCGCTCATACCTTCTTCAAATTCACGCCGCCGGGCGAGCACGCGGAAGAAAGAACGCAAGCGTTTGAACATATCAGACTTCCTCCGAAGTTGTGTTCAGTGCCGCGGCAATCGCGTTCGCTAGCCGGTTCCAGCCCGCCGTTTCATCACGCAGACGACGGCGGCCTGCGGCTGTTAAGGTGTAATACTTCGCCCGGCGGTTATTCTCGCTCTGGCCCCATTCGGCGGCGATCAGATCGTGATGCTCCAATCGATAGAGTGCCGGATATAAGGATCCCTGCGGAATCTCGAGCGCATCCCCTGAGATCTGACGGATGCGCACCAACACGCCGTATCCGTGCAGCGGCTTCAAGGACACCGCTTTGAGAATCAGCATATCGAGTGTGCCTGGGAGTAGCTCCGCGGTTTTGGTCACAGTGTAGTGGCCCCCTAGTTAGGCTAGGAGTGTACCGGACGCTCTCCTAGTTTGGCAAGGGGAAAGCTGGTCGAGCGGGTTTGTGGCGAAAGTTGGAGAGTAATGACGGTGGGCCGGAGGCGGCGGGAAAAGGGCACGATGTATCGTGCCCCTACAAAATCGAAAAAGCGGATTCCTCGCTGCGCTCGGAATGACAATTTTTCTGGATGGCGGCTGGGCTAGAGGGTTTTGGAGAAGAGGGGTTTGGCGTTGAGGTGCTGCTTTTCCAGGTAGGGGTCGAAGAGCATGGCCAGGTTGCGGATGAAGATGCGGCCCAGCTGGGTGGTGCGGATTTCGTTGGGAGTGAGGATGGCCAGGCCGTCTTCGCGGAAGGGTTCGAGGCGGGCTAGTTCGTCGGCGAAGTAGTGGTCGAAGTCGATGGCAAATTCCTCCGAGATTTCGTCCTTTAAAACAATGGTGTGGCAGAGGAGACGGCTGATTACTGTGCGGCGAAGGCGGTCGTCATTGGAGAGGTGGTAGCCGCGCATGGTAGCGATGCCGCGCTCATTGACGGCTTTTTCCCAGGTGGGGATGTCACGCTGATTTTGGGCGTAGGCGTTTTGGATGCCGCTGATGGCGGTGATGCCCATGCCGTAGAGGTCGGCGCCAGCTTTGGTGGTGTAGCCCTGGAAATTGCGGTGGAGGGTGCGATTTTGCTGGGAGACGGCGAGCTCGTCGCCGGGTTTGGCGAAGTGGTCCATGCCGATGTAGAGGTAGCCTGCTTCGAGGAATTTGAGGAGGCCGGTGCGGAAGATTTCGAATTTTTGCATGCCTTCGGGGAGATGGCCTTCGAAAGAGTTCTGCTGCTTTTTTAGCCAAGGGACGTGGGCGTAGCTGAAGAGCGCTACGCGGTCGGGGGCGAGTGTGAGGATTTGGTCGACGGTGTGGGCGAAAGTTTCGGCGGTCTGGTAGGGGAGGCCGTAGATGAGATCGACGTTGACGCTATCAAAGCCGAGGTCGCGAGCGGATTGGATTAGGTTGGCGGTGAGTTCGTAGGGTTGGACTCGATTGATTGTTTTTTGAACTAGCGGATGGAAATCCTGAATGCCCATGCTTAGGCGATTGAAACCTAGCTTGCGGAGAGTTTCGAGGTGTTCGCGGCTGGTGACGCGGGGGTCGACTTCGATGCCGATTTCGGCGTCTGGGGAGAAGGTGAAGCGGTCGCGGGTAAAGCCGAAGAGATCCTCGATTTGCGGGGGAGTTAGATACGTGGGAGTGCCGCCGCCCCAGTGGAATTGGACGACCGGGCGATCTTTGGAAACGCTGCGGCTGACGCTGGTGACTTCGCGCTTCAGGATTTCGAGGTAAGGGGGAGAGACGGCTTTATTTTTTTGGATGATGACGTTGCAGGCGCAGAAGAGGCAGAGGCTTTCGCAGAAGGGGATGTGCATGTAGAGGGAGACGGGGGATTTGGCGGCGTCGGCTTGAGCATGAACTTTTTCGAGGTCGGCGGGGCCGAATGAATCGTTCCACACGGGGGCGGTGGGGTAGCTGGTGTAGCGAGGGCCGGGGCGGTTGTAGCGGGAGAGGAATTCTTCGCTGACGCGGAGTTCTTCCCGCATGGTTTGGAGAGTTGGATTTGCGAGCGTCATGAGGTAGTTCCGTGGCTGACGCGGTGGGGTGGGGCAAGCCCCACCCCTACGGCGGTCTTGGCGGCGGGCTTGGCTTCTTGCAGCAGCGATTGTTGGCCGGTTTCGATAAACAACTTAGCATTTTCGACGGGAGTGTGTTGCAGGATGCCGTGGCCAAGATTCAGGATGTGGCCGACACCGGAGAGCGCCGAAATTGCGTCTTGGGTGGCGCGACGAATTTCTTCGGGAGGGCCGAAAAGTACAGTGGGGTCGATATTGCCTTGGATGGCGACTTTAGGGCCGAGGTTTTCTCGAAGGGCGCGCATATCCACACGCCAGTCCACGCTTAGGACGTTTGCGCCGGAGCGGGCTACGGCTGGAAGCAAGTGATGAGAGGCCTTCGTGTAGTAGATGAGGGGAGTTTGTGGGGCGGCGGAGGCAAGGGCGGAAATGATCTCTTGAACGGCGGGGAGAGCGAAGTCTTCGTAATCGCGAAGGGAGAGTTCGCCGCACCAGGTGTCGAAGAGTTGAACGGCGGCGGCTCCGGCGGCGATTTGAGCTTTTAGATAGGGGATGGTTGCTTGCGCGATGCGATGGAGGAGATCGCGAAAGGTGGCGGGTTCGCTGAGAAGGAAACTTTTTACCGTGGCGAAGCCTTCTTTGGTGCGGCCTTCGACCATGTAGCAGGCGAGTGTCCAGGGAGCGGCGGCAAAACCGAGGACGGGAACGGTGGGGCCGACTTTGCGGACGATGCGGCGAATGGTTTCGGGGAGGAAGGCGGTTTCGACTTCGGGGTCGAAAAGCTTGAGTTTCTCGACATCGCGCTTCGAGCGGACAGGCTCGGGCAAGTTGGGGCCGGCATCGCCGAGTTCGAGCTTGAGTCCCATGGCTTCGGCGGGGATGAGAATGTCGGAGAAGACGATGACGGCGTCCACGCCGAGCAAGCGAAAGGGTTGAAGGGAGACTTCAACGGCGAGATCGGGCGTCTTACAAACCTCCAGAAAGGCGTGGTTTGCGCGAATGGCGCGGTATTCGGGGAGGTAGCGGCCGGCCTGGCGCATCATCCAGACGGGAAGGCGCGGGAGAGTTTCGCCACGGCATGCACCGAGGAATAAGTCTTTTCGATTGAGAGGGGCGGAGGTGGTCATCTGGCGCCTGACGAAGAGGATAGCAAATCCAGGAGATGATTGCAGAAGACGAAGGCGAAACTCGAAATACGAAAATGGGGCCTCAAGGCCTGTGCGGGCTAGCTCGCGGGTGGGCTATACTCTGGGGAACGTCAAAAACACTGAGTTGGGCTGCGGCGCGGCTGAAGATGCACGGCCCGGCTGTGGAAAAAACAGGATTGCGGAGTTCATGAGTCATTTGTTCTTAATTTTGACGATTGTCGCGTACGTGGGGAGCCTGATTTTTTATTTGGGCTTTCTGAATACGGGCAACGAGACGATGGGGCGGCTGGGAACGTTATTGCTCGGGCTGGGGCTCGTCGCGCATTATTTTGCGCTGCTGGAACGGTCGCGCGGACTGCACACTGTTCCATATCATGACCTTTATGGGTCCATGTCTCTGTTTGGGTGGCTGCTAGCACTGACGTATTTGGGGCTGGAGCTATTTCACCAGCAGCGGTCGGTGGGTGCGTTTGTTTTGCCGTTTATTATTGTGTTTTTTGTGGCGGCGCATCTGGCGCCTGCGGATCGATTGTCTCCTGCCCCTGCCAAGGGCGTGATCTTTGCTTTTCACGTTACGTTGAGCATTCTTGCCTATGCGGCGTTTGCGCTTTCGTTTGTATTCAGCTTGATTTTTCTGGGCGAGGAATGGCTGCTGCGAAGCCGAAAGCTCGGCAATGTCGTCTGGAGACTTCCGCCGCTTGAACTTCTCGAACGCATGAGCCGATCGAGTGTTTTTGTGGGACTGGTGTCCATCGCCATCGGAACGGCGCTCGGATTCGTGTGGGTCGACCGGCTGCGCGGCCAGATTTGGTACTACGACCCGAAGTACGTGATCACCTTACTGGTGCTTCTTCTCTACGTGCTTTATTTTCATTTGGCGCGGACGGCTGCATGGCGCGGAGCTCGGGCGTCGAAACTGTGCATTTTTAATTTTTTCGTGGTGGTGGTGAGCTTTACCGTGGTGAATTTGTATCTGTCGCAGAGTCATCGGTATTTTTAGGGAGAAAGTGAATAGTGAGTAGAAACGGCGCACCGCGACCCAGAGTAAAGAAGCGGCCACAGAGCGTGAGTTCGGCCGCACAGGAAGCAGCGGGGTAGTGATGGAAATTGTTCTTGTCGGATTGAACCATCGCACGGCGCCGGTCGAGGTGCGCGAGCGGGTGTCTTTCACGGCCGAACAGTCGCGCAAGGCGGCGGAAGAATTGCGCTCGCGGGGGATCCTGCAAGAAACGCTTGTGCTTTCGACGTGCAACCGCAGCGAAATTTATGGCGTACCGCCGGAGAGTTCGCATGAATGCGCGCCGGGATTGTCTTCCTTCCTAAGCGAGTTTCATTCTGTCAGGGCGGACGTGCTGGGCGTGTCGCTCTATCATCACTATGACCGCGCGGCGGTGCGGCACCTTTTCCGTGTTTCGGCGGGACTTGATTCGATGCTGCTTGGCGAAGCGGAAATTCTGGGGCAGGTGAGGGAAGCGTATCGCTACGCGCATGAGTACGGGGCGACCGGCCCGGTGTTGAACCGATTGTTCCAAGGAGCGCTAGAGGTAGGAAAGCGCGTACGTTCGGAAACGGAGCTGGGAACGCGGCCGATGTCCGTGGCGTCCGCCGGAGTGAAGCTAGCCGAGCGAATTTTCGGAAAGATGAACGAGCGAATCGCTCTTGTGCTCGGCGCGGGAACGATCAGCGAACAGGTGGTCAATCAGCTGAGAGACCGCGGCATTGCGCGGCTCTTCCTGATGAACCGTTCGCGAGAGCGAGCGGATGAGCTGGCGGTTCGCTTTGGCGGAAAAGTTGTTGAATGGGGTGAATGGGAAACGGCGCTGACCGCGGCTGATGTGGTGGTTTCCTCGGTGGCTTCGGAAGAACCTGTCTTGCGGCGAGAGACTCTTGAGGCGGTTATGTCTGCGCGCGGCAACCGCGCGCTCTTCCTGATGGATCTGGGAATGCCACGCAACATCGAAGCTTCCGCGGCGGAGCTCTATAACATTTACATGTACAACATCGACGATCTCACGGAGATTGTCGAGCAGAATCGGCACGCCCGCGAGAGTGAAGTTCCTCGGGCCGAAACGATCGTCGACGAACATGTTGGCAAGTTTCTTTCCTGGCAGGCGAGCGTGGAATTGGTTGGATTGGTGGACGCACTCCGCGAGCGATTGCGCGAGGAACGGGAGGCCTTTATTCGCGCACGCATGGACTCCATGAATCACCTGACCGTGGCGGAACGGGAGCGCATGGAATCCATGATGGACGAATTGCTGGAGAAACTGCTGTTGGAGCCGGCTGAGCGGCTGCGCGGCGAAAAAGAACTGCGCCGCAAGATTCAAAATGTGGAAGCGTTGCGCGATCTTTTTCTGTCGAACAGGGAGAAGCCTTGAGGCACCTGCGTATTGGCACTCGAGGCAGTGTGCTTGCGAAATGGCAGGCGGAATTTGTCCGCAAACAACTCTTCGCCAGCGCTGGAGTGGAAACCGAGATTGTCATCATCAAGACTTCCGGCGACAAGCTGCAGGCTGCGCCACTCTCACAAGTTGGCGGGAAGGGGATCTTCATCAAGGAGCTCGAAGAAGCTCTGCTCGAGGAGACGATTGATCTGGCGGTGCACAGCGTCAAGGATGTTCCTACGGATACGCCTTCGCGGCTGATGTTTCCGGCAGTTTGCCGGCGTGCGGATGTCCGCGATTGTCTGGTTGGGGCGAACGGAGCGACGCTCGCGAGTTTGCGCCAGGGCGCGCGAGTGGGCACTGGAAGCCTTCGGCGACAGGCGCAGCTCCGCCATATCCGTCCCGATTTGGACGTGCGCGATCTGCGCGGGAACGTAGATACGCGTTTACGGAAAGTGGAGAGCGGGGAGTACGAAGCGGTGATGCTCGCGAAAGCAGGGCTTGACCGATTGGGCTGGAGCGCACGGATTACGGAGACGCTGTCCCCCGAAGTTTTTCTGCCAGCCGTCGGGCAGGGAGCGATTGCAGTGGAATGCCGGTTGAAAGACACAGAAGCGGCGGACATCGCGGGCGGGCTGGACGATGCCGAGACGCGAACGGCAATTATTGCGGAACGATCGCTGCTCGCTGCGCTACATGGTGGATGCCAGGTGCCACTCGGTGCGTGGGCACGGATTGAGCGCGGCGAGCTGGTGCTCGAAGCGTGCGTCTGTTCCGTGGACGGACTGCAGTATGTAAAGCAGAGAGCGACGTCGGCGCCGGAAAAGGCCGCAGAACTCGGCGGGCACATGGCCAATTTGTTGATGGAAGCGGGGGCTCAGAGCATTCTTGAAGAGGTGACCCGTCAACGTGGCTGACGCGATCGCATCCCCGCTCAATGGAAAAGTGGTCATCGTTACTCGCGCGGCGGCGCAAAGCAACCAACTATGCGAGGAGCTGAACGATCGAGGCGCAATCGTCAAACTTTTACCGCTGGTTTCGTTTGCGCCTCCGGAAAATTACGATGCGCTGGACGCGGCGTTCGCCAGCATCGAGACATTTGATTGGGTATTGTTTACAAGCGCAAACGCGGTTCAGGCGGTGGAGCGGCGCGGAGAACAGCTGGGACTTGCTTTCGACACGCTCGCGAAGTTACCGCTAGCCGCAGCTGTCGGTCCGGCCACTTCGAATGCCGCGGAAGCCGCTGGATTCTCTGTAGAGTATGTGGCGTTGGATCATAGTGGAGCGGGGCTCGCGAGGGAACTAAGAGCAGAGCTGCGTGGCAAGAAAGTTCTTTTGCCGCGAAGCGATCGAGCAAATCCGGAATTGCCAACGGCGCTTCAAAAAAACGGGGCGCTGGTGACGGAGGTCGTGGCGTATAGAAATCTGCCCCCGAACGGGACGGATCGCGACAAGTTAGGCGAGAGCCTTAGAGATGGAGTGGATGGGGTTTTGTTTTACAGTCCGAGCGCGGTGCAAAACTTTTTGGAGCTGCTGGGCCGGGAACGATTGGCAAGTGTGCAGGGAAGAGCGGTGATGGTGGCCATAGGGCCGGCAACGTCGGCTGCGTTAAGCGGCGCTGGGATTCAAAGGATTGCACGAGCTTCGGATACGACGACGAAAGCGGTTATAGAGGTGTTAGAGGGACACTTGGCGCGCACGAAAAGAAGGTCGACGGTGGGAGCAAAAGACGAATGAGCTTTCCTACTCAACGGCCGCGGCGTCTGCGGCGAAGTGAGGTGCTCCGCGGATTGGTGCGCGAGACGCGGCTAACTACTGCCGGGTTTATTTACCCCATGTTTGTGTGTCCGGGCGCGAAGGTGCGCAAGGAAGTCAGTTCCATGCCGGGCGTCCATCAACAATCCGTCGACCAGATTGTCGAAGAGTGTAGGGAAGTGGAAGCGCTTGGCCTACCTGGCGTCATTCTTTTTGGTTTACCGGAGTCCAAGGATGCGCGCGGCACGATTTCAACTTCGGCAGAAGGCGTGGTCCAGAGAGCGATTGAAGCCATCCGGAAAGCAAACCTAAAACTACTGGTCATTACGGATGTTTGTTTGTGCGAGTACACGGACCACGGGCATTGCGGCGTGATCGAAGATGGAAATGTTGCGAATGACGGGACGCTGCCCATTCTTGCGGAGCAAGCATTGTCACATGCGCGTGCTGGCGCTGACATCGTCGCACCTTCGGACATGATGGATGGGCGAGTGGCGGCGATTCGGAAGACGCTCGACGAACATAGATTTAACGACATCGCGATTCTTGCCTATGCCGCAAAGTATTGTTCTGGTTTCTATGGTCCTTTTCGCGAGGCTGCGGATTCCGCGCCGCAGTTCGGGGATCGCCGAAGCTACCAGATGGATCCGGCGAACGCGCGCGAGGCATTGAAAGAGGTTGCACTGGATTTGGAGGAAGGCGCAGATATCGTCATGGTGAAGCCTGCGCTGCCGTATCTGGACGTGATTCGTCGGGTACGCGACGCGTTTGACGTTCCCGTCGGGGCTTACAACGTGAGCGGTGAGTACGCGATGGTCAAAGCGGCGGCGCAGAAGGGCTGGCTGGACGAAAAACGGGTCGTGCTGGAAATCTTAACGGGAATTCAGCGCGCGGGTGCGGATATTATTTTGACCTATCACGCGAAGGATGTGGCGGGGTGGATGAAGTAAAGGAAGTAGAGGAAGTAAAGGAAGTAAAGGAAGAGAAGCTGCGCGAGCTAGGTTAATTGCCCAGATGGATCGCAATCCTTTCTAGGTCGAAGGCAGGCAGGTAAAGAGTGAATGAGCGCGACACCTACAAAATCGAGAGTTGAACGGCGGCGTTCGCGAGAGATTTTTGAGCGCGGGGAAAAGGTCCTTGTCGGCGGCGTAAACAGCCCGGTGCGGGCGTTTCGTTCCGTGGGAGGCGAGCCGCTCATCATCGAGCGGGGCAGCGGGCAATTTCTTTACGATGCTGATGGGAACGAATTGCTCGACTACGTCTGCTCCTGGGGAGCGATGCTACTGGGGCACGTGCACCCCGCCGTTACGCAGGCAATTGCGGAACAAGCGCAGCGCGGAACGAGTTATGGCGCGACAACGGAGCTGGAAGTCGAGCTGGCCGCGTTGATCACGCAGGCGGTTCCGTCGATCGAGAAAATTCGATTCGTTTCCAGCGGCACGGAAGCCACGATGAGCGCCGTGAGGCTGGCCCGTGGGGTGACCAAGCGAGATATTATTGTGAAGTTTGAGGGCTGCTACCACGGCCACGCGGACAGTTTTCTTTCGCAGGCGGGGTCGGGCCTTGCCACTTTGGGAATCGCGGAGTGCCCGGGAGTTCCGCAAGCGCTTGCCGAGCTAACATTGAATGCGCCTTACAACGATTTGGCAGCGGTCGAAAGACTTTTCTCTCAACATAACGATAAGATTGCGGCGGTCATCATCGAGCCGATCGCGGCGAATATGGGCGTGGTTGAGCCAGCGCCGGGATTTCTGGCTGGGTTGCGGGAACTTACGAAGCGCAACGGCGCGCTGCTCATCGTGGACGAAGTGATCACCGGATTTCGGATGCACTTTGGAGCGGCGCAGCAACTTGCGGGAGTGCAGGCTGACCTGACCACGCTCGGCAAAATTATAGGCGGGGGCTTACCTGTCGCGGCGTACGGCGGGAGCGCGGAAATCATGAACCACGTGGCGCCGCTTGGAGCCGTCTATCAGGCGGGAACGCTTGCGGGCAATCCTTTGGCGATGCGCGCCGGTATTGCCACTCTTAAGCAACTCACGCGTCCCGGGCTCTACGAAGGAATCCACGAACAATCTCGCAGGCTGGCAGACGGACTGCGCAAAGCGCTTGCCGAGTCCGGAATCGCCGGCCAGGTTAATGCCACAGGATCTTTGGCCACGGTTTTCTTCACTGCGGAGCCGGTGCGTAACTATAACGACGCGAAACGCGCCGACACAAAACGCTATGCGAGATTTTTCCGCGAGATGCTCGATCGCGGAATCTTTCTTGCACCGTCGCAGTTCGAAGCTGCGTTTGTCTCCGCGGCACACACGGCCGAAGATATTTCGCGGACGATTGCGGCCGCCCGAGAGTCTTTAAAGGCCATAGCAGAAGAACCGACAACCTGATTTTCAAAGGAGAGTCTGAACCATGCCTGAGGGTATCGAACTGCCAGAATCGCATGAGGAGCACGGAGACAATCCGTTTCTGATTCCTGTTTCGGTCACCATTTCTATTCTTGCCGTTCTCGTGGCGGCGGTGACGTTGCTTGGCCACCGGGCACACACCGAAGAGTTGCTATTGCAATCGCAAGCCACGGATCAATGGGCCTATTACCAGGCGAAAAATATTCGCTTGCACGAAGTGCAAGCCGTAGCGGATATACTTAGCGCGCTGGCTCCAGCGGACAAGGAAAAAGCGGAAGCGTTACACGAGAAATACAAGAAGGAAGTAGAGCGCTATGAGGGCGAAAAAGACGACATCAGCGAGAAAGCCAAAGAATTGGAAAAGGAACGCGATCGCATCAGCCAGCGAGCGGATCGCTTTGATGGTGGAGAGGGCCTCATCGAGGTGGGCCTGGTGATTTGTTCGATGACGCTACTGACCAAGCGGCGCGGATACTGGTTTGCGGGCATGCTGATCGGAGCAGGCGGAGTCGTGTTTGCGCTCACTGCTTTTCTCCTTCACTAGCAAAAGGCTTTGCCATCGCGCGGCGGTTACGTACGCGCCGGCTTAAGCGTGCAACCTGTACTTCCGTACAGTCATATTTTCGCAACACAACCTGTCCTACGCGCTCCCAAGAAATCCCAAATCCGCTATGATTAACTCGTTTCGTCAATCCACAGCCCAGAAGGCCGTTCTAGAACGCGATCGTAAGGCGGAGGAGTATGTATCCACCGCGGTCCCTTGGGGTACGAAAACGTTTACGCTAGCAGCGACCTTATGTCACAACATCCTTCTCTCGAACCAAGTTTAGCGACGACACCTGAGCAGCTATCCACTTTACTCGACTGTGCCCACGAGCTACTCGCCATTCTCAGCGCGGACGGGGTTGTGCTTCATGCAAGTGCGGGATCCACGCGCGCCCTTGGACTACGTCCTGAAGAACTTCTTGGCAGGAATCTCATGGAGTTCGTGCACCCGGACGATTTGAAGGAGATACAAGATCGTCTTCGGGGACTTGGCGGACATCCCAATGAGACGCGGAAAAGGCGCTGCCGTTTGCGGAGCAGAGCTGGAGAGTGGCGCTGGTTTGAGGCCACGTTTAGCAACTGCTTGAAAAACCCTTCGATCGACGGATTAGTGGCCAGTTTTTTGGATGTGACGGCGGTACATCGCATGGAGGCGGAGCGCCAGGTTATCTCGGAAGTTGTGCATGCATTAAACCAAACGGCCAACCTGGACCAGTTGCTGGAAGGGATCCACCAAGCGTTGAAAAAAGTCCTCTACGCCGAGAATTGTTTCGTTGCTCTCCACAACCCCAATGAAGACACTTTCTACTTTCCCTTTTTTGTAGATCAGTTCGATGTGGCGCCTCCTCCTCAGAAAGTCGGCCGAAGCTGCACCGCGTTTGTTTTTCGGACAGGCAGTGCCATGCTCATTCCCCAGTCGGAGTTTGATCGTCTAGCGCAGGAGGGAGAAGTCGAATTGGTTGGTTCACCGTCTCCCGCGTGGCTGGGAGTGCCACTGAAAACGCCTCTGGCGACCATCGGCGTGCTTGTTGTGCAGCACTATCAGAATGAAAGTGCTTACGACATGCGAGACCTGGAGTTTCTTGATTCCGTAGGCGGCCACATTGCGCTGGCAATTGAGCGCAGGCGTTCCGAGGAAGCCCTGCGCAAAAGCGAATCCGTCTTCCGCCTTCTCTTCTCGCACAATCCGCTCCCGACATGGGTGATGGATGACGAGAGCCTGCGGTTCATCCAGGTGAACGATGCCGCAGTCAAGCAGTACGGCTTTGCAGCCGAAGAATTTAGCCGGATGACCCTGTCAGACATCCGGCCGGAAGAAAAGAGCGCCTCGATGGAGGTGCGCCCTCAAAAAGTGGACGCTGATGGGCGTTACCAAGGCGTGTGCAAACATCGCAAGAAGGACGGGAAGGACTTTGAAGTCGAGCTGATTTCCCACGAGTTCGATTATGCTGGGCGGAAAGTGCGACTGGTCGTGGCGCAGGACATCAGCGAGCGCCATCTGCTGGAGCAGCAGCTCCGTCAGGCGCAAAAAATGGAAGCGGTTGGGCGGCTTGCGGGCGGTGTGGCACACGATTTCAACAATCTTTTGATGGTCATTAAGGGCCATACCGAACTCTTAATGAATGCGTTGCCCCCCGCGGATCGTACGTCCAGAAAAATAGCGCAGATTGATCGCGCTGCGGACCGCGCAGCGGCACTGACAAAGCAACTCCTCGCGTTCAGCCGAATGCAGGTTCTCCAGCCGCGCGTGATGAATTTGAACGGCGTGGTCGAGGATATGGGCAAGCTCCTGCCGCGGCTGATTGGCGAAGACGTCGATTTGGGGATCCGCATGGCGCAGGATCTGGGCAAAATTCGCGCTGACGCCAGCCAAATGGAACAGATCATTATGAACTTAGCCGTGAACGCGCGGGATGCCATGCCGGGGGGCGGGCGGCTGCTCATTGAGACTTCGAATGCCGATCTCGACCGTACTTATAACACGACTCATCCCATCGTTAAGGCAGGGCGTTACGTGCTACTCGCTGTCTCAGATACCGGCACAGGAATGGATGCGGAGACGCAGGCGCATATTTTCGAGCCTTTCTTCACTACAAAAGAGCCCGGGAAAGGGACGGGTCTTGGTCTGGCGACGGTTTATGGTGTCGTGAAGCAGAGCGGCGGATTCGTTTGGGTCTACAGTGAAGTGGGGAAAGGGACATCTTTTAAGATCTATCTTCCGCGCGTGGACCAGCCCGAAGACAAAGGCAGCGTGGCACTGCCCTTCGCGGAGGCACCACGAGGCAGCGAAACAATCTTGCTTGCGGAAGACGAACAGGACGTGCGCGAAGTGGCACGCGAATTTCTGGAGTCCGGCGGCTACACGGTCATTGAAGCGCTCAACGGCGCCGAAGCACTGCGCCTTGCAACCGAACACAAGGCGACTATCGACCTGCTCGTGACAGATATGGTCATGCCTGGCATGACCGGCAAAGAGTTGGCGCGGCGACTACAGCACCAGCATTCGGGAATTGGCGTCATCTACATGTCGGGTTACAGCGAGCAGACGGCTGCCGAAACCGCGCAAGCCGAGGACAATATGTTTCTTCTCACAAAGCCTTTCAGCCGAGGCAGCATATTGCGCGCGGTGCGAGAGGCCCTCAACGTTCCGCGCAATAGCTAGCCCGGAGCCGCTTCGATCTATTTCTCGTTTGAAATCATGCGATCTTTGGATGTTTGCGGTGCCAATCGGTGTGAAGTTGGAAGGTTCGCGCCGCTTGGATTACGGCAAAGTCGTCGCCTGCGCGTGCCACAAATTGCAATCCCACTGGAAGATTATTTTCGGTGAAGCCGCAGGGAACGGATAGGGCTGGAAGGCCACAGAGATTGCCGATGCCACCGAGCGGATCTGGAAAGGACAGGTCGGTCTCCAGGTTCGTTTCCAGCGGCGTGGCCGGAATGGGCTGAGCGGCAGCGACCAGCACGTCAAACGACTCGAAAAGAGATTCCATCTTTTTCTGCAAAATCTCGCGGATGCTGAGGGCGCGCAAGTAATCGGCCGCGGAGTATTGCTCATTGACGTAGCCCGAGATCTGTCCAAGAGGATCCGTTAATTCACTCACACGCCCGGTACGAATCAGCGTACGAAACGAAGCGGCGCACTCCGCCGAGATGATTACGTTGGCCGCGTCCTCAAACGGCCCCTCGGGAAGTGAAGCCGATCTCACGCTCCCGAAATACTTGCGCACAATTTTTTCGGCGGCGAGCAGAGCCTTCGCCACGCCGGTGTCGAGCTTTTTCCACGCGTTTGTGAGCCAGCCGACTTTTAGCGGGCGCGCCTTAAGGTCCAGGGAGGGTGAGTACGTGAAGGCGCCCTTGTCGATGGGCACCGTGCTGCGATCTTTCGGATCATGGCCGGCAATCGCGGCGAAAACCCGCGCGCAGTCTTCCGCCGTGCGGGCCAAGGGACCGATCTTGTCCATGGAAGGCGCAAGCGCCATGGCTCCGTACCGGCTGACGCGCCCATAGGTTGGCCGCAGACCGCTGACTCCGCAGAAGGCCGAAGGGCAAATGATCGAGCCCCAAGTTTCGGCCCCAATGGCGAATGCCGCGAGACCCGCAGCAACAATCGCTGCTGAACCGGACGACGATCCGCAGGTCCAACATTTTGTGTCCCACGGATTTTTAGCCGCGCCTTGCAGTGAGGCGGACGCAAACCGGTAACCCATGCCGCCGGCCAACTCGATCATCGCCGCTTTACCGATGAGAATCGCGCCGACTCGATTTAGGTGCTCGATCACCGTCGCATCGTATTGGAAGACTTGATTGACGTAAGGCTTCGCGCCCCACGTCGTCGGAATTCCCTTTACCGCCAACAGATCTTTTGCCGCGTACGGTATGCCGTGCAAAGGCCCGCGATAGTGGCCGTGCTGGATTTCTTTTTCTGCGGCCTCGGCTTGTTCGAGGGCGATCTCTGGAGTCAACCGCGCGTAAGCATTAAAACGAGGTCCCAGCTTTGTGCTGCGGTCGAGATAAATCTGCGTCAGCTCGACGGGCGAAAGCTTCTTCGTCTCGATTCGCTTGGCAAGCTCGCTCAACGGTAAATAAAAAATTTCTTCGGCGGGCATCGCGGGGTTTCCTCAAGGTTTCGTTGCGGCTTGGCCTGCTGTGCGAGGAGTAACAACGGCCTCGGGCTTCTTTTCGCGCTCCACGGGTGGCTTGAAATACAACGCCGGGCCGTCGCCGTTTTCGATCGTATACGCGCGCAAGTGATCAAGCGGCTCCTGGGCCAACGAGCACAGCCGCCGCAGATCCGTCTTTTGCGTGTCGGTGAAACGAGGGCCGTAAACAGCGAGGATTGCTTGATAGCGGGCTTCAGCTTCCGCCTGGCTCTCGCGGGAAAGCGCAGGCGCCCCAGGCCCTTGCGCCGGCAACGAGTCTGCGCTTGGCGAATCCGCCGGTAGCGCGCCGGTGGGGACCATGGACACGGCAGAAGCGATGGCTGCGCGCCGCGCAAACTCACGCCGCGAAATAGAAGAACCGTGCTTGCCGTTCATGAGAGCCCCCGTGCCAGCAAATGGGCACCTGAAGAACAAAGAGGGAAGTTATCGAAATAGCTTCCCAGCGTCAACTTTACGAATCGATGAAGCAAACGAATTCGTAGCCAGCCCGCTTGCTGCTAATCGACGCGTGTCAACGTTTGGATTTGCAGTTCAAGTGCCTGTGTGTATTGCCGCTCGATCTGCATTTCGGTCTGCAATTTCTTGACAAGAAGATCCAGCCGGGCGATTTCAGACCGCAGTTTTTGGATGTCTGCCGGTGTCGGTGCAGGCCGGCCTGAAGGCGATCCCGGCTGCTGCAAATTCTGTTGAGAAGCTGCTCCATCGCCGGGACGCGGTGCGATGAACGCCTCGGCAAGGGCTCGTGGCCAGATGGACTCTGGAGTTCGTTGGTCACCAGCGGGCTTCGGAGCCGCAGGCGGAGGCGGGGGCGCGAATAAGTTGTTGAGTGCGCTCGGTGTAGCAGCACGCTCTACGGCAGGCGCATCGGCAGCACGTTTTGGTTCCAGCAAGCTCTTGACTCGTCCAATCAGCTCCTGCGGCTGAAATGGTTTGCGAATCAATTCGTCTGCCTTCACCGCGACGGCCTTATCCGCGACGCTCTTATTCACCACGCCGGACATCAGCACTACGGGAACTCCGCCGTACTCGGGATGCTGCTTGATCTGGCTGCAAACGGAATAGCCGTCCTGATCCGGCATAATCACGTCGGTGATCACGACGTCGGGCTTATTCTGTTCGAACTGGGCGAGTGCGGACGCCGCGTCTGCGCATGTGATGACGTTGATACTCTCGCGGCGGAACGCGATCTTGATGACCTCACGCATGGTTGCGCTGTCATCGATGAAATACACCGTGGGCGTTCGCTTTGCTTCCGTTTCATTCAGCGGTGGAACAGTCATCGCCTCGCTCATCGCGCCTCCTTATCCGCCATGTCGCGTTCTCCCTCATCGAACTCGCGCATGGCGTCGAGCATCAGATCGGTCGCTGACCGCAACACGGTGCGCTGCGGTGAAGTGGTCCCGTAAGCAAATTTGTAAACGCCAGAGGCGCCTTGCACGCAACCCTTCAAAATGTGTATCACCGCCTCGTCGCCGAAGAGGCTTCCGCATTCCGCGTGGGTAATCTCTCCAGCGTCAAAAAAAAGCACGGCATCGGTTTCGCCTGCATTGATGTGCAGCGCCCCGGTTTGGTGCGCGTGCCCCAGCATTTGCATGACGCCCGTGAGATCGTGGTGGGTCAGGCTGCCACTGAGGCTGGTGTCCGACTGTGCCAGCATTTGGGTTGGCTGAAAACCTTCTGATTTGCTGACGATGATGCTCTTGACGTGCGCGGCGATAGCCGCGGGCGCGGTTTGCCGATCGATGTAGTCGTCGCATCCCGCCTGAAAGGCTTCCATCAGCGCGCGCTGGCTGCCATCGCCCAAAGCGATGATTTGGAGAGCGGCGTTCTTTGGGTCGGCATGAATGATTTTCGCAATCTCGAGAGCACCCATCTCGCGCATATTCGTCGTACAAAGGATGGCGGAGGGAACGTCATACTCAATGGTGGTCAGCGCATAGGCCGCTTGCGTACTTGTAACGACTTCAAAGCCCTCGCGTTTCAGCGCATCTCCTAGCCGCTTCGCGAAGTACACATTGCTATCAATCAGCAGAATTTTCGGTCCACGTCCCGGAGGAATCACGGCCTGGCCTCCAGAACATCCGCTGCCCCGGTGGAAATGGGCAATTCTTCCGCGCCGGGCGTAAGTGCATCCAAGTTCAGCACTTCAATCACTTCGCCATTGTGCGAAATCCATCCAGCGACGTGGGGCGCGTCCGCCTCTCCCGCGTTCGTCATTTCGGCGGCAATCAATTCGCAATCTCCCGTTACTGGCAAGGCCACCCACTCGGACTTATCTCCGTAGTGGCGCACGGCAATGAGGTAGAAGCGGCGCGAAGTGAGACCCTTGCCGAGTAGCTTTTCTGCCACGTCGCAGACTGGGACGATCCGTCCACGCCGCAAAATCACGCCCTCAAGTTTGGGGGTGCGATGGGGAAACCTGAATATGCGGCTCGGAGCCACCAACTCCGAGATCTGCACCGCAGCAACGGCGAAACGTCGTTCGCCGAGCCGCAGGAGAACAAATGATTGAGAAGTGGATTCGACGGGCTGAATCATTCCGGCAATTCCATCCCTTCGCCTGGGAGTTCGTCCGGCAATGATTCGGGAACCAGCGATGCGTCGAGGAGAGCAAACTCATCGGCGGTCAAAAATCCTTCGGGATTCACGACCGGTATCACATTCTGATCCAACGCCGTCAATCCGCGGTACCACGCGCGTTCTTCGTGGCAATAAGCGAGCGGGAGGGACTGCAAGCGAGTCATGGTAGCCATTTTGTCGATACCGTCCACCAAAAGAGCGGTCCGGGTTTTCCGCAGCACGAAAACGAGCCCAGCTGCGGCGGCTGGCAAGCCAAAATGGGCGGCTCCGCTTACGACGTAGAGGGCCTTGTCGCCTCGCCTTACCACGTGCCTCACTTTTCGGAGGGTCGGCTGATTAATTTCCGTCGCAGCACCCGAGAGACTGTCCACGCTGCGGACCTCTTGCACGGAAGCGGAAGAAACAGCAAAAGGCTGTCCCGAAATACGGAAAAGGATGATCTGTTCCGTCCGCGCGGCAGCGTGCGGCTTGGCGGGTGGAGCAGCCACGCGCATTAGCGGACTCCCACGGGTGTCGAGCGGCAAATCCCGATGACGCGTTTTTCGATGGCGGGATAGATGTCATCGATTCCCAGAACTTGGTCGACCGCACCGGCCTTGATGGCCTCCGCGGGCATGCCAAAAATAACGCACGTCGCCTCGTCTTGCGCCAGCACCATGCCTCCGGCCGCTTTGATGGCCTTCGCGCCGTTCGTGCCGTCGTTGCCCATGCCCGTCAGAATCGCGCCGATGCCCATCGCACCCGCAAAAGCCGCGACGGATTCCATCGTTGCGTCGATGTTGGGCAGATAACCGTTGATTCGGCCGCTCGAGCCATCCAACTGGATGCGGCCAGTTGGAGTCACTCGCAAGTGATGGCCGCCGGGGCAAATGTAAAACGTGCCCGGCTGCAAAGATTCATTCGGTTCCGCTTCTTTGACGCGAATGCCGGTGAACTCAGCGAGTTGCGCTGCATACTGCGTCGTGAAAGCAGCCGGCATGTGTTGCACCAAAATGACTGCCGCGGGGAATTCGCGGGTAAAGCCAGGTGCCAGGCGCATCACCGTAGCGGGACCGCCTGTCGAAGCAGCCAGTACAACAACAGGGAAGCGCTGGTCGAGTCCTGAGCTTGGCGCGGGCCGCGGCGCAACGGGTGGAGGCGCATTTTGTGAAGCGCCGTTCGATTTCTGCACGGTGGAGGCGATGCGCGAGGCCGTGCGCACTACACGGACCTTTGCCGCCATCCGCACCTTGCGCAGCAAATCCTCTTTCACGCTCTGCATGTCGAGGTCGATGCCGCTCGAAGGCTTGGCGACAAACTCAATCGCCCCCAGCTCCAACGCTTTCAAAGTACTTGCCGCGCCGTCGCGTGATTCGGAACTGACGATCACGATCGGCCGCGGATTCGTGGTCATGATTTGCGCCGTGGCTTGCAAGCCATCGACGTGCGGCATGTTGATGTCCATGGTGATGACATCGGGTTTCAGAGACTCGGCGAGGGCTACGGCTTCACGACCGTCTTTTGCGTGGCCAACTACCTGGAGTTGATCGTCCGCCGCGAAAATGGTTTCGAGGACCTTGCGCATGAACGCGGAGTCGTCCACGATCAGCACCCGGAACTTTTTGTTTGCGCTGGTGGCCATGGTCGACTACGCAACCGGTACGGTTGGTCGCGCCTCCGATCCCATGAGTTGTTCCACGGCGGCAATCAGCTGATCTTCCTGGACAGGCTTTGTCAGGAAGGCTGCCGCACCTTCTTTGATTGCTCGGTCGCGATGCTTCGCGCCCGCGCGCGAGGTCACAACCATCACTGGAATGCGCCGCGTCGTTGGGCTCTGCCGCAGTTGCACCATCAGCTCGTAGCCCGTCATGCGGGGCATCTCGAGGTCTGTAATTACAAGATGGCAGCCATGCTGCGTCACAAGTTCGGCCGCTTCCATGCCGTCGGCGGCGAGCTTCACGCGGTAACCGTTCTTTTCCAGCATGCGCCCGACGAATTTGCGCACGCTGATGGAATCGTCGGCGACCACGATGAGGCGCTCTTGCTCGACGCGGTCGATGGCTTCGGCTGGAATTGTGCCGCGCGCGACGGCGGTCGATCCGGGCGCGAAAATGCGGGCCGCACTCGCACTGGCTTGCAGCGGCCGTCGTTCCGTCGGCTCGTTTGCCACCATGCGGTTCAAATCAATCAGAAGAATAAGGCTTCCGTCCGGCGCAATCGTCGTGCCGGGGAAAAGTTTCACGCGGCGCAAGTATTCGCCGAGGTTTTTGATGACGATTTCGTCTTTGCCCAGCACTTCTTCAACAACCAAGCCAATCTGGCGGTTCCCGGCGTTGGCGACGACCATCCGGAAATAACCATTGATCGGTTCGAGCGGTGGCAAACCGAGATAAGTATCGAGCCGCACCACTTCGGTCACGACATCGCGAACCTTGGTGAGAAGCTTTCCGCCCACGTCCTCAATTTCGTCCGCGCGCAGGCGTCGAATTTCTTCTACAACCGCAAGCGGAAGCGCGAAGTTCGTGACTCCGCAGCGCACAAAGAGCGCCGGTGAAATGATCAATGTCAGGGGCACTTTCAGAGTGAATTTCGTCCCTTGCCCACTTACACTCTGGATGTCGATTTCGCCGTTGAGTGCGTTCAGGTTTGCGCGCACCACGTCCAGCCCAACGCCGCGGCCGGCGAGCTCGGTCTTAACGGGAGCGGTGGTAAAGCCAGGATGAAATAGCATTTCGCGGAGGTCACGGTCTGTGAGGCGATCCGCGGTCTCCGGCGAAACGAGCCCGCGTTCGATGGCGCTCAGCTTCACGCGCTCGTAATCGATGCCGCGGCCGTCGTCTTCCACTTCAATGTAAATGTGGTTGCCGCGGTGATAGGCGCGCAGCGAAACCTTGCCGAGCTCCGGCTTGCCAGCCGCAAGGCGATCCTCGGGCCGCTCGATTCCGTGGGCGACCGAATTGCGCACCAAATGCACAAGCGGATCGGAAATCTGCTGAATGATGTTGTTGTCGAGCTCCGTCTCGCTGCCGGAAAGATCGAGGTCGACTTGCTTGCCCGCGGATTTCGTCGCGTCACGCACCGCGCGAGACAGCCTGGAATACAGCGTTCCGATCGGCACCATGCGGGCCGCGGTGATCTCATCCTGAAGATGGTGCGCGAGTTTTGTGAATTCGTCGATGTCGCCTTCGACGCGCCCGATAAATCCTTCGAGCTGCGACAGCACTTCGTTCACATCCGCGGAGATTTCCGCCATCGACCGGGAAAGAATATTGAAATCATCGTAGCGGTCCATTTCGAGTTCGCTGAAATCCGACCAGAACGATGTGTCACCGGAGGCCGCGTTCGTAAGCGTCTGCCGGGCTGTGGAAGGGCTCCACGGGCCTGTCTGACGCGTGGAGCTGATGCGGTTAAATTCGTATTTCTCCTGAAACTCTCCGACTTTTCCTTGCAGACGTTCCTTCGAGAAGCTCAGCGTATCGACCAACTTTTCCAGTTCCGCCACGCGCCCAACCATTCGCGTACGGTTGATGACGAGTTCGCCGACCGTGTTCATCATGCGGTCAAGACGCGATAAAGCAATGCGTACTGATTTTGCAGCTGCGGCCGCGGAGCCTGCCGGTTTTGCTGCTTTCTTCGCAGGCGTGGCGGCAGGAGCGTCTCCTTCCGCTCCCTCGGCTTGAACTTCCTGCGCGCCGGCAGAAGCCGCGACAATTTCCGAATCTTCCACTTCGACAGGCGCGAATTCCGCGATTCGCCCAAGCAGGGAATCGACACCCGCGCGCATGCTCTTTTCATCGGCCCATTGACGATGCAGCGTTTTCTTAAGGACGTCCACGGATTCGAGACAGATATCGACAACCGCCGGCGATGGTTCGAGTTCCCCATCACGCAACCGCCCGATCAAGTCTTCCACTCTGTGGGCAATCGCGCCAAGCCTGCTCAGTCCGACTTGTGCCGCGGACCCCTTCACGGTATGAATCGCGCGAAACAGCTTGTTGATCTCTTCGGGATTGTTGTTCCCCTCAAGAGAAAGCAAGCAATCACTGACCACTTGCAAGTGTTCTTCCGCTTCCGGCTGGAAGAACTCCAGGATTTCGTCGGAAACTTCGTCATCGGAAGGCAACGCGTCAAAGTAGGAGCCCGTTGCCGCGGCCACGACCGTTTCTTTCGGCGACGTTTTGCCCTGCTCCGCGTACGTTTGCGACTGAGGGTAATTCAGCGGCGGTGGTTCCGTTGGAAACGCAAAACGATAGCGTTCCTTGAACGCGGCGATGTCGTCCAGGCTCTCTTTGCCTGTATCGCTGATTTCCAGAAGATCCGTTTCCAGCAGGGAAATGCCGTCGGACAGGAATTCCGTCAGCGGACCGTGCAAGTCATCGCCCAGCGGCGCGTTCAGCGCGTATTGAAATACATGCGCGAGCTTCGCGCCAATTTCCGAGAAGCGCGGGAATCCGTAACTCGCGGAAGTCCCGCTTAATGTATGCGCTGAGATATACAGCCGCTCAAGATCTTCCCGGCGTGGCGAAATCTCCTGCAGCACGCTGACGTACTCCCGCAAATACTGCAGGTGCTCGGCCGCTTCCTGAAGGAACATTTCGACGGCTTCGCGATCCGGCATGCTCACGCGCGTCCCTCCGCCACGAGTTCGGGTTTCTGCAGTTCTTCCGCCGTGGGCTTGCGGTACAGAATGCAGTCGTTCAACACGATGGCCTGAAACTTAACCGGCATCTTCGAGATCGATTCCGAATGTCCGAGAAACAAGTATCCGCCCGGCTCCAGGGTGTCGTAAAAACGCTGAACGAGCGCGCGACGCCGCTCCTCGGAGAAATAGATCAGTACGTTCATGCAGAAAATCATGTCCATCCGGCCGACATACACAGCCGAAGCCAGATTCATCTGCGCAAAGGTGACGAGCTTCCGCAGCCGCGGTTTCACCTGATGCCCGCTCTGATTTTTCGAGAAGTGTGTCGCCAATTGCTGCTCGTTGACGCTGCCCAGGCTACGGCCCGAATAGACGCCGCGTTCCGCATGCTTCAGAGCGTGCCGCCCCACGTCGGTAGCGAGAATCTCCACGTTCCACGAATCAGAAAAGGAAAGCGAATCGGAAATCGTAATGGCGATCGAATAAGGCTCCTCGCCCGTGGAGCAACCCGCGCTCCAAATCCGCAAAGTGCGGGGATTCTTCCAAAACTTTTTCACGTGCAATTCCGGCAGCACGCGTTTTTCGAACGCCTCATAAACACTCGGATATCTGAAGAAGCTGGTTTCTTGTGTCAACAAGCCCTCGAGCAAGGCTTCATACTCGACATTCGATTTGCGCATCGCTCTTAACAAATCCGTGCCGCGTTCGAGGCCTTTTGCGCGCAAGTGTTCCTTCACGCGCGTGGAGAAAAACCGCGCCCGCGATTCATCAAAACAGATGCCCGTCCGCTCTTCGATCAGCATGCGGATCTCGCTCAGCTCATGTTCACTAAGACCGTGCGCCGGTCCCTGCCGTTCGCTCATTACCGTCCCGCTTTTGCCCTGGCCTCTTGCCCGAGCAGAGATTCAGTGCTTACCGCAGAGCGCCGGCTGGGACGGGCCGCTCGGAATCTTCCAAAACATTGCCGGACTTCGAAGTCGCGCGGAACTGCGCCAAAGCTTCGTTCAGTTGGTCGGAAAGTTTCACGAGCTGGCTGACCGTCGCCACTGTTCCACGCGTGCCCTGGGATGTCTGCCGCGTGATGCTCGAGATGATCTGCATGGCGTGCGCCACACCTTCCGTGCCGCGCACCTGCTGTTTGGAGGCCAGTGAAATTTCTTGAACTAGTTCCGCCGACTGCCGCACCACGTTCGAAATGGCGTCCAGCGCGCGCCCGGCTTGATCGGCCAGCGTTGCGCCGCCTTCCACTTCCTTGGTGCCTTCTTCCATGACCACTACGGCTTCGTTCGTCTCCGCCTGAATGGCTTTGATGAGCGCCGCGATGTCCTTCGTGGCGCTTCGGCTGTGTTCCGCCAGTTTGCGAACTTCGTCCGCGACGACCGCGAAACCGCGTCCCGCTTCGCCCGCGCGGGCCGCTTCAATCGCCGCGTTCAACGCGAGCAAGTTCGTCTGTTCTGTGATGTCGTTGATGACGTTGATGATTTCCGAAATTTCGAGCGAGCGATCACCAAGCGACTTGATCTTCTTTGCGGTTGCTTGCACGGAAGCGCGAATCCGCTGCATGCCTTCCAGGGTGTCACGCACAGCGCGGTTGCCTTGTTCGGCGGCGTCCAGCGCGCGGCGTGCCGCCTCGGCGCTAGCTTCGGCGTTGTTGGACACCTGCTTCATCGAAACCGTCAACTCCTCGACGGCGCTCGAGGTATTCGTGATTTCCTGATCCTGTTGCGTCGCGCCCGCTTGCATCTCGTCCGCAGCCACAAGAATGTTGTTCGAGCACGCCGTGACTTCCATCGCCGCTTTGCGCACGCGCTCAAGGACCTTGGTGAAGTTGTCGAGCATGTAGTTGATCGAGTCGGCCACGTTACCCAGCGCGTCGTTGGTGACTTTCCCGCGGAGCGTCAAATCGCCGCGCGCGACCTGGTTAATAACCGTGAGCAGTTCCGTGATGCTGCGCTGCAAAGCGTCGTTCGCGTCCTGGTTGCTCGTCGCCTTCGAAACCTTTGCCACCGCGCGATTCAAATTTTCCGCGATATAGCCGAGTTCATCGCCCGTGTTGAGCTCCACGCGAGCGCGAGGATCGCCCGCAGCGATGCGCTCGGAGAACTGCGCCAGCTCCTGCACCGGCGTCAGGAGCTTGCCAGCTAAACGCCAGGCCATAAACATGGACATGCCGAGCGCAAGCAGCACCGCCAGCATCACGGAGCCGCTCGCTCCGCTCGGCAGCGAGCCAAACTCGAAGATGGACAGTCCGCCAGATTGGCGTCCGGCGCTGTAAGCAAAGCCCAGCACCAAGAAAAGAGTGACGCCATTCGACAGGACCAGCGCCCAGATTGTGGAACTCAGTCGCGATTTCATGCCTTCCTCCAAATCCCTACTGCTGTGGTCCCTGTCCGCATGCGGCGGGACACACGCAAACTCAAAATTGCAAAGTCAGATGCTGGGTCCCGGAAAAACCTCGAGCATTCTCCTCAAGTCGATAATCAGGGCCAGCCGGTCGTCGTGCCGGAGCATGCCCGTGCAGTGCGGCACATTTTCCGGAGCTTGCTCCAGCAAATCTTCTGCATTGACCGAATACGTCCCGATCACTTCGTCCGCCGCGATTCCGATGCGCAAATCGTCATGCGCACCCTCGCCTCGCAGCGAAGCAACCACCACATGCTTTGGCAGCAGCCCAGGCCGTCGACCTTCCGTAATAGCGATATCGATCAGCGGCACGATGGACCCGCGCAAATTGAAAATGCCCGCCAGATACGCCGGGCCAAGCGGCAGTTTCGTCAGGAGCGGCCAATCCAAAACTTCCTCGACATCCAACACCGGCAAGCAAAACCGCTCTCGGCCGCTCCGAAAAACGCAATACTGCGATTCCGGCAAGCGCTCTTCCATGGGGCCGAGCGCCTCGAGCAGGTCGTCCGCATCCGCGGGAAGCGGTACCAGGTGAAAGTCTTCGTTCATCGCCGCATCATCCTCGAATCATTCCCTATGCAAATCGCCGAACGGCCCGCAGCAACTCTTCCCTCGTGAACGGCTTGGTCACGTACCCGTCCGCGCCCTGCTGCGCGCCCCAATATTTGTCGCTCTCGGTGTTCTTCGACGTCACCAAGATCACCGGAATCGCGTTATAGTCCGAGTGATTCTTCAACTCCCGGCAAACCTGAAAGCCATTCCGCTTGGGCATCACGACATCCAGCAAAATCACGCTCGGCCGCTCAAGCGCAATCGCTTCCTCGACTCGTTCTGGGTCATTGATACCCACCAGGCGGTAGCCTTCATGCTCAAGAAAGCCCTGGATCAGCTTCACTTGCGAGGGCGAGTCATCGACGATGAGTACTTTTTTCTGCAGCATCGACATCTCCCCATATTTCTCCGCAGACAAGAGGTGCACGTCAGCAGCCAGCCTGAGAGTTACGTCAATCGCCTTGTCTATCTTGTATAAGAGCTGACTTTTGAGTGGCTTACGGTTTCAGCGGCAATGCTCAACGGCGGGTTACAGGGGACGCCTGCTCTGCTTCCGTCTCAGCTTGAGATGCAGTCTCAGCTTCCCTCATCTCGCTCGCCAGCGATGAGAATCTCTGCATGATCTCGTTTATGCGGAGCGCCATGCTATGAATGGTTTTGATCTGCGCGAGAGACTGTGAAGACAGCTGGCCTGGCTCCAATAGCAGCAATTCGGCGTTGCCCAGCATCGAGGTCAAAGCATTGTTGACGCTGTGCTTCATGTCCATCATGTAGCGCCCCAGCGTGGCCTGATTTTCGTTCTTTGCCGCTCGGCGCTCCGCTTGTTTGGAAACGCGCAAGGCCTCCGCCCGACGCAAGGATTCGCCCGCAACCAACAGCAACGTTTGCGCCCAGTCTTCCCGCAATGGAATGTGAACCAGCCGAGGATAACGCGAACGCAATTGGCCAAACTCGCGGGAATCCGTCGGTACGCAGAGGATCACTGCGGAAGCTGGCTCCAGGGATCGCAAGATGCCGGGGAGTTTCCCTTCAAGTACGGGCCCCACCACGACCAGATCATGCGGGGCGGCTTCGTGATCCTTCCACAGCTCGCTGCTCAGTACGGTGATCCCCGGCGCTTGCCGCTCTGCTTGCCAACAGGCGGTCAGGAGCCGTGCAAATTCCGGTTCATCGGTCAGAATGAGTACGCTAGCGTTTCGCACAGAGGATCCGCCCCCAGGGTCGTCGTCCGTCTTGACCGGCAAAAGTTCCAATCACTTAAAGCTTTTCGGCCTCGTCCAAAGCCGTGAGTAATCTCTTCGTGCTGATGCCCAGGTTTACGGCTGCTTCCGTGTCCTTGGCCTGTTTCGCGATGTCTACACGCTCTTGCAGCCGCGAAACTTCTATCCGCGCTATCGAAAGCGCCTTGTCCATCGAGGTCGCATTTCCTGTTTCCTTTGCGGATTCGACGGCTGCTGTCACCATTGCTCGCGCCACTACCGCTCGGCGTAGATCTTCGGCCGACGGTCCATCCTCGCTCACGAATGCCGTGACTTCCCACGAAGACAGCAGGATCCTGGCTGCACCGATCTTTACCGTGGTCATCGAGCGCCCTCGCGTGGGCGGCGTCGCTATCAACTGCTCCCAGATTTTCTCCAGGCACCCTTCAAAATCGAGGGCTGCGGAGCCGGCAGGCTTGCTTGCAGCCTCGCCAGCAGACTTTTCCGCGCCTTTCATGTTTACTTCAGCGGACTTGCCGTCTCGCGCGGTGCTGCCTGCTGCCTCGCCGTTACGTGCATTCGAGGTTTTCTCCGAAACAGCCGCGCTTAGCGGCGTTTTGGGTGCGATCTTTTCCAAAGCCCGTTCTACGTCCGTGCGCAATCCGAGCAGCTTTTCAAACGTCTGATTCACCGCGCGTTCCGTGTATTCCTTCTGAAAAGGCTGTTTCCATTCATCGGCGGCATCACGGATTTTTGCGAGCGGCTCCTCCGCGGAGAGGCCGAAATGGTGGCAATCGATAATCCTCACTCCAGCCGTTTCGAGCTGCGACAAGCCCGAGCGGATGGCAATCAGGTCGGCGTGCATCAGTTCGATAAATGTGCGCCGAAGCAGAAAATTGAACCGCACAAAGGCCAGCAGTGCCGGGGGATCGTAGAACATGCCGCCCGCGGTTTCTTTCACTTTGCGTCCCTGCTCGATGAAATTCGTCTTCAGGATTTCACGGAGGCTGCGGAAAGTGCGCAGCTTCTCGATCATCTGCTCAAGAGGCTCGCACCACTCCAGGGTAGAGTCATCGACATCGCCCAGGATCGGTTTCATAACTTGCGCCACGTCGAAGGGCTCGATCTGCTTGTGGTAAATCTTCGCCGGAGCGCAAAGCGCAAAATATTGCACCAGCAGAAAGTCGACTTTGTCGCGATCATCTTTGGTCTTCGAAGGTTTTTGAAGATGGCGATGGATAAGGGCGCACAAACTGGTTTCGTTGGCGTTCAGCGTGGTCGTCTGCAGCAACCTCCGCAGTTCGTGAACCGCAACGCGCTGGTCCATCTCGTCCAACCAGGTTTCCACCTCGTCAAACAGTTCGAGGTCCGGCTTTTCCGGCAAATTCCGCTTTTCTTGCGGAAAGGGAATCTCGACTTCGAGCTGCTTGCCAAGCGCAAGATAGATTGGGAAAACCGAGCGATCTTCAGCCCACTTCGCTTGGCGGGAGTTCGCGATTTTAGGCGTGGCTGGGATTTTGAGCGTTGAAGTCGTCTTGTTCACGGCTGTGTCACCCACACGCAGGGCCCCTGTAAAAACCGGACGGCCACCGCCTTGCGTCCTTCGTGATATTGCACGGCAATTACTGTCGCTTCTGCCGCCCCACCGTTCCGATCGCGTTCAATCCGTACCCGGTCGTCGAACTCAAGCGGCAAACTGGAAAGAAAAATCGCATGTTCCGAGCCGCCGAATTCCACCACGGTCGCTTCCCGCAAACTCGTGCTCCCGGCCCGCAGTGCGGTGATCTGCACCGGGACCCGAACAGGGTTCGCGCTTGGGAAGAAGCGAGCCAATCTCTCCGCGCAGCCTTGTTCGTTCTCGGCAAGCGTTATTTCGCTGGATCGTCTCACGTCGCCTCTCGACTCGCCGCAGTACTGTCGTACTAAAGATCGCGTCTCCGCTGCGAATAGGTACACCCACTCCCGCAATTGGACACAACGTCCCTGCGATAGAGATGCACGCTGCACGCCAAAGAATTGGAAAGGTTTGAGGGCCAGAAGTTGAAGAAAGGGAACGACTTAAGATTTTCTCGTGGGTTTTGTGTGGCTCACGCGTCTCACGCTGAAACGCTCCTGTCTCAGCCGCTCACTTCTTTGTGCCTCTCGCTCTTCTGCTTGAGACGTTATTCCGCCGCTCGGGCCTTCTCTTCGGGGGTGTCTTCCGAATCGCCTGGCCCTGACGTCAGCGGGATGCTGTAGCGCTTTAGCTTGCGATATAACGTCGCCCGGCTGATGCCCAGCATCCGGCCCGCAAGCGCCTTGTCCCCGTTGGCCTGCTCGAACACGCGCAGAATCGTCATCCGTTCCATTTCCGCGAGGGCGGTCGTCGAAAGAGACGCCGCATCCTGCAGCGTGCTGCCCGAAGAATCAGGTTGTTCGGTGCGAATGGCAGGCGGAAGGTCGACCACATCGATCACTCGACGGTCTCCTAGCGTAATCGCTCGGGCGATGCAGTTCTCCAGTTCTCGAATGTTTCCCGGCCACTCGTAGCTCAGCAGGCTTTTCATCGCCGCCGTCGTCACTTGCAGGTGAGAATCCGGTGCATAGCGGTCCAGGAAATGATGCACGAGCATGGGAATGTCGGAGCGGCGGTCACGCAGCGTGGGCAAGTGCACGGTAACGACATTTAACCGGAAATAGAGGTCCTTCCGAAAAGTCCCCTCGCGATAGGCCGCTTCGAGATCGCGGTTCGTTGCCGCGATGACACGCACATCCACATTCACCTTTTCATTGCTTCCCACGGGCCGTACTTCTTTCTCCTGTAGCACGCGCAAAAGTTTGGCCTGCATCTCAAGTGGCAGTTCGCCAATTTCATCCAGGAAGATCGTTCCCCCGTTGGCTGCCTGGAACAGTCCGGCCTTTGTTTTCATGGCCCCTGTGAAGGCGCCCTTTTCGTATCCGAAGAGTTCGCTCTCCATCAGCGTCGGCACCAGCGAACCGCAATCCACCGCCACGAAAGGTGTTTGCGCCAGCGCCCCGCGGAAGTGAATCGCCCTCGCTACGAGCTCCTTGCCCGTCCCGCTCTCGCCAGAAATCAAAACAGGCGTGCGCGTGTCCTTCAGCCGAGAGACCATCCGTAAAACGTCCTGGATATTCGCCGAAGTGCCGATAATTCCATCGAGATTTTCTTCCGTGCTGACGCGCTCGCGCAAAAATTCGTTTTCCGTGACCAATCGGACCTTTTCGGCCATGCGCTGCAGCAACAGCCGCATCTTTTCGACGCGGAACGGTTTCTCGATATAGTCGTACGCGCCCAGTTTCATTGCGTCGACGGCCGATTCGATCGACCCATGCCCGGTCATAATCGCAATTTCCGCCCGCGGCAGAATCATTTTTGCTTGCTTCAAGAGTTCCACGCCTGAAAGCGTTGGCAGCTTCAGATCCGTCAGAATGAGGTCCGGAACGTCCGCGTCCAGTTTTGCCAGTGCGGCTTCGGCGCTTTCCGCCTCTGTGCAGGAGTATCCCAAGGTATTGCCAATCGTCATGCACAGCTTGCGGATGCTCTGCTCGTCATCCACCACCAGCAAGCGTACTTTTAAATCGTCACTCATGGTTTCCCAAACGTTTTCTCCACTATGGATATTAATTGGTGTACACGGAACGGCTTCTCGATGCAAGGCGTCCCGCTGCGCGCCAGCAGCGCTTGAGTCTCGCTGTTGGCCGTGTCTCCGCTGATAAGAATAATCTTGGCCCCGAGCTCCGGCCGGTTTTTCTGAATCCAATCGTGCACTTCTGCGCCGTTCACCGTTCCCGGCATTCGAATGTCGGAGATCACCCCGCTATACTGTCCGCCGGCGAGCTGCTTCAAACCTTCCGCTCCTGACGACGCGTTCACCACGGTGTATCCTTTCCGCTCTAGCGCTGCCTTCAGAAAAGCAATCACAGACGGTTCATCCTCAATCAGCAGAATCGGCGCAGTCTGGCCAACCGCCGCTTGCAAGGTCATCGTCCAGCCTCTTTCGCGGCCAAAGCGGGCAGCTGTTCCGCGGCGATTGGAATTCGCACGACAAACGTGCTCCCGCCGCTTTCGGTGTTGTTCCAACACTGAATCTCGCCGCCGTGCGCTCTCACAATCCCATAACAAATGCTCAGTCCCAGCCCCGTGCCTTTACCCGGCTGTTTCGTGGTGTAGAACGGGTCAAAAATATGCTGTGGATCAGCGATCCCCGTGCCGTTGTCCGTGACCACCACTTGCACGCTATTCCCGCCCCGCTCCGTGCGAATCGAAATATGCCCCCGCCGCCCTGTTTCCTGGACCGCATCATAAGCGTTGTTCAGAATATTCAGGAAAACCTGCTGAAGTTGCTGCGCGTCCCCCAGCGCCGGCTCAAGCGTCTCGTCGAACTCCTCAGTTACCTCGACACCATGGCTCGCAAAATCATAGCTGCGGAGCTTGATCGTCTGCCGCAACACGTTGTTCACCTGGACGGGCTCGCGCTGCACAGGCCGCTGCCTTGCGAAACTCAGCAAGTCCTGCACGATATCCTTGGTCCTTTGTGTTTCTTGCAAAATAATCTGCAAATCTTCCCGCGCCGAAAGCGGGACGTCCGGATTCTCCAGCAGCAAATCCGTGAACCCCAGAATCGCCGCCAGCGGATTATTCACTTCGTGCGCCACGCCGGAAACCAATCGCCCAATTGTCGCCATTCTTTCCGAGTGTGCCAGCTTCGCTTGTAGCAGCACCGCATCCGTAATATCCGTCATCACCACGACCAGGTTGTTCACCGCACTTTGCTCATCGCGCATCGGGCTCAGACTGATGGAAAAGTGCCCCATCGTTCCATCGCTCCGCCTCACCTGCAACTCCAGGTTCTCCACCTGCTGCCCGTTTGCCGTCGTTTCGAGCGCCGCCTCGAAATCCTTCCGGTGAGACGGTTCCACCCAATCCACAAGCCGATGCCCGATCAACTCATTTTCCCGGTAGCCTGCTTCATAACATCGACGGTTGGCGTAGCTAATCAGTCCGGCCGTATCCAAAACCAGAATCATGCTCTGCGTGGTGTTTAGAATCTTCTGGTTGAAGTCACGCTCGCGCTGCAACTGTGATTGAAATGATTTTTGTTCCGTCACATCCAGCATCAATCCGCGAATCTGCGCGATCCGCCCTTGGGCATCTCGTACCGCAGTAATGTTTTGCAGCGTATGGAGAAGCGCGCCATCTTTTCGCCGAAGCGTCTCCTCATAATTGCGCAGGACCCCGCGGTCGGCCAGTGCCTGCAAAAACCGTTCGCGCGCCGCCGGTGCGGGATAGAGGTGAGGGCTCACATCCGAACGCAACATTTCCTCCCGCGAAGCGTACCCCAGCATGCGCACCATGGCATCATTTACATCCAGAAAACGCCCGTCAGGCGTTGCAAAAAACAGGCCTTCCTGAATGCTGTCGAACAGTTCCCGGTACTTCCGCTCCGCTTCGCGCCGGTCCGTAATGTCCTTGAGCACGTGGATCGTTCGAGTATCGTCTTCCACCACTCCCGGCGCGCGCGACGTCGACACCAGAAAGATACGCTCGGCCGACGCCGCCACGTACTCTTCGCGCGGCCGCTGCGTATCGCGGCAAAATGGGCAAGGAAGATCGCTTCCAGTTTCCGCGATTTGCCGTAGCCCGCTCATCGCCTCGCCCACCAGCGCCACTGGCGGCACGCCTAGATGAGAGGCCAGCGAGCGGTTCGTGCGTAAAATCTTCCAGGCGCGGTCGTGCACCACGATGTAATCGCTGATCGCGTCTATATCCTCGACCCATTGCCTTTTCGACTTTTCCAGCTGCGAAAACCGCCTGAAATTCTCCAACGACAACGCAGCGTGGCTCGCCAAAGCGTGCAGCAGCTTCTTCTCCTTGGCGTCCAAATTCCTTCGCCGGCGCAGTAGGCATAACATGCCCAGCCGTTCGCCGTCGCTCGCGGTCACCGGCACGAGGACCGCGCTCCCAGCGGCTGCGCTGCCCTCAGGCGTACGGGCCTCCCCTGCAGGCAATGGCCGGACGACCGCCGCAACCCGGCTTTCCCGAGCCGCTGAGATGATCCAGCTCTTGAGCACGCTGCTCACGTTCTTTTCATTCTCAACCGCGCAGTACAAATCCGTCTCTCGCCCGCGAAACACGGCTACGCCGCCCCACGCTGCATTCAACATGCGCGCAGCGCGGCCAGCAAAGCGCTCCAGGAATTCCGGAAGCTGCCGGGACTGTGCGGCGTCCACCGCCAATTCCATCAATTCTTCCGCTTGTTTTGAAGTGGCAGGCACAGGGTCAGCCTTACTTAACCGAGTGGTTAAATGCGGAGGCCGGATAGCTTTCGTTTGTCGCATCACGGGTTGGGGGTGGACGCGTGTCTCAAGTTGAGTTCTGCCGTTCCCTACCACCCTAGCGACTCATCTCATTCTGAGTCAATCGTCCTTCTCGACCACGTTGCCGAATCGTCCACTCTCACCACACCATCCTTCTCGCTCTCGTCTCAGCATGAGAACTCTCCGCAGACAGATCACGCCACCTGAGACACTTTTTCTCTTTGGCCGCTCCGCTCTCCGCACTCAGAAACGCACTAACTCCTCATTCTACGCCACTTGCCGCTCTCTCGCGTTCTGGCATCTTCGCTCCACGGGCGATATCTAGCATGGCACCCCACGTGCCTTCTCTACGGCGGGGTTTTCCCATTACCGAGAGGGGTGGTGTCAATGAGTTCCGAACAGAGGTGGAGAAAGTTTGTGCTTGGCGCCGCCGCGGCTGCCGTTGGTCTTTGCTTGGGAAGCGCTACCTTGGCGCAAACGGGTTCGACAGACGAAGGAAAACGCAAGGTCAAGTCCAAAGTCTCTCCCGCCTATCCGGAACTTGCCAAGCGCATGAATGTCACCGGCAAGGTGAAAATTGAGGTGGTGATTACACCGGACGGCCGGGTCAAGAGTACTCGCGTGATTGGCGGTCATCCGTTGCTTGTTCAAGCGTGCCAGGATGCAGTGAAGGAATGGAAATTTGTGGCTGCTCCGGAAGAAACCACGCAAATCGTAGAGTTTGAGTTCAGCGCCGCGGGGAATTAGGGGGAATCGCAGAAAACGGCAGGAGCGGTTTTAGAACAAGCCGCGTCGCCGGGGTGAGTGGAGGCATTTTGCAATGACGATCGGGAAAAGGCTTTACATAGGGTTTGGCGCAATTCTGATAATTCTTGGTCTGCTGTTCTTCGTCAACATCGGGGCCGGTTTGCGCGAGCAGTCCGCCCGCAAAGACTTCAAGAGCGCGCTTGACAACAAAGACACCATTGCGTCCGTGCGCTACCAAATCATGTTGAACCGCCACAACATGGACAATTTCCTGTTGAGCGGCGATCCTCGCGACGAAGAAAAGGTCAACAAAGGCTTCGGTGATCTCGATGACCTAATCAAGCGCGGTGAGTCGCAAACAAACAGCGAGAGCCTTAAAACTGCACTCATTCAAGTCGAAAGCACGGAAGCAAGCTGGGCCGACAATTTTGCAAAGCCGCTCCTTGCCAAGCGCCACCAGGTCGATTCCGGCGATGCTACCGTCTCCGACCTTCAAATCTTTTATCTCCAGAAAGACCCGGCTTCCTGGCTAACAAAATCCTCCGCTGTCCTCGATCAAACGAGCTCGGACATCACGAAGTCGTCGGACGAATCCTCGGAGTCGGCCAAACGTGCCAGTTATATTAGTTTTGGCTTTACCACATTGGGTACGCTCGTCGCCTGTGTTGTCGGTATCTTCGCGGCCATCAAGACCGCCAAGTCGATCAGCGAGCCGCTCACTCACCTTATTACCGTCGCGCGCGAAATCGGTGATTCCGGCGATCTCGATCAGAACATTGATATTCATCGCAACGACGAAATAGGCGCCTTGGCTACAACCTTCAATAATATGGTCGCCTACTTGAAAGAAATGGCCAACGTTTCCATGTCTGTCGCTGAAGGCGACCTAACCGTTGAAGTCGTGCCGCGCTCCAAGCGCGACACTCTCGGCAACGCCTTCCTACGCATGTCGCATGGCCTCCAGGAATTGGTCCGTACGACGCGCGATTCCGCTGGCCAGGTTTCCGCGGGCTCCAATCAGGTTGCTGGCGCGGCCGACGAATCCGCGAAGGTCAGCGTTCAAGCTTCCTCCGCCATTGAAGAAGTCACCAGCACGATGCACGAGATGAGCATCAATGTGCAAAACGTCGTGAAGAATACACAAGTGCAAGCCTCCAGCGTCGCGGAAACCTCCGCTTCCATCGATCAGATGGTTACTTCCATCCAACGCGTCGCGGATACCGCAAAGGTTCTTCTCGATATCGCTAATCGCTCCCGAGAAGAAGTCGTCACCGGTATCCAGACCATGGAAAAGGCCACAGATGGCCTGAACCGCACGAACAAAGCCATTCAATCCTCCGCGGAGATCATTAACATTCTCGGTCATCGCGCCGATGACATCGGCAAGATCATCGAAGTCATCGATGACCTTGCGGAGCAAACCAACCTTCTCGCCCTGAACGCCGCCATCGAAGCGGCCCGCGCGGGCGAGCATGGCCTGGGTTTCGCCGTCGTCGCTGACGAAGTGCGCAAACTCGCCGAAAAATCCACGCAATCCACGAAGGAAATCGCTGACCTAATTCAAAGCATCCAGCGCGAGGCGCGCCAAGCCGTCGAAAATATGGAGCGCAGCACGCGGATCGTGGAAGAGGGCCTGAGCCTTGGAAACGAACTCGGCACCGCTCTCCACAAAATTTCCAACGTTGTGACTGAAGTCTACAAGTTCTCCCAGGAAATCGGCGCTGCCACCAACGAGCAGTCCGTGGGATCCTCACAGATTGCCAAAGCCACCAGCCGGCTTACCGAGATCACCCAGGAGATTAACTCCGCCGTCGAAGAGCAAGCATCCGGGGCGCAAGCCGTTGTCCGGGCCATGGACAAGATGCGCGAGCTCGTTCAGCAATCAGCGTCCAGTTCCACTGAACTCTCCGCTGCCGCCGAGCAGATGCTCAAACTTTCTCGCAACTTGCTCGATAGCATGGACCGTTTCGTACTCGACCGTTCCGCGCAGGGCCGCGGCCGCAATTCAGAACAAGGCACTCAGCGTCGTGGGCATCAAACCCAGGGTTCCAGCCGCGAACGCGAGTCTGAATATGCCGAGCTGGTGCGTTCCTAAGGTGCCGGAGATCGCTTGATGGAAAAGGAACTACAAATCGTTGGTTTCCGCATCGGGAATGAAACGTACGGCGTGCGCATTGCCGCCGTGCGCGAGATTGTCCGCGTCCCGGAAATCACGGCAGTCCCAAGTGCGCCCGATACCGTCGAAGGCGTCATCAACTTGCGCGGGAAAATTATCCCCGTGATGGATCTGCGTAAGCGGTTTGGCCACACCGAGATTACCTCGGACAAGAAAAATCGTATCCTGGTCGTCGAACTGGAAAACAAGTTACTCGGTCTGATCGTCAATTCCGCTTCAGAAGTCCTGAAGATTCCGCCATCGGAGATTGAAGCCCCCGGCTCCGTTTTTGCCGATGGCGAGTCCGGATACGTCACCGGAGTTGGCAAGCTGAAGGGCCGTCTCATCATTTTGCTGGATATTTCCAAGCTTTTGCATCGGCCGGAGCTCAAACGACTCGAGGAGGCCGCGGAAACCGTCGCCACTGCAAAGTAACGCTGCCCCCGTTCACATCGGGGACCGCCGAAATGCCGGACTGCCGCTTATTTCATGGGAACGATAACTGCCCAGATTCAACTTACCGAAGCTGAACTGAAGTTATTGCAGACGCTCGTCTATCAAGAATGCGGCATGTTTTTTGACGAGCGCCGCTCGCACTTTCTGAAAGATCGACTGCAGCGCCGGCTCAAGGCTTGCCAGCTCGATTCCTTCTACAGCTACTACCGTTTGCTGACCAGCCGCGAAGGCCGTGCCGAACTCGCTCTGCTCCTCGAAAACCTCACCGTCAACGAGACCAGTTTCTTCCGCAACAAGCCGCAACTCGAGCTTCTGCAGAAAACAGTCCTGGAAGACCTGCTGCGCAAGAAGCAGGAACGCCGCGACTGGAATCTTCGAGTGTGGAGCGCGGGCTGCTCCAGCGGCCAAGAGCCATACTCCGTCGCTATTTTGATCTGCGACGCTCTGGCTTACTACTATCTGCGCAATCCGCTTCCTTTCGATATGCCGTCTCCCAAGCCGCTGATTCCTCCGCCGTGGAAGCTGGAAATTGTGGCTTCGGACATTAGCTATGCCAGCCTCCGCGTCGGCCAGGAAGGCGTCTTCACCGAGCAACAGATGGAGCCGGTGGACTACACCTGCCGCTTGCGTTACTTCGAGAAGTCCGGCGACAAATACGCCATCAAGCCCCAGCTAAAACAGCTCGTCCAGTTCGACTTCCACAATCTCAAAACCGAGTTTTTGCCTCGCCGCAACGACATCATCCTTTGCCGCAACGTCATGATCTATTTTGACGAAGCCGAACAAAAGCGTCTGATCGAAAAGTTCTGGCACTGCTTGAATCCGGGCGGCTATCTTTTCGTGGGCCACGCCGAAAGCCTTTTCGGCTTGACGCAGAAATTCCGCATGGTCCACCAAAACAACGGAACGGCCTATCAACGCGTGGAGGCGAATTCTTGAGCAGGCCTCCCGAGGATCGCAACCCCGAGCTTCGCGCTATCTTCTTCGAGAGCGCGAATGAGCTGCTGCAATCGCTCAACGAAGCGGGGCTTGAGCTCGAGGCTCATCCAGCCGACGAGGAAGTCATCCGCCGCGTCCGCCGCGCTGTGCATACGCTCAAGGGTGATTCCGCTGCCTGTGGCTTTCATAAGTTGAGCGAGCTTGCTCACGAGCTTGAAGATATCCTCACGCCTCAAGTCGCACAGAAATATGGCTCGAGATTCGCTGAAGTGGTTCTCGCGGCTGCCGATTCTTTCGAAGCCATGCTCTCTTCCTACCAGCGTGGGAAGAAACTGCCATCGCTAGAAAAGTTGCGCGGCCTGATCCGCGGACTATTGGTCGATGTCGCCAGCGCACCCGTTGAAGCTCCGCAACCCTTGGCGGCTGTGCCAGCGACTTTTGCCTGGACCGAATACGAGCAACTCATGATTTCCGAGGCCGTGCACCGAGGCGAATCCGTTTACAATGTCGCCCTGCGCATCGATCCAGACAGCCTCATGCGCGCAGCCGCATTTCAGCTCATTCGAAACGTTCTCCACGGCTGCGGCACGCTGATCGCTCTCCGTCCAGAAGACAATCTCGCCGCTGCAACCGTCGAAGTCGTCGAGGCCGCCGTCGCCAGCGTTCAGCCCGAAGAGGCCATCAAAAAGCGCTGCCGCATTCCGAGCATCGTTTCCGACGTTCGCGTCGAGCGCGCCACAAGCGCTCACACACCCGAACACGAGCTTCTGGGTGAACTTTTGGAAGCCCAGGCAGCCCATGTTGTTGCCAATACTGCCGAGAGCGGCGATGCCGCCGACGCTGCCAAATCCGCCCAGGCAGGTTCCGCGGTTGCCACCGTTGCCGAAAGCACGCTCCGCGTCGATGCCAGCCGCATCGATGCCGTCATGAATCTCGTCGGGGAATTAATCATTGGCAAGTCCATGCTTCATCGCGCGCTCACAGAATTTGACCAGCGCCACGCGCGTGATCCGCTCCGCGCCAAGCTGGCTGACGCCATGGGTTTTCAATCTCGCGTTCTCGATGAACTGCACAAATGCGTCCTCAAAATTCGCATGGTGCCCGTCGAGCAGCTCTTCCGCCGCTTTCCGCGCGTCGTCCGCGACGTCGCCAAGCAGTGCGGGAAAGACGTGGCCCTGGACATTTCGGGCCAGCACACCGATCTCGATAAAAGCATTCTCGACTCCCTTGGCGAGCCTCTGATGCATCTTGTGCGCAACGCTGTCGATCACGGCATCGAGCCTGCTGACGAACGGCTCACCGCCGGCAAGCCCGCGCGCGGCACTGTCTATTTGAAGGCCTATCATCAGGGCACACAGGTGGTCATAGAAGTGCGTGACGACGGCCGCGGGATCGATCCCGCCCACGTCCGCAAACAAGCCCTCAAGCAAGGAATTATTAAGCCAGAGGAAGCGGCGCGCCTCAGCGACCAGGAAGCGCTCAACCTCATTTTCGAATCAGGTTTCAGTACCGCCGCTGAAGTCACGGAAGTTTCCGGCCGCGGCGTAGGCATGGACGTTGTGCGCAGCGTTTTGGACAAGCTGAAAGGCACAGTTCATATCTCGACGGAAAAAACCCGCGGCACGACGTTTCAACTCCGCGCCCCGCTGACTCTTGCCAGCATTCAGACGCTTCTCTTCCGCGTCGGTGGCCGCCTCTTTGCTGTCCCGCTTTCGTCCGTCGTCGAGATCTCGCGAATCCACGAGCAGGAAATTCATCGTATCGACCAGCGCGAAGTGCTTCGTCTGCGCGACCAAATTCTTACTCTCGTGCGCCTTGAACATCTCAGCCGTCTCCGCTCGATCGACACCGAGCCCGCGAAGAAGAAACATTTTGTCATCGTCATCGGCGCCGCAGAAAAGCGTTTCGGCCTCGTTGTGGACAGCATGGTTGGCGAAGAAGAGCTGGTCATCAAAGCTCTGCCGAGCGACATCATTTCGAGCGACCTCGTCAGCGGCGCTTCCATTCTTGGCGACGGCACGGTCGTCCTTATTCTCAATGTGCCTGCGGTCCTCTCGCGCCTCTCTCGTGCCGTTCCGCTGGGAGCGATCGCATGAGCGCCCGCATCCGAGTTCTCGTCGTCGACGATTCCGCCCTCATGCGGAAGCTCATTCCCGCGGTCCTTGCCCGCGACCCTTCCATCGAAGTCGTTGGCACCGCCATGGATGGCGCTTTCGCCCTGAAAAAAATCGAAGAGCTGCATCCCGACGTCGTCACGCTCGATCTCGAAATGCCGCGCATGGACGGCATGGAAACTCTGCGCCTGATCATGCGGCGGGCTCCCATGCCCGTCGTTCTTTTCAGCACTCATTCCAAAGAAGGCGGTTACGCCACTCTCAAAGCCCTCGCTCTCGGCGCCATTGACTTTGTCCAGAAGCCCCAGGACGCCGCCGCCGGACATCTCGAATCCATCGCCGATCAGCTAATCGAAAAAATTAAGGTTGCCAAGCGCGCCGCCGGACGCAAGCTCCCAGCCGCTGTCGTCTCCGATGATCCTCCCAAGGGAAAAAAGAAAATCCATTCCGCGATTCCGCCAAACCGAATCATCGCCATCGGCATTTCCACCGGTGGCCCGAACGCTCTCCAATATGTTCTCTCGCAGATTCCCGGCGATTTTCCGGCAAGCATTCTTATCGTTCAGCACATGCCCGAAGGCTTTACAGAAATGTTCGCGAAGCGCCTCGATGAATGCTGCGCTCTTGAAGTGCAAGAAGCTCGATCCGGTGATCTACTCGTCGCCGGCCGCGTCCTCATCTGCCCCGGCAATCGTCACATCATGGTTCGACGCATGCCTCGTGGCGACATGGCTGTTTTATCCGACGGCGCGCCCGTCAATGGTCACCGGCCCTCGGCTGACGTTCTCTTTCATTCCGTCGCCCAGCAATTTGGACTCACGGCGGTCGGCCTGTTGATGACCGGCATGGGTGAAGACGGTGCCGAAGGCCTCGGTGCGCTAAAAGCTGCCGGCGGCGTGACAATCGCCCAAAGCGAAGACACCTGCGTGGTCAGCGGCATGCCCCGAGCCGCCATCTCCAAAGGCTACGCCGACAAAGTGGTTCCGCTGGAAGGTATCGCCGCGTTCCTGGTTCAAAACTACGGCGGAGACCGCTCCAGCTCAGAAAAATTCGACAAGAACGAAAATAACGACAAGCACGACAAGAACGAGAAATCGGAAAGGACACCCGTTTCTTCCCATCGCACCTAACACCGTGCCGGGAGAAGGAGAAGGCCATGCAACAATTTGCCGCTCTGTTACGGAAAGACAATCAACCCGTTCGCTACCTGGTGGTGGACGACTCCGTTTTCGCTCGCAAGAACATCATCAAGATGATTGAGATGTTCGGCGGGGAAGTCGCCGGAGAAGCCGGCGACGGCCTTACCGCCATCGCGGAGTTCAATCGCACCAAGCCCGACATCGTGCTCATGGACATCACCATGCCACAGATGGAAGGCATAGAGGCCGTCGAGCGCATCGTTCGCCAGCATGGGGAAGCGCGCATCGTCATGGTTTCGTCGGTGGGTTATCAGGAAAATATTCTGGCTGCGCTACAAAAAGGCGCGAAACACTTCGTGCAAAAACCCGTCAAGCCCGAAGTCCTATACGAAATTCTCCGTTATGTTCTCAGTGACGATCCCAACGCCGCAGGCGCGCCCGTCGCCTTAATAGGAGAGCACCGCGCATGAGAATGGAACTCATTCAGCCGTTTATCAACGCCGCCGATGCCGTCTTTGCCGAATCGCTCCAGGCGCCGACCAAAATCCTCGATCTTTCGATGGACGAAAACACCTATCGCCGCAAAGGCGTTGCCGCGCTCATCGCCATCAAAGGCGACATCGAAGGCCGCGTCATTCTCGATCTTTCGCCCGAAGTCGCCATGAAAGTCGCCAGCCACTTAGCAGGCGAGGAAGTTCCCAGCAGCGAGCAGGTTGTCCGCGAAACTGTCTGCGAACTGGCCAACATGGTGATTGGAAATTCCGTCACTCTGCTCAACGACCAGGGATTCCGATTTAAAGTCTTTCCGCCTGAAATTCACATGAACGAAGAAGGCCTCTCGGGGAGCGCTGACACGGAAGCCATGGTCATCGCCATTGAAACTCCCTGCGGCCATGCGTATCTCAACATCTCCATGCACTATCTCCATCGCCGCCGCCACGAACGCGATATCGCCTCCGTAATGGATTAGTAGGGGCACGGCACGCCGTGCCCGTTTTTGCCGGGAATTAATTTCTCAGCACGCCGCAAGCGCGCCCCGGATTTTGTTTTTTATTTTTCTTTCGGATCTGTTGCACGAACCGCCAGAATTCTACAAACTCATCAACCCGCTATCGAAACTCCGCCTCAATCCGCCGAATCGCTAGGCGGTCGAATATACGCCGCTCCGTGCCGATATAACCCCGCTGCCGGAATCGCCTGCGAAAACACAATCCTTATGGGCACAAAAATCGCGCCACTTCCGGGCGTAAACGGTACCGCCACCTCCACGCGCGATCCCTCCGGATACTCATTCCTACTGCGAAAACTCAACCCGCCCTTTGACAAATCCTCGCAAACCGCCACTTCCTCCTGAAATCCGCGCCTGCGTATACAAGCCAAAACCCGCGCCTTCACCCGCGTCCGATTCCGCCGCGGAATCACCCGCTCTTCCATGGTCAAAGGATGGGTGCCGCCACGCTCTGCCGTCTTCATTTCCGCTTGCGCCTCAATCCAGATCGAAGGCGTGTCGCAGTGCTTGCAAAGCCTGGCCACGCATTTCCGCACTTCGAACGACTTGAGTTCCATCTCATTCAAATAAACCACTTCGCGCCTCTGGCAAAATCCACACTCCATCAACAGTCTCGCCAATGCTTCATCCGCCTTATACGGAGCAGGGAAGTCGATGTCCCAGAAATCCGCTCGCGGCTCCGTAATCTGAATTGCATACAAAAACCCGTCCGGATCCTGATCGATTTCTGCCATCACGCGCGCCCGAGTCGTTCTTACCAAATCGCCTTCCATCCGTCGCAGCGTGATTTCCTGTCCCGCCGTCAGCTTCTCATCCATCCGCAAAACTCCGCCGTTGCGGCTCACCAGCAGCGTCTCCGCGACGTGCTTGAGGGTCTCTCCTCCGCTCGTGGTCCACGATGCCTCCACGGGCATTCGGAAACTCACGCGGTCGCTCTGCCGCAGTCCGTCGCTTCGCATGGTGTCGTTTAGCATCGTGGAAATCTGCCGTCCCAGATTAGCACCCTCAGCCGGCCTCTTTTCCCTCACATCAATTCCCTTTGTCGTACCAACTAATATCTCGCGGCCCTCTCGTCCTCCCCCCAGACGGTGCGATGTGGCGCCACTTGTGGGGGCAAGATAGATCGTGCCCTTGCGGGTCCGCCCTGTTACCTTTTTCGCTCTCTTTCCCCTCGCAATCCCCCCATTTTCAGCCTTTTCTGGCACCCTTTATAGGTAGTGGGGAACGTTCCGACGGTCACTCCTGACTCTCTCTTCCCCGGTTGAACTGACAGTGGGCAACGTTATCACCATGAACGATCGAACCGCCGATGGGGTGTCGCACAAAGTTAGCCTGCGCGACCGCCGCTACGCTATTCGTTATCCCTTTGCCGCCGACGCGGAAGTCCTCGATCTCGAATCCGGCGTCCGCTCCGATGGCATCACCTCGGACCTCTCCCTCGGGGGTTGTTTCGTCTGCACCAGCAAGCCCCTGGCTGTGAAATCTCGCACCCGCGTCACCCTCACACGGAAAGGCGAAAGCGTCGAAGCTCTCGCCATGGTCCGCATCGTCAAACCCCGTATCGGCATGGGCCTCGAATTCATCGACATCGAGTCCACCTCCAATTCCGTCCTCACCCGCTGGCTAGAGCAACTACGCCGGGAGCGCTGAAGGTTCGCCGCTGAATTTCAGTTTCCTCTAGCTGTTCTCTACCATTCAGGTTCTTTCATGCCCGGCCATTACTGAATCGTAAAAATAGACCGGAGGGGATTGACTTTCCGCACCCCTCGCATAATATCGGGCGCACTGTCTTCGGGCTCGATTCGGAGACTGTTTAAGGGGCATGTCTTATGATTCGAAAGCTATCTGCAAGAGTGTTTGTAGGCTGCATCGCTCTACTATTGTCGGCTGGGCTCGGTTCTGCCCAGCAGGGAACAGGCCCTGCCTCCGGCGGGCGCGTCATGGTTCCCAAATCCAGCATTGCTCAACCCGGCGACGCTGGTGTCAACGCTCACACGCATCTCCGCCTGTTCGTTCCCCCCGTTGGAACGAACTTTGGTCCTGCAGCCCGGCCCAACGAACTGGAGCCGTTCCCAGGCGCCTTCTTTGAAACCCCCGCTTCGCTCGGCTGTATCTATCAACTTGTTCATCACCCAGTTCCAGGCTGCAATCCGGACGTCACTACCGAGAATCCCAACTTCGGGAAGGGTGCGGGGGCTATCGCCCTCATCGAGGCCTTCGACGACCCCACCGCTGTTTCGGATCTCGCAATCTTCACTACACAGTTTGGGCTTCCTCCTGCGGATCTGACCGTCAGATATCTCACCGGCACGGAACCTGGGCTGGATCCCACGGGCGGTTTTCACCTGGAAACTGCCCTGGACCTACAATGGGCTCACGCCATGGCTCCACAAGCCAGACTCTTTCTGATCGAAGCCCCGGACAATGGCCTTGTCAACCTCTTTGAGGCTGCTCAGCTGGGTGCGAGCCTGGTAGCGTCCGCTGGCGGCGGCGAAGTTTCCATGAGTTTCGGAACTGGCGAATTCGGCCCCTCGCTCGGGAATAGCTCCGTCAGCGAAACCGTTTTCGACCCCTTTTTCGTTTACCCAGGTGTCGTCTTCTTTGCTTCCTCCGGGGACAGCGCTGGCACTTTGTACCCCAGCGTTTCTCCGAACGTCGTATCGGCGGGCGGCACAAGTATCTCGCGCAGCCCCAACACGGGTGACTTCATTCTCGAGAACACTTGGCAGGACGGCGGCGGCGGCTCCAGTCTGATTGAGCCTCGTCCATCGTTCCAGGATGGTGTCCGCTTTATTGTCGGTAATTCTCGCGGTACGCCCGATCTTTCCTTCGACGCCAACCCGGCAACAGGCGTCTGGGTCTATGACAGCAATCCGGTTTACGGAAAGGGCTGGTTCGTTGTCGGTGGCACCAGCGTTTCCGCACCCTCTTTGGCGGGCATCGTTAATGCCGCCGGCGGCTTCCGCAATTCCAGCCAGGACGAAAACCGCGAGCTCTACAACCACATCTTCAGTAGTTCCTTCAACGATATCGTCTACGGCACGTGCGGTGTGCACGCGGTCTTCGCCTTTCTCGGCTATGACGCCTGCACCGGCATCGGTACACCCAACACTCTTAGCAACAAATAAACGGTCCGAAGCCGAGCTCGCTCCTCAGCTTCGGTTGATTCTCCTCAGGCAAGGGCTCTCTTCACAGAGAGCCCTTCGCCATTTTGGCCACGCATCTGCTAACCTCGGCTGGCGAACATGCCGCTCGTCTCCATCACTCGCCTTCGCGTCCGCTCCTGGCGCTTTCTGCCGGGTTTCTTTTTCTATGCCTTGCGATCCACGCGGCAGGCCTCGCGCGCCGACGGCAATCTCGCCACCAGGTTATTGCGCGATCGCCATCACACCTTCTGGACCGCCACCCTCTGGACTTCCGACGTCGAGATGAAGCGATTCATGCTCGCCGGCGCTCATGGCCGCGCCATGCGCAAATTACTTCACTGGTGCGATGAAGCCGCCCTCGTTCATTGGACCCAGGAAAACGCCCTCCTACCGTCGTGGCCCGAAGCCCACGCCCGCCTGCAAACAGAAGGAAGACCCTCCAAAGTAAATCACCCCTCCACCACCCATATCGCGCACAGGTTTCCCGACCCGCACGTTGGACCCGGTGGCGAAGTAAATTTCAAATAGGCCGGGTAGGCGAACTTTGGCGAAGGTCGGGACTCCCTAGCCTTTTCATCCCACCGTGAATTACGAGAGTGGTACGCTCTCCGCGTGCACTGTCGCCAAACAAAAATTGTTCGGACCACTCTTCCAACGGCGGCAAGAAACCGCACGGATAAGCTTAGGAGCGGGCTCGCGTTGGGCTGTCGACCCTCCCCGCAAGAATGTCGCAGCAAGAATGAGGACGGCAAGAATGCAGGCAGTAACTTTCATCTGCCCGGCATGCGGGCAACAAATCGACGTTGCCAGTCTCCGAAGCCCGGGCGGCATGGGGGCTGGCTTGTATTGCCCCAAATGTCAGGAGCGCGTTCACATCTCATTTGCATATGGCCGTGTAGTCGCCGTTGTTTCTCTCTTGCTAGCCCTTGCGATTCTGAGGCTGTTTCACGTTAGTACAGCACTAGGTTTCGTGGTCGGCACTCTCCTCTTATGGATACCGATCTCCCTTTATCTGAACGCTTTGTCTACACGCCTGCGACCGGCTAAGTTGACGAAGTGGAAGCCCCGACGTAGGACGTTTTTTGAGTGGCTCTATGACCGGGACGCGCCTCAAGACATATTCGGCAAGCGCCCCAAGCCTTGAGGCATCGAGAGGAATTAAAAAATGGCGCGGTCCCGTGGCAAGGATCGCATCATTCACTGCTCCTCAAAATTGTTTCTAAGTGTTCAGGGAGGAACCGGGGACAGACGGAACGCTTTCCGATACATCCCTTGCCCCTCGCAGCCTCGCCTTTCTTCTCAGCGCGGCTCCGCGAACTCTGCGTCTCTGCGTTATCTTTATAACCGGTCACTGCTTTCCCGTCACCACCTGATCCAGCAACTGTCCCACCGCCCGATGCGCCTCTAGGATCGAGTAGCGATGATCCATCGCACCTGCCAAATCGGTATTTGCGAAAGCGATTCGCCCAAAGGGCGCGGCCCGCAATACGTCACGCGGCGCCGGTTTGCCATCTTTCCCAAAGAAAAATCCCGGCTGCGGATTGAGATACGCGTGGCCCCATCGATTCAAGACAATTCCCGCAATGTCGCGCTCTGCATCAAACCCCGCGCCGCCGAACATTTCTGTGAACTGCTGCCGGATGCGCCGCTCATATTCGCGGAACGACGTAGTCAGCATCTCGCCGCGCCCGCGATGTCCTTGATCTTCTGTCGAGAGGCCGGGATACGAATAAAGAACCTTGAGCGTCAAAACGATCGGTGCATCTGGATTTATCGTAGGTTCAACGCCGCCGCACACTGCCAATCTACGTACGTCAAAATAATTTCCAACCCCATCAAACCACCTGCATCCGGTAATTCCCATTTTTTGCAAGAATCGCCAGTTGCGCACCGCAACATTCGCCATCATGCAAGGCGACCGGTAAAACTGCGCGTAGGCATTCCGCTGCGCCTCACCCAAATCTTTGATGATGTGTTTCGCTGTCCAGCTTCCTCCGGCCATCACCGCGGATCGCGCCTTCACGCGAAAAACTTTTCCGTCCTTCGTATAAGCGATCGAAAGGGAACTGGCCTTTGCCGGATCGCCATCGTGTTGCACAGAAACTGTCGTCGAAGAAAGCCGCAGGCGTACTTTCGACCCGGCTGCATCCAACGCCGCAAAATTCACTGCTCCGCGGCTCACTCCCTCAACAGTCGGCGGCCCTTCGATCGAAGTCGGAAGCAGCGCTTTCGTCATCAGCCGCGCAATGGTCGTATTCCCGCCTGGAAACATCTGTACCACTTCGCCAGAACCATCGTCCCACGGATGCAGCAAATCCGCCGCGTACTCGCAAAATGCGGAGAGCGCATCCGGCCCCAGACCCGAGCCGCCTCCCTCGACGGGCGAAAGAAACGTCCGGATCGTCTCCCGGCTCAATCCATAACGCTCCATCATGTGCTGTTCGAGCGATATCGCATCCAGCTTGCGCGAGATTTCATCGCCTTCATACTGCGGCGGATCAAATTTGGACTCGTCCGCCGCCGCTCCCGAAAACCATCGCAACAATTCGCGCCGCGCAGCCGCAGAGACCGGCGCTCCTTCCATCTTTTTGCCGACCGGGTCAATAAGCCACATCCCCGGCTTCTGTCCAAACTTTGCGCCAAACCACAATCCGTATTGCCCGCGGCTCAATCCTGCCGAATCGTAAGGCGTGTGGCTCAGCGCCATCTCCGGTCCGGCACCGGACCATTTCTGATACGTCAGCTTCGGCGTCTGCAGCCCGATCGAATCGTAAAAGCGTGCGATGAAACTATAAGGATAGGGAACCAGATAAATCGCCGATCCTTGATGCGCTACAAGTTTCTTTCCGTCCACATCAAACTCGTTCTGCTTCGCCTCTCCTCCAAAGATCGGGTGATTTTCCAAAATGAGGCACGTTTTCTCCGGCCCCGCTTGCCGCTGTCCAGTTTGTCTAACGAAGAAGAGCGCTGCTGCCAGCCCGCTGATCCCGCCTCCGACAACGACACAATCGTAAGTTTCTCCCGTCTCGATAGTGTCCGGAGGCAGCGGGTCATACGCGCCGTCGCGCATTTTGTGCCCAGCTTCCATCACCTCATATGTATTGCCGTTCGAGCGGCTGTACTCGCCGACACCTCCATAGCCCGTCCAGTCGTCTTTTTCGCTTGCAGCAGGCGAACCATTCCCCGTGGCAAGAAGCTGCGCCGGACTCAATCCACCCAGCAGGCTCGCGCCGGAAGCCAGAAGCGTAGAACCGAGAAAATCCCGCCGCGTTATGGAAGTGTCCATTCCAATCGCGCGATCGCCCGGCTCAGGTTTATTTTTGTAGGTCATCAAGGGTCTGCACAAAAAAGATCTGCACAAACACTAAGGCCGCGTGTCGAGCGGATGTTTGCTCTTCTCGTAAAATTCGTTCTGAATTCGCAAGCTCTGGTCATCTGCCTTTGCCGCGCGAATGGCTTCGACAATGGCCTCGATCCAATTCTTCATGTTCCATTCGCCGAGCTCCTTCGTTGCCAAGGAGCCGTCACCGGAATAGTGATTCGGGAATCGAGCGTACCACCAGATCCCCGTGTACACGTCTTCCGGCAAATTCACGCGCTTCTGGTCCGCGCCAGACTCGCTCGCCGCGCGATCCAAATGCACCAGGTCAGGATGCGAGACCATCGTGTTCGAGGTTTCATTTTCCCCGGCATGATAGTCAATCCCCGTGGATTTCTTCGCAGGACCGCCAGGCGTGCTTCGCTCTCCGACGATCACATAAACGACGTAGTCGTGCGGCTTATCCATCTGCGATTGGGCAAAAAGGGGGAGCAGGTATTCATTGCCTCCGTGGCCATTCACGATCAAAATCTTCTTGCATCCGTTCCGCGCCATTTCGTCGGTCGTTTCCTGCAGTAATTTCAGTTGTAGCTCCAGACTGTACGCCACGGTTCCGGGTTCCTGCTTCGCTTCGAAAATTTGCCCGAAATAATACTCAGGAAAAACGACAGCATATTCCTGCGCCACCGCCTGCAGCGAAGCGTAGCGCACGTTCAGCAAATCCGTTCCCAATGGCAGGTGCGGACCATGCTTCTCCAAGATGCCAAACGGCAGCAAACACGTCCCCTTCGATTGCTGGACGCCCAGCCGAAAATCAGCCGCCGTCAATTCCTCCCACTTCGGCGATACCTTGCCCTGCGCCTGAACAGCGCGGGCTCCGAGCGATATCGCCGCTCCTGCTAAGACACCAGCAAGTCCAAGCTGTCGAAGACGAATCATTTGCCGTCCCTCCCCAACGCCGCGAATTCTAACGCCGGGCGTCCTGAAGCGCACTAGTAAATCGATTTTAGGAAGGGAGACTGCATCACTATCCGGAAGCGTGTACGCCCAGAGAGGATTTTACGGCAGCGCAACAAATGTTGCAGTATTATATTATGGCAAGCCACGAGAACGCCTGAGTCTTTTGTAGGCGTCTGCGCGCTTGCGCTGCCAGCACGCCGCAAACCGCAGTGGGCCTCGCAACGAATGTTTCGTGGATGATGCAGCAAGCCGCGCGGCCGGGCAGAAGACCGGCCATGCCGCAAGCAAGTCGCTTGACGGGACGCAGCATACGTTGTATTTGAGTCATCGCCTCACAGGCTTGTTTTCACAGGCGGTTCGCGGTGGATGGGTTGCACACGAGGGGAAGTGAATGAGGGATGTGACCACAGCTGCCGTCAAGCAAGGTATCCGGATCGAGAAGATCGAAGGCGCTCAGGAAATGAGCGTCTGTGTCGAATTGCAGCAGCGCATCTGGGGATACTCGCCCATCGACACCGTGCCGGACCAGATTTTCATTGTGGCGAAGAAAACCGGCGGCCAGGCGATGACAGCATACGACGGAGACACGCCAGTAGGATTCGCTTTGGCGTTTGCGGCAGTGCGCGGAGGGCTTAGTTACTTGCATTCGCACATGGTAGGCGTCATCGAGGAGTATCAGAACCGCGGGGTAGGCCGGTTGCTGAAGCTGGCTCAGCGCGAGGATGCGCTAGAACGCGGAATTGATTTAGTCGAATGGACGTTTGACCCGCTGCAACTGAAGAACGCGCACTTTAATATCGAGCGTCTCGGCGCAATCGTTCGGCGCTACGTCCCGAATCTCTACGGTAGGACTTCCAGCCCATTACACGCCGGGTTGCCGACCGACCGACTTGTTGCGGAGTGGTGGGTGAGCTCGCAACGAGTAGCTGATGCGCTCGCCGGCCGGCCGCGGGCGGTGGGTTCGGATCGCGAACGGATCGCCATTCCCGCCGGCATTCGCCAGATCTGCCGCGATGAACCGCGGACCGCGGAGATAATTCAAACAAACTTGCGCGAACAGTTCCTTTCGAACATAGCCGCTGGGCGCGCAGCTGTGGGATTCGAGCTCAACCAAGAACAGGGGACATACCTTCTGGAGCCTTATGAAGATTGAATCCATCACCTTGCGTGAAGTGCAAATGCGGCTAAAGGCGCCGTTTGAAACGAGCTTCGGCGTCTCGCACCACCGCAGAATCATTCTTGTCGAGGTAATTGCGGACGGAATCAGCGGCTGGGGAGAGGTCACAGCCAGTGAAACGCCGGGGTATAACTCCGAGACTACGGATACGGCTTGGCACGTCATCTCCGATTTTGTGGCGCCGTCGCTGATTGGAAAGTCGATTAGCGCCGCTTCGGACTGTCCCGCGCTGCTGGCGAGTATTCGCGGGCACGAGATGGCAAAGAGCGGCGTGGAAAACGCGCTCTGGGATGCGGAGGCGCAGCTCAAAGGAATTTCGCTTTCGAAGCTGCTGGGAGGGACGCTGGAGGAGATTTCGAGTGGAGTGTCTCTTGGCATTCGCGAGAGTCCGCAGGCGCTGGTGCGGCGGGTGGAAGAGGAATTGCGTGGCGGATATCAGCGGATCAAGCTCAAGATTAAACCGGGGAAAGATTTGGAATACGTAGCGGCGGTGCGCAAGGAATTTCCAGACATTCTGCTTTCTGTCGACGCCAACTCGGCCTACCGTCTTGAGGACGCGGGCCATCTGCGAGAACTGGACAAATTTAAGCTGCTGATGATGGAGCAGCCGTTGAACTGGGACGACATTTACGCGCATTCGAAACTGCAGGCACAAATTCAGACAGCGATTTGCCTGGACGAGTGCATCAATAATGCGCGGCATGCTCTCACGGCAATCGAATTGAAGGCCTGCCGGATTATCAATATCAAGCTTGGGCGCGTAGGCGGCCATAGTGAAGCAAAGCGGGTGGAGCAAATCTGCCGGACGCATTCCATTCCGGTGTGGTGCGGTGGAATGCTCGAGACGGGTATCGGGAGGGCGCACAACATCGCGATGTCGACGCTTGCCGGTTTCACGCTCCCAGGAGATGTTTCCGCGAGCAAGCGTTATTGGAACGAGGACATTATCGAGCCCGAGGTTGAGGTGACGTCGAAGGGCACGATTCATGTGCCTAAAACGCCTGGCATCGGATATACCGTAAGGCGCGATCGAATCGAGCAGCTCACCGTGCGGACAAACAATTGGGATAGCCAGCGAACGGCGGCCTGAGTTTGCAAACTTTTGAAATACGTTTGAATGCGATTGAAGTGCGCTTTCCGGGTAAGCGCAGGTGCAGAACGAAACCATTGCGCGACTGCCACCACAAGCAGATTGTGATGTAAGCAATTCGCTTGACAATCCTGCCTTTGCTACTTAGTCTCCCTCTGACAAGAATGCAACAAATGTTTCACGCTTTCACGCGCCAGCAACACCGGTTTCGGGAACAGTTATCTTCGAGAAGCGGCATCAGGAAGAGTGGGAGGCTTTTACGGTGAGAAAATCGACTCGATCGACGCTTTTTTCGGTGGGCTGCGCGGCGGTCTTCGGCTGCGCCGCGATTTTTGCGCAGGCGCCCAAGGCGACGGATACGAAGGCGCCCACAGCTCCTGCTAAAACCTCTGTCTCTGAGGATTCCTCAACGAAGGCGCACGAGCTGACTGCCGACGACCTCGGGGCGTTCCTCGACGGCTTGATGCCGCAGGAAATCGAGCACGCGGATATCGCAGGCGCGGTGGTTGCCGTCGTGAAGGATGGCAAGCTTCTTTTCGCAAAAGGCTACGGATATGCCGACGTCGAAAAGAAGATCCCGGTTTCGCCGGAGACCACACTGTTCCGTCCCGGGTCGATTTCAAAGCTCTTCACCTGGACTGCGGTGATGCAACAAGTGGAGCTGGGCAAATTGGATTTAGATCGCGACGTCAACGACTATCTCGATTTCAAGATTCCGCCGGCGTTCGGAAAGCCCATCACTTTGCGTAATATCATGACGCACTCCACCGGTTTTGAAGAGACGGCCAAAGATTTGTTTCTCGGGTCCGTGGAAGAGCTGCGTCCAACCGGCGAATACTTGCGTGTGCACATGCCTGCCAGAATATTTCCTCCGGGTACGACGCCGGCGTACTCGAATTACGCAACGACTATGGCGGCTTACATCGTCGAGCGAGTCTCGGGCCAAAACTTTAACGACTACGTGGAAGAACACATTTTCAAGCCACTCAACATGACCCATGCAACATTTCGTCAGCCCCTGCCCGAGGCGCTCAAGTCGTCCATGTCCAACGGATACATCCTCGGGTCGGGTGAACCTAAGCCTTTTGAAGTTGTCCAGGTCGCTCCCGCCGGCTCGCTTTCCGCTTCGGCTGTGGACATGACGCACTTCATGATCGCGCATCTGCAAAACGGACGATATGGAGACCAGCAGATCCTGAAACCTGAAACCGCTATTCGGATGCATGCGCGGCAGGAAGGATGGCCGCCGTCGATGAACGCGATGTGCCTCGGGTTTTACGAGCAGTGGTTGACCGGCCATCGCAGCATCGGGCATGGCGGCGACACGGTTTCCTTCCACAGTAACTTGCACTTGGTTTTGGACGCCAACGTCGGCCTCTTCGTCTCCTACAACAGTCCAGGGCGCGCGGAGATCGATCCGCGCGGCTACTTGTTTGAGAGTTTCATGGATCGTTATTTTCCGACGGCTCCGTCGAACGAACCGACGCTCCCGACCGCTGCTCAGGATGCTCAGAGTATTGCTGGTCCTTATAAAGTAAGCCGGCGGTTTGAAACAAATGTCTTGTCTGTGACGGAGTTGCTAGGCCAGACGAAAATCACCGTCAATCCGAAAGACAACACGATTTCGCTGGAGGGCTTTAAAGGACTAAACCAGCAACCGCTGCGGTTTCGAGAAATAGCTCCGATGGTTTTTCGAGACGTAAATGGACACGCGAAAATCGCCATCGTGAACGACGCCACAGGCCGGCGCGTTGCGTATATCGACTATCCGTTCATGGTGTTTCAGCAAATTAACAATACGTTTGGCAAGCAGAGCGTGAACTACTTCATCATAGGGTTCAGTTTGATCGTCATCGCATTGACTCTGCTGATGTGGCCGATTAGCGCCATGCTTCGGAAGCATTACGGGAAACCACTCACGCTGGATTTAGGTGCAAGGCGGTTAAGGATGCTGGTGCGGCTGGTTTGCTTCCTTGTCGTCGTATTTGTCGCGGGGTTGCTGCTGTTTATCAGCAAGACGAGCAATCCTTCCGGCCTGTCAGAGCGCAGTGATTTTGGGCTGCATCTACTACAGTTCTTAGGCTTGATAGCCGGACTAGGCTCGCTCGTGACCATTTATAACAGCTTGAAGTCCTGGGGCGATGACCAGCAATGGATCTGGAACAAAATCTGGAATACGCTTCTGGCGTTCGCATGCGTGGGATTTTTCTGGTTTATCTATCATTGGCATCTGCTGAACTTCAATTTGAATTACTAAGCGAGAAGCCGAGAAGCCCGGTTGACTCTAAAATGTGGGCGATTGCAGAAACGTTGGTGTTGATTCCCGGCTCTACTGTACGGGCGCGTTCAGTGAGATGAGCAAGGCTTTCGCGCCATTCCAAAGTATCTGCACACCGATGCACACGAGCAGAAACGACGAAAGGCGCATGATAACGCTCATCGATGTAGCTCCGATGGCGCGCGCCAGTCGATCCGAAAAGCCATAGCAAACGTAGATGCTCGCCGCGATGATGGCGGACCCAATCAGTATTTCGAGAATCCCGAGAATGTTTCCTCCGCCGTGCCGTGGCAGATTGGCCCCCAAAGTAATGGCCACGGAAATCGAGCCTGGGCCGACGGTCAAAGGCAATGTCAACGGGTAAAAGGCGCTTTTGAACTCATCCTCTGGCGAGACGTCATTGCGACCTGCCCGATTTCGATTGGCTGGTTCATCGTCCTTTCGATTCAAGATGGACCAGCCGGTGGAGATCACAATGAGTCCGCCGCCAATTTGAACTACCGGAAGGGAAATGCCGAAGAAGCTGAGAATGTGGGTTCCGATCAGGCAGGAACAAACCAGGAGGAAAAAACTGTTCAGGGCGACGCGCCAGGACAAGGCGCGTCTGTCCGATGCGGAATAATCCTGAGTCAGAGTCAGAAAAATTGGGCTGCCGCCCAATGGGTTGACGATGGGGAAGAGTGCGCTCAGGATCAAAAGCGTGTTTTTCGCGGTTTCGAGCAAACAATTTCTCCCGGATAGGAAGTATAGCGGAGACAGGTGTTGGCGTCACAATGCGGGGCACGGCCGCAGCGCAAATTCGCTCGAAAGAGACCAGAAAAGGCAGGCTAGGGCGCTTGTGCGAGCACAATCTTCGCGGTGGTGATAGCCTGCCCAACGTGGCGCTGGGTGTGGTCCGCGATGTGGACTAGAAGTCCACCGAGCGTGGTCGGCAGATGATTCCGGCCGACCGACCGCGAAGCTTCCAGATTAGCGTGGGAAAAGCTGCGGATACGCGCCGCGCTGGTTGTGAGTGCCGAGGCAAGTTCGGCAAACAGCTCCTCGCGACTGGCTCCGTGTGCCAGTTCGGATTGCAGCGCAATTAGCTGCTTTTCGCTCAAAGAGGCTCCCTCGGCATAGGTTAGGAGACGGTCGAGGCTCCGGGAAATATGTCGCAAATGGAAAGCGATTGGAGCGATTCGCGCGGGAGATTGATTCAACTGCGCGTCGGAAAGATGGCCGCACCAACGCTGCAAATCTTCGCCAGCGAGCTCCAGAGCGTGCAAAACGGCGCGATGAACGCTCGGAAGTTCCGCAAGAGTGCCGCGCAGCCAGGGCTCCGAAAGTGTTTCCTCAGGCATTCGAGATGGCCTCCTCCCGGGAACGGCTCCGGGTTTGAGCGTGTGCAAATTCCAAGCAAATCAGACAGCAGGCATTTTGTCATGCGAGAGATTGGATGCAAGAGGGACAGCGAGAGATCGGGTTTTCGGAAATTGGCAGATGAGCCTTGCTCACGGACGAGGACGTGAGCTAGAGTCGCGGTTCCAGTTTGGGGATAACCATGGCGACCAAGGAAAAAACAATTCGAAGCAAACATAGCAGGCCGGGTGAGAGGGTAAAGGTTTTAATAACGCGCGCCCGCATTCACCGGCGGATCCTGGAGATCGCTAAGCAAATTCGCCAGGATTTTCCAGAAGAGCCATTGCTATTGGTCGGCGTTCTGAAAGGTGCGGTGTTTTTTCTCTCGGATCTCGCCAGGGGAATTCCGGGCGAGGTGTCGCTTGATTTCATCGCAGTGTCGAGTTACGGCAAGGACACGAAAACCTCCGGCCAGGTAAGACTTACAAAGGATTTGGATGCCAGTATCGAGGGCCGGACGGTCATTGTGGTGGAAGATATTTTGGATACGGGGATGACGCTGCAATATCTCCTGCGCATACTTGAACAGCGCAAGCCGAAGAGGCTGCGCGTCGCGGTGCTGCTGGATAAGCCGGAACGGCGGATTGCAGCTGTGCAGGCGGATTACGTCGGATTTAGCATCCCGAACGAATTCGTGGTCGGCTTTGGCCTGGACTATGCGGAGCGTTACCGCAATCTCCAGGGAGTCGGAGTACTTAGCCTGAAGCCGCAGGACAAAGCTGGAAAATCGGCCGATTGACCTGGCCGCCGTACGCAAGCGGAGAGTTTGTTAGAGTCCCTCCCCGGCATATCGGAAACATACCAAACTGGCCTGCCACAAAGACGATTCACGGACGCTCCGGGGCTGCCTGCTATTATGATAGGAGTTCATGAATCCACCGAACGACCATACAGAGGCGCCGGCCACCCGAACAACGGCAACAGAAAAGGCGGAGATCTCCGCCGAAGTCCTGAGCACGCTTGCCGAGATTGGTGAAGAGGTCAATTCCTCGCTCGACTTGGACGAAGTGCTGGCACGAACCGCGGCGCTCATAAAACGGCACATCGATTATGAAATCTTCGGTGTGTTGATGCTCGAGGGCGACGGGGCATACCTGAAACATAGATTTTCTATCGGCTATCCGCACGAGCTTGCGGAAAATCTGCGCATTCCGATCGGGCAAGGAATTACCGGGACAGCGGCGGCCACGGGCCACCCTGTCCGTGTGAGCGACACTTCAAAAGACCCGCGATACATCAATGCCATCGAAAGCGTCCGGTCCGAGCTGGCAGTCCCACTGATGCTGCAGGGGAAATGTGTGGGTGTGCTGGATATTCAAAGCAGGCATCTGGACTACTTCACGCGCGAGCAGCAGAGCATATTGACGCTGCTTGCCAGCCGTTTGGCGGTGGCCATCGATAATGCGCGTTTGTTCCAACGCGTGCGAGCACAGGCGGAAACTTTGCTTCTGCTGAATGAAGTTGGGCGCGAGACGAGTTCCATCCTCGACGTCGAGGAATTACTGCGGCGCGCCGCCGAGCAAATCAAGCGGGTGATCGATTACCAGATACTGAGCCTGATGCTCTATGACGACGAGCAGAAAGTATTTCGCCATCGCCTGGACGTAAAACACGGGCAGCGTGTTCAGGGAAAGATGCGAGTAGCCGTAAGCGAAGGCATCGTAGGCGCTGCGGCCACACTGAAAGAGCCGGTAGTTGTTCCGGATGTGACGACTGACTCTCGCTACGTGATGGTGAATCCGGAAACGCGTTCCGAATTGGCGATTCCGATGATGCACAAGGGGAAAGTCATCGGAGTGCTGGACCTTGAGAGCCCGCAGCAGAACTATTTTACAGAGGATCACGTTCAGACGTTGTCGATTCTGGCGGCCAACCTTGCGGTATCACTTGAGAACGCGCGGTTGTATGAACAAGTGGCTCGCGACGAGGCGCGTCTGGAGCGTGATCTGCAGGCGGCGAAGCGCATTCAAGGGGCGCTACTGCGGCCCGTGCCGACGGAAGACTTCGGTCTGGATATTGCCGCCCGATATCTGTCGGCCAGGGAAGTCTGCGGCGATTTATACGAATTCCTGCGCTACGGGCCGCAACAGTTGGGGATCGCGCTCGGCGACGTCAGCGGGAAGGGAACTGCCGCTGCGCTTTATGGCGCGGTGGCCATTGGAATCATGAGGAGTCTTGCTCCGCAAAAGCTTCAGCCAGCGGAAATGCTGAAGCAGATGAACCAAATCGTCGGCGAGAGGCGCATCGAAGGGCGCTTCATGACGGCGTGTTTCGCGACGTGGCAGAGGGGTCGAAGCAAGCTGCGCGTGGCGAATGCTGGGCAGTCGCAACCGCTGCTGTATAAGGATGGACGCTGTGACAAAATCGCGCTGACGGGATTTCCGCTCGGGATTTTTGAAGAAGTTAGCTACGACGAGTGGGGTGTGTCTCTCAACCCCGGCGATATCCTGGTGTTTCACTCGGACGGGATTGCGGAGACGAGCAATAGCGAAGGGCAATTCTTCGGAACCGAGAAACTGCGCACGCTCATCGAGCAACAGCATGAAGTGAGCGCCACGGAAATGGCCGACCTGATTTTGCGCGAAGTAGATTGGTTCGCCCAGAGCGCGCCCCTTGCGGATGACCGCACGCTCGTCGTATTGAAGGTAAGATGAACGCGAAGGTTGCAAATGCACGCAAGAAGTTGAGGTTTGTCGACCCGGCCGAATTCACGCCGAAGTTCGCATGGAAAAAGTCCGCTCGAGAAGAAGGCGTTGAGCGCGTGTTTTGCGAAGGCGCCGACCTGGTCTCTGCCGCGGCCTCGTTTGGCACGCCTACCTATTTTTATAGCCGCGCGGCGATTACGGATGCTTACCGTGAGTTCGACCGCGGCCTCGGTAAGATTCCGCACACGATCTGTTTCGCGGTGAAGTCCAACGGGAATCTTTCCATCTTGCAGTATCTGGCAAAGATGGGCAGCGGTTTTGACATTGTCTCCGGCGGAGAGCTCGAACATTTGGGGCATCTCGGGGTTCGCGGCGACCGGATCGTATTTTCTGGAGTCGGGAAGACTCGCTATGAAATACGCGATGCCTTGCAGTATTCGCCCTCTGTGCGCAAGAAACGGGCTGCTCTCCGTAGTGGCGGAATCCTTTTGTTTAATGTGGAGTCCGAGGCCGAGCTGGAAGTCCTGCTGGAGGAATCCGAACGAAATGCAAAGCGTGGAGGGAAAATTCCAGCAGTTGCAATTCGCGTGAATCCGGATGTCGCGGCGGGCGGCCATCCGCACATCGCGACGGGAAGCCACACGCACAAGTTCGGGCTCGATTGGCCGGAGGCTCGCCGGCTGTATCTGGCTCACAAGGATTCTAAGTATTTGCATTGGAAGGGAATCAGCGCGCATATCGGTTCGCAAATTGTTTCGCTCGATCCATTTCGCCGCGCATTCGGCCGCATCGCGGGATACGTATCGGAATTGCGGGGCGCCGGGATTCGGCTGGAATATTTGGATCTGGGCGGCGGGCTGGGAGTGCGCTATACGACGGAAAATACCCCGGCGCGCCAGGACTACGCCAGAATGGTTGCTAAGTGCGTTCGTCCTCTCGGTCTGCATCTTTTGCTGGAGCCAGGGCGCTCGATCATTGCTGCCGCCGGCATCCTGCTGACCAAAGTGATCTATACAAAGCGCAATCGAGGAAAAACGTTTGTCGTCGTCGATGCGGCGATGAACGATTTGCTGCGGCCCGCGCTCTATGGCGCGGTCCATCCCATTACACGGATTGCGCGGGAAGCTGGCAACAAACAGGAAACAGCAGAGCGGGTGGACATTGTCGGCCCGGTCTGCGAAACAGGCGATTGTTTGCTGCGCGATTGGCCTCTCGGCGAAGTTAAGACGGGGGATCTTCTCGCGATTTGGGTCGCTGGGGCCTACGGAATGAGTCAAGCTTCCAACTACAACGCGCGAACGCGTCCGAGCGAAGTTCTGATCGATGGAACGCGCTCCGAGTTGATACGGCGGCGGGAGACGCAGCAGGACCTTCTTCGCACGGACCCACTGGCACCGAAGCGACGCCTCCGCTTCTGATGGCTGAGAAGGGGCCCACCACCCCGGGGGTGTCCGCGAGTTATGAGGTAAACACGTGAAGAGATTGAAGTTGCGGACATTCCTGCGTGTTGCGCAGAGACGTGAGGCCCCCTGCCCAGGGCTCAGGGTGAAGGGGGCCCCCTCCCCGGTTTTTTTGTAAGTGCGGAATCTAAAGGAGTTAGCAGACAGGACGGACGAGAGGCTAGCCAGTTGGAAGACTCGACTGTTGCGGAAGCAGGGCGAAGGAAGAAAGCTGAACGCAGAGGCGCTGGGCGCACACCGGGAAGAGAAAAAGGGTGAAGGGGAATGCGACGAAAGCATGTGACACGGTAGCATGGTTGTTGATTACTGTCAATAACTATTATTGAAAGAGAATCATTCGAATGAGACGGGTGGAAGTTAAGAAGAAGGAAGGAGTTGGCGGGAATTTGAGAGTTTGGTGAGACAGTGTAGCAAGGGCAAACCCAAGACCCAGGTTCAAAAAACGAACCTGGGGCACCCTCCGCGTTTTCCTAATGCAAGCAGAAACGGGAAGCCATCTCCGGGCAACCCCGCCAATGTCACCCGCCGACCGACCACAAAGGGGCCTACAACGAGTCCCACTTTGGTACTAAACACCGAGTCCCCCTGTACCATCGACGACGTTTCGAACTCCCGGATATGCTTTCTGTAATGAAATGAACGCAGCTGTCGGGTCTCTCTCAGAGACCGCTGCAGGGCCCAAGAACGGTATCGATTGCAAAGGAGTCTCCAATGTATGGGCCCTATAAGCTGGCACGACGCGATTCCGGCATAGCTCTACTTACCACGCTTTTGCTCATGATGCTGATGGCCAGCATGCTGGTTGGTTTTGTCCTGCTTATTAATTCCGGACAGCAGCTCAGCGGCTACAACAATGATTACAGCACGGCGTTCTATGCCGCGGAAGCAGGCATGGAAAAGATGACGGCGGATGTGGGCACGCTGTTCGATGAAAACTATTCGCCGAGCGGGGTTCAAATTAACGCCGTCCAAACGACTCCTCCGGCTCTTAACGGTATCAACTACGTACAATACAACGGGAGCAGCGGCTACCTTATTAGTTTTCCGACCGACACCAATGGGAATCCTCTGGCAAGCACGAATGTGATTAACTCTGGCCCGTACGAGGGTATGACCGCGCTCCAGACTCTTTATACTCTAAGCGTGACGGCGCGCACGACGGCCGGCTCCGAGGTGAAGCTGCAGCGCACGGTGCAAACCGTAGGTATCCCGGTGTTTCAGTTCGGCATGTTCTCGGCGACCGACCTTAGTTTCTTTCCTGGTCAGCCCTTCAATTTCGGGGGCCGCACACAAACCAATGGAAACCTCTTCCTCGCTTCGGTGAACGGTGTGACGCTCCCTCAGCCTGTCGGCGCCTATCTAAACGTAATCCGCACTAGTCTCTCTAACGGTTGGTCCACCTCCAGCGGTTACACTGGCGCCGTCAATGTCGACAATGGCAGCGGCACGCGTCCCTTGGCTACAACAGAAGGCAGCCTTGTTGGAGGACTTGGCTCTGCGACAAATCCCAGCTGGCCGAGCATTTCGCTCGGCAGCGCCGACTACGCAGGCAACCTGAGAAATGGCGCCACCGGCGCGGACACCTTGAATCTGGCCATCGCCACCCTCGGTGCTGGCGCCACTCAGCCGGTTGACATCATCCGCCGTCCAATCGCTAACGAGTCCGCCGTGATCACTGCAGAGCGCTATTTCGCGCAAGCCAGCTTCAGGGTTCTTCTTTCCGACAATGCTGCCGATATCACAAACCTCAACACCCCCTGCATGGACACCTCGGCCGGCCCTTTCGATCTGTCCCAGCTTGCCCAGCCCTCTTCGGGATGGACCGCGTACGGAGGTTTTCCCGCCGCTCTCTACACAAAAATGACCGCCAATAACACCGCGGGTTACAGCACCCCCCCGGTGCCGCTCGCCGCGTCCGCCGCGGTCTTGAACGCCACAAGCTATAACAGCGCGAACGGCTATTGGCAGCCGGGACCCACTACGGCCCAGCCAAACTATGGGACGCCCATTATCAAGGGTTTCATTAAAATCGAGATTCAGACCTCTTATTCAGGCACGCCGTGCGGTACATGGAAAGACGTAACGCTGGAAGTTCTCGGCTACGGCTATGCCGGACGTGACTTATATCCCCAGGCGACACTGACTTCCGGCACACAATACGGCGCCGCCGAACCAATTCTCACTCTACCTACGAGTGGGCAGATCGCCGCATCTACTTGCCCTGACGTGCATCCGAACGCCATCATTCGGCTGGAGCGCGTGCGCGACAACCCATCTAACTGGGCGGCGGCAACTGGTGCAAATCCCTACCTTAACTGCGGGATAACGCTGTCTTCCGGCACGACCGGTACGGTGACGAATTATCCGACTCTGCCCGGCGACTACTGGCCCAATGAACTGTTCGACACGCGAGAAGGCACCCTTCGTGACCTAAGCGTTTCCGGGAGCATTGGCACGGTCAATTATTCCCAGATGGTTTCGCTGAATGGCGTCATGTCTTACATCGAGCTCGACGCGGCTAATTTGGTTAAGTACCTCACCGGAGCAGCACCTTACGGCGGCGGCTCGGGCACCCAGGCCTATGATTCAGTGAATGCTCCCAACGACTACGCCGTTTACATCTCCGACCGCCGTGGCAACTACACCTCAACCGCCATCGCGGGCGGCTGGCCTCCAGCCTCTCCAAGCGGCAACGAGACCGGAGAGTACGGTTTCGAGGATTTCGTCAACCCGGCAAGCCAATATGGCTGCCCGGACGGTGCCGTTGATCCTGGTGAGGACCTCGACGGTTTGGGAAGCTCTCCTTTCTTCACTTACGGACAGGACGCCACGCATGCAAGCGGGGCCTATACCGCTGGTTTGAACGGTGGCAATGGCTACTACGGCGCAGGGACTCCGGCTGCCGTCGCGACCGCCCTTGTCGGTACTACTACAGCCAGCGCTCTTGCAGCGAACCCTAATTGCACGGTTACCACCCCGACCACGATTTGGCCGTTCACGTACGTGATTCACGCAAACGAAGCGCGCGAGAATCCGAACTTTTTCTTCCGCCGCGCTGTAAAGATCTTTCACGGTGCTAACGTGGCCTCTTACCTCAACACGTGCCCGAGCGGGGTGATTTGCGGCCTCACCATTACTACGGAAAACCCGGCCTATATCCAAGGCGACTTCAATTGCGTTAGTTCTTGCAGCGGCGGCACTTGGAGCACGGTGTACGCTGGCACCTCCGTCGCCGCGGATTCGATCACCGTGCTCTCCAACAATTGGAATGACGTCAATTCCTTCATCAACCCGTACGGAGCGAAAAATACTGCCACCAGCACCTATTTCCGGACTGCCGTGATGGCCGGCAAAGGCGTCTCCTTCCCGATACCGACGGGCTACACTGTGTCCGATGACTTCGGTACAGACGGTGGGACGCACAACTTCCTGAGATATCTTGAAAGCTGGGCCGGTCAGACTGTTTATTACCAGGGCTCGATGGTCAGCATGTACTACAATCGCCAAGCGACCGGTTTGTACAAGTACGGGGGCTCCAACAACCTGGTTTACGCGCCAGGAACCCGCAATTACGTCTTCGATACGACATTCTTGACTCCCGCGAACCTGCCGCCGCGCACGCCGCTGTTCCGCGACGTCAACACGACCGGTTTCACGCAGCTCCTTCTTCCAACCCAGTAAAAAGCAGCGCATCACTGCGCCCGCGACCAGCCCCGAGCCTTCGGGACGGAAAAGGATTCTAAATTGAGAACGCACCAACGAATCTGAGAGCTGGATTTCGCCCCATTTCAATTTGTTGCGCGGGATTTCGAAATAGGGTTTTTTCGATGGCTGGATCAGTTTGCGGCATTGTTGGGTGCGCGATGCCAGCCGGACTGAAGCGCTACTGCGGCTAAGGCCATCCACATTTCATTACGTTCAGTTGCTATCGACAGCTGGGGCTCTTGAGGACGGTGCGTGCGCGGGGCAGATGCGATTACCGTTTGCGGATCAACGCGGTAGAGCGAGGGAGAACCCCAAGACCCAGGCTCAAAAAACGAGCCTGGGGCACCCTCCGCCTCTCTGTACTTTTTCCAAAAATGCCGCGGAGATATTCTCTCCATAGTCCTCAAGCCCACATATGCTTATTCTCTGTTTCCGGGTCACCCGGGAGGAGATGGGCTACTGGCGATCGACGCGGTAGAGCGAGGGAGAACCCCAAGACCCAGGTTCAAAAAACGAACCTGGGGCACCCTGCTGAATTGTAGGGAGATAGCGGACGTAACTCTGGTTTCTCGTTTTAGAAAGTCAAAGTCTAGACCCAAGACCCGCCCTCAAAACCCGAGGACGGGGCACCCTCCGCATAACCAAGAGTCCGGGCCACCCGTCCCAGAAGAAAAGCTGAAGACGAAGACCCACTCTTTCCAAAACCAAAACGAAAGGGTGGGGCACCTGCCGGAAAAATCAAAGTCAAAATCGTCTCGACGAGTTAGGGTGTTCCGCCCGTTCTTCCGCAACTAGAAAGTGAATCGGGAGTCCGAGCAGAGTAGTAGACTTACGGTTAGGCTAGAACAGCGGAGAGCGGCGGCCGCATTGCCCTTTCTCGTATCGATCCAGAAAGCGCTCGCCAAGATGGTCATTGAGTTCGCCGATCCATCCTCCAAGAAAGGTGAGTTTTAACATTGCACGAGAGTGAGAAACATTACCGCGACCTAGTTGAGAACAGCCTCGATCTGATGTGCACCCATGACTTGAATGGGGTTCTTTTGACCATCAATCGCGCTGCTGCACGGACACTAGGCTATGAGCCTGGCGAACTTGTGAACCGGAACCTCCGTGAGTTCCTGAGCCCCGAGGTTCGCGGGGAAGTGGATGCGTATTTAGTTGCATTAAGAGAGAGAGGTGCCTCAAGTGGATTCATGAAGCTGCGGACCAAGAGCGGGGAGACACGGATTTGGAAGTACACCAATAGCGTGCGGACGGAAGGAGTAGACGTTCCTATCGTCCGTGGGATAGCGCACGATCTCACCGACATTTTTCTGGCTCAGAAGGCCTTGCGCGAAGGGGAAGAGCGGCTACGCATCGCCTCCGAGGTCGGCAGGATGTACGCCTGGGAGTGGGACTCCGCCACAGACTCAATACGCCGGTCCTCGGAATGCGCTCGCATTCTCGGTTTGGACGCAGGCCAACAAGGTTGTGCGAAAGATTATTTCGTTTCAATCCACCCCGATGATCGAGCCGGGCTGTGGACTGTGTCAACCTCGCTGACGCCAAAAAAGCCGACCTATCGAACAGAGTATCGGAGGTTTCGCCCGGACGGTGCGCTACTCTGGCTCGAAGAGAGCGGCCGGGGGAAGTTTGACGAGTCCGGGAAAATGGTCGGGTTGGTTGGCATGACCGCGGATATCACCGAGCGCAAGCAGGTGGAGGAAGCGCTGCGCGAGAGCGAGGAGCGGCTGCGTCTGGCCATAAAAGCCGGAAGGATGTATGCATTCGAGTGGGATACGGAAACCGACGTCATACTGCGATCTGAACAGTCCGCTGAGATTCTCAATTGGATCGACGAACCGACGCCCGACACGGGCCGGCAATTTATCAGCAGAGTTCACCCGGACGACCGCGAATCATACGTCGCTACGGAGACTGGGCCTACTCCTGACAATCCTACCTATCAAACCATGTACAGGATGTTGCGTCCGGATGGCAGTGCAGTTTGGCTGGAAGAATGTGGGCATGCCTTCTTTAACGGTCAAGGCCGGATGCTGCGTATTATCGGCATGGTGAGCGATATTACCGACAGGAAGCAGGCCGAAGAAGCGCTCGCAAGCGTGAGCCGCCGGTTGATTGAGGCACAGGAACAGGAACGCACACGGATCGCCAGAGAGCTTCACGACGACATCGGGCAACGTCTCGCACTGTTGACCGTCGAGTTAGAACAGCTCCGGCAAGTTTCTCCCGATTTGTCAGCCGACCTAGTTCAGCGTATTAACAAACTAAGTAGCCATAGCTCTGACTTAGCTAGCGATGTCCAATTCCTGTCGCACGAGCTGCATTCGTCAAAACTGGAGTATCTGGGCCTTGCAACGGCCATGAGTTCATTCTGCAAAGAGTTCTCTGACCAGCAGAATGCCGAAGTTGTCTTTACTCATAACGAGGTCCCACGCAGGCTCCCGCAGGATATTTCGCTCTGCCTCTTCCGCATCTTACAGGAAGCTTTGCAAAATGCGCTAAAGCACAGCGGTGTGCGGCACTTCGATGTGGAGCTGTGCTACGGATCGGATGAGATTCTCCTCACGGCAAGGGATTCCGGGTCGGGATTTGAAAGCGAGGCTGCCAAAAAGAGCCGGGGGCTTGGCCTGATCAGCATGGAGGAGCGACTGAAACTGCTGAACGGAACGTTTTCAATCGAGTCGCGACCCCAGCGTGGTACCACGATCCACGCCCGTGTGCCTCTCAGCAAGGTCGCACGGGCCGGGGTGTAGGGTTCGGTAGTTCACACCTGCCTGGCAAACGCTGCAATCGGAAGCTGACTTATTTCAGGCATTCTGGTGTGGGTTTCGGGCCGCAGAAGAACTCCAGATTGAAAAGGCGACAATGAATCTGAGAGCTAAACTTCGCCCCATTTGAGTTTGTTGCGGAGGATTTCGAAGTAGGACTTTTTCGGGGGCTGGATCAGTTTGAGGCATTGCGGGGAGCGAGTGATGCGGATGCGGTCGTCGGATTGCATCGGGATACCTTTTTGGCCGTCGAGGGTGAGAAAAACGGATTCAGCATTGCCCTCCAGCTTCACTTCAATGCTGGAAGAATCGCGCACGACCACCGGGCGATCGGTGAGCGTGTGCGGGCAGATGGGAGTTATGACGAAGGCTTCGACGGCGGGGTGAACGATGGGGCCACCGGCGGAGAGGGAATAGGCGGTTGAGCCAGTTGGAGTGGCGAGGACGAGGCCGTCGGCGCGGTAGCGGCAGACAAAATCGCCATCGATCGACAATTCCAGCTCAATCATGCGGGCTAGCGCGCTTTTGTTGACGACGGCGTCGTTTAACACGTGTTGGCGATCCAGGATCGTCTCTGCGCGCACGTGTTCGACTTGCAGCATGACTCGCTGGCTCATGGAGGATCTCCCAGCGAGGGTCTCCTCAAGTGCCGGGTAGAGTTCTTCGACGGTGAAACTTGTCAGGAAGCCGAGGCTGCCCATGTTGATGGGCAGAACGGGAATGCAGCGCGAGGCTGCTACGCGGGCTGCCGCCAGCAGCGTGCCGTCTCCGCCGAGCACCAGAAGGATTTCGGTTTGGTCTGCGAGCTGTTCGCGACGTAGCCCTTTGGAAGGAGTTGGCAGGGCAGATGCGGTTTCTTCATCATAGAAAACGCGCAAGTCGCGAGCCTCCAACCACCGCAAAAGGTCGGGCACGACCGCGGAAAGATTTGTACGCCGCGGGCGAGAGATGACGCCGATAGTCTTAAAGATGGGAGAAGGCTGCATGCGTGCCTGGGATTCTACTTCAGGAGACCTTTGCGAGCGTGCAGAAAATATTCTTGATTGCCTTCGGCGCCGGTCAGCCAACTTGGGCACACTTTCATGCAAGTGAGTCCGGCTGCTTCAGCACATTTACGGACACTGGCGATGGCCTTTTCATGCAGACGCACATCCTCAACGATACCGCCGCGGCCAACGTCTTCACGGCGAAGTTCGAATTGAGGCTTGATGAGAATCAGAAAATCGGCGTGGGGTTTCGCGCAGGCCGAGGCAGCGGCAAGTATTTTGCAGACGGAAATGAAAGAAACATCGGCAACGACAAGATCGACCTGCTCGGGGATGTCGGTGGCCCTTAATTCGCGCGCGTTGCGTTCGATGGCGGTGACGCGCGGATCTTGCTGGAGCTTCCAGGCGAGTTGCGAGAGATTCACATCGACGGCATAAACACGGGCGGCGCCAAATTGAAGCAAGCAATCGGTGAAGCCGCCCGTCGAACTACCTACGTCCAGACAAATGAGGTCTGCCGGATTGATCGAAAAATCTTCCAGGGCGCCCTCGAGCTTTACGCCTCCGCGGCTCGCATATTTTAGTTGGCGGCTTTTCACTTCGATGCGGGCGTCGTTTGCGACGGGCGTTCCGGCCTTCTGCACGGCGATGTCGTTCACGCGGACTTCGCCGGCGAGGATCATGGCTTGGGCTTTTTGCTGCGATTCGGCGAGGCCGCGTTCGACGAGGGCTACGTCGAGGCGGGTGCGAGGGGATTTGGATTTCATGAGGATTTGCTTAGTTCAGTTTGGCGATGGCTCCGCACAGAGGAAAACTGGGAGTGGGGCGTGGGGATTTTAACACAGAGGTGGCAGAGAGCACGGAGATGAGGCGGCGTGAGCGAAATTGGCTAGGGCGTTTGACGCATCAGGCGCGGCGTCGGACTAAGTATTCGGCGATTTCGCGGAGGCGCGAGGCGCGGTCGCCATAGGGGGCCAGCTCGGCAGTGGCTTTCGCGGCCAGTTCGTTGGCTATTTGGTGCGAGCGTTCGAGACCATGGACCGCCGGATAAGTGGCCTTTTGCTGGGCGGCGTCTTTGCCCGCGGTTTTTCCGAGGGCGGCGGAAGTTTCTTCGACATCGAGAATGTCGTCGGTGACTTGAAAGAGAAGGCCGAGGGATTCGCCGAAGCTGCGCAAGCGGGCAACATCGTCTGTCGAGGCGCCGGCGCACAAGGCGCCAGAGGTTATGGAGGCGCGGATTAGCGCGGCGGTTTTCGAACGATGAATGTATTCGAGCATTTCTGGATTGATGCGCTTGCCTTCGGCTTCGAGGTCGGCGACTTGTCCGCCGACCATACCGTTGATGGTTCCGGCAGCGGTGGAGATTTCCGTCAGCATGGCGACGCGGCGGGTCGCGTCGACTGGTGCAGCGGCGATGGTTTCGAACGCAAGTGTTAACAGGGCATCGCCGGCAAGAATGGCAGCGGCCTCGCCAAATTTCTTGTGGCTGGTTGGTTTGCCACGGCGGAGGTCGTCGTTATCGAGCGCCGGTAGATCGTCGTGGATGAGCGAGTAGGTGTGGATGAATTCGATGGCGCAGGCGGGATAGTGCGCGGGCGCAACGTTCGAATCGAAGATGCGCGAGGTTTCGAGGCAGAGGATCGGGCGAATTCGTTTTCCGCCGGCGAAGACGCTGTACCGCATGGCTTGATGGACCGAGGGAGGTGGCGCCGTCTCCGGGGGCATCAGACGCTGGAGCGAAGCATCGACCTCAATGCGGTCTTCTTCAAAAAAAAGGGGGAGCTTCATTGTTGCGGGAGGGGCGCGCGGAGGGCAGGGGACGAAACGGTCACGATTCGCCCTCGCCTTCGGGATCGAATGGCTCGGCGGCCAGCTTGCCATCGGCTTTTTTTAGAAGGATTTCAACGCGGCCTTCGGCCTCTTCCAATTGCTTTTGGCACTCGCGGGAAAGCGCGACGCCTTCCTCGAAGAGCTTCATGGCATCGTCGAGCGAGAGTTGCGGGCTTTCGAGACGGCGGACAACCTCTTCGAGGCGAGCGAGGGAGCGCTCAAAATCGGGCTTCTTTGGCGGTTCGGGTTTTTTGGGGGCGGGTGAATTCACGCGATCGGCCTTTATCCTCGGGATCTATTTTGGGCAATGCGCACAAAAGTAAGTTGAACGGCCGCCTTGCGCGATGCGTTCGATCAGTTGTCCGCAACGGCGGCATGGTTTTGCCTCGCGGTCATAGACGCGAAGGATACTTTCCAGGCCTTGAAACCACCACTGCGGGTCGCGAAAATCGGGCGGCGGATGCAAACAGCATTCTAAGGCACGCGCGAGAACGGAAACAATCGCTTTGTGGAGGCGGCGAACTTGCGGAGGTTTCAACGAATTTGCACGGCGGCGCGGGTTCAGGCGGGCGTGCCAAAGCGATTCGCAAGAGTAGATATTTCCGATGCCGGCGACGCGAGTTTGATCGAGAAGGAATTCCTTCAGCGGGCGTTTAGAATTTGAGAGCAGCTCCGTGAACCGGGAGACGGTAAAATCGCGCGAATTCGCGTCCACGCCCAATCGAACAAGGGCGGGGCAAGATCCCTCCGATTCATACACCAGGACGCGGCCAAAGTGGCGTCCGTCGGCGAAACCGAGAACGCCTTTGTCGAGTTCGAATGCCACGTCCACGTGAACGCCGGATTCTTTTTGGTTGGCGACTTCGAACATCCTCTCGGCGTTGGAGAACCAAAGAAGCTGGCCGTCGAGTTTGAAATGCAGCGTGACAATGCCGCGCTCTAGTTGCAGCCAGAGATATTTTCCTTTTCTTCGCACAGATTGGATTCGCTGGCCCATCGCTGTCCTCGCGAGGTGGGAGGGGCTTTGCGGTTTTGTCGCGATGGCGTGAAGGACGTGAACACAACGAATCCTTCGCTGCTCGACCAAGGGGCGCAGCGTCCGCGCGACGGCTTCTACTTCAGGCAATTCAGGCATGGTGGAAGAGAATCGCCTCGGGTCACAAAAGTGGTTTCAATGTCAGAGTATGCTTCCGCGCCTTGGCTTCCGCTGCATCGCTGTACGGAGCAACGATGGGCTGGCCTTTATACCAGTAGGAGAATTGATCGGTGTAATGGCCGCTGCCAACCTGCCCGGATTCGCCCGCGGGAAGCACGAGGATAGAGTCATCCCAGTTGGCGAGGTTGGCGATGAATCGCATGGAAGGGCCGTGCGTTCTTGTTGAGGCGCGGACGCTGTAGCTCGTGCCGGACTGAGGTTTTCCGGTGATGCTGAGCAGATGCTTTAAGAAACCCTGGCGGCCAATCGGATGCAGCATATCCAGCGAATTCAGCTCTTTCCACTGCCAGCCGTCGACGCGCTCACTTTTCGTTTGTTCCACGAGCATGGCTACGGCGCTGTCGGAGGCCGCCGCGAGCAATTCGTCATAGTTTTTGTAGGCCGGAGGCAGCCATTTCGCGGGGCGGTCAGTCAGAACCTTTTGCAGGAATGCGGTGGTGCGCCACTCGTAGAGGTTGGTGTCCTTTCCAAGATACGGCTGAAGGATTAGGTCGAGCGCGGCGCGGCGCGTCACCACCAGAAAAGAAACGAGCGGAGAATCGGAATCGGCGATTCCGTTCCAGTCTCTCAGGCCCTCGATGAGTTTCCTGGCGCGAGGATCCTTTGGTTGCGCCGTCTTCGCGGCGGCAGAAATTTGGTCAGCGAGGAAAACGTGGGGAAAGCTGAAGGTGTCTGTTTCGACCTTCAGCATATCGATGGGACGGAGATTCGTTTTATCGTGCAGAAGATCGTAGATGCGCGCCGTTCTGTAAGGTTCCTCCCAGCGGTCTGTCAGATATGGCTTGTAGTTTGGCCCAACGACGCGAGCATTTGCGGTGACGATTAGACCGCTGTCCGGGTTTAGCGCTTGAGGAAGTTGTTCGAAAGGAATGTAGCCTGTCCACTCGTAATCATCGGTATCGCCGGGAACAGGAACTTCGCCGTGGCCTTTCTTGCGAACGGGGACGCGGGCGGCCATCACGTAACCGATGTTGCCGTCCACGTCGGCGTAGACGGCGTTTTGACCCGGGCCCCAGACGCGTTTCATGATGTCTCGAAACTCGCGCCAGTTTTGCGCTGTGGCGAGCCAGTTGTAGGTGCTTCCGAGGCCGCCGGGCTCGAGCGCGGTCCAGCGAAGAGCGTAGGCTTTGTCGCCTTCGCGGCGGACGACCGGGCCGTGGCGCGTGACGACGACCTTCAAGTGCTCGTCCGGCTGCCCTTTAACGTGAATCACTTCGTCAAAGACTTGCGCCTTTAGCCAGCTACCCTTCACTCGATATTCGTCTGACGCGGCGGGATTGAACGTCTCGATGTAGAGGTCCTGGACATCGGCGCCATTGTTCGTGAAGCCCCAGGCGATGCGGTCGTTGTGGCCAATGACGATTAATGGCGCGCCAGGCAGCGTGAATCCTTTCGCATTGAATCCCGGCGCGGTGAGGTGAAGCTCGTACCAGATTGGCGGAATGGACAGCTCGAGATGCGTATCGTTGGCCAGGATAGGCTTGCCAGTCGCAGTGTGCGCTCCGCTGACAACCCAGTCGTTGCTTCCGAGGCCTTGGCGAATTTCGCTTTGGGTTTCTTGGAGATAGCCCTTAGTCAAAGGCCAGAGCGCAGACGTAATGTCCGCAAAAGTTTCCGGCGTAGGAATGCCGCCAGCCCCGTGCGATGCGGCTTTCAGAATGGCGTCGGTCGGCATATCGTCGTCATCGTCTTCGTCGTCGGGATCAACGCGAGACGCCTGCGAGCCGTCATTGGGGACATCGGGGTCGCCGATGACAAAATGATCCATGGACGCATCGACCGCAAAAAGATCCTTCGAACGATCCGCGCCCACGCGCGCTTCGACGATAGCCCGGTCTAACTCGCGCTCCCATGTGTTGGTCAGCGTTTGGTACATGTAGCCGGCGATAACCAGCGAATCGGTAGGTTGCCATGGTTGCGGCTTGTACTTGAGCAGAGAAAATTCTAATGGTAGGGCGTTCTGATGCTGTGCGATAAAAGCATTCACGCCGCGAGCGTACGCTTCCAACAGCGCGCGCGAATCCTTGTCCATGGCGGCGAAGTCTCGTTCAGCCGCGCGAGAAAATCCGAAGGTACGGAATTGTTTGTCGGATTTGAGAGCCAGAGGACCAAAGATTTCAGAGAGCTGACCGCGAGAAGCGCGGCGCATCAAATCCAATTGCCAGAGGCGGTCCTGGGCCATCACGCAGCCTTGGGCTTCGACGGCATCCACGAGCGAAGACGCGCGGATGTGGGGCACTCCCCAGTTGTCGCGTTCTACGGTGACATCCTTTTGCAGGCCCGAGAGGGAAATGGAGCCGTCGAGCTGCGGAAGCGGCCGGTAGATGAACCACCAAGCCGTCGCCCCGGCGATAACCACAATTACCAGAACTGTCCAAACAAGAAAACGAAGGATGGTCCGCAAGCAGTCTCCCGGGCGCTGGAGGTAAAACTTGAGTGTAGTGGACCCGCTTGGAGGGCGCAACCAGGCGGACGCTCTTGTCGGCTGTGATAATCTAAGAAGATATCGCCTATGAACACGTACAAACCAGTGCCACGAGTGCCCGATTTTCCAGCCATGGAGCGCGAGATTTTGCGTTTCTGGGAAGAGAAAGGGATTTTTCAGAAGCTGCGCGAGAAGAATGCCGCGGGCCCGCGATGGTCGTTCCTGGATGGGCCGATTACCGCGAATAATCCCATGGGTGTGCACCATGCCTGGGGCCGCTCGCTAAAGGACATGTACCAGCGCTACAACGCGATGCGGGGAAGCGCGTTGCGCTACCAGAACGGGTTTGATTGCCAGGGGTTGTGGGTTGAGGTGGAAGTTGAAAAGAGTCTGGGACTTAAAACTAAGCGAGAGATTCGTGAATTTGGCATTGAGAAGTTCGTGCGGGCTTGCAAGGAGCGCGTGCTGACGTATGCGGCGCGGCAGACGGAGCAATCCATCCGGTTGGGTTATTGGTGCGACTGGGATGATCCTAAAGTGCTGATTGCTTTGCGCGACGCGCTGGCGGACGGTGATCGCGTGGTCACTGCGAAGCTGCCCAGTGGTCGCACGGAAACGGCGCGGGCGAGCGAGATCGTGCGGAAATTGGGGTCCGCCGAGTATGGCGGCAGCTACTTCACTTTTTCCGACGAGAATAATTACACCATCTGGTCGTTTTTGAAGAAGTGTCATACGGAGGGATTCATCTACCGCGGTCATGATGTGATGCCTTGGTGCGGGCGTTGCGGAACGGGGCTCTCGCAGATGGAAGTCGCCGAAGGACGCCGCATAACCACGCACACTTCTGTTTTTGTGCGGTTCCCGATCAAAGGCCAAGAGCGAACCGCTCTGCTGATTTGGACCACTACTCCGTGGACATTGACGTCGAACGTGGCCGTGGCGGTGAATCCGGAGATGACCTACCTCAAGGTCAAGCACGGCGACTGGTTCTACTACGTCGCGAAAGGAAATTTCGAACACGATCGCCTGCAGGATTTGCAAGTGGAAGGGAAGCATGAGACGCACAAGCTGCCCTCGATCCGGACTATTTTGAAGGGGAGCGGCGGGGTTGAAGTTGTTGAGGAAATTCCCGGCAAGGATTTGCTGGGACTCACCTATCAGGGGCCCTTCGATGAACTTCCGGCGCAGAAAACACCAGGCGGCGTTTTTCCTTTTGGCGAGACTGGCGGCGGCAAAACCGCGGCGGAAGCGCACCGCGTTATCGCTTGGAAAGAGATCAGTGAAGCAGAAGGCACGGGGCTCGTGCACATCGCGCCCGGTTGCGGCGCGGAAGACCAACAACTTGGGAAAGAGAACGGTATACCGTTCATCGCGCCGCTGGACGACAGCTCCGTTTTTCTCGATGGCTTTGGGCAATTCACAAAGCGCAACGCAAACGAGGTCGCGGATGAAATCATTGCGGCGTTAAAGGCGAGCGGGATGCTCGTGGCGCGCGAAAAATATCCTCACGTTTATCCACACTGCTGGCGCTGCAAAGAAGAGCTGGTGTTTCGACCGGTGGACGAGTGGTTCATCCGCATGGATTGGCGGGATCGCATTCAGCGCGTGGTGCCTGGCATCAAGTGGATTCCTCCGGATGGCGAAGCGCGCGAGCTGGACTGGCTGCGCAACATGAGTGACTGGATGATCTCGAAGAAGCGCTTCTGGGGACTCGCGCTGCCAATCTGGGTGTGCGGCGATTGCAGCCACTTTGTGGTGATTGGGAGCAGGGAAGAGCTGAAGGAGAAAGCAATCGAAGGATGGGAAGTCTTTGAAGGAAATTCGCCGCACCGGCCGTACATTGATGCCGTGAAGATTCGTTGCGAGAAGTGCGGCGGCTTGGCGCATCGCACGGAGGATGTGGGTAATCCGTGGCTGGACGCGGGAATCGTGCCGTTTAGCACGATGCGTTATTCGACGGACAAAGCCTATTGGAAGAAATGGTTTCCGGCGGACTTGGTCCTGGAAAGTTTTCCAGGGCAGTTCCGGAATTGGTTTTATTCCATGCTGGCGATGAGCGCGATGATCGATGGGCGCGCACCGTTCAAGGCACTTTTGGGCCACGCTCTCGTGCGCGATGCGCGCGGCGAGGAGATGCACAAGTCCAAGGGCAACTCGATCGCGTTTGACGAAGCGGCGGAAGCACTGGGCGCGGAGGTAATGCGGTATATATATACGGAACAGAAGACAGCGCAGAATCTCAACTTTCCGGATCTCCATCCCACCGGCAACGTGGGGCAAACGATCGATGGCGATGCGCGGCGCAAACTGCTCACTTTCTGGAATTGTTACAGCTTTTTCGTGATGTACGCCGGCGCGGACAACTGGAAACCGGGAGGATCGCCGCTCCCTGTAACCAATGAATTGGATCGCTGGGTGATGAGCAAACTGCAGCGGCTGGTGGCGGAGGCGAACAATGCCTTTCAGAATTACGAGCACTACAAGTTGATCGAAGCCTTCCAGGCGTTCGATGAAGAGTTCTCGAACTGGTATTTGCGCCGGTCGCGGAGGCGCTTCTGGAAGAGCGAGGCGGACGCCTATCAAACACTCTACGGGGTGCTGACGACCGTCACTCGCGTCATGGCTCCGGCACTTCCTTTCTTGACGGAGGATATCTACCAGAATCTGGTGCGCTCCGTGGATGCTACGGCGCCGGAGTCTGTTCACTTGACGGAGTATCCGCAGGTGAACCCTGCTCTCATTGACGAAGCTCTTGAACACAGCATTGCAGCAGTGATTCGCATCAAAAACCTCGCCCTTAGTCTTCGCACGCAGAGCAAGGTCAAGATTCGTCAGCCGTTGAGCACACTTTATGTGCGGCCAAAAGATGCGTCCGACCGGCGCGTCTTGGAAAACTCTGACTACGTTGCACAGATTTTGGAGGAGACCAATTTGAAGCAGCTCGTCTTGATTGACGATGAGAAGACGCTTGTGAAAGTGCGACTCAAGCCAGACGCAAAAAAAATCGGCCCATGGGCGGGAAGATACCTGAAAGCCATCGGGGAAGCTTTGGAAAATGCCGATCCGGGACAGGTCCTTAAGGGCGGCCCGTATTCGATCCAGCTGGCCGACCAAGTGTTCGAACTCGCTCCCGAAGAGATCGTTACTTTCTTCGAGGGCCCGGAAAACCTCAAATGCAGCCTGGAACAGGGTACCTTTCTGGCTCTAGACACCACCTTGACGCCGGAGCTCCTGCAGGAAGGACTCGCGCGAGACTTCAACCGCATGTTGCAAGACCAGCGCAAAGCCTTGAACCTCGATATTTCGGACCGCATCGTCGTTCGCTATTCCGCCTCGCCGCGCATTGCGGAAGCGATCACCGCGCACGAAGCATTTCTGCGCAATGAACTTCTTGCCGAGCGGCTGGAGATGAGCACTTCGCAGAACGGCGGCGTTAAGCTGGCGCTGAGCGGAGAAGATATCTTCGTCACTATAACGCGTGTGTAGAGAAGGCACGCGCGTCTCACGCACCGCATCCGTACTGCTACAATGCCGGTAGGGGATCCCTGAGAATCTATGTTTGCAGTGCGGCTGATCGGAGTGCTAGCGCTCGTCGCCCTCAACGGCTTTTTCGCGGCGGCGGAGTTTTCCCTTGTGGCGGTGCGGCTTTCTCGCGTTCGCCAACTCGTGGCCAAGGGCGACATCCGCGCTCGCGTCGTCGAGCGATTGCTGGCGGATTTGCACCGCGTTGTTTCCGGTGTGCAAGTCGGCATCACGCTGACGAGCCTGGCCATCGGCGCCCTCGGCGAAGCCACCCTCGCAACGGCATTGCAACAAATCTGGCACGGCGTCGCAGGCACGCGCACCGCATTTTTCGCTCATGCTGTTGCCTTAGCTTGCGCCTTCGCTTTGCTGAGCGCGATGCATGTTGTGCTTGGCGAACTGGTGCCAAAGACGGTTAGCCTCGCGAAGGCGGAGCGGGTCGCGCTTCTCATCGCGCTGCCGTTCCAGTGGTTTCTACACACATTTCGCTGGGCCATCGACCTGCTGGATGGCATGTCTAGCGTCATCGTTAAGGCCATGGGCGTCTCGTCGCCGCAGAGTCACGGCGCCGCGCACTCCACGGAAGAGCTGCAAATTCAGATTCAGCAGGCGCGCGAACGCGGTCTGATCGCGCCGGGCGAAGAGAAATTCATCGTCAGCGCCATCGAACTGGGGCAAGTCCAGGTCCGCGAGATCATGGTGCCACGCCCGGATATGCACACGCTTCCGGTGGAAGCGAGCTTGGACGATGTGATGCGCGTTTTTGCAACGTCACAGCGCTCGCGCATTCCGGTGTATCGGGGCTCGGGCGATCATATTCTTGGTTTCGTGCATATCAAGGATATGCTGTGGATTCTGCTCGATCGCGAACGACGGATGGAAGAAAATCTCCCGCCACCTGCCTTTGATCTCCGGCGCGTGTTGCGCGAAGTACTCATCGTGCCGGAAACAAAACCGGCGAGTGAACTGCTGCAGGAACTTCGCACGCGGCACATCGGCATGGCCATGGTGGTCGATGAGTTTGGCAGTATTCTTGGTCTGGTCACTCTCGAAGACATCATGGAACAAGTCGTGGGTGAAATTCATGACGAGTTCGATGTTGTCGAGCGTCCTTTGACTCTAGCCGATGGCGCCGTCATTTTTGATGCCGCTCTGAACGTGCGTGATTTGGATACGCAGTACAATATCACTCTGCCCGAGGATCCCGCGTACGCGACCGTTGGCGGATTCGTCTTGGCGCAACTCGGGTTCATTCCTCGGGGAGGAGAGAGCTTTGAATACGGACAGTTTCGCTTCACCGTCGTGGAAATGGACGGCCGGCGCGTCGCACGCGTGAAAATCCAGCGCGTCCGCCCGGCGTCTGAAGATGAACGAGCGGCGGAGACTGCAGTAAGCGCCGAGCAGGCGGCAAAAAGCTCGAAAGCTGCAACGGCGGAACCGTAGCAAACCGACGACAGTGCCAGCATGGACAAGGTTCGGCGGTATGAACGTTGAGTTTCGTGAGGCCCCCAATAGACAATGAACGCGTGAGTCCCCAAAAGCACCGGATCGCCGATTACCTGCGGCCTAAAACGATGGCGATGTTGCTGCTGGGGTTTTCATCAGGCCTCCCCTTTTATCTGGTCGGCAATACGTTCGGCTACTGGCTGCGCGACGAACACACCTCGTTGACGGCGATCGGTTTTCTTTCCTGGGTGGGCATCGCCTATTCGCTGAAGTTTCTGTGGGCGCCCTTGATGGATCGCGTCGACTTGCCGTTGTTTAATCGGCTTGGACATCGCCGGGGATGGATGATGTTCTCGCAGATCGTCGTAGGGCTTGCGCTTTGCGCCATGGGCGCAACTGGCACGAGTGTGGGGCTCGGCCGGCTTGGCGCTTGTGCGCTCATCGTCGCATTTGCTTCATCGACACAAGACATTGTGGTCGATGCTTGGCGAATTGAATCAGCAGACGACGGAGATGAACAAGGGCTCCTCGCGTCTGCCTATCAGTTCAGCTACCGTCTGGCTCTCCTGGCTACAGATTCGCTCATCCTCTTTGTGGCGGCGGCCGTGGGCTGGCGAATGTCCTACGGTATCTACGGCGCTGGCATGGCCATCGGAATGATCGCCGTTTGGTTCGCGAAAGAACCCGAGCGGGCGGACGCGGTGGTGGGTGAAAAAAAACGCGAAGCGCAACTCTGGACGCCTCGCGGCTTCTTCGACGGGGTTGTGGGACCGTTCATCGCGTTCTTCCGGGCGCATGGATGGCTTGCCCTTGTCATGTTGGCGGCCATCAGTCTCTACCGCTTGCCGGACTTCATGATGGGGCCGATGGCGAATCCCTATTACATCGCACTCGGTCTAGCGAAGCCAACCGTCGGAGCGGTGCGCGGGTCCATCGGACTTATCGCAACGTTTTGCGGCATCGCCGCGGGCGGATTCTGTTCGCTGAAGCTTGGCTACATGCGCGCCCTCATCATCGGGGGTGTTTTACAGGCGGCTGCGACTGCCGCATTTGCGACTCTCGCTTTCTGGGGTTTGAGCATTCGTCTCTTCGCCTTCGTCATGGCAGGAGACAATTTCAGTCTTAGCTTCGCCGCTGTTGCGCTTGTAGCGTACATGTCGAGCCTCACCAATCTGGGATACACGGCCACACAGTATGCACTTTTGAGTTCAACTTATGCCTGGCTCGGAAAGATCTTGAAGGGATTTTCCGGAGCTGCGGTCGAAAGACTGAGCACCACGCACGGCCTCATCCACGCCTACGGCATTTTCTTTATCGTTTGCGGACTGACGGGCGTGCCTGCCGTCCTTCTGTTCGCGGCCTTGGGTTACTGGCACAAGCGGAAGCAACCGGCCCCAGCCGCGGCCTAGGGCCGCCATCACTCATAACGCAAAGCCGCTGTCCGGCACACAGGCCAAGCCGCGCGGTATCCCGCTCGCGTTTATTGCTCGAAAAGAAAAAGGGAATTACTTCGAGGAGAGAATCACAGGTGCTCCGCGACCGACACTCAAGGCACGCGAAGCGTTCCCCTTGTTGATGGCAATTTCCAAATAGCCGCTTGACCCAAAATACGCAACCGGTTCGCCCGCTTTGCCTCGCGCAAACGTATCAACTAGCCTGTTAACCGCATGAGGTCCCACTTGCATTTTCAGTCCGCCGCCGTTCTGTGCCTCGCTAGACAGATCCTCGGCCCGGAAGTTCGTAACGAGGTTTCCAAACGGATCGATCTTCAGTACCAAGCCTTTTACGCCTGCCGCGTCAGGCTTCGGCCGAGGCAGCGCCATTTTTTTGTAATCCTGAATTTCGTCGCCCATAGCCGGAGTTTGCCAGCCTTTGGAGAGCCAGGCTGCCACCGGCGCAAAAATATCTCGTCCGTGAAAGGTCTTACTGAGAGGTTGGAGGAAATAGTGTTCCGCATTGGCGTGGCGCACCACCACATTTGGTTCCCGTTCGTAGACGAGAGAGAGCACGCCGTTGTCGGGCGCAATGAAATAATGATTTTGTCCGGTAACGAGGAGCGGCCGCCGTTCCGTTCCCACGCCAGGATCCACAATCACCACATGAATCGTCTTCGGAGGAAAGTACGAATAGGCCGCGCCGATGGCCAGTGCGCCATCGAGCAAATCGAAAGGCGTCACGTGATGCGTGATGTCCACGATGGTCACTTCCGGATTGATCTTGAGAATGACGCCCTTTACGGTTCCGACGAGATGGTCGTCGGTGCCGTAATCTGTCGTCAATGTGATGATGGCATTGGCCACGAGATTCTCCCGCCCAGGGTGTTCTGCACGCGCTGCGCTCGACGAAGTGGGAAGGCACTCCGTACTCTTTGACGCTAACGGAGCCGCGCTCCGCCGTCAAGAAATCGCGCGGCGTCTGCTGTGCAATCGCCAACGGTCTTTCAAAGCAGAGGGGCCGAAAAATTCAACCCGTGCCTTGGTCGGGAGCGCAGGGATGCCAGTCGGGGTCCTGAAAATGAATCCTGCAATACCAAAGCCCACACTGCGTACATCGCCGCTGACCGGGAACTTCGCAAGTTACTTGCTGGTGCGAAACTCCCTTGCAAAGCCGTTTCTTTGGTTTTTTCTCACGCTTGTGCACGGTGACCCCCGTCGAACAGGAAGTCCTGATCTGATTGGAATCATAATATCGCACGCTGGGGATGCATTTGTATCGTTGAGCGTCGCCACTTGCGGCGTTTTCGGTGATTTGTTAGCTTAATGACATAAGCGGGCGTCGTAAAATGGCAGTATAGAAGCCTCCCAAGCTTCCTCTAGCAAACCCTAACACGCTGAACTGGCGGCACTTAACTGAAACAAGATTCGCGGTAATTGGAAAACGACGGAAAACGAGATCCGCTCTAGGCTACTCGATTGAGTTTTTAAGCCGAGAAAACTTCGCGGGAATCAACTTAACGATGGGGCCGAGAAGGTTCGAAAGAGGCGGTGAGTCGAAAGCCCACCGCCCTGACTTGCGAGCAGCTGGTGGGGCGCCTGCCTAAGTCAGTTTTGGCCCGATTCGTTCAAGTAAGACACTATACTTGCGTTAACCGACATGATGCCATAAAACCTAACTTGCGTGACTATTCGGTGGATTTCTTCAACGCCGAGAGTTTTGGGCGCGGTTTCTTTTCAGTACCTGCTTGATTTGTCAGGTCTCTCGCTATGCCAATCATCTCGTCCCGACACCTATCCGGAGATCCGACGTCAGGGTGATGAAGGGCGAGCGATTGCTGTGACCGGTCCTCTTCCGTTTCTGACATGTGAAGTCTTCGCCGCCGTCACCGCTTGGCTGGAGCTTCATTCCATATTGAATGGAGTCAAACCGGCGGCTGCCGTATGCATGACGGGTCCTTTGCAGCTGATCCTCATCACTGCCGCTTTGATGAAGCTGCATCGCGTGTTTGCGGCGTCCTACGCGACTGGATGGTTAGTTAATCGGGACCTAGCCTGTCGGATTAATATCTTCGATTTTCGACTCTCCTCAAGCCCAACGCGACAGCCAGAAACTTGAAACGCGCCTTAGGTCGAAAGTCAGAAAACTGTTTGGAGACGTAACATGATGCTGCGCGAAGGCCCGATGGCGTTGCCGGAGAAGAGGCCACCGAAGTCGATAACTTGGACGACATTTGTGAGATTCTGTCCATCCACTTGTAGCCTCATCTTCAGTCGGTCGGATTCGTAAATATCGGCACCCGCAGAAGCATTGACCTGGAAGGAAGGGAGAATGCGGTCACGGACAAAGTTGAGGCGGTTAATCACGGCCGGACCGTATGTGGGAAGTTCGAAGGCGGCGCATTCGCTAGGGCTGTTCGGGTTAGGGCAATTCGGGTCAAACGGCAGGCCCGTGTCATATTGCACTCCGCCCGCAACCCATAGTCGGCGAGAGATCTGATAGAGAAGGCGTCCGCGAACGAAGTTGCGCTGATCCTGCGAATCCGGCAGGTGACCTGAGGTGGGGAGCATTGCGTCGTCGCCCAGAAACAGACCGCCCGTTACGGGGAACCATGCGTTGCCCAATTGATAAGAATAGCTCACGAATCCGGAAAAACCGTGGGTTGGGGTGAGAGTGATTTTCGCTTCCGCTCCGTAAATGATGGCCTTCAAGAAGGCTATGGGATAGCTGATGGTGGTGTTATCGATCTGGTCGTCATCGGCGTAATTGTTGACGAGACGGCGGTAGTAGTTCACACCCAGGTTGACGTTATTCCAGAAGACCTTAGTCAACCCCACTTCGTAGTAGTCTCCCACGGACGGCCTGACAGGCAGTTGGAGAGAAATCGTATCGAGGCCCGCAGCGGCCGTGGAACTGGAGAGCAGGATGTTCTCAAAAGACGGCGTCTGGAAAATACGATCGTAGGAGAAATGCAGCACGAGATTTGCGGGAGGAAAATAGCGCGAAATCGCGATGCGGGGACTCACTGCCTGGTTGTTAACGAGCAACTGATAGTGGTCCCAACGGAGACCAGCGTTGATCGTCCAGTTGCCCAAGTGGACGAGGTCCTGGACGTAGGCGGCCTGCTCGAGGTCCGGACGATGCGCCATGAAGCTGAAAGTAAGGGGGGTGCTTGGATCGTATTGCGAGTCATCGGTGATGTTGTATTGGAAGTTCTCGTTAAGGAAGATGTTGTCCGACTCAACTCCCGCCTTGATCTCATGGCGGCCATGGTTGATCGTGACGTTGCCCCTGAAATACCCTTCGCGAAACCAATTGTGCTGGGTTATCTCGATGGGAGTTGAAAGAGCGTTGGAGTAGAAATCGTTGGCGTTGTCGCGCACCATTCCGTGAAAGTCGGCGACCATGTTGGGCGAAAAGGTGTGCGTGTAGCCAACGATGCCCATGGTTTCGAAGTTGTCGGCATTCTGGACCTGGCAAGGCGGGCCCGTGAACTGTCCAGGCGCGTAGCACCAGGATTGCTGGACCTGCTCGTTCGGAATCAGGTAACGGGAAAGCTCGTGCCGGACGCTAAGAGTGAGGCGATCATTGGGCGTGAGGTCGCGCTGATAACGGGCCGAGAAGTCGCCGACGGTCCCCGTGTAGGTGAAGTTCTGTACTACTACGGGATTCAGGTAGTGGCTACTCATACCACCGCTGGCGCTTACCCAGAGCGTGTTTAGGCCCCACCCATACTGGGCCTCGGCGAAGGCTCCCCCCGTGTCAAAGCTGCCTCCCGAGAGCACAATCTGGCCGTGGAAGCCCGGCTGCGAATCTTCAGCTGTGTTGAGCTCCACCACCCCCCCCATTTTCCTGCCGAACTCGGCGGGGAACCCCGCTGTATAGATGCTCATGGATTGCACGTCGTCGGCTGGAATCTCAGGCCCGAAACTGGGGGAGCGATTGTCTACGAGAGGAATACCGTCGACCACGAACTGCGTTTGATACTCGGAGCCGCGCGGGTGCAAGACGGCGTTGCCTTCGTATAGCCATCCGGGCTGCGTATTCACCAAGTCCTGGAGGGAGCGGCCAGGAATGGAGCCCAGGCGATCTTGTATAGAATCCGACCCGATCTGGCTGACCGAACCAGCCTGATCGGGATTAATTAACGTATTTACAGCTTTAACGCTTATAGACTCAGCGACGGAAGGAAGCTTGAGTTGAATGGTCTGGTCTGTGGGGAGCGAAGAGCGAATTTGGACGGATTCCGATGCGTCCGCAAATCCAGGCTGCTTGATTTCGATCTGGTAGACGCCGTAGGGTAGGCGCTGAACGTCCAATTCACCCTGGTCGTTAGTCGCGAGGACATTTCGATAGCCATTCGCATCGCTCGTGATCCGAACAGGTGCTTTCACAGGCAAACCAGAGGGATCCGTCACTTTAAGACGCAATTCACCGCTATTGTAGCTTTGAGCGCAAACAGCGAAAGCGCAGATGAAGAATAGGAAAAGTAACGCAAATCTCTTCACGGAAGCGGGGCCTCACTGGTTTTGTTTCGATGGTCGAGGGCGGGGTGATGAGCCTCTTGAAGCGCGTTTGAGAACAACTGATACAAATGCCCTTTGATCCCACCCCTCAATATGAATATTCCGTTCGACGCCAGGTTGTTCAGTCTTTTTTCACCTCGGGGAGCAAAATTAGAGAGCCGATATGAGAATTTAGTGAACAGACGCCCAAGAAAGAGAATATACATAGAGAGAAGTCTATGACATTCCTTCCGACAGAATTGATCAGCGAGCTATCTTCCAGCAGTCCGGCAAGTCCGGAGGTTTCAGTACCATCCGAGGTGGAATGCGAAGTGATCATGCTTTTCGGTCAATTACGAGATCCCGTTGTCCGCTATGTGTTGTCTTTCGGCTTATCAGTGCATGATTCGGAGGAAGTGACCCAGGAGGTATTCCTGGCGCTCTTCGGGCATCTCCAAAAAGGAAAATCTCGCCGGAACCTTCGCGGCTGGATTTTTCGCGTGGCTCACAACCTGGCGCTGAAGCGCCGCAGCACCAATCAGCGGTCGCAGGATCAGTTGGACTCGGATAGAAGGATTGCAGAAAACCAGTTGGACTCTTCGCCAGATCCCGAAGAGCAGATGTTGTCAGCGCAAAGGCAAAGACGTCTGATGGCTGTTGTCAACGTTTTGCCGGAAGAGGACCAATGCTGCCTGCGGCTTCGCGCAGAAGGTCTTCGTTATCGAGAAATCGCTCGCGTTGTGGGTATCTCGCTTGGAGCTGTATCCATTTCCCTGACGCGATCACTCGGGCGACTCATTTGCGCAGACAAGAGGTAAGGCCATGACGAGCGAAACCTTCCACCTATCAGACCAAGAGTTGCTTCTTTCCGCTGACGGTGAACTCTCACGCCGTCGTGCCGCTGAGGTTCGTGCTCACCTTGAGACCTGTTGGGACTGCCGGGCGCGGATGACGGAGATCGAGGGTACAATCGTTGATTTTGCACGGGCCTACCGCCGCGTTCGCAATCCAAAACTGCCCTCTGTTGACGGTCCGCGCGCGCTTTTGAAGGTTCAATTAACGGAACTGACAGCCAAATCTAAGGTTGGTTCATGGCGGCGGTTTTTTTGGCTTGGCCCAGCTTCTCGGACTGCGCTGTACGTTGGCATCGCTCTCTTTCTTATCGTAGTTGTCGGCAAGCTTTCCCTCCAACATTTCGCAGGCCCCGCAGAAAATTCAACGGTTGTTGCAATCGAGCTCGGTGCTCTTCCCGACCTGAATCTTACGCCGGGTGCTACCCGAGCCGTTACAGTCAATGAGATTTGTTCGATGGCTCATGAGGAGGTGGTTCGAGAGGTACCGGCGTCTTTGCGACAACAAATACTTCAAAAGTACAGAATCAAGAATGTTCACGCAGAAGACTACGAGATCGATTACCTGATTACTCCGGGATTGGGTGGCGCAGAAGACGTACACAATCTCTGGCCCCAGCCCAAATTCTTAACATGGAACGCACATGTGAAGGACACGCTAGAGGAACGCCTCCACGAAATGGTATGTGCGGGTAAACTCGATCTATCCGCAGCACAGCGCGCTATCGCTACAGATTGGATTGCATCCTACAAAAAGTACTTTCAAACGGACAGGCCGCTTTCGGAACGCTCCGATTTGGCCGCTACGGCGGACAAGCGCTACGGGGCGTTCGGACAATTTTTCATAGCTCCTACGGGCAGTCGTTGCAACGGGCGCTGCTCGTCCTAGCGCGGCGCGGCGTTGCTCTGCAAGACGAATTTCTCCATCGCGTTCGCGAACCCTTCGTTCTCGCTGGAAGTCGTTACGTACGTAGCGGATTTCTGCACCTCGTCGCCGGCATTTCCCATGGCAATGCTGATTCCGCTCTTTTTGAACATCAGGACGTCGTTAGGCATGTCCCCAATTGTGGCAATCGCTTCCAGGGGAATTTTCAGCAGGCTGGACATCGCCAGCACGACCTCGCCTTTGTTTGCTTGGGGGTGGGTCACATCCAGATAGTAAGGCTGCGACCGAGCCGCCGACGCGTTCGTGCCGCAGGCCTCCTGAACTTCTTTCTCGCAGATCTTCACGGCTTCTAGGTCGTCACTGACGCCGACAACCTTCGCAACGCGATCCGTCAGACCATCGATGCTCGAAACAATCGTCGGCGCAAATTTGACCGTCCACTGTTCACGTGCCACGTGGGGCGCATTCACGTCGCGTACGTACCACTCTTTATCGGTGTACACCCAGGCATCAAGCTTGCGGTGCTGAATCAACTTGATGACTTGAGAAACGACATCTGCCGGCAAGAAATTTTGGCGGATTACCGTCGTCAAGTCCGGCTGAGTTATTACCCCGCCATTGAAGGCCGCCAACGGCTCGTTGAGTTTCAGCGGGTCCACTAGCGTCGCCATGCCGCGCGGTGGCCGCCCACTCGTTACAACAAACTGGACGTTCGCCTCCCGCAGACGAAAAACCATCTCTATCGCGCGCGGAGTCAGCACTTTTTCCTTTGTTACAAGCGTGCCGTCCACGTCGGCGATCACCAACCGAATGGACATCACCGCGCGTCTTGCTTCTGCTGCCGTCATGCTTGCCTCCTGAAATCTCGTGCCTGCCGAGCGTTACTGTTCCTGGTAATTCCACAGCAATCCACCGTCCACGAACATTGTTGTGCCGGTCACGTAATTCGATTCTTCGGACGCCAGGAACACCGCCAAGGATGCGGCATCTTCAGGCTTCCCCAGCCTTCTGAGAGGAATGTTTTTGAGCAGAGCTTCCAATTCTACCGGATCGTTGAGTAGGTTTTTGTTGATCGGCGTTTCGATGGCTCCGGGCGCGATCGAGTTGATTGTAATTCCGAGGGGTGCCAATTCTATCGAAAGATTGCGTGTTACCATTTTCACCCCTCCCTTGCTCGCGCAGTATGAAGTAAAATGAGGGAAGGGAAGCTCCTCATGTACCGAACTAATGTTGATGATTTTTCCACCGGCGTTTGCCTTCATTTGGTGCTTGACGAACGCCTGAGTGATGAAGAACATGCCTTTCAAGTTGACGTTCATCACGAAATCGTATTCAGCCTCGGTCACCTCCCAGAAACTCGCGCGCTTCTCGACCCCTGCGTTGTTTACCAGTATGTCGATTTTACCGAGCCGCGCGGCGGTTTCCTCGACGAAACGCTGGCCGTCAGAAAGCTTCGAAATGTCTGCTTGAACGGCGATCACTTTGGATCCGGTAGAGCGCAATCCTTCGACGACCTGTTCAGCGACAGTTTTGTCTGAAAGATAGCAGATCGCTACCGCCGCCCCTTCCATCGCGAAGCGCTGGGCGATCCCCAGCCCTATTCCTTGGTTGCCTCCGGTAATTGCGGCCACTTTTCCATCGAGTCGCTTGGTCATAGGTCCTCCAAGTCGACTGGAGAGTTCGAGTCCCAATTTTGCCGTGTAATCGGATCTAACAAAGTTCTGGATTTTGTCTTGCGGGTCATAAATACCTCGCGCTGACATCTGTGCTGAGTTGTCAACACACAGTCTTTGTGGCATCCGCCGTATTTCGAACGATTATCCTGACGCGATCGTCCAGACGGCCCGAATCTATACTCACCGTAAAGCACTTAAAACTGGCAAAAGTGACAGTCCGACTGAAAGTCGCCTAAGTTTCGCAGAATGAATCCCGCAGTGCAGGCTAACCGGAATGCAACTGAACGCGACTTCTAATTAGGAGCAGTTGGACGCGAAGCTGTGGTGTACGCGGGAGTGTGAGACCCAGGGTCGAAGGTCGCAATCGAACCCCGAAGCCTATATCCATAGCAGTAAAATCCGTGGCTTGCGATGCTATGATTACCCGCATGAAATCGTCGATCCTTACCATTGCGTCGGCGTTCCTTGGCACTCTTGGTTCTCTGGCTCATTTATTCGCACAAGCGCCTTCCGAGCTCGTCAAAGACGGCCAGCAACTAGTCCGTGAAGGAAATCTGCCGGGGATGATGGGGCGGCATCGCCAGATTCTGCAGACTTCGCAGGATTCGCTGAACGCTGGGGTCATAGAGGGAAGCGCACCCGAGTTGATGGACGAAGGGCAGGAAGCCCGCGGCTATCTCGCCAAGACAATCGCGATTGCGCTGGCGCCCAAGGGCCAAGTTACAGCCAAAAGTGCAGTGGCGATTTCCTTGATGGGAGCCCTCACCCCGGTAAAAGGCGAAGAGCAGGAGGTCCGCGTAGCCGTTGTCGTCGTTCCACCCTTAGTTATGGAACAAAACGGCTCACTGACGGGGTTCAGCATCGAGCTTTGGAATGCGATTGCCAAACGGCTCAAAGTAGAAACGAGCTATCAGATCATGCCAGACGGAAACGCTCTGGAGGAGGCAATGCGTTCCAAGAGCGCCGACCTCACCCCCACAGTCTCCATAACGTCGGCACGTGATGCGGCATTCGATTTTTCGTATCCAACATTCGAAGCAGGTCTTCAAATTATGGTGAGGGAGACCGGCCCAACGGTGAAGACCGCAACTCCCCTAAAAGACATGCTCCGTCTGCTATTTTCTCGAACTACAGTTGAATGGTTCGCTGTAGCCCTGCTGCTAGTCCTACTCCCGGCTCATCTGGTCTGGTTGCTCGAACGTCGGCGCCCAGACGGCATCGTTTCGAATCGGAACTACTTCCCGGGCATCTTTGAGGCAGGTTTCTGGGGGCTATCGACTCTCACGTCACAGGCGGAGGGCATGCCGCGCCAATGGGTAGCACGCTCTCTCTCAATTTTCTGGATGTTCGCTGGCGTGGTTTTCGTTGCGTCCTACACCGCTCAGCTAACGACAAGCTTAACCGTCGAGCGGATTCTTGGGTCTATCGAAGGGCCGAGCGATTTGCCCGGTAAACAAGTTGGTACGCTGGCTACTTCTATTGCTGCTGATTACCTTCGGGAGCAGAAAGCACAGGTGCAAGAGCTCGCACCTAATGAAATGTTTAGAGCTCTCCTGGACAAGAAGGTAGATGCCGTAGTCGCCCCCTCGCCGCTCCTCGCCTATTACGCGGCGCACGAGGGGAAGGGGCGAGTGAAGATGGTCGGTCCCGTGTTTAACAGTGTGCCGGTCGCCATCGAGTTGCAGTTGGATAGTCCCCTGCGCAAGAAGATTGACGGTGCCTTGATGGCGCTTCGTGAGAACGGCACCTATCAGCGAATCTATGACAAGTGGTTCGGCACCACTTAGGAAGAACTGTCTTAAAGTGCTTGGGGGTCGCAACTCGTCTCTCAAGTTGCGATAGATGTCCGAGCTCTATCAGAGGCTCGCTTTCGGCAAAAAGGGGGTTAGATGAGGCCACTTCCGCCTGGTATCAGGGTCAACCAAGGGAGCTGTTCAAATCTGGGATTGCTATTTAGCATTTAACCGGACCTAGTCGTGGGGTGCTTTCTCTTAAAGCGAGGACATTACCGGGTTGGGCCAATCGTAAGTGAGCAAAAGCCACAAAGTGCAACCGAAGTTCCTCGGATGGATCAAATCAAGAGTCGAGGTGAGCACATGAGCTATTTGAAGGAAAAAGCTCTTCTTGAATTTAAGACGTTTCTGGGTATCTTCCTATACCTTTGGGTTGTATTTGCGTTGCTTTCTATCCATGAGAGCATCATCCGGGCACAGCACAATTTGGATTTCACTGCTCACGGTCTTGCAATTATCAACGCATTCGTACTTGCAAAGGTTCTGCTGGTTGGTGAGTACCTGCATCTGGGAGCGGGGTTCAAAGAAAAGCCGCTGGTCTACCCAGTTTTGTACAAGTCTCTCGTCTTCTCCATTTTCCTGACTGGCTTTCACGTCGCAGAGAGAATGATTGTCGGTATGATCCGTGGCAAATCGTTTGCTGAGAGCTTTTCTGCGATCGGCGGCGGGCGTCTGGAGGCTATCCTTTCCATTGGCGCGCTGACGTTTGTCATGTTGATACCGTTTTTTGCATTTAGAGAGTTAGGGCGGATGATCGGTGAGGAGAAGCTGCGTGCTCTTATTTATGGACGGAGGACTAAAGCCGGAGTCGAAACGCCCCGATCAACAGGGCCTGAGACGGAGGAAGGCAAGCCCTTGGCGTAATGAGCCAAGGACTTTGTCCCCCAAAGACGCTTCGCCCGGTTCAGCGCCGCTTCAATGAATCCGCAGCGGCTACTTTCAGAATTATGTTTTAATTTCCACTTCGGAATTTGGATTTGAGGATCTCTAAGGTGAGCTATCTTGTCCATAGCCCTTAAGCCCGATCGGTCGCACTACAAAACGTTGTAATTGTAATTCTTCCCGCGGGTGTCGAGAGAGCTGCAAATGCTCGTGGCCAGTCCATTTGCAGCCACGATCCCATTTCGTTCAAGAAAAAATAAGTACATTTCAGACGCGCATTCGTGCGCTCATGGTGTGCCCGAAGAAGGCTGCGACTTTGGTCCCACCCAGTCTGGGTCTTTCAAGTTCCAGCCACCGCCGAGCGCTTTGTAAAGCTGAACGATGACAGTGCGGCGATTGAGTTCCGTCTGGGCTAATTCGACCTGATCGGGAAAGAGTTGTTGCTGAGCCTCAAGAACTTCGTAATAACTGGATTTGCCAGCAACGAAACGTTGGAGAGAAACTTTGACGGCCTCCTGGGAGGCTTGGACAGCTTCGCTCTGTTTTTCTCTAATCGCATCATACTTCTGTCGTGAAATGAGAGCGTCCGATACATCCTGGAAGGCGTTCAGAGCCGTCTGCTCGTACTGTAATTTGGATTGTTCCCAGAATGCCACAGCCTGGCGCTTTTGAGCTTTGAGCGCGCCACCTTGGAAGATGGGCCCAGCGACGCTGCCTGCAATGCTCCATACGTTTGTTTGCCCGGAGGACAGGGCAGAAAGCGGGGTACTGGCCCGTCCAAGCAGGGCGGTAAGTCCAATTTGGGGGAAAAAATTCGCTTGGGCGACCCCAACTTGCGCGTTGGCAGATCGCAGCAACTGCTCGGCCTGAAGCACATCGGGGCGGCGCTCCAAAAGAGCGGAAGGCAATCCCGCGGGGACCTCAGGTGGAACGATCTCATCGAGTAGCTTCGCGGTGTGCGCGATCTCGCCAGGGTTGTTGCCTAGGAGCACACTGAGCTGGTCTTCCGCCAGCGCGATCTCCCGCTCTATTTCAGGAATGGTTGCCGCAGCGGTGGCCAGATATGCCGCTGCACGGGACGTTTCCAGCTTTGAAGCAACCCCACCTTCGAGACGCTGCGTGAAAAGATTAAGAGTCTCAGTATACGAATTCGTCGTTTGCTTCGCGATGTCGAGTTGAAGCTCTAACCCAAGAATCAGGAAGTAATTTTGCGCGACATCACTCACGAGGGTGAGCATGACTCCGCGCCGAGCTTCCTCCGTTGCAAGATATTGGGCGCGGGCAGACTCATTCAGGCGGCGGAGCTTACCCCAGACGTCTGCTTCCCAGGCAACACTCGCCGCCGCCAGAAAAGCGCCTCGCGTGTTCCCTCCGTTGGGAGCGACAGTCCCCACGAACTCATTTTTTCCATCGCTGCTACTTACGGAGTAATTGACGAAGGGGAAGTATTGCGCCCGGGCCTGCAAAGCGACCTGCCGGGACTGCTCAATGCGTGTCACGGCCACGCGCAAGTCGTAATTGTTGGCAAGTGCGGTCTGCACAAGCTCCTTGAGCCGTTCGTCCTTAAAAACTTCCCACCACGGCATATCGGCAAACGACGCCTGCTGCGCCGCAACTTGAGCACCACGGTAGTCGGTTGGCGCATTCACCGCAGGGCGTTTGTAGTTGGGGCCAACCGCGCACCCGGATACGACCAGGGACATGGCAAGAGTCAGGGCAAGTAGTTGGGGCGCGTAGCTGGTTTCCACGCTCCAGTACACTCTGTGCCTGGTGGGGAGAGTTGGGGACCCCTTCTCTTCGCTGGAATTGGTGTTTGTCAAAGTCGTGTTTCCAGTTGGCATCTGGGAATATTCGTTTCCTGGCATTGAACCTGCTAGTCTCCCGGTTCTGGAGTCGGCGAGGCGAGCGACGCTTTCACTTGCTTCTGCCCGGCGCCGCCGAGTCGCTCAATCATGTAAAACAATGCAGGGATAACAAAGATTGCAAGAAAACTGGACGCTAGCATGCCGCCGATAACAGCCGTGCCCATTACCTGTCTTGAAGCAGCGCCAGCGCCGGTGGCTCTCCAGAGAGGTACGCAGCCGAGGATAAAGGCGAAGGACGTCATCAGAATAGGCCGCAGACGGAGTTTTGCGCCTACCAGGGCCGCTTCCGCCAGTGGTCTGCCGTTTTCGTATTCCAACTTTGCGAATTCCACGATCAGGATCGCGTTTTTGGCCGCAAGGCCAATCAGCATGATCAGCCCAATTTGCGCGTAGACGTTATCCTCCAGAGCCAAGCTGGTGTAGTCCTGAAAGACTAGAAGGCCAATGATCCGGCGGCCGAAGAGGATCCCAAACGCGCCAGCTACCGCGATGGGAGTGCTCAGCAGCACGCTGAATGGGAGGGTCCAGCTTTCGTACAGTGCCGCCAAGATGAGGAATACAAACAGGATGGAGAATCCAAAAATCACAGCGGGCGGCACGCCTTGCTGCGCCTTCTGCTCCTGAAAGGACATGCCCATATAGTCAAAGCCCATCCCCTGCGGCATGGTTTGGGCGAAGACTTCTTCTAGCGCCTTCATGCCCTGATCGGAACTAAAGCCGGCCTTTGTGATGCCGTTGATCTGCACGCATGGGTACATGTTGTAATGCATGGTGAATTCAGGACCGAGTCGAGGCTCAATCGAAGTGATCGTGGAGAGGGGGACCATCTGACCGGAAGTGTTACGGACGTAAAAACGGCCCACATTATCGGCTCGCGTCCTGAAGTCGCCTTCGGCCTGAACGTAAACCTGCCAAACCCGTCCAAAGCGGTTGAAGAAATTGATAAATGCGCCCCCCATAAAGGCCTGCAAGGTCTGATAAACATCGCTGAGAGGCACGCCCTGCTTCAGTACCTTGTCGCGATCCACATTTGCGGCGAGCTGGGGAACCATAGGAAGGGCGGTGGTAAATAATGAGGAAAACTCGGGACGTTTCTGAGCCGCGGCCATAAACTTCAGCTGGTTCTCTCTGAGAAAATCTGGGCCGCTTGCGGATCGGTCTTCGAGGATGAAGGTGGCGCCGCCGGCCGCGCCCACACCCGGGATTGCCGGAGGCGGGAAGGCAACTGTGGTGCCTTGAGAGATTTCACGAAGTGCAACGTTCAAGTGGATCTTGATGGCCCAGTACTGCTCATCGGGGGCTTTGCGTTCCTTCCACTCCTTGAGAGTCACCCAAAAGAAAGCGCTGTAGGTATTTTGCACGCCGCTCAACATGTTGTAGCCAACTACGGTCGTCACATGATCGACTCCTGGCGTTTTCATTAAGATGTCTTCGACTTTTGCTGCGGCTGCGCCGGTACGTTGGAGCGAAGAAGCATCGGGCAGTTGTAAAGCGACAAATAGGTACCCCTGATCTTCTTCGGGCAAGAAACTGGAAGGGAGCTTTTTGCCGAAGAAGCCAGCCAGAACAACAAAAATGAGAAGCAAAACGCCAACTAAGCTCAGCCTGCGAATCAATACCGAGCACACGCTTACATAGCCTTCGGTTGCGCGGCCAAAGACGCGGTTGAACCATGCGAAGAACTTCCCCAGTGGGCCTCGGGATTCCTTCTTGGGCCGCAGCAACAGGGCACCAAGCGCGGGACTCAGCGTCAGGGCATTGAAGGCCGAGATGATGACAGACACTGCAATCGTCACGGCGAATTGTTGATAGAGACGTCCCGTGATGCCAGGGATGAAGGCCGTTGGAATGAATACCGCCGACAGTACGATAGCGATTCCAATGACGGGGCCTGAGACTTCCTCCATGGCTTTGAAGGCCGCATCCTTCGGAGACAGCCCATGCTCAATGTGTTGTTCAATGGCCTCAACCACCACGATTGCGTCGTCCACCACTAAACCGATTGCCAGGACAAGGCCGAAGAGCGAGAGGGTGTTGATTGAGAAGCCGAGCAGCGGAAAGATTAGGAAAGTACCTACCAGAGATACTGGCACGGCCAGCAGCGGAATCAGCGTAGCCCGCCAGCCCTGAAGGAAGAGGAAGACAACGATGATGACGAGGACGAGGGCCTCGATGAGGGTGTGAACGATTTCAGTTATACCCTCAGTGACAGGAAGCGTTGTGTCCAGAGCAATCGCATAGTCGAGGCCGGGGGGGAATTGTTTCTTAGCGGCCGCCATGAGGTCTTTGGCCCCTTGGGCAGCTTGAATGGCGTTGGATCCAGGAAGTTGGTAAATGGCCACGACTGCGGCTGGCTTGCCATCCAACCGGCCCAGCAGATTGTAAACCTGAGTCCCGAGGTCAATTCGGGCCACGTCTTGCAGCCGCACGAAAGAGCCGTCCGTGTTGGCGCGGACGACGATTTGGCCGAACTCTTCCGCCGAAACCAAGCGGCTTTGCGCAATGACCGCATAGGTAAAGGCTTGCCCCGGAGGCACCGGCTCGCCACCGATCTGTCCAGCGGGATTCACGTTGTTTTGTACTTTGACGGCGTTGATAATCTCCGGAATAGTGATTTGTAGTTTTGCCAGTTGGTTGGGGTTCACCCAGAAGCGCATGGCGTATTGGCCGGCGCCAAAAATCGTGACGCTGGCGAGTCCATAAGAGCGAGTGAGCGGGCTGAGAAGATTTATGTAAGCGTAGTTCGCCAGAAACTGAGAATCATACTGCCCTGTAGGCGAGTAGAGGTCGAACAGCATCAGCGGGGCGGCCGTGGACTTCTGAACGGTGACACCTTGGGTGTTCACTTCGGACGGAAGTTGAGAAGCCGCCTGCGACTGGCGCATCTGAGCGAGAATCAGGTCAGTGTTCGGATCGGTCTTTATGTCGAAATCCACCGTCAGCTTCATTTGCCCGTTATTGGCGTTCAGGGAATACATGTATTCCATGTTGTCCACGCCGCTCATTTGCTGTTCGATGGGGGTGGCAACAGATTGATCCAAAGTGGTCGCGTCCGCGCCGGGGTAGGTGGCCGTTATCTGGATTTGTGGATCGGCAATGTTTGGAAACTGCGCGGTCGGTAAGCTCAGGATGGCGACTGCGCCAACGATGACCATGACGATCGAAATCACCATGGACATTATAGGATGGTTGATAAAAAATTTAGCCATGGGAATATCGATTACAGCTTCGCGCTACCCGATCGGTCCTGAGATAGCAAATTAGATTGGTAAGGTTTGGGTTTCACTTCGGTGCCTTCCTGCACTTTTTGCACGCCTTCGGCCACAACTCGTTCGCCCTGCTTGAGGCCTTCGTCGACGATCCACATCTCGCCGCTCTTCTGTCCCATCTTGACGGGCTGGATTCTTACCTTATTGTCGCTACCCACCACAGCTACGAGAAAGCCTCCTTGTAGTTCGCTCACGGAGCGTTGCGGAACCAGCAAGGCATTTTTTTCAATTCTTACCACCGTGCTGATTCTGCCGAAGCCTCCAGGGCGAAGAACACGATTGGGATTTGAGAACTGGACTTGAACGAGAATAGCTCCCGTCCGCACATCTATCTGGCGGTCAAGGGCGTGGAACTCTCCTCTGAGGGGGTAGATAGATCCATCCGCCAGCCGCAGCTGCCATTCGAGTTTTCGGAGTCGCGCGTCCTCGCTGATGTTCTGGTTCCCAATCAATCTCATTGCGTTGAGATATTCCTGCTCGCTGATTGTCAAATTCGCAAGGATGGGGTTTAGCGTAGAAACGGTTGTCAACGGCGCGCCCTGGGGACCAACTAGATCTCCCACCTGCGCGTTGGAGATGGCTGCCACGCCATCGATCGGCGAGATGATGCTCGTGAAACTAAGATTCAACTGGGCACTTTCTACCGCCGCTTGAGCTCCATCGATCGCTGCTTGGGCTCCCTGTACCTGCGCCTTCGCTGCCAGATCGTTTTGCACGGCGTCGTCTAGCTCCTGTTGGCTAATGGCGCTCTCCTTGGCAAGTGGCGTGTAGCGCGTCACGTCTATCTCTGTTTTGCCCAACCTCGCTTTGGCCGCTGCGAGACTCGCTTTAGCCTTCTCTAGGTCCCCTTTGGCTTGGTCGAGAGTGGCCTGAAAGGGCCTTGGATCTATCTGGAACATCGGTGCGCCCGTCCGAACATAGGTACCGTTGACGTAGTTCTGTTTGAGCAAAAGTCCTGTCACCTGGGCACGAATCTGGGCGTTTATAAGTCCGTCTAACGTGGCTACCCAGTCTTTGGTGATTGGCACATCTTTCTGGACTACTTCTATGACTTCAACGTCCGGAGGGCCCGCCGGAGGCAGCCCCATCTTTCCACAGCCAGTTGAATGCATCGTGCCAATGGCGAGCAGGAACGTGACAATTCTCTTTTGCTTATTTTGCATAACACCGGCTCCCGAGAGGCGTGAGGCGCTCAACCCAGAAGTTCTGTTGCCTCCAAATTTCGAACAACCTGAAATCCGGCACCGAACATATGCGCGCGTCATTTGATCGAAACGCTTAAACCGGGATGATGCTACAAATCCAGTCAAGCGATGAATACTGTCAAAAATGCCAGGTGCCGGGCGCTGCCATCGACGGCGTTTCTGTCATTTCTGACAATGGCCGTGTTGTTGTGACGAAGTCCACAATTTCGGTTGGAACGAGGGAATGCGAGCATCCGCCTGGACTCAATTTTTATGTCGGAGCGCATCCTTCAGAGGAAGAAAAGACGACACGGTAGTGTTAGCGTCTCGTCTCGAGAATGTTTGATGAAATCCACTGTGGCGACATGCGGCTCGCAAAGGCGAGGCTCGATCTTGTTTGTTCCACTCAAGGCTACGGAAGTCCTGCCGAATATTTTAAGGCGGGCTAGCGCGCTGAAACAGGTTGCCCAAAGCCTTATGGTAAAGATCCTTATGATCTGCGGCAGTGATCCCAACAACATCATGATGCAGACGGGCAGCTTGATTGCTTGCGTAGTTCGCGCTCAGAACCAGTTGACAATTCTAAGTTCGCCGACGGCCGGGACTGACGAAAGACTTAGCGGAATTCACGCCGAAACCCCTGCCGAAAGAATTCCGACGGCGAGTCCGCGGTGATGAATTGGCTCGCAACGGGTAAGGCAGTGAGCAAGATCCCGAAAATGAGCCACGCCGGTTGAAAGTCTCGTCATTACAATCTGGACCTCTTTTGCCGGCAGCTCATCGCTTCTTCCTTGCTGTCATTTTTGACAGTTGCCAAGAAAAAATAGCATCTCTAGGATTCTCCCGTTGCTGCGGCATCTGATTCTCGTGGGTAGGATCTTGAAAAACGGACTGCGGGATTGCGCAGTACTAACAGTACCGGCTGGAATTCCCAGCGGTGGGATAACACGCGATCTGATGCTCTTTCAGATTGCAGCAAGATTTAGGGCAAAGGTAGTTCGAGCGCCTTGGATCTCCAAGTGGGCCTTATCTTGCTTCGTACGCAGGGTCGAGGAGATGCGATGAAAGCCACACAATTGCTTCACAACTTGGGTCAGAGCATTTGGCTCGACAATATCACTCGCGATTTGCTTGGCAGCGGAACGCTCGATCGCTATGTTGCCGAGCTGTCGGTGACTGGGCTTACTTCCAACCCTACGATCTTTGACAATGCCATCAAGAGCAGCGCGGCCTACGACAACTCCATTCGGGAAAAGCTTGAGAAAGGCTTGTCAGGCGAGAAATTGTTCTTTGAATTGGCGATAGAAGATCTCACCGCAGCTGCCGATTTGTTTCGGCCAATTTACGATCGGACAAACGGTGTGGATGGCTGGGTGTCGCTCGAGGTCTCGCCCCTTCTGGCTTACGACACAGCCAGCACACTTGCTGCCGCCAAAGATCTGCACGCCAGGGCTGCGAGGCCAAATCTGTTTATCAAAATACCTGGCACTAAAGAAGGCCTCCCAGCCATTGAGGAAGCGATCTTTGCAGGCGTACCTATTAATGTGACTCTCTTGTTCTCACGTGAGCATTACCTCGCGGCTGCTGAGGCGTTTCTGCGCGGAATAGAGCGGCGCATTGACGCGGGGCTTAAGCCCAATGTCGGCTCGGTTGCATCTGTGTTTGTCAGCCGATGGGACGGCGCAGTGAAAGGTAAAGTCCCGGCTGAACTCAACAATCGCCTGGGCATTGCTATCGCTGAACGCACATATAAAGCTTGCCGTGAACTGTTGGGATCTTCGCGCTGGCAGCGTGTCTACAATGCCGGAGCCTACCCACAAAGACTATTGTGGGCCAGCACAGGTACCAAAGACCCCTCGGCGTCCGACATCCTGTATGTAAAGGCCCTCGCTGCACCCTTCACAGTGAACACAATGCCCGAGGCTACTTTGAAAGCATTAGCCAATCACACGGAACTCGGATCGATCTTGGCGGCAGACGGCGGAGACTGCGAAGCAGTCTTAGCGCAGTTCGCCAAGGAGGGCATAGACGTCGACGCCTTGGCTGCTCGCCTTCAGGACGAAGGTGCGAAGTCATTCGTCAATTCCTGGAATGAGTTGATGGCTGTGACCTCATCCAAGACCGACGTACTCAAGAAGGCCGCAGGCCATTAAAACTTGCGGTGCCGTTCGCTGGGAAAAGGAAACCTGGGCCGGCGGGGTTCTTCTCAAGACGAGGAGTTACACCATGAAAGTGCTCGTTGTCGATGTTGGAGGGACCAACGTCAAGGTTCTTGCCACCGGGGAAAAGGAGCCCCGAAGGTTTCCGTCGGGGCCTAAAATGACGCCAAAACAGATGGTTGCAGGGGTCAAGCAGATCGCCGGTGATTGGAAGTATGACGTCGTAGCCATGGGCTATCCGGGGTTGGTTCAAAATGGCAAGCCGGCCACAGAACCGCACAACCTGGGACGCGCTTGGGTCGGTTTTGATTTCAAAGCTGCATTCGGGCTTCCGGTGAAGATCATGAATGATGCCGCCATGCAGGCCCTTGGGAGTTACAAGAAAGGATTGATGCTCTTCCTGGGTTTAGGAACCGGTCTGGGCGCTGCTCTTGTCGATCAAGGCATTGTGGTGCCGATGGAAATTGGCCACCTTTCCTACAAGAATGGAACTTACGAGGACTACCTCGGTATCCGCGGATTGAAGCGCTTTGGCGAGAGAAAATGGAAGCGCACAGTGGCTTACGGCGTGGCCAGACTGTTCGAAGCTTTCCATCCTGACGATGTGGTTCTTGGAGGTGGCAACGTAAAGAAACTGAAAGACCTCCCTCCCGGTTGCCGCAGAGGAGACAACGCGAACGCATTCCTCGGGGGGTTTCGCCTCTGGGAGAACGCAAATGATGGCCGGCTCTCGATGCGCGGTAATGGCCGAACTAAGTAGCCAAAAGGAAAAAGAAGGAGTACGAGTATGGCAACAGGCTCAACATCAGTAACTAAAAGAGTGGGTATTGAACCGCTGACCCAACGTAAAGCATGGAAGGCTCTCCAAACTCACCATACTAAGGTCAAAGAGTTGCATCTCCGTCAGCTCTTTGGAGAAGACACTCAGCGCGGCGAACGTATGACGGCGGAGGCCGCCGGACTGTTCTTGGATTACTCGAAGAATCGGATCACGGACGAGACGCTCAAGCTCCTCATCCAACTGGCCGAAGAATCCGGCCTTCGGGACCGGATCGAAGCCATGTTCCGCGGGGACAAGATCAATATCACAGAGAATCGAGCCGTCCTTCACGTAGCTCTCCGTACCCCCAAGGGGTCATCCATCATCGTTGACGGAACAAACGTAGTACCAGAAGTGCATGCTGTACTCGACAAAATGGCGGACTTCTCCAACCGCGTCCGAAGCGGCGCCTGGCTAGGTCACACCGGCAAGCGCATTCGCAACATAATCAACATCGGCATCGGCGGTTCTGACCTCGGACCCGTGATGGCCTACGAGGCGCTCAAGCATTACAGCGAGCGCGCCTTGACCTTTCGTTTTGTTTCCAACATCGATGGCACAGACTTCGCGGAAGCAGTTCACGAGCTGAATCCATCGGAGACTCTTTTCATTGTTTCTTCGAAGACCTTTACCACCCTCGAGACGATGACAAACGCCCACACGGCTCGCGCTTGGTCCCTCGCTGGTCTTGACGGCGACGAAAAGTCAGTCGCTAAACACTTTGTCGCGGTCTCAACAAACGCTTCGGAAGTCGCGAAGTTCGGAATCGATACAGCGAACATGTTTGGTTTTTGGGATTGGGTCGGCGGGCGATATTCCATGGACTCGGCGATCGGGCTCTCAACGATGCTAGCCGTCGGCCCGGATAACTTCCGCTCCATGTTGGACGGTTTTCACGAGATGGATGAGCACTTCCGCACCGCCCCGCTCGAACAAAACCTGCCGGTGCTTATGGGACTGTTGGGAGTTTGGTACAACGATTTCTTTGGTGCACAGACCGTTGCTGTATTTCCCTACGAACAGTACCTCAAGCGATTCCCCGCGTACCTGCAACAGCTGACCATGGAGAGCAACGGTAAACATGTCTCATTGAATGGGACTGAGGTCGACTACCAGACCGGTCCGATTTATTGGGGTGAGCCGGGAACCAACGGGCAGCACTCCTTCTACCAATTGATCCATCAAGGAACGAGGTTGATCCCTTGCGATTTTATTGCGTTTGCACAATCGCTCAATCCGCTTGGCAGGCATCACGACATGCTCATCGCAAATGTTTGCGCGCAGACCGAGGCGCTGGCATTTGGCAAGACGCCGGACCAGGTGAAGGCCGAGGGAACTCCCGATTGGCTTGTGCCTCATCGGGTCTTCGAGGGGAACCGCCCATCAAACACAATCCTTGCCGAAGAGCTTACGCCTGCAATGCTCGGGAAACTTGTTGCGTTATATGAGCACTCCGTGTTTACCCAAGGAACGATCTGGGACATCGACTCATTCGATCAATGGGGAGTCGAGCTCGGCAAGGTCTTGGCCCAGCGCATCATCCCGGAGCTTGAAAACAAGGTAGAACCGAAACTCGCGCACGACAGTTCCACGAACAACGTGATCCGGCGCTACCGCAAAATGAAGGAGTCTTCCCATGACTCGCGGTTATAACAAGCCTCTGTACATCCTGCCATTCGACCATCGCGGCTCGTTTGAGACCAAAATGTTCGGTTGGGAAGGCCTACTCACCCCGGATCAGACAGCCCAAATCGCTGCCGCTAAGCGAGTGATCTATGACGGCTTCATAGCCGCTATCGCCGACGGCGTTGCTAAGGAAAAAGCCGGCATTCTCGTGGACGAACAATTCGGTGCCGCCATCCTTCACGACGCGAAGGCGCGCGGTTTTACGACAGCGTGCCCGGCCGAGAAGAGCGGTCAAGAAGAGTTCGATTTCGAATACGGAGATGATTTTGCCGCGCATATCGAATCATTCCAACCGACGTTTTGCAAAGTTTTGGTGCGCTACAACCCGGAGGGTGACCAAGGGCTGAACCGCCGCCAGTCGGCGCGCCTCGAACGATTATCGGACTACCTCCACGGCAGTAGCCAGAGCTTGTTTATGTTCGAGTTGCTGGTGCCGCCGGAAAAGTCTCAGATCGACGAATTCAAAGGTGACAAGAAGGCTTACGACCTCGAGCTTCGTCCTTCACTGATGGTCCAAGCAATCCAGGAACTTCAGGAGGCCCAGGTTGAGCCTGACGTGTGGAAGATTGAGGGCCTCGATCGCCGCGAAGATTGCGCAAGTGTTGTGTCTGTAGCCCGCCGGGACGGCCGAGACGAGGTCGGCTGCATCATCCTCGGGCGCGGCGAGGACGACAAGAAAGTGCGCGAATGGTTGGCGACGGCTGCGTCAGTTCCGGGGTTCGTGGGGTTTGCCGTGGGCAGGACCGATTTTTGGGAGCCGCTTGTGGGCTGGCTGGCCAAGAAAATTACGCGGGAAGATGCCGTAGCCGAAGTGGCTCGTCGCTACCGCGAGTTTGTGGACATTTTTGAACGGGCGCACGCCACGAGGGCTCACGCGGCGTGACGGGAGAACGCAGTATGCAACAAGGTGTCGTCAAGCTGGCACCATCTATCCTCGCGGCTGATTTCGCCTGTTTGGGTGAGCAGGTGATTGTGGCTGAAAAAGCGGGGGCTGATCGAATCCATATCGATGTGATGGATGGACATTTCGTGCCCAACATCTCAATGGGAGCACCGGTCGTGCAGTCACTGCGCCGCGTGACGCGGCTCCCCCTGGAGACTCACCTGATGATTTCAGACCCTGACAATTTCTTAGAGGAGTTTTGCGATGCGGGCTCCGACTCGTTTCTCGTTCACTGGGAGGGCAACAACAATCTGCATCGCACCGTGCAACACATCAAAGCTATGGGCAAACGCGCCGGCGTGGTCCTCAATCCGGCGACTCCGGCGGCAGTCCTCGAAGAGATCTTGCAGGAACTGGACCAGGTGTTGGTGATGACCGTCAATCCCGGTTTCGGGCACCAACAATTTTTGCACTCAACCCTGCCCAAGATCCGTCGAGTCCGAGAAATGATCGCGCAGATCAAACCAGACTGCGACTTAGAACTGGACGGCGGCATTGATTCCGCAACCGCTCGATTGGGCGTAGAAGCAGGAGCTAACGTTTTGGTGGCGGGATCGGCAATTTTCGGTGAATGCGAAGGAGTGACTGTGGCAATGGATCGGCTGCGAGCCAGCGCCGATCATGAGATACACAGTCAGTGAGATTAGCAATCGAGAACAGAAAAGGCGGTGAATTATGCAACTTGGAATGGTCGGTCTAGGAAGAATGGGAGCAAACATGGTTCGGCGGCTACTCAAAGCCGGTCACAACTGCGTGGTCTTCGACATGTCGCCGAAGGCTGTGAAGGAGCTCGTTGCGGAAAAGGCGGTGGGTGCTTCGTCACTACTGGAGTTCGTCAAGAAACTCGAAAAGCCGCGTGCCATTTGGTTGATGGTGCCGGCGGCAGTCGTGGACAAAACGATTGCGGACATCCTGCCCTACTTAGAGGCGGACGATATCCTGATTGATGGTGGGAATTCCTGCTATGTGGATGACATTCGCCGCGCCAAAGAACTCGCATCCAAGAAGATCCACTACGTGGATGTCGGTACGAGTGGTGGTGTGTGGGGCTTGGAGCGCGGTTACTGCATGATGATTGGCGGGGAAACTCAAGTCGTCGAACACCTCGATCCCGTCTTCGCTACGCTCGCACCTGGTGTCGGCGACATTCAACGCACTCCGGGGCGCGAAAAAGCCGATGGGACGTCCGAGCAGGGTTACCTGCACTGCGGACCAAATGGCGCCGGCCATTTTGTCAAGATGGTCCACAACGGCATTGAGTATGGAATCATGGCTTCCTATGCTGAGGGATTGGGCATCCTCCGTTCAGCCAACGTCGGGAAACATACTCACGAAATCGACGCCGAGACGACGCCTTTGCGTAACCCAGAACACTACCAGTACGACCTCCATTTGGCAGACATCGCCGAAGTGTGGCGACGCGGCAGTGTCATTGCGTCCTGGCTGCTCGATTTGACGGCCTCCGCCCTCCTTGAGGACCCTGCCCTCGCTAAGTTCGCCGGACGCGTCTCCGACTCAGGCGAAGGCCGGTGGACAATTAATGCGGCCATCGACGAAGCTGTGCCTGCGCATGTGCTGACGGCAGCGCTTTACGAGCGCTTCAGTTCTCGAGGCGAAGCCGATTTTGCGAATAAGCTCCTGTCGGCGATGCGCTATGAATTCGGCGGTCATCTCGAGAAAGCTACCACCAAAGGCCACGCGGCTTGAAGGAGATAACCATGGGAAATCTCAATTCGGACGCTCTTGTGTTCTTCGGTGCCACCGGCGATCTGGCGTACAAGAAAATCTTTCCGGCCCTACAAGCCATGATCAAACGTGGCCACCTAAATATACCCGTCATCGGTATAGCAAAGGCTGATTGGAACGTGGATCAGCTTCGGGCTCGGGCAAAAGACAGCCTCGAGAAACACGGGGGACTCGACTCCGCAGCGTTCGAAAAACTGAGCCATCTGCTGCGCTATGTTGGCGGCGACTACGCGGATCCGGTGACCTTCCAGGTGCTGCGCAAAGAACTGAAAGATTCTCAGCACCCAGCACACTATCTGGCGATCCCGCCCGCACTCTTCGGGCCTGTAGTGGAGCATCTTGAAACGTCAGGCAGTGCCAAGGGTGCCCGGGTCATCGTCGAAAAACCTTTTGGAAGCGATCTTGACTCAGCACGGAGTCTGAACCAAATCCTTCTCGGCACCTTCGATGAGAAGGATGTTTTTCGCATCGACCATTATCTTGGGAAACGACCTGTACATAACATGGTTATCTTCCGCTTCGCCAACGCCTTCATGGAGTCGTTCTGGAACCGCAATCACATTGAGAGCGTCCAGATTACCATGGCGGAAAATTTTGGCGTCCAGGGTCGTGGTGCCTTTTATGATCAGACCGGTACTATCCGCGATGTGATCCAGAATCATCTTTTTCAGGTCCTCTGCAACCTGGCCATGGAACCTCCCGTTAGGATGGACAGCGAATCCATTCGCGACGAGAAGGTTAAGGTCTTAAAAGCCATCCCTCCACTGGAAGATAAAGACCTTGTCCGCGGTCAGTTCCGGGGCTATCGAAAGGAGAAGGGAGTGGCGCAGGACTCAAAAGTTGAGACGTTTGCCGCTCTTCGGCTCTACGTTAATTCGTGGCGTTGGAAAGGCGTCCCTTTCTTCATTCGAGCAGGGAAGTCACTTCCAGTGACCTGCACAGAGGTAGTCGCCCGATTGCGTTTGCCTCCCACGGTGATACGTGAGAGCGCTTTGACGCAAAACCACTTGCGGTTCCGTATCAGCCCGGAAGTGGCCATCGCCATGGGTATGACAGTAATGGCTCCTGGGAAGGAGATGATAGGCCAATCCGTAGAGATGCTGGCAAGTCGTCACCCCCAGCCGGATGAGATGGATGCATACGAACGAGTACTGGGAGACGCGATGGTCGGCGATGCCACATTGTTTGCCCGTCAGGATTATGTAGAAGAGGCGTGGCGAATTGTCGATCCGATTTTGAAAAAGGTCACGCCTGTCTACGAATATGAGTCGGCCACCTGGGGACCAATTGAAGTCGACCAAAAAGTTACCCCTGAAGCCGGCTGGAGCAACCCGACAATTGCCACGGAGACGCCGGTCGCTACTGCGGTGCGCGCTGCGTGATCAGCGGGCCTGCTGCTGTCAGCTGATTTTTGAGACTCGCACCACGAGCGGTGGGAATGAATTTAAACGCGAGATCAAATGGGAGACCTGCCTTGAAAATTGAAGTACTAGCTGATGCCGAATCGGTTGCGCAAAGGGCTGCAGCTCTCATCGCTGCGGATGCGCGTTCGGCGACCGCACTGCGGGGCCGCTTCGTCATGGCCGTAAGTGGCGGGCACACTCCGTGGATAATGTTGCGTGCGTTGGCAAGCGAAATAGTTCCCTGGCAGGCTGTGCACATCGTTCAAGTGGACGAGCGGGTGGCTCCTGCGGGCGATCCGGATAGAAATCTCACCCATTTGCAAGGCAGCCTGCTCGATGCCGTCCCTCTCCGGCCTCAGCAGATCCACGCGATGCTCGTGGAATCATCGGATCTGGAGGCCGCTGCCAAGCAGTACGCAGAGACTCTTAACGTGATCGCCGGCTCGCCCGCGGTCCTTGATCTCGTTCATTTAGGACTTGGCCCCGACGGTCACACCGCGTCGCTGGTTCCCGGGGATCCAGTCCTCGAAATAACTAACTCAGATGTCTCGTTGACCGGGATCTACCAAGGAAGGCGCCGCATGACATTGACGTATCCCGTCATCAATCGTGCTCGACGTATCCTTTGGGTAGTGACCGGAGCTGAAAAGGCAGAGATGCTTGCTCGGCTAAGCACTGGTGATGCCTCGATTCCAGCAGGGCGAGTTCGTTCCCAGGACGCCCTGGTGCTGGCCGACAGCGCGGCGGCGGGAGTACAGGGTGCAACGAAAGACAAAAGTAGCGCTGCCACGGAAGCAACGTAAGTATCTTCGGGGGCGCGGGACCTGATTTCGGTGCTTTTTGATCGCAGGCAATGCTTCCCGAGACAAGTGGGAGACGCCATGAAGTCATCGAGGCACAGGGTGGCGAGCCTACAGTTGGACGAATGAGTTCATAGAACGAGATCTTCCGTTGGGTCTAGTAAAAGGAGAGAGCATGCGGGTTGGGATCGCCACGGATCACGGGGGATTTAGTTTGAAAGAGGAATTTGTCGCACAGCTTCGAGGAGCAGGGCATGAAGTCGTCGATTTCGGTGCGCACAGCCTGAATCCGAGTGACGACTATCCGGACTTCGTTATCCCTCTTGCCAGAGCCGTAGTGGCGGGCAATGTCGAGCGCGGAGTTGCCATCTGCGGCAGCGGCGTCGGCGCTTCCGTTTGTGCCAACAAAATTGTGGGCGCTCGCGCGGGATTGGTGCATGACCATTTCTCTGCTAAACAAGGTGTCGAGGACGACCACATGAACATCATCTGTATGGGCGGAAGGACGGTGGGACCGTCCGTCGCTTGGGACCTTGTCCAAACGTTTCTTGCGGCCGAGTGCAGTCAAGCCGAGCGGCATCTGCGGCGCTTGGCAAAAGTGGCTTCACTGCAAGAGCAAGTTCCGTGCAAGACGCAAGAATTGAGTGCGTCAACGTAAGAGTCTCGGTCAGCTTGACTCCCGCGCGTTCGCGCTTCCGGCCCGAGTACTTGAGTTCTAGAGGTCCAATGCCAAAGGGCAGAAGCAGTGCTTCCGTCGATTGGACGGTGAGCAGATCACCGAAGACAGAGGAGGTATCATGAGTTCTGTAACAGCCGCCAAAGCGACGACCGATGTAAACGTCGACCAATTGGCCATCAACACTATTCGGACTCTTTCGATGGACGCTGTCCAGCAGGCCAAATCAGGGCACCCCGGCACTCCTATGGCGCTCGCGCCCCTGGTGTACACCCTATGGAACCGGGTTATGCGTTTCGATCCGCAGGATCCCATCTGGCCTAATCGCGATCGCTTCGTGCTCTCCAACGGCCACGCGTCGATGTTGCTCTGGTCCATTCTCCACCTCACGCAGACCCAAGCAGTGAACTCCGACTATGAAAAACTGGGGCAGCCTTCCGTTACTCTCGATGATATCCGGCATTTCCGCCAGCTGGACAGCAAAGCTCCAGGGCACCCGGAGTATCGCTGGGTCTCCGGTGTTGAAACCACTACTGGTCCTCTCGGGCAAGGTGTCGCCACAAGCGTCGGCATGGCCATTGCCCAGAAATGGCTCGCCAGCCACTACAATCGGCCCGGCTTCGAGATTTTCGACTACAACATTTATGCCGTTTGCGGTGATGGCTGCATGATGGAGGGCATTTCCTCCGAGGCAGCGTCCCTGGCCGGCCACCTGGGTCTCGACAATCTGTGTTGGATCTACGACAACAACCGCATCACCATCGAGGGGAACACGAACATCACCTTCACGGAAGATGTCGCCGCCAGATTCCTGGCGTACGGGTGGAATGTTTTGAGCGTAGGGGATGCAAACGACATCGATCGGATCGAGCACGCCTTTGATGTTTTCCGAAAGACCAAGGGCCGGCCGACTTTCATCGTCTTGGATAGTCACATCGGGTATGGTTCTCCGAACAAGCAGGACACTGCGTCGGCCCACGGTGAACCGCTTGGCGAAGAGGAGATCCGCCTCACCAAACGAAGATACGGCTGGCCAGAGGACGCTAAGTTCCTCGTCCCCGATGGCGTCTATGATCATTTTACGGCTGGCGTCGGCACTCGCGGCGCACAAGCCCACCGTGAGTGGACCGAACTTTTCAATCAGTATCGCACCAATTTTCCTGAACTCGCCAATGAGGTTGAACTCATGCAACGGCGGGAACTCCCAACTGGGTGGGACCGCAACCTTCCCGTTTTTCCGGCAGACCCCAAGGGCATTGCGGGGCGAGATGCTTCAAGCAAAGTTCTGAACGTGCTCGCACAAAGCATCCCCTGGTTTCTCGGAGGATCCGCGGATCTAGGGCCATCGAACAAAACCACCCTGACCTATGAGGGCGCGGGGAGTCTTCAGTCGGACACACCTGGCGGCAAGAACTTGCATTTCGGCATTCGCGAGCATGCCATGGCAGCCATCGTGAACGGCCTTTCTCTTTCAAAGCTCAGAGCCTTCGGCGCGACGTTCTTTATCTTTAGCGATTACGCCCGGCCGGCCATTCGACTCTCGGCCCTCATGGAACTACCTACTATTTTTGTTTTCACTCATGAAGCAATGAGTGACGGCGAGGACGGTCCGACCCACCAGCCCGTGGAGCACCTTGCTTCTTTTCGTGCAATCCCCGGGCTGATCGCCCTTCGACCGGCGGACGCCAATGAAGTTGTCGAAGCCTATCGTTACATCATGGAACTCCGCCACGAACCAGCCATCCTGGCACTGTCCCGGCAGCCGTTGCCAACTCTTGATCGGACAAAATATGCTTCCGCGTCCGGCCTTGCACGCGGTGCTTACGTTCTCGCGGACTCGCCGGGCAGAAATCCTGAAGTGATCTTTATTGCCTCTGGCAGTGAAGTCAGTCTCGCCTTGGAAGCCCACGAAAAGTTGCTTGCTGAGGGCATTCGTTCACGAGTGGTCTCTATGCCCTCCTGGGAAATTTTCGAGCATCAATCGCAGGAGTACCAAGACACCGTCCTGCCACCTACCGTCAAGGAGCGCGTGGCAGTCGAACAGGCCTCAAGCTTTGGATGGGAGCGTTACGCAGGCAGGCCAGGCCGACTCAATTGCATGAAAACGTTCGGGGCTTCAGCGCCCCTTAAAGAACTGCAAAAGAAGTTTGGCTTCGAGCCCGACCAGTTAGTGACAGCGGCTAAGGCAGTGCTGGATGGGAGATGATCCGCACGTCACGAATTCGTCCAAGCCAAGCGAGACGCAACGCCCTTTGAAGGCGACGCCCTCAGAATTGCCCGCAATTCGCTCGCAAGAAGCTGGGGCAACGATACTCCACGAAGTTACTCCGAGGATCTCCAAATGAACATCTACGAGACGCGCGAAGGCGCTCGCTTGGCGATGATCAAAAGCAAGAAAGGTCACTGGAATCGTTGGGGTCCTTTTCTCTCCGAGCGTGCCTGGGGCACAGTGCGAGAGGATTACAGCGCTGACGGCACGGCTTGGAGCTACTTCCCTCACGACCACGCACGGTCACGTGCCTATCGCTGGAACGAGGACGGTTTGGCTGGCATTTGCGACCGTCATCAGTATCTATGTTTTGCCCTGGCGCTTTGGAACGGTCGTGATCCGTTTCTGAAAGAACGGTTGTTTGGCCTGACGGGTCCCCAAGGCAACCACGGAGAAGACGTCAAGGAATATTATTCTTACCTGGATAGCACGCCGACCCACTCCTACATGAAGTATCTCTACAAGTATCCTCAGGCCGCTTACCCCTATGATCAGCTTCTTGAAGAGAACCGGTTGCGAACCAAGCTCGACGACGAATATGAGCTTGCAGACACCGGAATCTTTGACCAGGGTCGCTATTTTGACGTGGTGGTGGAATACGCCAAGGCCGATGATGAAGACCTGCTGATTCGCACCCATGTCAGTAACCGTGGGCCGGAATCCGCGGAGATTCACGTAATACCTACGCTATGGTTTCGCAATACCTGGAGATGGGGCTACGATACTCGTCGTCCAACGATTATGTTGCGGACCAATGGCAGGCAACGTCAGGACAGGGTAAGCACACTGATTGCGACGCACTGGTATCTGGGCGAGTACGCCCTGTACTGTTCCGACGCTGACGACGTGCTGTTCACGGAGAATGAGAGCAATAGCGAGCGACTCTGGGGAATTCCATCTCCGACGCCATATGTGAAGGACGCATTTAATCAGTATTTGGTGAAGGGCCAGCGGGAGGCTGTGAACCCCGCCGGTGCTGGCACGAAAGCGGCCGCGTGCTATACCCGGACGATCAATCCGGGCGAAACCGCTACCATTGACCTGCGCCTGGCGTCGACGCGCCAGGTCAATACGCTCCAGGCGCCGTTCGCTGACTTCGGTTCTCTGCTGAGCGAGCGCCGCAAAGAAGCGGATGACTTCTACGACGTAGTTCTGCCCAAGAAGCTCTCAAAGGATGCCACGCTGGTAGCGCGCCAGGCTTTCGCTGGGATGCTCTGGTCGAAGCAGTATTACCACTACGTTGTCAGTGACTGGTTGGAAGGAGATCCAGGCGATTCGGTACCTCCGGAAGAGCGTTGGCACGGGCGCAATCACGATTGGAAACATCTTTTTACGCGGGATGTGATCTCCATGCCGGACAAGTGGGAGTTTCCTTGGTTTGCTTCCTGGGATCTCGGATTCCATTGCGTGACCTTGGCCCAAGTGGACCCGCATTTTGCGAAAGGGCAGATTCTACTAATGATGCGTGAGTGGTACATGCACCCCAACGGACAGATTCCTGCCTATGAGTGGGATTTTGACGGCGTGAATCCGCCAGTTCTGGCTTTGGCGGCAAGAGCTGTCTTTGAAATTGACCGCCAGCACACCGGCGTTGCCGACTATGCATTTCTGGAGCGCGTCTTTCAGAAAATGCTACTCAACTTCACATGGTGGGTGAACCGGAAGGACGCTTTTGGCAAGAACATCTTTCAAGGCGGCTTCCTGGGGATGGATAACATTGGTGCATTCGATCGTGACAATCTACCACCTGGATATCTTCTGGGGCAGGCGGACGGAACAAGCTGGATGGCGGCTTTCGCAAAAAGCATGCTTTCAACCGCTCTTCTGCTGGCGGAAAGGAACCCCATTTACGAGGATCTCGCGAGTAAGTTCTGGGAGCACTACGTTTACATCGCCAATTCCATGAACAATCGGAAAGACCCAAAGAACACGCTTTGGGATGAGAAGGATGGATTTTTCTACGACCACCTTATCTCTCAACGACATGATCCTTTCCCTGTCCGTGCTCGCACCATGGTGGGCTTCGTTCCTATGTTTGGGGCCACGACGGTGCCCGCTGACACATTCGATCGCTACCCGGATTTTCAGCGCCGCCGTGAGTGGTTCATAAAGCATCGCCCGGATTTGATGGACTGCATTGAGCCGATGATAGTACCCGGAGCCAACAATTCCTTGATCCTGGGCCTGGTGCGACCGGATCAACTGCGGCGTATGTTGGCTTACATGCTGGACGAAGAGGAGTTTCTTTCACCGTATGGTGTACGTGCGGTCTCGCGCTATCACAAGGATCACCCACTGATACTCAACCTAGCCGGTCAAGAGTATCGATTGGACTATGAGCCGGGAGAGTCTAGGACCAACCTCTTCGGTGGAAATTCCAACTGGCGCGGCCCCATCTGGATCCCTATGAATTTCCTCATCCTGATGGCCCTAAAACAATATTACTTGTATTACGGCGACGCTTTCCAGGTGGAGTGCCCCACGGGTTCGGGAACCATGATGAACTTGGACCAGGTCGCTGAAGAGCTTTCGCGACGTTTGACAAACATTTTCCTGCCCCAACAAGATGGTACCCGGCCGGTGTTCGGTTCGCGCGCACTGTTCAACTCAGACCCGCATTGGCGCGATCTGATTCCGTTCTATGAGTACTTCCATGGCGACACTGGTCGTGGCTGCGGAGCCAGCCATCAGACCGGCTGGACTGGGCTGATCGCCCAGATTCTGATGGGATTGGACGAAGGTTTCATGCCAGACAGCCACAGCAAGCCCAAGAACTGAGCCGCATGAAGACCAGGGAAAATGCAAGCGCAAGCTGTCCACTCGGTGTCGCTGTTCGTCACGGCGGTGCTAACTTCAGCGTTTTCTCGCGCCACGCCTCCAAGGTGGAGCTGCTCTTGTTCGACCGAACGGAGGATGCCCACCCCTCTCGTGTGATTGCCTTCGATCCTTTGACCAATCGCACATACCACTACTGGCATGTCTACGTTCCTGGCGTGCAGTCGGGGCAGATCTACGGATATCGAGTTCATGGACCTTCCGATCCTTCTAGAGGGATGCGGTTTGATTCCACCAAAGTCCTGCTTGACCCATATGGTCGGGGGGTGGCTGTTCCAAGGAGCTATAGCCGCGATGCGGCCGGCGCAGTAGGCGACAATGCCGCAGTGGCCATGAAGAGCATCGTGGTAGACCCGCGGCTCTACAACTGGGAGGGTGATCGGCCGCTCAAGAGGGCTTCCTCACGAACCATCGTTTACGAAATGCACGTCCGAGGTTTCACGCGTCACCCGAATTCCGGCGTCGGTGAGCAGACACGCGGGACATTCCAAGGTCTAATCGAAAAGATCACATACCTACAACATCTTGGCGTAACAGCCGTCGAATTGCTGCCTGTATTCCAGTTCGACCCCCAGGATTGTCCGGCGGGAAGGGTCAATTACTGGGGCTACGCACCGGTCTCGTTCTTCGCACCCCATCGGGCGTATAGCTCGCGTCAAGACGCGCTCGGCCCACTCGACGAGTTTCGCGACATGGTCAAGGCGCTACACCGTGCCGGCATCGAGGTCATTCTCGATGTTGTGTTCAATCATACTGCTGAGGGCGATCACACTGGACCTACGCAAAGCTTTAGGGGCATCGACAATCGCGTTTACTACGTTTTGGAGCACGACCCGTCGCGTTATGCCAACTACAGCGGTACCGGCAATACGCTGAATGCCAATCATCCCGTCGTGCGCCGCATGATCGTGGATAGTCTCCGCTATTGGGTTGAAGAGATGCACGTAGACGGTTTCCGCTTCGACCTAGCTTCCATACTCGCACGCGACTCGTCAGGCGAGGTGATGTCGAATCCCCCCGTTCTGTGGGACATCGAGTCCGATCCTTCGCTTGCGGGAACAAAGATAATTGCCGAGGCGTGGGATGCCGCGGGCCTCTATCAGGTAGGTAGTTTCATCGGGGATAGCTGGAAAGAATGGAATGGGCGGTTCCGTGATGACGTCCGAAGTTTCTGGCGAGGCGATGGTGGTTCCTTGCGTCAGTTTGCAGACCGTTGTCTCGGCAGCCACGAGCTCTATCGTCACAAAGGGCGCGAAGCTGAACAGAGCGTGAACTTCGTAACTTGTCATGACGGATTCACGCTGAATGACCTAGTCTCGTACGAACGGAAGCACAACGAGGCCAACAACGAGGACAACCGCGATGGTTCCAACGATAACCGCAGCTGGAATTGCGGGGTCGAAGGACCCAGCGATAATCCAGCGATCGAGAAATTGCGCAATCGCCAGGTAAAGAATTTCTTTACCGTCACCATGCTCTCGCTGGGCGTCCCAATGATTCTAGTAGGAGACGAAGTTCGGCGTACTCAGCACGGCAATAACAACGCCTACTGCCAGGACAACGAGACAAGCTGGTTCGATTGGCATCTCGTTCAGAGGCACGCGGACGTGCTTCGCTTCGTGCGACTGCTCATCGCCAGACGATTGTTGAGGGACAATGAGCCTGAGAGCCAGCGCTTGACCTTGTCACAATTGATCGGGCAAGCCAATAAAGCTTGGCACGGAGTGAAACTCGCCCAGCCGGACTGGAGCGACCATTCGCACAGTGTAGCGTTCAGCGCGGAGTTGAAGAAAGAAGGAATCGCTTGGTATATGATCTTCAATGCTTACTGGGAGTCACTCGATTTCGAACTCCCGCAAGTTGGTATCGCAGAAACTGATCCTTGGCACCGCTGGATCGATACTTCGCTGGAATCGCCTCACGACATCATCGAATGGCAGAACGCGCCGTCTGTTTCGGGCAACATGTATCGCGCAGGGCCCCGGTCTGTTGTCGTCATGTGGGCACGCCTTAGGGTAGACCCAACATCAGGCGCGTAATGCGCCATACCAACAGTTTCATTCGTGGGCAACCTAAGTCGTGGACTGTCAGTTTTGACAGTTCCCCACCTTTCTTGCCTGGGTTAGAAGTTGTGACCATACGGCGATAGTTAGAGCCATTATCGCTTAGGGATTTGGTGCCATGACGGCTAACTAAATGTAAACCCGTCGGAGAATGACCGCGCATATCGGCGAGGCTCGACTCGTCTTGGGACCTGGAGCCGCGGAATCAATGTGATGAAAACGAAGATCAGAAGGAGCCACCATGTCCCGCACCGATAAAAAAACAGCCACTCAAAAAGAGATCGAACTGCGAGCGTACGAAATCTATTTACAAAGATGCGGCGAGGATGGCAACCAGCTCAGTGACTGGCTTACTGCGGAGAAAGAATTAAATGATTCGCTTCAGATGGACACTGCCGAGCCCACAGTCCCTGACGTAATGCCTTTGCGGAAACGTGCAGCCGTTTCCTGAGTCAACTATGCTACGACTCACTTCAGCTTGGCGAAGGCCGTCTTCAGCAACGATTTTCCAGCGAAGAGCTAAACCGTAGATCATGCATGGCGCGAATACAAACCACGGTTAGCTCTTAACGAACGATTGTAGGGATGCCGATGAATCACACAACGATTGTAATTATTGGCGGCGGTTTTGCCGCGGCCAAATGCGCAAAGACTCTGAGAAGTAAACTCTCGCCAAACGATTGTCATATTATACTTTTCAGCAAAGAGAACCACATGGTATTTCACCCGCTCCTGGCTGATGTTGCTGGAGCCTCTATTCACCCGGACTCCGCTGCGGCAACACTTCGGCAAATGTTAGCCGGTGTCGAGTGCAGAACCGAGAGTATACAGCTCGTGGATACTTCGGCAGGTCAAATTGAATACCAGAGCGATCAGGGACAAGCTGAGCGCACAAACTATGATCATCTAGTGCTTGCTTGTGGCGCCGACAGCAATCTGGGTGTGATTCCCGGAATGAGTGACCATGCATTCCCATTCAAGACGATGAGCGATGCGGTGCGCCTGCGCCTCCATATGATTCAACAGCTGGAGAAGGCGGAAGCGTCCGGTAGTTCTGAGCGGCGTAAGTTTTATTTGTCGTTCGTTATCATCGGAGGTGGGTTCAGTGGCGTCGAATTAGCCGGTGAAATCAATGACCTGATTAGAGAAAGCTCGCGCTTCTACCGAAATTTCCACGAAGACGAAATCAAGGTCACTCTGGTCCATAGCGGAAACCAGATTCTTCCGGAAGTTAGTCCCTCCCTCCGTGAATTCGCGTTGACGAAAATGAGAAAGGTTGGTGTTGAGGTTCTGTTGAACACGAGGGCCGCGGCTGCCACCCCTGAAGGTGTCGGACTTCCCGATGGCAGTCTGATTGGCGCCGCCACGGTTGTGTGTACGATCGGCACGACGCCGGAACGCATCGTCGAACGATTGGATGTTCGAAAGGAGCGCGGTCGAATTGTCACGGACGCGGACATGCGCGTCAATGGCCTGCAAAACGTTTGGGCGGTGGGCGATTGTGCTTACATCCCCAACGCTTTTAACAATGAGCCATGTCCCCCCACGGCCCAGTTTGCCGAAAGGCAGGGTCGCCAAGCGGCAGCCAATATTGTACGAGTTCTTCGAGGCGAGCCAACGCGCCCGTTCTATTTCAAACAGCTCGGTCAGCTCTGCTCTATCGGTGGGCGCCGGGCTGTGGCGGAGATGTTCGGGCTTCGTATTTCGGGATTCTTGGCGTGGTTTCTATGGAGGGGAGTTTACCTTCTCAAATTACCCTCCTGGTCGCGCCGAATTAAAGTGGGCCTGGACTGGGGCTGGGATCTCGTCTTTCCTCGCGATCTAGGAACTTTCCGAACGGGACAACCACTGCAACTTTCGGGTGCCTACTACCGTCCGGGCGATTTCATCTACCGTCAAGGAGATCCGGCAACATTCTTCTATGCCATCGAAGAAGGCGAAGTCGAAGTCCTGCGGAGCATCGAAGGCAACCAAGCCAGTGCAGCTTTTGCCTTCCTGGGCCCGGGAGATTTCTTAGGCGAAGCCGCTCTGCTCCAAGATCCTTCATACCAAGTGAGCGCTCGGGCGCGTTCTGTTGTGCGCGTCAAGGCCATGAGTCGCAACGTATTCTCGGGACTGGCTGGCACTATGGCACCATCGCGGGGCATCCTTGCGGAACTCGTGAGGCGGCGGTCTCAAGCTCTGTGGCAGCACTTTCCTGCTTTAAAGGAAGCATTGAGCAAGGAACCGCTCTCTTCGTTTCTCGAGCCTCTTCCGTCTCGCACTCTCAAGCCAGACAATACTCTCGACCAGGCGCTTGCCATGTTAAATGCAAGCGACCTAGGTTTCTTATTCATCCTCGATGAACAACAGCGCTTATTCAGCGTCTTGAGCGCTACTGATATCGCCAACGCTCTTTTATTGATTGTCTCGACTCCAGTGGACTGCCGTCGGGATGCCTCGAAAGTGCCGGTGCGCGAGTTGCTCTCCGCCGATCCGGTGACGATTTCGTCGGACGATTCGTCTCTGCTTGCCGCTACGACAATGCTCGAACACGGGTTGAGCTGTCTCCCTGTTGTTGTCGGCAAGAACGATCACCACGTACAAGGGTATGTTCAAGCGGAAAAGATCACCAACTGGCAATTGCAGAAGCTGGGAAAAGAAACTCTTACCGGGGCACAGGCCGCGGCCCTGCGTGACGATGAAAAAATGCAACGCCAAACAGCGGGGTCAGCATAAGAATCAAGGATCGGCGCGGGTGTAGCTAAAGGGCAGACGATGGTCCGAGAAATTCATCAGAATTCGCCAGAGCCACATCGTAAGAGAGGGCTCCCGTGGGCTCTTAGCACCATGGCTGGTTGTTTGCTAGCTGCGTTGCCTGTCTTTGGCAATGCCGAAGACCCTTCACAAATGCCCAACATGTTCAAACCGCAGTCGAGCCCAGCCCACGCGATTTTCCATCTCTCGCTCTTCGTTCTCGCCATTTGCGCGGTGATTTTTGTAATCGTCTTCTCCCTACTCACATACTCCGTTATAAAATTCCGCAGGCGAGCCAACGATGACGGCCGTGAACCTCCACCAATCTACGGCAGCAATCAGATAGAACTTGCTTGGACGGTGATTCCCGTTCTTATTGTGTTGGTACTGTTTCTTGCGACCGCTCGTGTAATTCATGGCATCCAGCAGGCCAAACCCCCGGCGGAGGCCATCGAGGTCGTTGCGATCGGTCATCAATTTTGGTGGGAATTTCGTTATCCCGCTCTCGGCGTGGTCACCGCAAACGAACTCCACGTGCCGGTAAGCGACACGTCCCATCCGACGCCCACCTTCATCACTTTACTTTCCGCCGATACAGACCACAGCTTTTGGGTCCCGCGTCTGGCCGGAAAGACCGACTTGATTCCAAACCGTGAAAACCACATGTGGATTGATCCACATCAACCGGGCATTTTTATCGGCCAATGTGCCCAGTATTGCGGCACCCAACACGCCAAGATGCTCCTCCGGGTTTACGCTGATTCACCAGATCAGTTTCAAAAATGGGTTCAGGAACAATCGAAACCGGCACAGGTGAGTGAAAGCGCCAAAGAAGGCCGGCGGGTTTTTGAAACCACGGCTTGCATCAATTGCCACGCCGTTTCTGGAACAGTGGCGGACGGACGCTTTGGTCCTGATCTGACTCATTTAATGAGCCGCGACACCATCGCTTCAGGCGCAGCAACAAACACTTCCGAAAATCTTCGTTTGTGGATTCACAATCCCGAAGCCATCAAACCGGGCTCGCTAATGCCCGCGATGAATTTGAACCAGCAGGATTTGGACGCCGTGACTGCTTATCTCGAGAC
>DATEQG010000005.1:0-26975 GCA_035272765.1 Candidatus Acidiferrum sp.
CCGCCTGCCGCAGGCGCTCGAGGAAAACTCTCGCCTGCTCGAGATCGAGCCTGTCTCTCCTCTGTTCAATACCAACCGCGCGGAGATTTATTACCACGCGCGCAACTACGACGCGGCTATCACCACGGCGAGCCGCGCCGCCGAGCAATATCCAAACTATTGGCTCGCCAACCTTTGGCTTGGCTCCGCTCTTCGCGAAAAGAAAATGTACAAGGAAGCTTTGGAGCAATTCTCAAAGGGGCGAACACTCTCCCACGACCATCCCGTCATGATCTCTTTGTACGGTCATGCGCTTGCTCTCTCTGGAGACGCCGCAGGCGCGCACAGAGCGCTCGCCGATCTCCAGCACCTCGCACAGAGGCGCTACGTTTCCTCACTTTACTTTGCGGCTATTTACACCGGCCTAGGTGAAAATAGCACGGCTCTCGACTGGCTGGATCGTGCCTATACGGAGCGCAACGACCGCCTCGTTTATCTCGGTTCCGAACCCATGGCCGATCCACTTCGTTCCGATCCTCGCTTCGCGCGGCTCCTGGCAAAGATCGGCGCGCACTGATCTTTGCGCCAGGACTCCTCGCGTGCAGGCGGAATCCCGGAGCAAAAGCAGCACGATATGTAGCACCCTGACGTCTCCGATCGTCAGAATCGAGCCGATGCGCTGATAGAGTTGCGATACGTCTATGCAGCGTGAAGTCTCTGTTGCGCGCCGAGCCGGCTGGCGCACCCCCCGCGCCAGCCGACCGCCTACTCAAGAGGACCCCGTACATGAGCGTGAGGCATAGCCCCAAAGCAGTGGAAAACTCTAAAATAAGCAAAGATTTCTCTTGACACGGCGTCTGATAAGTAATATTATGTTAACTAAGAAATCAGCCTGATCCCCTTGGAACCATCCCTCCAGGCTCGCCTCTCCCTCCCCGCTGCCTCCACTTAATTATTGCTGCCTGGCTTTTGCCCACTGCGCTGGTTCAGTTCGTACTTGATGTACTGCTCGAGTGTGTGAGGATCTGCGCCGACGATGCGCCGGCCGTTTACAAACATCGTCGGCGTGCTACCGACTTCGAGGAGGATACCGTTGGCGCGGCTAGCATCGACCGCGGCTCCAGCTTCCGGGCTGGCCATGCAGGACTTGAACGCATCAGCGTTCAGCCCGGACTGCGCAGCAAAGTCGGTCATCTTGCCCCAGGCGTTTTCCGCTGAGATGAGCTCCTGGCCGTCATAGATGAAGTCATACATTTTCCAGAAGGCTTTGGGGTCCTGCTGGTACGCGCAGCGACCGGCAAGAGCAGCCGTTCGCGCCCAGGGGTGGATCTGTTCCAATGGGAAGTCCTTGAAGATCACGCGCAATTGAGGGTAGTTGGGAAGCAACCCTCGCAGTGCGTCGTGCAAGGCCCGGCAGACAGGGCATTCGAAGTCCGAAAACTCCACCAGAGTGACGGGAGCATTGGCGGGACCGAGCGAAGGGCTGTCCTTCGTGTCTATCTGCGAGCGGGTTACCACCATGGGATCTTTCGAGAGGTCCGATATCTCTCCCCGGAACATAAATTTTCCATCTTTTGTCACATACACTTTCCCTGTTTGCTCATTCTCCCCAATCTTGACCTCTACATCTAATTCCAGTAGCCCGTCAATTCCGATATCTTTTGGAGCGCCGATTTTGACCGTCGTGTCAGCCCCGAATGCGTAGAGATTCCGCAAGTAAGCCTCGACCGTCTTCTGGATTGGCTGTTGCGCGCTGGCCGCGGCGGGTGGTTTCGACTGACCTGCGTGGGCAGCCGGAACAACAAAGCTCAGGGCAAGGATCGCTGCAAGAGTCACTGTTGTCTTCACTCTGGACCTCAATTCTTTAGGGGATAAACCGCTGGGCAATTGGGAACGGCCTGCCAAATCCAAAAGCTCTCGACGTAATCTTAAGCCCAGGAGCCGCCTGCTTGCGTTTGTATTCGGTGCGGTCGACAAGCAGGGCAATGTCGCGCACGAGTTGCAGGTCGAACCCGTAGTGATCCGCGATTTCCTGCGGGCTGTGTAGGTCCTCGATGTAGGCCTTCAGGATGCGGTCTAGGACGTCATACGGCGGAAGGCTGTCTTCGTCTTTCTGGTTGGGGCGCAACTCCGCGGAAGGGACCTTGTCGATGGACGAGCGGGGAATTAATTCCCTTTCGCGATTGATCCATTGGGCCAGCTCGTAGACCATAAGCTTTGGCACATCGGAAATCACCGCGAGCCCTCCAGCCATGTCGCCATACAACGTGCAGTAACCTACTGCCAGTTCGGATTTGTTGCCGGTGCTCAAAACCATGGATCCGAATTTGTTGGAAATTGCCATCAGGTAATTGCCGCGTATACGCGCTTGAATGTTTTCTTCCGTGACGTCGACCGATCTTGAAGCGAAGGCAGGTGCTAGCGCCTTCTGATAGGCGTCGAATACATCGCCGATCGGCAGAGTGATCAACTCGATGCCCAGATTATGAGCCAGGGCTTTCGCGTCGGATTTGCTGCCCTCCGAAGAGTAAGGTCCTGGCATGGAAACGCCCAGGACATTGGAGGCGCCAAGAGCGTCCACCGCGATGCTCGCCACCACGGCGGAATCGATTCCCCCGCTTAGGCCAACCAGCACTTTCTTGAAGCCACATTTGCGGACGTAATCTTGCGTCCCGGTAATCAGCGCCCGGTAGGCATAGGCGATTTCTTCGTGCGGCTGTTTGTGAATCTCGCCCTCTCCGGTGACGGTATCGAAGAGGACCAGATCTTCCTCAAATGCCAGAGCTTGTGCGGCAACTTTTCCCTCCGCCGTCAAGGCCATGCTGGCGCCATCGAAAATCAAGCTGTCGTCTCCACCCACTTGGTTGACGTAGACGATGGGGCGGTGCTGGTTTATGGCGATCGATTGGAGCATCTCCAGACGCAGCGCGCGTTTGTCGATGGTGTAGGGCGAGGCCGAAATATTTAGAAGCACGGTAATTCCCTGCCCGATGAGCTCCGTAACTGGATCGCGGTCATACCGGCACTCGGCCCAGAAGTTTTTGTCGTTCCAGACGTCCTCGCAAATCGTGATACCTAGTTGCTCTTTGCCAAATCCGTACGCGAATTGTTTGCCAGCCGGTTGAAAATACCGAGATTCGTCGAACACATCGTAAGTCGGCAGCAGCATTTTGCTCTGCTCGAACACCACGCGTCCGCTGCAAATCAGTGCTGCCTTATTAGCAATGGACTTTCCCGTACCATTTTTCACGCGCCCGGCATATCCCACGATGCACGGAAGCGGAAGCTTGGCGGCTAGTTCCTTCAATTCCTTATGGTTACGATCGATAAAGGAAGGCCGCTCGAGGAGGTCCTGTGGAAGGTAGCCGCAGAGGCAAAGTTCCGAAAAAACGGCAAGGTCGGCCCCTCGCTGCCTGGCTTTCTCCGCCAAGCACAGGATACGGGCCGAATTTCCTGCGAAATCGCCTACCGTGGGATTGAACTGCGCAAGCGCTATCTTCATGCCGACGCTTTAGAATACGGATGAGAACGCGAGATTGCAAACACCGGCGCGATGGGTTGTGTCCGGTTTATCGCCAGTGGGCGCTACTCTTCTCTCCGTGGTTTCTGGGCGACTAGGCTCGCGATTCCCTGCCCGGCGTTCAGCTCACGATAAAACAGTATGCGCAATTCTGGAAAAGCGGTGCGCAGCTCTCCAGGTTCCAGCAAATACTCAGGATTGCGCGGACCACCCTGGTAGTTGAGCTGCTCGCGCGTGAACGTTTCAAAGAGCAGCAAGCCGCCAGGCCGCAGCGAACGCCCCATTTGGGAAAAAAGCGAACGCTGCAAATACTGAAGGCAAAGGATCAGGGAAAACGCAGCCGCAGGAAGCCTCATGCCCTCAAGATTGGCCTGGATCAGATGAATGCCATCCGACCGTGCAACCATTAGGACCGAGGCGTCCTCCCGGCTCACCACTAGTTTTGCCTTTCGTGCACGACTTTCGAGTATGTCGAGCGCTGCTCCCGACCAATCGACAGCATTTACAAATTGCCCGCGCGCCGCAAGCAACAGCGTGTGCCGGCCCGTCCCGCAGGCGAGATCCAGCGCCGGACCGCTGGGAAGCAACGGCAGCCATTCCGAAACGATGCTGGCGGGTTCCGCTGGCGGGTTTTGCGCGGAATCGCGATGTCGGGCGTCCCATTCGGCAGCGTTAGCGGGCATAAAAAAGGCTCTTGAACCGTAAGTTCAAGAGCCTGGAACTCTATCAGAAGTCGCTGCAACCGACTGGATCCGCTATCGCCCGCGGAATGACTGAACGGAATGGTTAGACGCTAAAGGAGCTGCCGCACCCGCAGGTGCTCTTAACGTTCGGGTTGTTGAACTTGAAGCCGGCGCCTTCGATGGTCTCGATGTAATCGATTTCGACGCCATCCAAATACATCGAACTCATCTGGTCCACCGCGACCTTGAGCCCATTAAAATCCACCACTTCATCGGTCTCATTGGTCTGGTTTTCAAAAGCCATGTGGTATTGGAAACCGGAGCAGCCTCCGCCGACCACGGCAACGCGCAACGCCACGGGGACAGGATTCTGCATGCCCATGATTTCCTTGACCTTGGTGCTGGCAGTGGGAGTCAGACTAATCATAAGTTCCTTTGGCCTCCGCATCGCAGGTAAGCCCACGACGCAACTCACAACCGAAGTATAGCAAACCTTTTCCACAACTGCACGCCGGGGCGCGCTCCAGTTTTCCTGCTAGGAAACTCCCCTCGCGGGCGAGTTTCGACAACACTAGGTGCTTCGCATACAATAAGATGCGTCATGAGACACAAAGTTACGTTGATCCCTGGAGAAGGGATTGGTCCCGAAGTCGCGGCGGCTGTGCGGCGCATCCTGGAAGCCGCAGGTGTGCAAATCGATTGGGAAGAGGTGGAAGCGCGCTCTGAAAAAGCATCGGCGACGGGACAATTCGTAACGGAAGGCGCCGTTGAATCCGTCCGGCGCAACCGCGTTGCGCTGAAAGGTCCAATGGGTACCGCGGTAGCGGGCGGAGCGCCCAGTATCAACGTCGCCTTAAGGAAAACGCTCGATCTCTACGCGAACGTCCGACCGGTCAAGAATCTTCCAGGCGTGAAATCCCGGTTTGAGAACGTGGATGTCGTTCTAATCCGTGAAAATACAGAGGATCTTTATTCCGGACTGGAGCATGAAGTGATCCCTGGCGTGGTGGAGAGCTTGAAAATCATCACCGAAAAAGCTTCCACGCAAATCGCGCACTTCGCCTTCAAATACGCCGCACGTGAGGGCCGAAAAAAAATTCACGCCATCCATAAAGCCAATATCATGAAACTTTCGGATGGGCTGTTTCTGAAGTCTATCCGCAACGTCGCGCCCCAATATCCTGACATCGAGTACAAAGAGATGATCGTCGACAACGCCTGCATGCAAATGGTGCTGAATCCCCAGCAATTTGACATGTTGTTGCTGCCGAATCTATATGGCGACGTGATGAGCGACCTCGCTGCCGGCCTAGTCGGCGGTCTCGGCGTGGTAGGCAGCGCCAACGTTGGCAATGAAGCCGCCATGTTCGAGGCCGTACATGGAACCGCGCCCGACATCGCCGGAAAAGGGTTGGCGAATCCAACGGCCCTTCTTCTGAGCAGCATCATGATGCTGGACCACCTCGGCGAAAGGTCGGCCGCTCGGCGCATCGAAAGCGCCCTCGAACGAGTGCACCGCGAGGGTAAGCACATCACTCAGGACGTGGGCGGCAAGGCGGGCACGGAAGAATTTACCGAGGCAGTCATCGCATCGCTTCGTCCAAGCTAATCCCCTGCTGACGCGTTCCTGGCTTGCGAACGGTTCTTGTGGGTGTAACCTCTTGTTATTCTTGCTCAACCGTGCCATTCTCTCTGGGTTGCGTCCCCTTCCAAGGCGGAAAAATGCACCGGTCAAGATACCCTGAGAGGCGCCGCACGGTTCGGATGACGCTTCAGATTCCGCTAAAAATCCAATGTCAGATGCCCGAAGGCGAAGTCATTGATTTAAAGGCCTTTACGCAGTTTGTAAGCGCTCACGGGGCGCTGATCGTTATGGACGTTCCCCTGTTGCCCGGCCAAACGGTCCGGGTTTTCAATGAAATGACGTCGGAGTCTGTTGAGTGCTTCGTGACGTCCGTCCGAGAGAAGCAGGACCGGAGATTCATTGGGGTGGGCTTCTCTTCTCCCAAGAATGATTTTTGGCATGTGGTCTTTCCCAAGGCGGGGACGCGGCAGGCCGTGCGCTCTTCGCAAACCGGGTCGCTCATCAAACCAGGAAAGCCCTCGAACATCCCCCCGCAAAACTGAAGAGCTAGGCGTTGGTTAAATCTAGGTGTTTGGCAGGCATTCGTTTGCTGGCGAGTGATTTGGCCGTTCGCTGGCACGGCGTTCCCACTAGCCCGCGTGCGAAGCATAGACTTGGTACAGAAGAAGGTAGACGATCACCCCTGTGACCGACACATAGAACCACAACGGGAGCGTCCAGCGCGCAATGATGCGGTGCTTGTCAAATTTTTCGAGCCACGCACGGCGCAGCGTGATCAAAATCAACGGCACGATGACGATGGCCAGCACTGTATGCGAGAGCAGCAGTGCGAAGTAAACCGGGCGAATCCATCCTTGCCCCTGAAAAACGACGTGGCCGACCCGAATGTGGTAGACCACGTACGAAATCAGAAACACAGTGGAGACCGCAAATGCGGCAATCATGAAAGCCTTGTGAACTTTCATTTTGCCGTTTCGGATGGCTGCATACCCGCAGGCGAGCAGAATGGCGCTGGTGCCGTTTAGAGAGGCGTTGAGCGCGGCCTGTGAAAACATGAGTTCGCGAATGTCCTTCCCGCCAGAAGCTTCTCAGCGCGGAATTTTGTCGTAGATCATCAAACCGAGAAGCAGGGGAATATGGAGTACGGTGGCATGCATGAGCCATTTGGCGCGTACATTAGTCCTCGAGCTAGCGGCCCACAGGCAAACTTGGACGAGCGCGGTGCTAACTACAAGCGCGCCGAAGAAATAACGCACGCCGGCTAGTCCCATCACCGCGGGCAACAGGCTGACTCCGACGAGCGCAATGGAGGTAAGGATAATCTGACGAAACGTACGCGTGCCCTCGCGGTCCACTACGGGCAGCATCAGTATGCCTGCGCGAGCGTAATCTTCCCGGTACATCCAGGCGATGGCGTAAAAATGCGGGAATTGCCATAGAAACAGAATGGCGAAGAGCAACCAGGCGCCGCGGTCTAGTGTCCCGGTGGCGGCGACCCATCCGATCATGGGAGGAATCGCTCCGGGAAACGCGCCGATAGCCGTCGCCCAAACGGTGCGTTTCTTCAGCGGAGTGTAGGCAAGCAGATAGCTGAGAGAGGTGAGAACGCCGAGCGCGGAAGCAAGAAATCCCGCCGTGAAGTACAAATCGGCCGCGCCCGCAACGGAAAGAACCAGGCCAAACCATAACGCTTCCCGTGGCTGCAATTGACCGCTAGGCAGCGGCCGCGACGCCGTGCGCCGCATATAACGATCCGAGTCGCGTTCGATGTAATGGTTCAAAGTAGCCGTGCCTCCGGCAATCAGAAGCGTTGCAAACACGGTCTGGACCAAATGCAGCCAATCCACCGCGCCGCGTGCGCCCATGTAATATCCCGCGGCGGTGGTCATCAAAACGAGAAAGGAGACGTCCGGCTTGGTGAGCGCGACATAGGCGCTAGCACGCGAGGCCAGCGTGATTTCCGTTGTGCGTACCGTGCTCATCAGACCGTCACCCGGCCCTGCGACGAGACTGCAACCTCACCAGCCCGCGGAACCAGTCGATAGCACAAAAGAATCGTCAGGATGGACACAGCAAACAACAGCGCGCCGACAACGGTATGCGTCACCGTCAGCACGATCATTACGCGCATGGGCTGCGGAGCATCTGCTGTCGAAATACGCGACCAGTAGGCGCCGATGCCTAGTAGAAACTGTAAGCCAAAGAACGAGTGAAGCAGAATCCGCATTTTGGTGAGTTCACGCGAGTTTTCAAAGCGCTTGCGGAGCACCACGGCGGTCCAAACAACAGTTGTAAGCACAGCCAGCGAGCCGGCGGCATGCGGCCATATGGGAATTTCTTTATGGCGGAAACCAGCCCCCAGAAACACCTGCAGAAAAATCACGGCAGCGTTCAGCAACGCCAGCGAATGTATCGAAGGCGTGCCACGATCCTCAAGTTGAGGACGGTCCGAAATCCACCATTTGCTGGTGAAAACAGCAATGCTCAAAATCGCTCCAAACATGATTTGCGCGAAACACGCGTGCATCACCGGAAGCCAGTAATGCAGCAACTGGATCACAACTTGGCCGCCGAGAATGGCCTGCGCGATGATCCCGCCTACTGCGATTACGGCGAACCAGCGCAGCCAGCGGCGCTCCTCTTTGATCCAAATCAAGATGGCAAGAATCAGCGTCAGAACGCCCAACGCACCCGCTATGACGCGGTGCGAGTGCTCGTAAAACACGCCGCCGACCATGGGCGGAGTCCAGGTGCCAAACGATTTTGGCCAATCCGGCACGGAAAGCGCAGCATCGTTAGAGGTAACCAGCGCTCCGGCAACCAAGAGCAGCACCGTCCAACAGACCGTGAAGACCGCGAATCGATGTACGCCCGGGTGATAGGAAGCTTTCATACCTGTGGCCCCGAGGCGGGATTATAGCGCACTGATGAATTTCATGCTCTCTGGTGAGTTCAGCCCACGCCCGCCATTGCAAATCACTCGATCCGGGGCCGGCAACACTGCCGCGAGCGATCCGGTCAGGAAGCTGTCGATGAAACCTGCAAAGGTTGAGGGTCTCCCGCGAGACCAACAGCCCTAAGAACCAGATCCTTCAACGCGGCGATGAAAAGAGGCGAATCACCGACGGCAGGCATCATCCGGAAGACTTCGATGCCAAATTTCGTGGCATCTTCGCGCGCCTCAATGTTGATTTCATGTAGCGTTTCGATGTGCTCCGTCACAAAGGAAATCGGCACGACAAGCATTTCCTTGACGCCATCGGTCCCAAGCCGCTCAATCGTGCCCGTTAGAGGAGGTTGGAGCCATTTTGCTGGTCCGACCCGGCTCTGGTAGCACAACAAATGCGTTTGCGGCCACCCAGGAAATTGCCTTCTTCCCTCCTCGCAAACCAGGCGGACGGTGGCTTCAATCTGATTTGGATAGGGATCACCCTTTTCGACCAAGCTCATCGGCAACCCGTGCGCACTGAAAACCAGATGGATGCGAGAGCTATCCGCGAATTGCCGTAAAACGGAGCCGATGCGTTGAGCAAGCGCTTGAATGTAGAGCGGATGGTCGTAGAACTGGCCAATCGTGCGCTCTGGAGGGCCGCCGTCCGGTTGTCCATAGATGCGGCGCCACTCCTTGAGGCTGCTCAGCGTTGTGGCATAAGAGAACTGCGGGTAGAGCGGCAGTAGAACGATTTCATCCAAAGGCCCGGCTTTGCGCAGTGCCTCGACCGCTTCTGCGGTCAGCGGATGCCAGTAGCGCATGGCGATGACGGCAACGGGATCAATTTCGTTGGCTAGGGCTTCGACGAGCGCGCCGCGCTGCCGCTCGGTCAATGTGCCAATCGGCGAGCGACCGCCGATCTCGGCGTACTTGCCCCGCACCGGAACGGAGCGCCGCGAAGAAATGAGCTTCGCCAACGGGCGCCGCAGGAAACCAAGTGGCCCCATGGGAATGATGTCCGGGTCAAGGAACAAGTTGAGAAGAAATGGCTCGACGGCGTCGAGCGAGTCCGGCCCGCCAAGCTGGAACATCACAATGCCGACTTTTTTCTTCCCTGCCAACTATTTCCCTCTACTCGCAGAATTCTTTAGGCGCTCGATGTCTCCACGAAGTGCCGAGGCTCGGCGTGCAACCGTGATGTAGTAAACGAAAAAAATGGCCCAAGCAGCCATGTAAGCGGCGAACACACTGTCTAGATTCTTCATGCGGCCTCCAGTTCATGCTGCATCGTCTCGAGATCGCTTCTCATGGCCTCCAAGCGGTAACGCTGGCGAATCAGGAGCGTCATCAAAGCCATCATGGCAAACCACGAAAAGAAAAGAACCTTGTACATGATCGGGTCGAGGCCCGAACCCGGTTCGCCCATCACAACAGGCTGCGGGTGCTGGTCCCGCCACCAGCGAATCGATCCGAAGACTAACGGCACATCAATAAACGCGAATATTCCGAAGAGAGCACTGAGAAGCGCGCGCCGATCGGGCTCTTCCAAGAGCGTGCGCAAGAGCACATAAGAGACATAAAGTAGCCACAAAACGAAGGTGGATGTAAGGCGCGGAGACCAAGTCCACCAGATGCCCCATACGGGATGCGCCCAAATCGGGCCTGTGACGAGCACCACGGTCGTAAACGCCAGACCAACTTCAGCTGCCGAAATACCTAACCAGTCCCATCGCGGCTGACGGCGCCAAACGTAGAGCAAGTTTGCAACGAAGGATATAAAGAACGCCGTAAGGCCCGTCCAAGCGCTCGGCACGTGGAGGAACAGGATGCGATAAATGAGACCCTGTTTCACGTCCGTCGGCGCAATAAAGAACGACGCATACGCGGCTGCCCCGAGGAGCAGAAACACCGCTGCAGCAGCGAGAAGATTTTTCACCATGAGGCTTATTCCTCCAGAAGATATTCGCCGAAAAGCCATAGCGCCGTCAAAAAAACCAGGTCGAAAACGGCAAGGAAGCCCACTCCTTCCCACTGCAAGTAAGGTGCCCGGTCAAAGAGTCCTTTTGTGACTTCCGTGCTGACGATGAGAATGGGAGTCAAAAGCGGAAGCATAAGCAACGGCAGGAGCAGTTCGCGCATGCGGGCCTGCGCGGAGATGGCGGAAAACGCGGTGCCCACAATAGCCGTGCCCAGACTGCCCAGAAAAAACACCAATAGCAGCCAGTGAAACACAGGCACGATCGGGACGTTGTACATCGTGGCAAAAATCGGGAGCAGAAGGAGTTCGGTTAGCAGCAAGAACAAGGTATTCGCTGCTAGCTTCGCAAAGAAAATGGCAAAGGGATCGCTCACCGAGAGCCGCAAGGCGCTCAACGTATCATTGTGCTGCTCGCTCAAAAAACTGTGTTGCAGCATGAGGGAGGCGGCAAAAAGAAAAGCCAGCCAAAGAAGCCCGGGGCCAATTTGTCGCGACTCGTCCGACGTAGGCCGAAAAGAAATGCTGAACATAAAAAGCACAATCAAGATGAAGACCACAGTGGTCGTAAGAAGCTCGCGCGAACGGAACTCCGTGCGCAACTCCTTGCCGAATAAAACAGCCGTGTTGGGAAGCAGACTCATTCAAGCGTCGGCGAATGTGAGAATGGAACGGAACGTCGCGCCAGTGCGCGTGTCTGCAACAACCGAGCCAGCGTCAAGTCGAACGGCCCGCGTGCCGAGCGAGGAGATCTCCGATTCGCCGTGGAGACTCATGAGAATCGTTCGTCCCGAATCGCGAAGCAGGCGAATGGTCCCGGCCAGCCAGGTGACTCCTTGCGGGTCGAGGCCGGTGGCGGGCTCGTCGAGCAGAAGAACAGACGGCTCATGGAGCAACGCGCGAGCGATGGCCATGCGCTGGCGCATTCCACGCGAGAAGGTTCGCACCAGTGAAGCGCGTCGACCTTCCAGGCCAACTTCCTGCAGAAGAGACTCAACACGATTCTCAGGCTGGGCCACGCATTGCAGGCGAGCAAAAAGGAGAAGATTTTCTTCGGCAGTAAGCTCGTCGTAAACCATAGTGGCGTGGGCGACAAAGCCAGGGCGAACGGTATTCTCATTCCCACCAGTTGAATCGCCGGAAAAGCTCAGCGTGCCTCTGGATGGCCGCACCAATCTCGCGGCGATGCGCAATAGGGTAGTTTTGCCGGAGCCATTGCGGCCAGCAAAAACCACGCATTCTCCGGGAGCGATGGTGAGCGACACACCTCGCAATGCGAGTAGCCCGCCATATCGCTTATCGATATTTTCAAAACGAAGGCCAACCGGAGACGAAACCGGCGGCATCACTGTGAAACCTCGCGTGGGATCAGATCGCCGCGCGGTGTCACCCCTCAGCCTCGCACAAGATCGCGCAAGACTTTTTCCGCGCGGGCGCGTTCCAGTGTGTACTCTGCTTCCGAAATTGTACCTGCCTGGCGGCGCAGCTCCAGGCGGAAGAGCGTGTCTTTCAGTGCGTCGAGGCTGGTGCCGACGGCTGCATCGACTTCCGCGAGATTCGCGCTGGAAGTAGCCGCGGACGCAAGCGAAGAGGATGGCGGCTTCTTCGAAGCTTTCGCAGGCGGAGTTGCAATACTCTCTGAAGCACCTCCAGCAACAGCTACCACCGGTCTGCGCGCCAGTAGAACCGCCAGCAGAGCGAACATGCACAGGAACCCACCCACGATGGGCCATTTCAAGACATCCAGCCGGCCTGGAACGGCTTGAATGGTCACCCCCGAGGACGGACCGCTTCCCTGCTGGGCCTCGCGGTTCTGTGGCCCCGCATCTGCGTCCGCAGACTCATTGCCGCTGGGCGGAGGCGCGGTACCGGAAACGCTCACGGTTAGCGTTGAATTAGCGGCAAGGCCATCCCGGCTGTAGAGGTTCATGCCCTGCTCTTGCCCATTGGGTTGCAATCCGTCGCCTGTAACCTGCACCGTGGGCGGCGCGACAAGGACGAGGCGCGCTCCGGGATAAACGGTCGGCAATTTCACCGTAGCCGCATTTCCGCTATACGGCAACTCGTACGAAAAACGGACTCCGTTCTCGCCGGGCCGGAAAGCATACGCCACGCTGTACTTATTTTTGCCTCGATCGATGGGCGCCTGCACCACGGGCATGCCCGATGGGCCTTGCGCAGCGATTTGTTTCAGGCTCGCGCCCTCCGGAATCGCAAACTCGAAGTTGCCGTCAGCACGAAAATAGGCCTCCTCAGGCTGGGAATCGTTCCTGATGGCGTATTCTTCGCCCACTTCCAGAGTTGCGCCGTTCGGCTGGAAAATGACGAAGTGGGTTCCCACAGAGATTGTTTTCGGATCTCGTGACGGCTCGAAGACCTCGACTTGCAGTTGATTCTGTCCCGGAGGTAAAGGCTGATGAAAATTAATCCCACGATAGACCGCCCGCACGAGCATCGGTTGCGTGCCGATCGCAGGGTAATCGAATGTGAATTGTCCCTGGGCATCGGTCTTGGAGTTGAGGACTGGCTGCATTCCACCTTGCAATTGGATCAGGATCACGTCGACGTCAGCGGCGGGTTTACCTGTAGTGCCATTTTTCACGGTGCCGTGAACCGTCGCGCCATAAACAAAAGAGAACGGCATGAGCGCGCAGATGCCAAAGGCAAAGTTTGCAACGAGCCGCGCCATCACTGCGCACCTCGGTCAGAAGCCACCGGCTTAATGCCACGAGGACGCCGCACCTGCGATTCCGTAATCTGATCGATCTCCGTCAGGACCATCGCTGCTTCATTTTCCAGAGAACTTTTCATCGCTTCATAGTCATTTTCGGCATATTTTCCAGACCGGAACTCGAAGCGTAAATCACGCAAATTGTCGTAAAGCGTGTCACGTCGCTCGAGCAATTGATCCAGCTTCGAGCGATGAGGCGCGAGATCCGACGCATCGGGCTGAATGTAAAAAATAAAGAGCCCGGTGGCTAGAGCCAAGGCGAGGCACGCGCCGAGAACCGCCCAATCCGCGGAGGTAATGAGAAAAAAAGTAACAGCGGTCGCAACGGTCAAGATCAATCCTCGGTATCGCGAGCGGCTTGCGCACGCGCGCGCTCAAGTAATTCACTGGAAACGGCAGGCGTGTTGCCCGCCGCGGCCAAAACAGGTTCGGGCCCCGGACGATTCCGCCAACGGGAAATCACACTCAGGACCAGAACAAATCCGCCGATCAAAGCAAGCGCGGGTATCCACCAAGCCACGCGCCCAAATCCGCTGTGCGGCGGCTCGGTGAGCACGGCCTGCCCATACTCCTGCACAAAGGATTGAACGATGAGGTCATCGGAATTTCCCTGAGCGATGCGCTCATCAATTTTTTTCAGCATGCCGAGAGCGGTATCGCAAGGCCCGGAAAACGCGCCTCCGACGTGGTAGCAGCCGCCGGCGGAATCGTTGCAGCCGCCGCACATGCAGCGTACTTTCATGCCCAACTGATGCGTGTGATCGAGCTGCTGCGCGTCCCCAAAAGCAGACAAAAGCGGTAGCGCGCCACCAAGGAACAATAACACCGCCAGGATAAGCAAACTCGGCCGTCGCATCCTTCGCAATTCAATCATGGCCTTCTCTATAAGTGACCGATGGCGTCATTCCATGGACCAGTGGCTCTGCAGCGGGCTGTTTCGCGCCAGACAAAACCAGGACGGCCCGCCGGTTCGGAAGCAACGCGACGAGCGTGCCAAAAACAACGACGACGCCACCGAACCAAATCCACTTCACGAGTGGATTCAGGTACGCATGGATGACGGGCAACTTCGTGTCTGGACTCTGCCCAGCATAGACGACGTACAAATCTTCACGGAGCGTCGAATAAATCGCCACCATGGTGCCGGTTTCGCCATTGGTCTCGAAGATGCGGCGCTCCGGATAGAGCATCATCAGGGGCTTATTGTTGACGAAGACTTCTACATTCAAGCGGAGCCCGGTGTAGTTTGCTTCCGGCTTGCTATCGAAGCTCTGGAGAACGAGTTTGTACTTCCCCAGCTGCATGGATGAGCCAGGTTGCATTTCCTTCTGGACGTTTTGGTTGAAGGCTGCACCGGCGAGTCCGATAAAGATCAACACCATCCCCATATGGACGATGTAGCCGCCATAGCGCCGGGTATTGCGCAGGGTCAGTTCGATGGCGGAGGTCAAATAGGAAGCGCCCGAGCGCACTCGGATGACTTTTGCACCCCGGTAGAATTCCATGACAATCGTGGCCGTGACGAAGAAGCACAGCGAAAAGCAGATCAGGGAGTAGGTTTCGCGGTACCCAAGCGCAAAAATGACCGTGCCGCCTAAGACTCCGATAATAAGGGGCCCGGCAAAATTTCGCCTCAGGCTCTCCGCCGAAGTCTTGCGCCAGGCGAGGAGCGGGCCGACACCGGTCAGGAAAAGCAAGAGCAGGCCGATCGGTATGTTGACCTTATTGAAAAACGGCGCGCCCACGCTAATTTTCGAACCAGAGAGAGCCTCCGATAAAACCGGGAAGAGCGTCCCCGAGAGAACGGCAATGCACGAAACCAGAAGAATTAAATTGTTGAAGAGAAAACTGGATTCGCGAGAGACGATGGCGTCCAGTTGGTTTTCACTCTTTAGATAGTCGCGGTTCTTGAAGTACGCAACAAGACAGACCGCGAAAATGATCGCAAGAAAGCCCACAAACCAACTGCCAATGCTGGACTGCGCAAACGCGTGGACGGAGCTAACGACTCCGCTCCGCGTCAGGAAAGTGCCCATGATGCACAAAAGGAACGTTGTAAACACCAGCCAGACGTTCCAAACCTTCATCATTCCGCGCTTCTCCTGCATCATCACCGAGTGAAGAAAGGCTGTGCCCGTCAACCACGGCAGCAGCGAGGCATTTTCCACGGGGTCCCATCCCCAATAGCCTCCCCAGCCGAGCACAGCGTAGGCCCAATGCGCACCAAGGAGAATGCCCGCGGTTTGAAAGCCCCAAGCGATCATCGTCCACTTGCGCGTGAGATGGATCCACTTCTCGCCGGGATAACGCGCGAGGAGCGCGGCCAGCGCAAACGCGAACGGAATCGTGAATCCCGTATAACCGGAATAAAGGTTCGGCGGATGGATCACCATCTCCGGATATTGCAGCAACGGGGTTAGACCGTTGCCGTCGGCGCGGGCGACGAGATCCATCGCGCCATTGGCGCCGGGCACAGCCAGCGCTTTAAATGGGCTGGCGACAAAATTATTGAGCGTGAGGAAAAAAATCTGAACGCCGGCGAGAATCACTCCCACGTACGGCATCAGCTCGCCGTTCTTGTTCCGATAAGCGATCAGAACAGAGAAAACATAAATCGAGAGGAGGAAACTCCAGAAGAGCAGCGAGCCTTCCTGCCCGGCCCACAGTGCAGCGATTTTATAAAACGTTGCCAGCGCCCGGTTGCTATGGGAAACGACATAGGCTGCGGAAAAATTGTCGCTGAAGAAGAGATATTCGAGGCTGAAAGTCGCGATAAAAATCAAGCAGCAGGTGGCAATACCGGCCTGCCGGGTGCTTTTAATAAGAAGCGGATGGCGCGTGAGGATCGCGGCGATCCCGCCTCCGAATGCGTACACCGCGCAGATGAAAGCCAGGATAAGAGCGAACGAGCCGAATACATCCACGGAGACTCCGCCTATCCCCCGGCCAGGCCGGGCCTGTTACGTTTAGCTTCAGCGTGTCGCAGTGGAAGGAGTGGCAACCGTTCCCCCTGGAGCCGCCTCGTACTTGGACGCACACTTCGCCTGGACTACTTCGGCGACAAAGCGCCCATCCGTCTCCCTTCCCTCCACCAACGCTTGCGATTTATCGATGAACGTATCAGGCAGAGGGTCGCTACCCACATAACTCACGGGGAGCGACTTCCCTTCCCCTTCCAGCACGAAATCTACCCGGCCTGTGAAACGGTGAATGCTGCCGGGTGCCACGGTTCCGCCGACGCGGATCCTGTGGGAGAGTTCTGCACCTCGAAGAGTCTGCAGTTCCGTGATCGTATGATAATAAGTCTTGCTCTCGCCGTACCCGAGCCAAGCGAGGCAGCCCAACGAAACCACAATCACGCCAATCCCGATCCCGAATTTTGCTTGTTTCTTCACGCCTCGACCCCTGCTTCGACTCCACATTATCTGAGTTTTCGATTCTATCACAGCCAGAAGTTTGGCAAGCTGGCCGAAGTCCAGTTCTAGGCCTGTCCGGCGGGGCTAGTGGACAAAGCCGGCTTTTTTATTTTGCCGCGACCGCCGCCGCAAGGGCTGCCAGCAAATCCCGAGAAGCCTCCGAACTGTCCGAAGAGGCCAAACGGAAGGGTTTTCCGTTGTCCAAGATCACTGGACATCCCAATTCCGCCCTTGAGATCCTTGCGGCCAGTGGCGTTAGCCATTCTGAGATCAAAACAATTCGTTTGGGCTTCAGCGACCGCCGAATGCGCGTCAGGACGGCTGAAATACGTTGCACAAGCAAGGACTCGGCTGAAGATTGTGCTTCCTGTCCAGGATCGAGCGGGCATTCGAGCACATGTGTGAGAAAAAGTCCGTTGCGCTGAAATTCGCTCAGCACGCTCTCCGAGGACTTACCTGCCGCTGACATTCCGATCGACTTCAGCAATCGGCCGGCTTCACCCTCAAACTTTCCTGCATACAAGAAATCTGCATCAGACTGAGGAGAAACTCCTCCGAGTAAAAGCGCGGCGACGTGAACGGGCCGGTATCGTGTTGCCCATTCCAGGCGTTGTAGCCGTCGTGCAATGTGTTCAGGGGATGCGGGTTGTCCGCAGCCGTCGCAAGGCAAGGGATCCGTAGGCATGGTCTTGAGAGTGAATCGTAGTCCAGAGGAGTGAGGAGTGCAAATCGGCCGGCGCGCCTTCTTTGACCGGCTCATCAATTCATGGGGCCTTAGGGGACACCCTATGATTCGACGGCGACGGCTGTGCGCCGGGGATGGTGATTTGGGTTTTGGCGTCGCACAACCGCCGTCGCGCGATGATACGTGTATCTTCAGCTACAAACACTGGATGCTATCTAAAGTTGCGCTAGGAGACTTCTCTTTGGGGTAGGGCGATCGAGAACGCTAGGAGGAGACCGCAGCGTCGGCCGGGAGCTTGGACCTGAGGCACCACTTCAGCTCTTGGCTCAACTCGGTAATTTCCATTCCCGGCATAACGATGAACTTACAGCTCAACATCTCTCGCGGCTCGTCGTCATCCGGCAACTGACAGGAAACACGGCAATACTGGCAATCCTGATTCCAGCAAAACCTGCCGTACGGAATCGTTTCTGGGCTGATGAACTGAAAACATCGCAGAAGCGAGTTGCGCTCCGGCACCTGAAACTTCTTGCCCATCACGGTAATCTCCACCAGCTTTTCATAGGGGCGAAAGGGTTCCGACATAATGAGTCCTGTCCTCCGTGGACGGGTGGCCGTGAAAGCGCGGAAGTTGCCCCGATCCGGATCACTTTGATGGTTGCTCATTCAGATTAGCCCCCGTGCGTGGAGGCGACAACGATTGCTCTCGGGCGAGTTGCGAATGTGCTAAGGGGTGGTTCCAGGACTCAAACTACCCGCTCGCATGGGACTTTAACCCCCAAAATCAAAGAATTGCCCCATCTTCCGGAATTTTTCATAGCGGGCCTCGAGCAAATCCTTCGTCGGCTGTTGCGACAGGGCAACAAGCTGCCGGTCCAAAACCTCCGCGAGAAGCTGCCCGGCGCCTTCTGGATCAACGTGCGCCCCGCCTTCGGGTTCGGCCACAATCTCGTCGACGATGCCAAGCTCCTTCAAATCTTTCGCCGTGATCTTTAGCGCGGCGGCGGCTGTCTCCGCTTTTGTGGCATCGCGCCACATGATTGCTGCACAGCCCTCCGGCGAAATCACGGAATAAAAACTGTTTTCAAGAATATTGACACGGTCTCCGACAGCAATCGCCAGCGCCCCGCCGGAGCCGCCTTCACCCGTCACAGTTACGATAATCGGAACGGGAAGGCGCGCCATTTCGCGCAAGTTTCGGGCAATGGCCTCCGCTTGTCCTCGTTCCTCGGCGTCAATTCCGGGATACGCGCCGGGAGTGTCAATGAAAGTAAAAATAGGCCGGCCAAATTTCGCGGCCAGCTGCATGATCCGGAGCGCTTTGCGGTAGCCCTCCGGCTTAGGCTGTCCGAAATTCCGCAGCAGCCGCTGCTTTGTGTCGCGTCCTTTTTGATGGCCGATGATGGCGATAGGCCTTCCATGAAACTTCGCCAGTCCGGTAATCAAAGCTTTGTCGTCGCCGTACCCGCGGTCTCCGTGCAGCTCGATAAAGTCGGTGAAGAGCATCGCAATATAGTCCAGCGGGTAAGGACGATGCGTGTGCCGCGCAATCTGGGCGCGCTGCCAGGGCCCGAGATGGCTGTAAAACTCCTTGCGCAGCTCCGCCACCTGCTGGCGGATGCGTTCGAGCTCCGCGTCGGCGTCTTCGTCTCCCGCTAGCTGGCGCAATTCCTCAACGTCTTTTTCCAGACGTTCAATTTCGCTTTGGCGATTCGCCTGCGCCGCCGGGCTTTTTGTTTTGTCCTTGGACTTCATCACATCACTCGCTCAATCGACTCTTCACCCATACATTCCCGGATCGCGGCAACCAGTTCGGGGCACGTCCGCACGCGCTGCTCCACCTGAACCGTTGCCGTTGCGCCTTTCGTGTCAGAAAGATCAAGCGTTAACTGGCTCGATCCTCGATAGGAGGAAAGAATCTCTTCCAGCCGATCCAGCAATGCATCGTTCAAATCCTCGAGTTTGATGCTAATGCGGAGTCCGGATGCCGGCCTTTCGGCGAGGTCGCTCAGCCGCGCCGCTTCTTGCAAGGATAGCCGCGTACCGGCCTCCTCTACCTGCACGCGCACCTTGAGCAAGAGCGGCGCTCCGGCCTTGAGGGTCTGCTCCAGCCGCGCAAAGCTTTCTGGAAAAGCGAGCAATTCCTGAACTCCAGTCATGTCCTGGATCGTAAAGATGGCCCAACGAGCTCCTTTTTTGGAACGCATGGGGCGCGTGCCAACAATGAGCACTGCAACCGTGATTTCTTTGCCATTCCGCTGGCCTTCGACCTGGTCGAGCGAAACGCATTTCAATTCCTGCAATCGCGATGCGTACTTGGCGAGCGGGTGTCCAGATACATAAAAGCCGAGCATTGCGTATTCACTGGCTAGCCGCTCGGCTTCGCTCCAAGGTTCAGCCTCGTGCAACTCAAATGCTATCGTCGCGGGCGCCGCGGCCGCACCGAATAGCCCGTGCTGCCCAGATGCCCTGATCCGCGATGCGCGTTGAACTGCCGCCAACGCATCGTCGACAGACGCCAACATGGATTCACGCGGCCCAAGCGAATCCAGTGCGCCGGACTTGATCAGGCTTTCAAACACGCGTTTGTTTAAGAACCTTGCCTCGATGCGCTCGCACAGGTCATACAGCGATGTGAATTCACCTGCGCCCAAGCGTGAATCGCGCATGGCTTTCGCCGTATTTTCACCAACGTTCTTGATGGCGGCGAGTCCAAATCGGATGGATTCGCCCACCGGAGTGAAATAGAGATCGCTCTCATTGACGTCTGGCGGAAGGATGGAAATGCTCATGCCTCGTGCTTCGTTGATGTACTTCACCGCTTTTTCCGCGTTGCCGGTTTCCGAAGTAAGCAGCGCGGCCATGAATTCCACGGGATAGTGCGTTTTCAAATACGCCGTCTGATACGCCAGTAGAGCATACGCGCAAGAATGGGATTTGTTGAAGCCGTAACCGGCAAACTCCTCCATCAAATTAAAGATGCGCTCGGCCTTCTTGTCCTGAATCTTATTCGCCAGGCATCCCGAAGTGAATTTTGCCCGTTGTGCCGCCATCTCCTCTTTCTTCTTCTTGCCCATGGCGCGGCGCAGGATATCGGCTTCACCGAGTGAAAAGCTCGCCAGCAGATTTGCGATCTGCATGACCTGTTCCTGGTAGAGGATGACGCCATACGTCTCCTCGAGAATCCCCTTGAGTTGCGGGAGTTCATAGCTGACTTTCGTCTTCCCCGTCTTCCGGCTGATGAAGTCGTCGATCATCCCGCCCTGAATCGGCCCAGGACGGTAAAGCGCGTTTAGCGCGGTGAGGTCTTCGATGCGCGAAGGTTGATAGCGCCGCAAAATGTCGCGCATGCCGTGCGATTCAAACTGGAAAATGGCCGTCGTATCACCGCGCGCGAAAAGCTTATAGGTCTGTTCGTCGTCCAGAGTCAAATTGTCAATGTCGATTCTAACGCCGCGGTTCTTTTCGATCATGTGCACAGTGTCTTGCAAAACCGTGAGCGTCGTCAGGCCGAGAAAGTCCATCTTTAGCAAGCCGATGCGCTCGAGGTCGTTCATGTCGTACTGCGTTGTGATTTCATCCCGGTTCGTTTTGTAAACCGGCACGATATCCGTAAGAGGCCGCGGCGAAATAACCACGCCCGCCGCGTGAGTGGAAGCATGCCGCGCCAGACCTTCCAAACGCAGTGCCACGGCCATCAGATCCTTCAGCTTCTCGTCACTGTTAATCGCGGACTTTAATTGCGGCGCCTCGGAAAGAGCGGTTTCCAGGTCGATGCCGAGCGTCGTGGGAATCAGCTTCGCCAGCCGGTCGACTTCCGCATAAGGAATCTCCATGGCTCGACCGACATCTTTAACCGCGGCCTTCGCTGCCATGGTGCCGAACGTAATGATCTGTGCGACATTTTCACGCCCGTACTTTTGCGTGACGTACTCGATCACTTCGCCACGCCTCCGCATGCAGAAATCGATGTCGATATCGGGCAAGGAGACGCGTTCCGGGTTCAGAAAGCGCTCGAAAAGCAAGTTGTACTGCAATGGATCCACATCCGTGATGCGCATGGCGTAGCTGACGAGACTGCCCGCAGCCGAACCTCGTCCCGGTCCGACGGGCACGTCCTGAGCGCGTGCATAGTGAATGAAATCCCACACAATCAAGAAGTAGCCCTCGTAGCGCATTTTCTTGATCATTTCGATCTCGGACGTCAGCCTGCGCTCATACTCGGCCAACGGGTTGTGCAAGACCCCTTGCTGCGCCAGACGCTCCAGGTACGGCACGCGAGTGGCAAACCCCTCGCGCACCACTCTTTCAAAATAACTTCCTGCCGTGTGGCCTTCCGGAACTTTAAACTCTGGAAACGGATTCGGGATGCGCTCGATTTTGACGTTGCAACGCGCCGCGATATCCACCGTCCGGCTCAAGGCTGCCGGTAGCTCACCAAACACCTGTGCCATCTCCGCCGCGCTCTTGAAGTAGAACTGGTCGGTCGCAAACTTCATGCGATGAGTGTCACTCATCGTTTTTCCCGTTTGGATGCACAGCAGCACTTCTTGGGCATGAGCATCGGTATGATGCAGATAATGGCAGTCGTTCGTGGCGACAAGCGGAATGCCGGTTTCTTTCGATAGGCGGACCAGTTCGCGATTCACACCCTGCTCGATCTCGAGACCCTGATCCTGAATTTCCAGGAAAAAATTGCCTTTGCCAAATACGTCTTGCAGACGGTACGCGTTTTCGCGGGCTTGGTCATACTTTTCATCGACGACCGCTTCTGTCACAGCGCCGCGCAAGCAGGCTGACAGCGCAATTAAGCCCTTGTTGTGTTTGGCAAGAAGGTCGTAGTCAATTCTCGGTCTGTAGTAAAAACCCTCAAGAAAACCTGAAGAGACCAGTTTAATGAGGTTGTGATAGCCCTCAAGCGATTCACAGAGGAGCACCAAGTGGTTGCTCCCGCGCATGCCCGGCTCTGCCTCGCCGCGGTCTTGTCCGCCCGATCCGTTTGTCTTTTCGCCACGGTCGTGACGGCTACCCTTGGCCACATAGACTTCGCACCCGATGATCGGTTTGACGTCACGCTTGCTGGCTTCATTGAAAAAATTAGCGGCGGCAAAGAGGTTACCGTGGTCCGTTACGGCCACCGCGGGCATCTTCTGCCGCGAAGCCTCATCGAGCAGCTCGGAGGTCTCGCAGGCCCCGTCGAGCAGACTGAAATCCGTATGAACGTGAAGATGAACAAACTGCGGCTGACCCATGGATCTCGATTCTAGAACTCTCGCGCAAGAAATGCGAATCGCATTCTCACGATTTTCACAGGCGCGGACCCCTGCGCCGATTCCTTATTTTCGACGGCTGCTTTTTTTGCTCGCCGCAGCGTGCTTGGCTTGTTCCCGGGCTGCCTTATGTTTTGCGGCTTGCTTCAGCATCACCGGATGGTCTTTATGCGATTGCCCGTGCGCGGTCTTCGCGGGCGTGCCTTTTTCGTGTACTGTCGCCCCGCCTGACACCGCCGGCTGCTTCTCCGCGCTCTTTGCGGGTTTCTTTTCTTTTTCTTTCTTTTTCGGTTGCTCTTTGATTCCGGACAATTTGCGCAGGATCTTCACGCGCTCTTCCGGCGTCTTGCCGCGTCCCGCCAACTGCATCCCGAAAACCTGCTCGACGATCGCATCGAATTTCGCACCACGCGCATAGCCCAAGGCCTCCAGCTCATTCGCGACCATCGGAAGCGCGCTTCGGATTGGCCGCCATTTGTGAAGGTAAGCGCGGATTTTCGAAAGCGCAGCGGAATTGCTCGATTCCGCCAGAAGATACGCGATGCGCTCAACGGGCATCTTTTCCAGAAACTTGTAGGCATCCACCGGGGCATTGAGCTTGCGGCCGATTAGTTCCTTCTGGTCAGCGAGCACTCCTTTTTCGAAGTTCAATATGGCATCCGCTTCAGCCGTGCGGAATCCGGCCTTGGAAAGAACACTGCTCTGCTCACGCTCCTTGAGCCGCCCGAGAATTGCCAGCATCATCGGTGTCGCGAGCTTCGGGCGAACCCCCGCCGTAAACAAATCCTCGCGAACCTTCATCAACCGTGCAATGGCTTCGTAATTGGGGTGCCGCTTTGCAAGAACTGGATGAATCGCTTCGAGCAAGTCATGCTCTTCCCATTCCTTGAGCACCACGGCAGGGCGCTCTTCGCGCGCGACGGCCCGCAGTTCCGCGCCCGCATCTTCTGGGGCGATGGTGTGATGCAAATCGCGTTCAATTGCCAGGTCAAACCACTCCTGCGTACGGGCCTCGATTTTGAAGCCCATACGCGCGGCAAAACGCAGAACGCGAAGCAAGCGCACGGGCTGATTCGTGAAGCTGTGAATGGTAAGCGCGCGTACCTCGGCCCTTTCAACATCCGAAAGACCGTTTGTGGGATCCAGAAGCAATCCGCGCGAAGCCGGATTGAGCGAAATGGCAATGGCATTCAACGAGAAATCCCGCCGCCGCAAGTCCTCCATGATCGTAGACCATCGGATTTCCGGCCGCGTCCCGGGGCGCACATAGTGGTCGTCGCGCGCTGCGGAAATGCTGCCGTCGCAGTCTCCCGCAAAGAGAATTTCCACTTGGCGAAGTTTTTCGTCCTCGGAGAGGATTTTTGCGCCGCCTTTTTCCAATTCGCGTGCGATCTTCGATGGGTTCCCTTCCACTGTGAAATCGAGATCGCGCAACGAGGCGCCTGTCACAAGGTCGCGCACCGTTCCGCCGGTCAGGTACACGTTGAATCCCATGGCGGCAGAGAGCTCCTGCACGCGCATCATCGCCGCTCGCTGTTCGGGTGACAACCGGCTTTCCAGCAAAAACATATAATCTGGCATCTCTCTCCTTCGCGTTCTGGATGCCCGCGCTGACTGCCGCGGAGGCAACCGCAATTTGGGCCCAGGACCGCCGCGCATCAAGCGCGCGGGTGATGCGCCTTGTAAATCTGCTTCAAACGTTCTTCCACCACATGCGTATAGATTTGGGTCGTGGAAATGTCCGCGTGGCCGAGCATGAGCTGCACCGAGCGCAAGTCCGCGCCGCGTTCCAGCAAGTGCGTCGCAAAGCTGTGGCGCAGCATGTGCGGTGTGAGCGCAACGCGCAAACCCGCGCGCCTGCCGTACGCCGAAAGAATCTTCCACACGCCCACCCTGCTGAGCGAGGTGCCTCGCCTGTTTACGAACAGCGCCTGACTAGAAACACGCTTTCCCAAAAGCTTAGGCCGCGCATCGCGCAGGTACTTTTCCACCATGCCCAACGCCTTGCGCCCGGCCGGAACGATACGCTCCTTGTCTCCTTTGCCAATGCAGCGAATGCATCCAACTTTCGCGTCAAGATCAGTAACCTTGAGACCGATGAGTTCCGAAACCCGCAGCCCTGTGGAATACAGGACTTCCAGCATGGCCAGATCCCGCAAACCAGGCGCCGTTTTGACATCGGGCTGGGCCAGCAGTCGCTCCACCTCTTCAAGCCGGAGATAGCCTGGCAAAGTACGCCGGATCTTGGGGGACTCTAGATTGAGGGACGGATCCGTGCTGATAAGCTCCTGAACCTGCGCGAACCGGAAGAAATTCCGCAGCGTGACCAAGTGCCGTGCGACCGTCCGGCTCTCCAGCTTCTCGCGATATAGCCCGGCCAGAAAATCCACCAAGTCGTCGCGGTTCACCCCAGCGAGTGCGAGCTTACTTTTTTGAGCGAACGCGTTGAACTTCGCCAAGTCACGTTGATAGGCTGAGACGGTATTGGGGGATAACCCCTTCTCCACCTTCACGTGCGTCAAAAATAGCGATATGGCTGGCGTAATCTCCATCAAGGCTCCGCGTAACCGTTCCCGGCACCCGCTCGCCGCCGCATAGCAATTCCGTAAACCTCTTGAATCTCAGAACAACGGAAAAGCCAGGCGAGCGCCAAATAGAGCGCCGTCGCTCCAACAATCAACCCCGAAAAAACCAGAAGTTGAATGAGGAAGCGCGAGTGCATCGTAAATTCCGTGTAGTGATTTCCAAACCAGCAGGCTACTCCCATGATGCTCGCGCACAACGAAGTCTTTGCGAAGGATCGCAAAATCTCCATCGTTCCCATCTGTCCATAGCGCAAACGAAAAATAATAAACAGCGCGAAGAAATCGAAGAAACACGCAATAGCCGTGGCTAGCGCAGGCCCGCCATTCTGCACCCGCTTGAAGAAAAACTGCATAAACACGATATTCAACACGACGTTGATGACCAGCGAGATGGAAGCGACGATGACCGGCGTCTTGGTATCCGACGTGGAGTAGAAGGCGGGCACTACGAGTTTGACACTGGCCAATGCTGGCAAGCCTATGGCGTAGTAGAGCAGCGCCCTGGCCGTCAATCGCGTCGAATTCGCGTCGAACTGCCCGTGTTGGAATAGCACGCGAACAATCGGCTCTCGCAGGATCATCAGCCCCAACGCCGCCGGCACGGTGATGAACGCCACGATGCGCACCGCAAAAGCCAGCGTCTTCTTCAGCGAATCGAAGTCTTTGGCCGCCGCCTGATGCGACATCATCGGCAGGATCGCCGTCGCCACCGCGATGGCGTATCCCCCAAGAACTAGTTCCATAGTGCGGTCCGCGATGGTTAGCGCCGCCAAGCTCCCTACGGGCATAATGAGTGCCGTTGCGAATCGCGTATCGACGAACAGATTGATTTGCCCAATACCTATACCGAACAACCTGGGGATCATTAGCCGCGCGACGTTTCGGATACCTGGGTGCGAGAAGGAAATCCCAAAAGTGAACTTCATGCCCTTTTGCACGAGAAGCGGTACCTGTATGAGAAACTGAAGCACCCCTCCCACAAGCACGCCGACGACGATCGCCGTTGCCGAATTCTTAAAATGGCTGCGAAGGAAAGCAAACGTAAACAGGATGGTTGCCAGATTCAAGAAGACCGGAGTCGCCGCGGGCAGGCCAAAGACGTGGAAACAGTTCAATATACCCATCGCGAGCGCCGCCAACGCGATAAAAAACAGGTAGGGAAACACGATGCGGTTCAGCTCTACGGCTTGGGTGCCCTCGATGTTTTTCCCCGCAAACAGGTGCACGACCTGGGGAGAAAAGACCATTCCTAGGACGGTGATCACAGCCACAACAAGCGCCAGAGTCCAAAAAAGCTTGTTCGCGAAGTCCCAGACTTCTTCCCTGGACTTCTCGCGCATGTAGGTCGTGAAGACAGGGATGAACGAAGCGGTCATCGAACCTTCCGCAACCAAGCGGCGGAACAGGTTGGGAATGCGGTAGGCCAGATAATAGGCGTCTGCTACAGGGGTCGTGCCGAGAAGAAGAGCTATGCGCTGCTCACGAACGTAGCCGAGAATTCGACTTACGATAGTAACCAGGGAGATGATCGAGGCCGATTTGAGGATATGCTTTTTATCGGTCAACGGCCGGCGCTCCGGGACCTAACCCTAATGAAAACAATAGGTTGACAGG
>DATEQG010000006.1:0-43643 GCA_035272765.1 Candidatus Acidiferrum sp.
AACACGCCGTTCGTCCAGCCAAAGCCCACGATATTCATGTGATAGCCGGCCGTCACCTGTGTCTCTGAAGAGCGCTTCACGGCGTCGTATTTCTCGCGAATGGTGCCGTCGCGCCAGAAATTCTCCATCACCATCGAAAGAAACTTGTAGGACAGCCGATTCGCATCATCATTGAAACCAGCCCGGCGCATGCCTTCGATAGCCATCAACTGGTTCGGTGCCCAAGCGTACGGAAAATCCCACTGCCCCCCGGTTTCGTAGGGGCTCATCACCAAGCCCCCAGGCTCCTCGAACTTGCCGACGTGCTGCATGACGATGCGCGCCTGTTCGGCCGTCGCAATGCCCGCCCACAGCGGATAAAACGTTGTTACGTATTCGTACGTCGAACGAGCGTGCTTCTCGAAATCGTAATCAAAGAAAAGTCCACGCTCGCTGTCCCATAGATATTTTTGAATGTCGGCCTTTCGTTGTTCGGCGCGCTGCCGCCACTTCTCCGAATCTTCTTTGCGGCCCAGCGCTGCGCTCATTTGTTCAAGGTCCTTTTCGGTCTTGTAGAGCAGGCTGTTGAGGCATACCGGAGCGAAATGGTGCGTAGCGGCGCCGTAGGGACCGAAGCGGAAGGAAATATCGAACCCAGACTCGCGCATCGCGCGATCGCCTTTGTAGTAGTCCGCGCTCAACGCAACGGTTCCCGCGGGATCGCAAGCTGCGGGAGCCATGGTTTTGGCGAGATCGCAAATCTGAAGCGCAAAGAGCGGCCCCGCCGCGAGCGGGGAAGGCTTCGAGTCGCTTGATTCCAGCACGTAATTCCGTCCGAGGCCGGGTTGTTGCAGAAAATATGCCGCGACCTGACGATAGTGGCCCGTTTCGTCCTTCACGCTCTCCGCGGCCGGCCCGCTGCCGAAATCGTAGTAGCGAGATAAACCTGTCGATCCCGCGAGATGCGGTTCACTGGTCCATAATTCATGATCTTTGACGGCATAGTCGTAGGCTTTCGTGAGCCATTCATCGTTCGCGTGTCCGTTTGCTTTCTGTGCGTCATAAACCGCGAGGATCATCGAGGTCAGAAACGGCGGTTGCGAGCGCGTTAAGTAATACGTGCGGTTTGCATTTAACACGCCGCCGTAGTGTTCGATTTCAAAAAAGAAATTCTCCACCATGCCTTTTGCGAGATCGATCCTGCCGTCGCGCACCAAACCGCGAATAATGAAGTAGCTATCCCAGCCGTACATTTCGTTGAAACGCCCGCCCGGCACGACGTAGCGATTTTCCATGTAAAGGAGTCCCGCGGGATCGATTTTGCCGGGATCCATTTCTCCGATGTGGTGAATCACCGCCGGCAAATGCTGGACCTGCACGTTGCACTGTTTTTGAAGCTGCTGGACCGCGGCAGGCACGGCAAAATCGGCGGGAAGATAAAGTACGGAAGCCGAGGAAAGTTTTGTGTCCACCACCGTGGCGCAATCTGTAAGCGAACGGGTAAGCGAATCCCAGCCCGTCGAAATGTAAGCGCGGATTTGATCGAGCGCGTGTTGTTCAGGTTTCGAATCGGTCCCGGCAGAAGAGGGAACCGCGTTCAACAAAAAAACGCAAAGCGCACAAACAAAAAACTTCTTCAGTTTTTGCATGAGGTCAGCACCCCGCAGGGCACCCCTCGGCGGTGCCAATGCGGCACTAGCAGCATAGTCTGTTCTCCAGGCAGGGGCAACACTTGGGGCGAGTGCGAAGGGGGACGCGGGGCTATATAAAGGGTACGAGCTGCCCGCGCTAAGTCCTGCATATAGAGGCAGTTGTGAGGGATCAAGGCCGGGTTTGCGTTGCCTTGGGGATGCGCCCAGGCGGCCCTCAATCGGAACTTTTAGGCCTCGTATTCAACCGATTGGTTAAATACGAGGCACCTTGAAATGCATGGCGCTCCCTCTTGCAAATCGGACGCGAAGAACGTCCCTCTAGGCGGACGCGATTCGTGCCCGTGCGCCCGGCAGTTGCTCCACCGGGATGAAGAGATGCTCGCAACGCTTGCACTGAAAACCGTTTTGTTTCATGTTGTCGGAGAGATCCGCAAATTTGGACCTGCTCTTTGCTTTGACCCATTTCCGCGCAAAGAAGCCGGCAACTAAAGTGCCCACGAATGCAAACAGTCCCAGGTACTCGTTGAATAATCCAAAAGCAATCCCAAAAGCGATTCCGAAAAATACCGACGCCACGGGAATCCAAATGTTATAAACGTACACCACGCCAAAACGCAGAATTTTTCCAAACAGACCTGAGGCCGAAGTGACCATGGTGAGTTTCTGCGTATCCTCGCTTTTGCACTTCGGGCATGACAGATCCATAGTAATTCTCCCTTCTTGAAGTATCGAACGTTACTGAACCGCGTCCGGATTCCAAAATCTGCAATTGTTCCCAGCGAATTCCCGCACGCTTCTGTAAAACCACTTTGCCCGTTGCCGCGTGGCGGCCCCGGTGATAGAGTTCCGCCCGATGAAGGGGCTAAGTTCCCCGACTCCCCTCCGGCAATCTCTTAGGTTTGCTGCTACTCACTACGCATTGCGCAAAAGAGACGAGAAAACCGTCATGATGCCGAGAAACGCGCGAGGAAAATCACAGGAAATTTCTTCCGGAATCTCCCCAGAACGACCTCACCCGGAACCTTCCGAACAGGGTTTGCCCGTCGCGGACCGGAATGCACTAGACCGTTTGTTTAGCGCGACTTACGAGGAATTGCGGCGGCTGGCGTCCAGCGTCCGACGCGGCGATCCCAGCGCCACGCTGAATCCCACGGCCCTCGTCAATGAAGCATGGATGAAAATGGTGAAGTCCCCGGATGTGGCCACGGCCTCGCGATTGCACTTCAAACGGATCGCTGCCCGCGCCATGCGCCAAATTTTGATTGAGGCGGCACGCCGCCGCAACGCGGGCAAACGAGGCGGAGGGCAGGACGTCACCGTCAGCTTCGACGATTCCTATCAAAAAGCGCCATCCTGCGGAGACGACTTGCTGCGACTGGATCGTGCGTTGGATGAGCTCGCGCGCATGAATCCGCGCCAAGCGACGCTGGTGGAAAGCCGCTTCTTTGGCGGACTCGATATACCGGAGACAGCGACGCTCCTAAAAGTCTCCGAAGCCACCGTCCTGCGTGACTGGCGGGCCGCAAAAGCCTGGCTGGCGCACGAGCTTCGCGAAAGCTCCTAAAGGGCGGCTTTTCTTCTTTTGTTCCCTCGAGGGCCGAGATGGACAGCGCTCGCTGGCAAAAAATTCAAACTCTTTTTCACGACGCTGCTGACTTCCCCGTGACGGAGCAACGCACATTTCTCGAAAGCCAGTGCGCTGATGATCAGGCGCTCATCTCCGAGGTGATGATTTTGCTCGCGGAAGACGCTCGAGGCTCATCCCTGCTCGATAGCGATATTGCTCAAGTTGTCGGTCACGTCCTCACTGACCCAGCGACTTCTCCATTGCCCTTCAAGGATTTCGGTCCCTACAGAATAGTGAGAGCGATCGGCGAAGGCGGCATGGGCATCGTCTACCTTGCAGAGCGAGAGGACCTCGGGAGTCAAGTTGCTATCAAGATTCTGCGCGACGCGGGGCTTTCGCCAGGACGCCGCCATCTCTTTGCGGCGGAGCAGCGCACTCTCGCGCAACTCAATCATCCATCGATCGCGCGACTGTACGACGCGGACACTTCGCCGGACGGTTCTCCCTTTTTTGTCATGGAGTACGTGGAAGGCGTTCCTCTTACGCTGTATTGCGACAAAAACAACTGTTCCATCCATGGGCGCTTGCGGCTTTTTCGAGCCGTTTGTGAGGCGGTCCTCTACGCTCATCAACATGCCGTCATTCACCGCGATCTGAAGCCCTCCAATATCCTTGTGAAAAACGACGAAACAGTTCGACTGCTCGATTTTGGAATCTCCAAACACATTGAGAGCCTCGGCGACTCCGCGGGAAAAACCATGATGGGCTTGCGTCTCATGACGCCAGCCTACGCCGCTCCGGAGCAAATCCGCGGTGAACAAGTCGGAATTCATTCGGATGTGTATTCGCTCGGAGTCATTCTTTACGAGCTCCTGGCGGGACGTCTCCCAATTGATTTTTCCAATCTAACGCCGGCTCAGGCCGAAAAAATTCTGACTCAGCAAGAAACGGAGAAGCCGTCAGCGGCCGCGGACAGGTTTCTTCGTCTGCCACAACAAAGTGACAACGCTACTCCAGCGAGTAAGGCCGAATGGGCAGATCTCGACGTGCTTTGCCTTACCGCAATGCACAAGGATCCGCAGCGCAGATACCGATCGGTGGAAGCATTAATCCGTGACATCGATCACTTCCTCGAGGGCGAACCACTGGAGGCGCAGCCGGACACGCTCGCCTACCGCCTGAGAAAATTCGTCAGGCGCAATCGGCAGCCAGTCGCCGCTGGAGCCGTTGCTTTCGCTCTCGTCGTCGGCCTGGTGACTTTTTTTACGGTGCGCTTGGCCATCGCTCGCAACACGGCTCTAGCCGAAGCCGCGCGCACGCAGCGCATCCAGAAATTCATGACCAATCTTTTCCAGGGCGGCGACGAATCTGCCGGGCCCGCTGACAGCCTGCGCGTAGTCACTCTGCTGGACCGTGGCGTGCAAGAGGCGCAGTCTCTCAACGGGGAACCGGAAGTGCAGGCAGAGCTCTACGAAACGCTCGGAACCCTTTATCAAAAACTGGGCAAACTCGATCAGGCGAACAGGCTGCTGAACACCAGCCTTCAAGAGCGCAAGACGCTTTACGGCGGTGATGCTGCCCAGGTGGCGGAAAGCCTGGTGGCTCTCGGCCTTCTCCGCGCCGACCAAGCGCAACTGCCGGAAGCAGAAAAATTGGTGCGCGAGGGCCTTGCCATGAGCAAGCGGCATCTCCCCCCGAACCATCCAGCCGTCGCGAAAGCAACGACCGCGCTTGGCATTGTTCTCGAAGATCGCGGCTCTTACGACGAGGCCATCAAGAGTTTGGAAGAAGCTGTGCATCTCCAGTCGGCAAAGGGTGCAGCAACTCCTGAAGCTGCCGCCAGCTTGTACGAATTGGCGAGCACTCATTTCTACGCCGGGCATTACGACATTTCCGAGTCTCTTAACGAACGGCTGCTTGCCATGTACCGCCAGATCTACGGCGAACGCCATCCTCGCGTGGCCGATGTGCTGATCAATCTCGGCGCCATCAAATACGACCTTGGCCATTATCCGGAAGCCGAAAAATATGACCGTCAAGCTCTGGACATCGTTCAGGCGTGGTATGGCAAAGACAACCCGGAAACGGCTTCCGATTTGACGATTCTTGCTCGCGCGCTCATCCGCGAGGACCGCTACGACGAAGCCGTCGATTTGCTGCAACAATCGCTAGCCATAAAGGAGCGCGTCTACGGGAAGGTGCACCCTACCGTAGCTTCCTCACTTAACGAATTGGGAACCGCGGCGCTCCGGAAAGGCAAAAACGAAGCGGCCGAACAATATTTCTCGCGCATGGTCGGCATTTATCGCAAAGTATACGGAGAGCACCACTATCTTTTCGCGGTCGCACTCTCAAACTTGGGTAGCGTGTACTCGAACCGTGAGGAATGGTCACGTGCGGAGAAGATCTACCGGCAGGTGATTCCCATTTTCACGGAGTCGCAATCGGCGAATCACATCAACACCGGCGTCGCGCGAATCAAACTGGGACGAGCTCTTCTTCACCAGAATCGTTATGCCGAAGCGGAAGCCGAGACTCGCGCAGGCTACGAGATTCTAATCAAACAGATGGACCCGAAAGTAAGCTGGCTTGTGAATGCGCGCAAAGATCTGGCAGAAGAGTACGATGCGCTAAGGCAACCTTTGCAAGCCACACAGTTTCGCGCGGAAGCTGCTGCTCTTGACAGCAAACCATCCGATTCGGCTAAGAAATAACGCAAGTACGCGCAGCATGGAAGTGCAAGAGCTAGACTTGAAGTGAACACCCTTGTAGCGTTGCCCGCATGAAAAAGCGGAAGTCCCGTGCAAGCCGCTCGCCCGCAAAAAGCAAAGCTGCACCGAAAAAGGTGGATGAATATCTCGCCGGTCTTCCAGAACCAGCTCGCAGCACCTTGAAAAAGATTCGCGCAACGATTCGGTGTGTTGTCCCGTCCGGGGCCACCGAGGCGATCAGTTATCAGATTCCGGCGTTCAAGTACAAAGGATCGCTGGTAGCCTACGCCGCGTTTTCGGACCATTGCAGTTTGTTTCCTATGGGTTCCTCCGTGCTCGATGCGTTCGAGAACGAACTCAAGGGCTTCCGCACCTCCAAGGGCACCTTGCAATTCCCGCTGGATAAGCCTCTCCCCGCCGCACTAGTGAAAAAGCTTGTCAAAGCTCGAGTCGTGCAAAATGAGCAAAAAAGCCGGAGCTGAAGCAGCGAACGCTAGGCAGCCGGTGGTTGTCCTTCCACTCTGTTTGTGCTTCTTGACGTGGACTGTTCTCGGTCCGGACTTATCAAGTCACGGGGAACCTTAAAGGACCCTGACCGCCAAGCGCTCCTCGGTGTCATTCGAAGGCTTTTCTCCATTGTTTTCGTGATTTTTTGCATCGTAGAAATCCCTGCTGGACTTTTCGGGCCACAATCCACAATCGGTGAAGGGTATCTGTGCTTCCCACGCCGAGCGGAGCAGAGGAGTGCCTCGTTCACCGTTGCGGAGAATCTCGGCTGCGCGAGCCTGGCGGAAGCTATTGCAATTGGAGGCGTTATCTAACTCTGGAAGAGCGGAGAGAGAAGAATCGTAAAAGATTTGGGTTGAAACTGGTAAGATGCGCGGCGCAAACTTCGTGCGGCACTCTTTTGCGAGCTCGGATCGAAAAGGAATGAAGAACTCTATGGACCGAAGAGACTTTTTGAAGACCACGAGCACTGTCATTGCGGGCAGTACACTTGGGCCAGGATTGCTTGCGGGCACTTCCTTGCCTGCCACTTCCAATAGCGACGGCCGGCTGGTTTTTCCGATCAACCGGAATTGGCGTTACAACCACGCATTTGTCGAAGGTGCGCACGCGCGCGAGTTCGACGATTCGGCGTTTGAACGCGTCGTCATTCCACATGCAAACGTTAGGCTGCCGTGGCATAGCTTCGACGACAAACAGTACGAGTTTGTTTCCATCTACCGGCGGCATTTTCGTCTGCCCGCGGAGGCGCGTGGCAAGCGCGTTTTCGTTGACTTCGAGGGAGTCATGACCGCCTCGACAGTTTGGATCAATGGTGTGAAGCTCGGCGAATACAAGGGCGGCTACACGCCTTTCTCTTTCGATTTGACGCCGCATATCGACTTCGGCGGAGAAAACGTGCTAGCGGTGGATGTGGACTCGACGGAGCGGCCGGACATTCCTCCCTTTGGCAATCAGATCGACTACCTCACTTTTGGCGGAATCTACCGCGAAGTTTGGCTGCGCATCGTTCCATCGACGTTCATTGAGAATATTTTTGCGAAGCCCAAAGCTGCGCTCAGCGAACATCCTGGTTTGGATGTGGACTGCTTCCTTCAACATACGGAAGCCTCGCATGAGGCGCTCAGCCTGGAAGTCGAACTCCGAGAGGGTGATCGCGTCCTGGCCAAGGCGACGCAACTTGTGCCGCCGTCCGAGCCCGCGCCGGCTCCAATAAAGCACACGGTACACTTCGAAAACCTCAGCGGAATCAAGCTGTGGGATCTCGAGAACCCGAACCTTTATTCCGTCCAAGTCCGTCTGCTGAAAGGGACAGAACTGGTTGATCGGGACAGGCGCACGATTGGTTTTCGCGAGGCGCAGTTCACGGACCACGGTTTTCAGCTGAATGGCAAGGTCATCAAGTTGCGCGGTCTGGACCGTCATCAAACGTTTCCCTTTGTCGGCCAGGCGATGCCGGGCCGCGCCCAGCGCAGCGATGCGCGCATCCTGCGCAAAAATCTAAAGTGCAATATCGTCCGCACTTCACACTATCCGCAATCGCGGCATTTCCTCGACGCCTGCGACGAAATGGGACTCCTTGTCCTGGAAGAAATCCCGGGCTGGCAGCACATTGGTGATGAAGCATGGAAGCTGATCTCGATCGATAATGTAAGCCGCATGATCCGCCGCGACTGGAATCATCCCAGCGTCATTTTGTGGGGCGTGCGCATCAACGAATCGAAAGACGACCACGATTTCTACACGCGCACCAACGCATTAGCCCACAGCCTCGATCCGACCCGCCAGACGGGGGGAATACGCTATTTCCAATCCTCCGAATTTCTGGAAGACGTTTTTACTATGAACGATTTCGGATTTCCGTTGCAGAAGCCGAACCACCCCCGCTATCTCAACACGGAATTTGTGGGCCACACGTATCCCACGAAGACCATCGATCAAGTGGAGCGCCTTATCGAGCACACGATGCGCCATGCGCGTATTCACAACCAGCTCGCTTCCGATCCGCAGTACGCCGGCGGCATTGGGTGGTGCGCCTTCGACTACAACACACATGGAGACTTTGGCAGCGGCGACCGCATCTGCTATCACGGAGTGACGGACATTTTCCGCGAGCCCAAACCCGCTGCCGGCTTCTACAAATCTCAGTGCGATCCTTCGGACGAAGTCGTCCTCGAGCCTGCCTTCCACTGGGCGCGCGGCGACGAATCCATCGGATTCACCAAAGCGGTTGTCTGTTCGAACTGCGACCATCTTAAGTTTTATATTGCCGGCAAGCTTGTGGCGGAAGCCGATCCAAACAAAACCGAATTTGCCTACCTGCGCTATGCGCCGTTTGTCGCTGACTTGGGACAGGCGGTGGGCAACTGGGGCGACTTGCGGATCGAAGGATATCTGGACGGCAAGCAGGCGATCGTTAAGACGCTATCCGGGAGGGGCATCGACCAGAAATTTGCGCTGCTGCCCGACGACATCCATCTCATCGCGGATGGAGCTGATGCGACCCGTGTCGTTTTGCGCGTAACCGACGAATTTGGCGCCGTCCGGCCCTTTGCGAACGACGCCATCAAGCTGGAGCTGGAAGGGCCCGCGGAAATTATTGGCGACAATCCGTTTGCGCTGATTGGCGGTACGGGCGCTATCTGGATTCGCGCGAAACAACAACCGGGAACGGTGCGGCTGACGGCAAAGCATCCGGTGCTGGGCGTACAGCAATTGAGTCTCGAAATCGGTCCCAGCGCTCCCGAAGTCGTGTAGAGGTTTCTGATAGATACATTGGGTTACTTGCGTATAAGAAGGATGAGCGCCTCTGTAGACAGTGTCAAAGATCAGAAGTAGAAACCAAGCTCGCGCCCTCGGCTGGTCTGCAAATGTAAATCTGAGGTACCAGTCCAGTTTCCCTCTGATAAGACTTGGCCATTTTTTCCTTAAATTCCCCGGCGAAGCGCGCGTCCACGAGATTGATAGTAGCCCCGCCGAAGCCTCCACCCGTCATGCGCGCGCCGAAAACTCCTTTTTGCTGGTACGCGAGGTCCACCATCAAATCCAGCTCGCGGCAGCTGACCTCATACAAATCGCGAAGGCTGCGGTGCGATTCGGCCATGCGCATCCCGAATCGCGCGATGTCGCCGGAGCGAAGCGCTTCCGCGCTGTCGAGCACGCGTGCGTTCTCGGTGACAATGTGCAGCGCCCGCTTGTAGATAACTTCGGAAAGCACATTGCGATGTCGTTCAAGCTGCTCAAGATTCACGTCCCGCAAAGCGCGAATCCCCGGCAAAACTCCAGCAAGACGGCGGACAGCCTCCTCGCAATCCGCGCGGCGGCGATTGTATTCGCTGGAGGCCAGTTCGTGTTTGACCATGGTGTTGCTGATCACCAGTTTCACGGACTCGGGAATCAAGAGGGGTTCAAAGCTCAGCGCGCGGCAATCGAGCACCAGCGCATGGTCTTCTTGTCCGTGCAGGGAAACGAATTGGTCCATGATGCCGACACGGGCACCGACAAATTCGTTTTCTGCTTTTTGGCAGAGCAACGCCAATTGGACGCGATCGGGAGTCCAGCCAGACTGATCGGAGAGCGCCAGGGCGGTGGCAACCTCGATCGCGGCGGAGGAACTAAGCCCCGCACCCATAGGGACTTCACTTTCAATCAGTAAATTCGCGCCGCGAAGCCGGAACCCGGCCTGCTCGAGCTGGAGCGCAACCCCGACGGGATAGTCGCTCCAAGTCCTGGAAGGCTGCTGCGCAGCGGAATCCAAATCTGCTTCCGCCTGAGCGGAAAACTCCCCCGAGTAAATCTTGAGCTTGCGATCTTCTCTGGCGCCGACGGCGACCCAGCAATAAAACTCGATGGCCGCGGGCATGGCGAAGCCGTCGTTGTAATCGGTGTGTTCCCCGATCAGGTTGACGCGTCCTGGGGCGCGGTACACGTGTGGGTCAGCGCCAAATCGCGCTCGAAACCGCTCGACGATGCTCGACCGTCGTGTCATCAGTTCTTAACTAAACCAAAGCCAAGTGAACCTCAACCGGAAGCTAGTGGTTTTTTTCTCATCCGGCACTATCACAGGCCGCTTATATTTCGAATTGGCTTCGCAAAGCTGGGAGGGTACATGAGGCCGCAGCTTGCCGCAAGCGCTTGTCACGGCTGTTGAGTACCATTGAGAAATGTCGAATGGCACTCTCGAGGGGCAAATCGAGTGCTCGTTGCAGGCGTCTTTCCCTGGGTCTAGAATTGGCCGAGTCTGCAAAGCGGGCATGACCCCATGCGCAGACGACAGAAATCGACTTGGATGATGAACTGTTTGCACTTGCTGTGGCTGTCTTCTCGAACAACTCACAGTCCATCCTGCGCGGCTTTCGCCGTGCTGGCTGCTGCTTTAATGATTTCCTCTACGGTGCCGGTTTTCGCAAAGGAGCTTCCCCCGCAGAAGCCGGATGTGGCCACCGTCACGGGAACGGTTCGGAACTTGACCGGCGAGCCTGTAGCCGGTGCCACGGTGACTCTCGAAGTGAAGGGCAACGCAACGACAGTCAAAACGAAAACGAATGAAGGCGGGACGTTCGCCCTCTCCTCCGCTCACAGCGGTACATATACCGTGCGAGCGGAAAAAACGGGATATAGCGATACCGTTGCAGACTCGTTGGTATTGTCGCTGGGAGACACGAGGCACGTCGATCTCGTCCTTCATGCGTCGCCAGCGATGAACGACGAATCTTCCGCGTCATCGAACGGGGCGAAAGCCTCGCCAGGCGCGATGGAATTCAACGACGAGCCGAATTTTACCGTCGCAGGTGTTACCGATTGGAGCAATCTTGGCTTGCACGGCTCCGCCGCAACTTCGCGGACCAGCGAATCGCTTGCCAAAGAAACGCTAACGCTGAAATCCAGCGAGCCGGAGGTGGCGCGCGCAGGTAATTCGGGCAAACGGTATGAGACGGCTTTGGCTTACAAAGCCAAGGGAAACATTGACGGGGCTCGAGAGGAAGTTCGGAAAACGCTTGTGAAAGCCGATGACGCGGAGGGACATCGGCTTTTAGGAGAGCTTGACGAGCAATTGAATGATCCGCTGGACGCGGTGCGCGAATACGAACTCGCCGCTCGTATGGATCCTAGCGAGAGGAATTATTTCGAGTGGGGGACGGAGTTGCTTCTCCACAAAGCCCCTCAGCCGGCGGTGGAAGTTTTTACGCGCGGATCCAGCGCGCATCCGAACTCAGCAAGAATGCTGGCAGGGCTCGGCGCGGCGCTCTATTCGAATGGATCCTGGGATGAAGCGGCATGGCGCCTGTGCGAGGCGTCTGATCTGGAGCCTGCCGACCCTGCTCCATATCTCTTTCTCGGCAAAATCGAAAAGACGACGCCTGCGCCGCTGCCCTGCAGCGAGCAGAAGCTGGCGCGATTTAAGCAGCAGCAGCCCGGGAATGCTCTGGCGAATTACTATTACGCGATAAGCATTTGGAAGCGCGAGAAGGGGTCTGAAAATGGGGCAGGCTTGAAACAGGCTGAAGCGCTGCTCGAAAAGGCCGTTTCCATCGATCCAAGGCTTGACGAAGCTTACCTTCAGCTGGGAGTGTTGCGTTTCGCGGGGGGCGATTTTGAGCAGGCCATTCGCGATTACAAGAAGGCGATTGAAGTAAACCCGCAACTGGGCGAAGCCCACCGCCAGCTTGGCTTGGCTTACCAGCGAATTGGCCAGAAAGAACAGGCGCAACGGGAATTTGGAGCGTATGAGCAAGCAGATAAAAGCGAGGCTGCCGAAATCGAACAGCAGCGTCGAGAACTTCGGCAGTTCTTGATTATTTTGAAGGACCAGCCTGCTGCATCTCCTCCTCGCCAAAAAGACTGAGAATGACTTTTTTGGTTTCGGTTATTTGGTTCTGGGTTTGACAGCCGCCACGATTCCGCTGCCTTCGCGGATCGTAAGTATCTGGTTCGCGCTTACTTCCGTGAAGCGTTCCAGCTTCTGCGTGGTCGGCCACCTCACCTCGATGAGATCCACTTTTTGAACTTTTCCGAGGCCGAAGTGCAGGCGCAGGTCGCTTTGCGACATTACGCTTGTGCCGCTGTGGACTTCGTCCATCTGGGCATGCTTGCCCGTGACTACGCGGACGCGTGCGCCTATCGCGGTGCGATTGCACGCCGTGCCGATCAGTTTTATTTTGACCCAGTTCTGTTTGTTGCCGCCGTCGTTGCGCAGAAGAGAAGGCAAATCGTTCATGTTCAAGATGAGGGCATCGATGTCGCCATCGTTGTCGTAGTCGCCGAACGCAGCGCCGCGACTTGAGAAATGCTCGCTGATGCCGGGTCCCATTTCGGCGGAAACGTCCTTGAATCGTCCATCGCCGAGGTTTTTGTAGACGAGGCGCGGGTTCTTGAAGGTCTGGCCGGTATCGTGGCCTTCAATTTCCGGATATACGTGTCCATTGACCTGGAGAAGGTCCTGCCAGCCATCGTTGTCGTAGTCGAGAAAGCCGCAGCCCCAGGCGACGTACTGGTTGTTAACGCCAATTCCGGAGGCAAAGGTAACATCGTTGAATGTTCCATCCGCGTTGTTGTGGTAGAGATTGCAGGTGTCATCGGCAAAATTCGTTTTGAAAATGTCGAACCAGCCGTCACAGTCGTAGTCGGCCACAGCCACACCCATTCCGGACTGCTCATGGCCATTCTCGCTATAGGCGCAACCTGCGATCACGGCGACATCCGTGAACGTGCCGTCGTGATTGTTGTGGAAGAGGATGCTCGGCTGCGAATCGACGGCGACATAAATATCCGGCCAGCCATCGTTGTCGAAGTCGTAGGAAACGGGCGTGATGGAATAGCGCGGGCCGGGCTTCAAGATACCGGACTTTTCGGAGGCATCGGAGAAAGTTCCATCTCCGTTGTTGTGATAAAGGAGGTTGGTGTCTCCCGGAAGACCGCGCGGGCCGCACATGGTGGGAATGCCTTTCCACTGGCAAACGGGAGGCTCGGTGGGCGAAGGAGTTTTTTCGGGATCGAGTTTTATGTAGTGGCAGACGAAAAGATCGAGGTGACCATCGCGGTCGTAGTCGAGCCAAGTGCAGCCAGAGCCCCAGCGAATTTGTTCGTCGTAAACGCCGGCTTTGCGGGTGACATCAGTAAACGTTCCATCTCCGTCGTTGTGAAATAGGATGTTGTGTCCCCAGAAGCAGCAGAAGAGATCGTCCCAGCCGTCGTTGTCGTAGTCGCCGACGCAGACACCGGTCTGCCAGCCCGTGCGGGCCAAGCCCGATTTGCCGGTGACATCCGTGAAAGTGCCGTCCCGGTTGTTTTTGTACAAATGAGAGGTGGGAGCCTTTCCCGGCGGCCAGTCCGTGTTAAAGCGTGTTCCGTTCGTCAAATAAACATCCAGCCAGCCGTCATTGTCATAATCGAAAAAAGCCAGGCCACTTCCTTTGGCTTCGATGATGTATTTTTTTTGATCGACGCCGCCCCATACGTTGGGGGAGGTGAGGCCAGCTTCCTTAGCAACGTCGACGAACACGACTGGAGAGACGGATGGTGAAGGGGAAGCGCTAGGTTTCGAAGCTTGAGGAGTTGGTTCAGCTGCTGCGTCAAGGAGCAGCGAGCTCTTCCATTTCCAGAGCGGGTTTGTAAGCGCGTCCAGCAGGGCGCTACCCAAGAGAATCGAAGAAGAACCGAGGAAACGTCGCCGGAGGGGATTCTTCACCGGATCGCCATCTTCGGCGTTACTTTTGGAAACGAACGCGGCACGATCCCCACGCCCTCTTTGACCGCAATGATTCGGTCGACGGGAAGATTCGTCAGCTTGTCCACCCGACCGCTGGGCCAAGCAATTTCCAGAGATTCAATTTTGGTGCGTTTGCCGAGACCAAAGAAAATCCTGGGATCGCTTGCCGACATGTAGCTCATGCCGCCTTTGGACTGCTCGACATGCACGAATCCTTCGGAGGCTAGCTTGAGCGATGCGCCGATACCATCTCTATTCGAACGCGTGCCGATGAGCAGAACTTCCAGCCAGTGATTCTGGTTGCCTCCATCGTTGCGCAGCAACTCCGGATAATCGCCGCGGATATTGACGGCAATGTCGATGTCGCCGTCGTTGTCGAAGTCAGCGGTCGCGAGCCCGCGGCCGGCGATGGGGCGAGAGAAGTCAGGACCAAGCGTGTTGTCGGCAATTTTTTCAAACTGTCCTTTTCCTAAATTGCGAAACATGAGCAACGGCTCTTTGTAACTGACTTCGCCGTGGTAGAGCTGAACGTTGTCGAGCATGGCGCCGTTCAATTGAACGATATCGTTCCAACCGTCGTTGTCGTAATCCAGAAACTTCATGGAGACGCCGCTCAGATGGATGGCCTTGTTTCCGATGCCGGAGCGATAAGTGTAGTCATCAAACGTTCCATCGTGGTTGTTGTGGTAGAGGCGATTCAATTCGAAATCCAGGTGCGTGATGTAAACATCGAGCCAGCCATCGCCGTCGACGTCCGCGGCATCGATGCCCATTCCAGCCTCGTAGCGGCCGTCCTCGCTGGCCGCCAAACCGGAGACGAGCGAGACGTCCTGAAAAGTTCCATCGTGTTTATTGAGAAAGAGAAAATTGGGCCACGTATCGTTGGCGATGGCGATGTCCGGCCAGCCGTCGTTGTTGAAATCCGCGAGGACTACGCCCATACCTTTCGATTCGGGTTTGCCGACGCCGGACGAATCGCTCACGTCGGTAAAGGTGCCATCGTGATTGTTATGGTAGAGCTTTGTTTTCTGACCTTTGTAGTTGTTCGGATTGCAGTAAGAACGATAACCGGGGCGGCGTTCTCCGCACCAGAGGTTGGTCTTGGGAGTCCACTCGATATAATTAGTGACAACGAGATCGAGCCAGCCATCTTTGTCGTAGTCAAACCATCCTGCACTGGTGGACCATCCGCCTTCATCGGCTACACCGGCTTTAGCGGTAACGTCCGTGAAAGTTCCATCGCCGTTGTTGTGGTAGAGAATCGCGCGGCCGTAGCCGGTGACGTACAGATCGGGGTAACCGTCATTGTCGTAGTCCCCGACGGCGACACCCTGGCCGTAATGTCCGGCGCCGCCTAGGCCGGCTTTCTCGGTGACATCGGTAAAGGTGCCGTCGCCGTTGTTGCGGTAAAGCGCGGAACGCAGGGGATGCGCGGGTTTATAAGCATCCGTTTCGCCGGATTGCACGAAGAAGAGATCCATCAAGCCATCCTGATTGTAGTCGAGCCAAGCGACTCCGGTGCCCATGGTCTCGAGATAATATTTTTCGTCAGTCTGCGTGGAGTCTTGAAGAAAAGTGATACCGGCTTCTTTTCGGACGTCGGTGAAGCGGATGGTGATGCGAGAGTCTTGCGAATTCGTATTTGGAGTTTGCCTCGCGAAGGCCTTCTGATGGAAGGACATGCCAACAGCCGCGCAGAACGCCAGGATAACGCCGCACATGCTCACGAGAAACCGCCGCCTGCCTGTCTCCGGTTTTTTTCCCATTCCAAGGTTATCTCGACGGTGTCCGATCCATCAGGAGCGCGGCCAAGAAGCTTTCAACGTTTTCAAATGTTGGAGCACTTCACGCATTCTAGCCCCGGCCATTTGCGCGTTCAACCGCTAGGTTCCTCCGGCAGACTCAAAGTGTGCGGTCGGCAAGCGAAAGCGCCAACTGAAGTAATTGCAACCTGGCAGCCATCGGCATAGGTTCGCGAATCGTCGAGGGCATTTCCGGCGCCCGGGACAAGGCTTCTTCGATGCGATTTATGTCCAGGCCGCCGGCGGCGTTGCTGCCCTTGAAGCGATTCAAAACTTCTCGAGCCTTGGCGATTTCTCCCGTTTGAAAATAAAAAAAGCCAAGCGTTGAATAGCTACCGGGCCATTCCGGCAGCAAGTCCACGGCGCGCACGAAATCCTCTTCGGCTAGTGGAGTCTTGCCCTGCAGGACGGAAACAAGTCCTAAACCCCAAAAGATCTTCCCTGAGCTGGGGACTCGCGCCAGGCCTTTCCGCAATGTCTCTTCCGCTTCCGAAGCATTATTCCCACGGAGTTCGACCAGTGCGAGCGATAAATAGTACTGATCGTTATCCGGATTTCGGTTTATCGCGTCCTGAAAAATCTGCGTTGCCCGCGCTGTATCGCCAAGATGAGCGTAGACGTCTCCGAGCAAAGAGAGGAACGCATCGTCCTGCTGCCCCGTCGCCGAGACCTGGTTGGCAGCGGCGAGCGCCTGTGCATAATCGCCTTTTCGGAAGTAAGCATCGGCCACGTCGAATTTCACGTCATCCAAGTCCGGATTCGCAGCCAAAGCCGCCTGAAAATGTTGGATGGCTTCGTCGTACAATCGGTAACGCGCCAGCAGCACGCCTATGCCGGTCTGCGTCCGATAGTCGCCCGTGCTGATCTGGTCTAGTTGAGCGATGGTCTTGCGGGCTTCCTCTGGTTTCCCGAGTCTCAAATAGGTTTGGGCTAGCAAGTAAAGCCCCTGGGGGTGATCGGGGTTTTTCTGGAGCTGTTCGGTTAGATCGGCGAGGTCTTGTTGAGTCCGAGCTTCGCGAGAAAGACTGGAGCGTTCGTCGACGTAGTCAAAGATGTGCTGGTATGGTTGTGGACCCGATGCAGAATCTTTTGAAAGCGTTTGAAATACATTCAGGTCCCGCTGCGAGGCCTCTGATTGATGAAGACTCTTCTCCACCATCGCGAGCTTGTAGTATCCGGAAGCAGGATCGCGGCTTACCTTAACGTACTTCCTGAGCAGGACCGCAGCCTCTTCGAATCTCTTGCTGGTGATGCGGAGATCCGCCAGTTCCAGCAGCGCCTCGGAAAAATCCGGGCTAGACCGTAGCGCTTGCTGGAAAAATTCTTCGGCCCGCGCTGGATGGCCCTGCCGCTCTTCGATGTAGCCAAGATTGAATAAGCAGGTCGCGTTGCGAGGATCGTACCTAAGTCCAGCCTCAAAGTACTCCCGCGCTTTATCGAAGCGTCCCAGACGCCGGTAAGAGATTCCCATGAACGCGTAAGATTGCGCCGTGGGGGCAAGATCGATCAGTTTTTGGAACTCCTCGATGGCCTTTTCCGTTTTCTCTGACTTGAAATAGCTCTCACCCAATGCCGCGTGGAGATCGGCTCGTTGTGGGGCGATTTTTACGCCCGATTCCAAGAGAGGGATCGCGTCTTCGAAATAATTCTGACTCATGCTTACACGCGCCAGAAGCAAAATAATGTCGGTATTTTGGGGAGCCAGCTTGTGCGCGCGCACCAGTAAATCCAGAGCATCCACCGACCTGCTCTGTTGCTGATAAACTTGCGCCAACAAATAGAGCGTTTCGGGTGAATCGGATTTCAGTCTCAGGGCTCGATTCAGTACCAATTCCGCTTTCGCGTAATCGCCGCTCCGGAAATAAGCCTGTCCGAGGTTATCCAGAATCTCCAGCGTTTCGGGCTGCAGCGCATTAGCCTTCTCCAGTTCAAGCTGAGCCGGCCGGTACTGTTTTTCTGAGGCCAGCAAGACACCCAAGGTGAAATGCAACTGCATGTCGTCCTGATTTTGCGTGGAAAGCTCCGTCACCATCTTCAGCGCGTCAGCGGTTCTTCCAGCTCGAAGGTAAGCGCGAGTGAGATTGAAGCGAGTTGGGATGTCGAGAGGGTGGACGCGCTGAAGGTGAGAAATCGCCTCCGCAGGTGAACCCGCGGCCATCAGGACGAGGCCCAGGTTATAGTTTCCATCGCGGTTGGCGGGCTCGACACGCAAGACTTTCCTGAATTCTTTCTCTGCGAGATCCAGTTTTTGCTGCGCGACGTACAGATTTCCGAGGTTGTTGAGCGCTCGCGTGGAGTTGGGGTTGAGCTTCAGAGCTTGTTGGAAAGACTGCAAGGCGTTTGAATAATCTTTTTCGTCGGTGTAGACAATTCCCAGCAAGGTGTAACCGTCGACACTGGAAGGATTCTGCTGTAGTTCACCCTGAATTTTCTTTTTGGCCCCATCGATGGATCCTTGACGGAGCAGTTCTTCTGCCTCCTGAAGGAGCGGCGAAAGCTTCGAAGGTTGCTGAGCGGCGCCCCTGCTGGGGGCAGTTTGCTGCGCAAACCCGTTCGCAGAAATCAGAAGCAGCACCAATGCAAGAATCCAGCATAGTCCCGGACGGCTCTCGGCGCTGTTTGATGTACCCTGAAGTGAAGCGCCGCTAAGCATTTCGTAACTTTCCTCCGTGCGCGTTGCAGCGCTGCTGCGGAAAAATCAATTTAGCATCTCCAGCGCCTGCTGAGCCAATTTGTGCTGCGGTTGCTGGCGCAATAGCGCTAGTAACACCTCTCTGGCCTTTGCTTTATCGTTCAAAACGACGTAGAGGCGAGCTAGATTGAGATAGGCTTGGTCATAGTTTGGAGCGACGTGGATGCAAGTCTCGAACGTCTGCTTTGCTTCGGGATAGTTTTGTTGACGGACGAAGAGCACGCCCAGGTTGTTGAGAGCATCGGGATAATCCGGGCGCAAGTTCACGGCCTTTTGCAAATAGTTTGAGGCGCGCTGCAGTTGCTCTTGCCTGGCGTAGAGCATTCCTAGGCTGTAGTTAGTCTCAGGATTCTCAGGCTCCATCTCCAATGCGCGGTTCAGCAATTTTCCCGCTTCATCGACCGCTCCTTGCCGCCGATAAAGGTTTCCAAGGTTCAGCAGCGCCGTAACATAGCCAGGTCTCAGCGACAAAGACTTTTGAAAGTTACGAACAGCCTCCTCCGGCTGGTCTTGCTGCGCGGCGACCATTCCCAGATTGTTCCACGCTTCCGGATAGTCGGGACGCAACTTCACCGCCTGTTCGAGGTACCGGCGTGCGTCCGCCAAAACGTTCTTCCGTAGAAAGAGGGTCCCCAGATTGTAATAAGCTTCCGGTTCCTGGGGCTTGGCTGCAATGACTTGCTGGAAAGACGCAGCTGCTTGATCGAGATAGCCGCGCTGAAACATCGCCACTCCATAGGTAAAGTCGTTGCGTTGAAATTCCTCTTGATAGAGCGTCCCTTCGAATGGAAGCGCCCTGCGCATGCGAGCGACGGCAGTTCCCGGCACGGATTTCATGTCTTCTACTAGGTGTTCGAAATTCAGCTGGCCTTGATAGACCTTGACGATCCTGCCTTCCCCGTTGACGAGAAACGATGTGGGGAGAGCAAGATCTCTGCGTCGGTCGTACAGGTAGCGATACACAATATTGTAGATGCCTGCTACCTCTTGTGTAGCGAATACGAGTGGGAAGGAAAGTCCTTCCTTGACAGCGAAGGATCGAACAGTTGCCGCATCGGCAGGATCATCTGTGTTGATGCCTAGAATGCGAAGCCCGCTTGCCGCGGGAGTGGACTGGTGCTTCTTGAGAGCGCGCAACTCCTCGCGACAAGCCGGCGAAGCCATTGTCCAAAAGTGAAGCAGTACGAACCCGCCTCGAAACGACTGAAGATTGCGCAGATTTCCGGCGAGGTCCGGAAGGGAAAACTCCGGCGCGCTCAAGGGCTCGATGAGCCATGTCTCGACCGGAGCTGGCAACACCTCCGGTTTTTGAGGGTCGCCCGCTCGCGCGAAGACAGCAGGTACAGCCGCAAACGGCTTTGCCGCAAAATTTTCAGAGCCTTCCTCAATTTCGATGCGACGGTTTACAGGTAGTCGCTCGAAGACCTGAGTTAGCCCGCTGGGCCAGCGAATTGTCGCGCGGACGGTTCCTTCGGCCTTTCCGACGCCAAAGAAGAGCTCTTTTGTGTGCTGGGACAAAAACCCTGAACCCGCTTGGAGATATCTCGTCTGCCGATGTTCTTCGACCTCGATGGTTACTGCTGTTCCGATCGCATCGCGGTTACTCTTTGTTCCGTGCAAGCGGAATACGATCGAGTTGCCAATGTCCTTCATAGCATTGCGCAAGATGCGGAGCTGCGGCGCGTTTCGGTTTTTGAGTACAACTTCCAAGCGTCCATCGTGGTCGAGGTCTGCGAGTACAAACGAGCGGCTGTCATCGGGAAAATCCAATCCAGCTACGCCTGACACATCAGAAAATGTTCCATCATGGTTATTTACGAAGAAAACGTTTCGCTCGTAGCCATTCCAAGAGGCGTCCGACCGGATCAGCTCGTTGATGGCGTTCCAGCCCAGCTCGTAATTTGGCGACGGCGACTGATTCTGAGGAGAATTCGCCACGACCTGCCGCCAGAAGAAGCTCGCAACGTCGTCGGAGCCGCTTCCAGAAATCTTCGGCCCAGTTGCCAGAGGCCCAGAAATATAGCCATTGGCAACGTACAGATCCTGGTAGCCGTCGTGGTCAAAGTCCCAAGCGTCCGAGGACCATGCCCAACGGCCCACATCCACTCCCGCTGCATGACTTACGTTTTGAAATTTCCCATTCCCTAGATTTCGATAAAGCGAATTGCCGCGCGCGTGCTGACGATAGAGTGCGCGGATAGCCTCCGGATCTTTTTCATGAAAACTTTTTTGTTCGGAAACCCGCATGCCCGCGGGCGACCACATATTTGAAACGTACACGTCCTGGTTGCCATCGTTATCGAAATCAAACCAGCTTGCGCTCATCCCTGCGCCGACGTCTTCGACGCCGGCTTCTGCGGAAACCACAGTGAATTTTCCATCGCCGTCGTTGCGGTAAAGATTGCTTCGGCCGAAGTCGTTGGCCACATACAAGTCGGGCGTGCCGTCGGAGTTGTAGTCGCCCCAGGCGCACGCAAAGCTGTAGCGGTTGTTATCCACATTCAGTCCCGCCGTCTCCGTACGATCCTGAAAAGTGGCCTTGCCTTCGTTGTGAAGCAGGAAGTTGGGAGGCCCATTGCGCGCGTCAAAATAAGGAGCAGGGTAGTGATACTGGTCCAGACCCAGGTAGTAGCTGTACAAGCAGAAATAAATATCGAGACGGCCGTCACGGTCATAATCGGCGACGGCAGCATGCGTAAACGTTCCTTGCGGAGGCTGCGCAAACTGGAAGGCATCGCGTTTCAACAAAAACTTTCCGTTCCCTTGGTTCAGGAAGAGCAGAGGTCCGCTGCCACATACCACCAAAAGGTCCTGGAGCCCCTTGTTTTCAAAATCCGCAAAAAGTGCGCACGCCGTGCCGTCCAGCACGCCCACTCCGGCCTTCTCCGTCACATCCTCGAACGTTCCATCACCGCGATTGTGATAGAGCCGGTTCGGAAGTCCCGGGGGCTGGCAAATGTAAAGGTCATCCAGTCCGTCGTTGTCGAAGTCTCCGGCCGCCAGGCCGTTGTTGCCGTAAACGTCGATGCCGCACGCCCCATCCAAAACGGTGCGCCAATAGTCAACTCCGTGAAGCATCTGCTTCTTGTACGAATCGGTTTGGCCAAGGGCCTGAGAGGTAACGTCAACGAAGATCGGCGCGCGCGCCATGCTGAGGGTTTCCTCTGCCACTTCCCATCGGAGCACGCGCCATCCGCTTGCCACATCGCGCGACCACTGAGTCAGCCAATGTCCGACGCGCTGCTCACGAGTTGCGTCACTCCCCGTGCCGACAAGGTCATATCGAATTTCGATGTGTACCAGCGGCGAAGAGCCGGCGAGTTCCTCAATCCCGGTAATTTCAAATTCAGCTGTCTCCACGCGTGACAGGGAGGCCAGATAGATTTTGATCTCCTGGAGAAATCGCTCGCGGCCTGATGCGACGTTAGTCGCAAATTTCCTCCGAAAGACCTCGATCCCATGCGCGGAGCGCAGAGTGCTTTGCTGGATGGGAACCAGCGAACACGCTTCAAGAGAGGGGTCCAGAAATTTCGCCAGAGTGTCGAGCGCCGGCGGCCCCTCCTTGACTGCGCGGCTCCAGCCATCTAGCAACAGCAGGATTTCGAACGCATACTTCTCCGTGATGTATTCATCCGTACCCGGAAGAACCTTGCGAAGAACATCATCTAGCGGAGATTTTGCCGGATAGTGGGGAATTACACGAAAATCAGCGAAGTCGAAAGACGGGTGACCAGTGCCCGAAACTCCTGCGAGGAGTGGCCGGAAGGGTGACGAATAGAGCGGCGCTGGAAGCAAAAGCACCGGCGCCCAGCGCATCTGCTGCAGGAAGGTGCGTCGTGAGGAAGCGTGCTCTTCTTCTTTTTGACGCGCCATTCTTAGGTTTCCCCGCCGTGTTTCGTCGGCCTTCGCATGCTAGCATCCGGGGGAAGTTGTTCCAAAGAACAACGTGGCGTCATCGACGCCACAGAAGCCTCCGCAGCGGACTTCGTGTGAGAAAAGCAAAGCGCCGGGATTTCGATTAGGACTTTTCGGCGGGAGCGGGCCCGGAAGAATCTCGCAAAATCAGTTCCGCGGGAATGTGGTATTCCCTGCCTTGAGGATTGGCGGAGCAAGAGAGTTCATGAAGAGCGTCTGCGGCCATCTGCCCCAGCATGTCCCGGTGGATGTCCACGGTTGTGAGCGAAGGGTTGCTGTATTCGGCCAGGCGTGTGTTATCAAACCCCGTAACCGAAATATCTTCGGGCACGCGACAGCCGCCTTTCAACAATCCCTTGATGACGCCCACAGCCGTGAGATCGTTCACGGCCATTACCGCGGTCGGTCTTGCCGATAATTTTGCGATATTCAAGCCGGCCGCCAAACCGCCTTCGAAACGCAAGTCTCCGTGCACGATTGGTCCAGGTTCAAGTCCCAAATCCCGCATGCAACTTTCGTAGGCTTCCAACCTTGCGATGTTGGATTTGAGCTTTGGCCGCCCGGCGATGAAGGCAATTCGCCTGTGCCCACACTTATGGAGGTACACCACAATTTGCTTGATTCCCGAAAAGTAGTCGATACGCAGCTTGCTCACATAGCCTCGAACAGGCGCGAGATCCAGGAAGGTGACAGCAATCCTTCTTCGTTCCAGTTCCTGGATGAGTTGCGAGCTGATCTCGGACGTCATAATCGCCACGCCGCGCACATTGTGCTCCATCATGCGCTCCGCAGCTTCACGGGTTCTCCGCGGATCGTAATTCGTATCGCTGAGAATGGCGTCGTAACCAAGTTGCCGCGCGCGTGTTTCGAAACTCTTGATGACCTCGGGAAAGAAGGGGTTCACGATGTCCGAGACTATGATTCCGAGTGTGCGGCTGTCACGCGAAGCCAGGTGACGCGCGTGGGCGTTCGGAAAATAGCCGAGACGCTTCACGGTCAGGAGCACGAGGCGGTGCGTGCGCGGGCCGACCTTGCCTGTCTTGTTCAAGACATTGGAGACCGTGGCAGTGGACACACCCGCAGCCTTGGCGACATCACGAATCGTTAGACCCATAACGCAAACATTTCGCTTTCCTCGACCAACTCCGAAGCTACGCCTGAGCCTGAATAACTGGGAGTCCGGCAACGGCTGAGAGTATAAAGCAAAAAAAGTGCTTGACACTACGCAAATTATAGTGATATTAGCCAGGTTAAGCGGTTAAGTGCTTTGCGGTCGTTTAATTGGGGTGAAGTGATTTGCGCTCTTTCCGGGGCTTTGGGATTGTCCAATTAACTGACGTTCGTGGCGCGAGGCGCAGAGTTTTATAGCCCGAGGGTTCGATCACAGGATCGATCCCGTAGCTTGGCCGTTGGAACAATTAACGGCTTGGCGGGCTTTGTGGGTGAATAGCCCACTCTGGTGCTGACAGCGCGAAAAACGGCACTGTGCTGGTGCCGAGGAGGAAGTTCATGAAGCGAATGGCAGGTTCAAGGCTGATCGGGCGAGTATTCTTGGGGATGACCACCGCATTTGTGCTTATGCTCTTGTGCGTAACACCGCTCCGCGCTCAAGTGGATGCCGGCGCCATCTTGGGGACTGTTACAGATGCTTCGGGTTCGGCCGTCCATGGCGCCACGGTCACACTCACCAACGAAGGTACGAGCGCTGCCCTCTCCACCACCACGGGGAACGATGGCGGGTACAAATTTACGCCGGTAAGAATCGGGAGCTATAAGCTCACCGTGACATTTCAAGGGTTCGAGACGATCACGCGGCCGCACGTTTCCGTAAACGTCGGCGAGAACGTGGTCGCGGATTTCACGCTGAAACCCGGCAATGTCACCACCACCGTCGAGGTCACTGCCGCCGCTCCCGTGTTGCAATCCCAAGACGCTTCCGTGGGCCAAGTCATCGATTCAAAAAGCGTCAACGATCTTCCTCTGAACGGCCGGAATTTTACGTTCCTCGCCCAGCTTGCTGCCGGTGTCAACACCCCTCAGGCCGACACGCGCGGCAATGCGGCAAGCGGAGCCTTCACAGCCAATGGCCTTCGCGCAGCTCAGAACAATTACTTGCTTGACGGCATCGACAACAATTCGGACACCGTAGACTTTCTCAATGGCACGAACTTCGTTGTTCTTCCTCCCGTCGATGCCGTTGAAGAGTTCAAGGTGCAAACCTCGGACTTCAGCGCCGAATTTGGCCGCTCCGGCGCCGCCGTTCTCAATGCCACCATCAAGTCCGGCACAAACGAGTTCCATGGCGACGTATGGGAATTTTTCAGGAACGACCACCTTGATGCCGCCGACTTCTTTGAAAACCAGCATCAGGTGCCAAAAGGCGATTTGCAGCAGAACCAATTCGGCTTTACCGCCGGTGGACCTCTCTACATCCCGAAGGTATTTAACGGCAAGAACAAAGTATTCCTCTTCGGCGACTACCAAGCCTTGCGCCGGGTTCAAGGAACGATTCTGAGCGGCTCAGTTCCCAGCGTGGCAGAGCGCGGCAGCGGTGCCAACGCTTACACTAACTTCCAGGATCTCATCCTCGCGCAATCGGGCACGGTTACCGACGCCTTGGGGCGCACGATGCCCCAGGGGACCATCTTGGACCCTGCCACGACGCGCCCGCTTCTCTGCGGCGAGGTCGATCCGATCAGCGGTCTGCCAGATCCAGCGTGTCGGACGGGCCAGACTACGGGGACGGTCGTCGGGTATGCCCGCGACCCATTCGGATGTGCTCCCAATTTAACGACCATTTCGCTCACGGCCTGCCCGGGCCTGAACATCCTCCCTGCTAATCGCCTAGACCAGAACGCCATAGCACTCTTGAACTTGTATCCGTTGCCCACAACCAATGCGGTGGGTTCGCTTTTCTCAAACTACGCCAATTCGCCAAAGCTGTATGAACACAGCAACTCTTTCGATACGCGGATGGACATCAACTTCAACGAGAAAAACCAGCTCTTCTTCCGGTTCAGCTTGGTGGACGACCCGCAATTCATTCCCGGAATTTTCGGAGGCGTTGCGGACGGCGGCGGCTTCCAACAGGGAGACCAGACGGCGATTGCGGAACAGACCGCGATAGGTTACACGCACACGTTTTCTCCGACTCTAATTAACGAGGTTCGACTGGGGTTCAATTACCTTCACACAACGCGCGTTTCACCATCCGCAGATGATCTAACGAACATTCCTGGAGAGTTTGGCATTTTGGATGTCCCGCAGGTGTCTTTGAATGGCGGACTTCCAGCCTTCGGAATCAACGGGCTGGCCACGCTTGGGAGTAACGCCTTCCTGCCTTCAGACGAAGTCAGTTCCACGTTCCAGCTGACTGACAGCGTCACAAAAATTTACGGCAAGCATACGTTCAAAATGGGGTTCGAGTTCCAGCACGTTAAGTTCTCGACGTTGCAGCCACCCTGGTCGCGCGGCGAGTATGATTACAACGGCGATTACACGGAAGTGCCCACGGTCGACAGCGGCAATACCGGCCGTGCGGACTTCCTGCTAACGCCGACCGCCTCGACCGTGGCTGGTGGGATCAACTACGTCGGAGGCGCAAGCGGGGTGGATTTGTCCAACATTTCGCTCACGGACAACGGCAAGAACTACTACGGCGGCTACTTCAACGACGATTGGAAGATCAGCCGTAAACTGACCGTGAACATCGGCTTACGCTACGACTTTTTTGGGTTGGTTTTCGAACACCATTCCAACCAGGCAAACTTCATCCCAGCCGGTGGACCGTTCGGACAGGCGGCGTACTTGCTGCCCGCTTCTACCTCATGCTCCCCCGGAGTTGACCTTTCAACGAGTTTCACTACGTTGCTAGCTACGGACAATATCCTGTGCGAAAACACAAATGCCTACGGGGCAGGCCTAGGGAAATCACAGAACAACAATTGGGCTCCCCGTGTCGGCTTCGCCTATCAGTTCACCCCGAAGCTCGTTGTTCGTGGCGGGTTTGGAATCTTTTTCAATGGTTTTGAAAACCGTGGGTTTTCACCAAACCTTGGCGAAAACTATCCCTTCCAGTTCAACTTCCAATACTCCTCGCCCAACGACGTAACTCCCATTAGCGCGGGCACTCCCTTCGCGAATTGCGCGACGGCGGGTGGCGTGCCGCCAAACGGGGTTGCGATTTTTGAGGCGGGATTTTCTTGTAATTCTCTGACCCCGCTCGAAGTCAATGCCAGCGGCTTGGCATTGCGCGGGATTCAGTTTAATTACGACACCCCGTATTCGATGGGCGGCAATTTGACCCTCCAATACCAGTTGACGCCTTCTATGTCTCTGCAAGCTGGCTACGTGACCTCGCTGGCGCGGCATTTGGAGTCGTTTCCAGGCTCCAACGAACCCACAACCATCGCGGCCGCAAGCACGCCGGAGAGCACACTCGTGCCATTCCCGGATTTCGGATACGGCTCCAGCTATGCAGCCACAGCGGGCATGAGCGCTTATCATTCGCTCCAAACCAAAGTGGAAAAGCGCTTTGCAGACGGACTCAACTTCCTGTTCACCTATACCTACTCCAAGACGATGTCGGATGCCGGCGACTTGCTAAACGGCGGGAGCGTGGCAGGTTACCGCGCACCGCAGGTTCCTGGACTCGGAATGGCATTCGACTACGGTTTGGCGGATTTCGACATCCGGAATGTCTTCCACTTCAGCGGCGGCTATGAGCTGCCTTTCGGCAAGGGCAAGCGCTTGATGTCGGGCGCCACAGGGGCTATGGATAAGGTGGTGGGAGGCTGGAGCATCAACTGGAGTACCACCTTGCAGGGCGGCCAGCCGATCAGCATCGGCTGCCCCAGCGGTACCGCTTCTTCCTTGGGTTGCGGTGCTCTCTATACTGGACAACCGCTGGACCTTGGACTCCACAACGACTCGAATGGCCTCTTGAGCTGGTATGGCAATCCGAAAGCGTTTACTCAGCCTTGTGTGCTAGGCGCTGGTGCAACCCCTGGTGCCCCTCCGGTTCCGGAGCCCGGTACGCCTGCAGGATGCGTGCCTCTGACCGGCGCTGCCGCTTTGGGCGGCGTGACGCAGGTGCCCGGACCGGGATTCCACAGGCTGGACTTTTCCGTCTTCAAGGACATCCCGATCAATGAGCGCTTCCGCCTGCAGTTCCGCGCGGAGATCTTCAACATATTTAATCATCCGAACTTCAACGCTCCGAATTTCGGCGGTAACGGCGTTGTCGCGATCTCCAACTCGGGCAATTTCAACAGTTCTACCTTCGGCGAAATTGGTTCCACGCGCGATGCTCCCTACGATCCGCGGCAGATCCAGTTCGCTCTGAAGCTGTACTTCTAAGTTTGCCACACACCTCCCCGCAGAGTGCTCGTCGAGGGCGCTCTGCGGGGAACCCTTTTTTGCTCGAACTTTCCTCGTCTCGTTGTGCAGTGATAATCTAGGAAGGCCGTGTTCATCGGAAGCCGATCTACCAGGCCTGCTCTTCTTCTCTTGGCATGCGCGTCCATGGTGACGGCCCGCGCCAACCAGGACCAACAGCTAGACCACGAGTTCCAGGCCGCTGTCGCTCAATACGACGCAGGGCACTTTGCCGAAGCGGCCACAAAGCTGGAGAGTCTGCTCAAGCAAGCCCCGGAAAGTTTTGAAGTTCATGAGCTTCTGGGCCTGGTTTACTCTGCGGAGTCCCAGGATGCGATTGCCAACGCACACCTTGATAAAGCCGTACGGCTGAACCCCCGCTCCGCCCCCGCGCGGACCAATCTCGCAGCCAATCTCGTCCGCTTGGGAAAGCTCGAAGGTGCGGGAGAGCAGTTTAAGAAGGCCGCCGAACTCGAGCCACAAAACTTCGACACCAATCACAACCTCGGGGAGTTCTACGTCCAATCCAAAAGAATGGCGGATGCGGTGCCCTTCCTTGAGCGGGCCCAACGCATCGAACCGTCCTCTTACGACAATGGTTACGACTTGTCTCTGACCTACCTTCTCACCGGGCGCCTCGCCGAAGCTCGGCAACAGATTCAGGAGTTGCTGAGACTGAAGAACACAGCCGAACTGCACAATCTGCTCGGCGAGGTGGAAGAAAAAGATGGGAAGTTTGTGGCGGCAGCGAACGAATATGAACTTGCCGCCCACGCCGATCCAAGCGAGAGTAATTTGTTCGATTGGGGTAGTGAGCTACTTCTTCATCGAACCCTCGGGCCAGCCATAGAAGTCTTCCAGGATGCCGCCCAACGCTATCCAGCGTCCCAGCGAGTGGCGATCGGTCTCGGGATGGCTCTCTATGCGCACGGCAACTATGATGAGGCCGTCAAATCATTGCTCCGGGCGGCGGATCTAAACCCTTCCGATCCTAGTTGTTATCTATTTTTGTCCAGGGCTTACGACAGTTCGCCGGGACAGGCCGACGAGGTCATCCAGCGATTCCGCCGTTTCTCCGAACTCCAGCCGCGGAATGGTCAAGCCCTGTACTACTACGCGATGAGTCTATGGAAGGGAAAGAGGGCTCAGGACCCGACACTGGATCTCCACCAAATCGAAACCCTGCTCAAAAATTCTCTCGACCTCGATCCCAAGTTGGCCGAGTCGCATCTGCAGTTAGGTAATCTATATTCCGACCAGAGTAAATATCCCGAGGCCATCCCGGAGTATGTCCGGGCGCTAGAGCTGAATCCCGATCTTGCCGACGCCCACTACCGCTTGGGACAGGCTTATGTTCGTACCGGCCAGAAGGGACCCGCGCAAGAGCAACTTGAGATTTATCAGAAGATCCGTGAGCAGCATCTCGAGGATCTCGAAAAACAAAGGGCGGAGATTCGGCAATTCGTCTATGCGGCAAAGGACAGCCCGTCCGGAAAGCCATGATTGCCGTTGGGGGGCGCGAGGTATGGGGTACGTTAGTGGATTCTGCAAGTGTATTTAACCATGCGGTTAAATGCTCGGCCTGTTTGCTCACCGACCCGGCCAGCCGGAAGAGAGGCAGATATCTGGCGGCGACGCTACGTCGTGCCAATGCTTGACTTCGATGGAGGCGCGGCGTAGCTTACGCTAAGCATCGCGTTTACAGTGACCTACCACATGCCATGGCACGCTAAGACAGATCGGATTCCGGCGGGGCCGTCGACGCTGGGGGTAGGTAATCAAGCCCCTAGCCCTGTGCAAATTGCCAGACAACTCGCCTTCACTCGCCGCGAGTTTTTGCGCAGCGCCGCGGGCGTCACCCTGGGCAGCACTTTGCTTGGTTCTGGAGTGCTTGCCCGCACCGGAGTTCCCCAAAGGAAGAGAAAGGTTGTCGTCATTACCTTCGGGGGCGGCGCGCGCGACCAGGAAACGTTTGCGCCGGAAGGTCAGGTGAACATACCGAACCTCATGCGGGAACTGATTCCGCGGTCCACTTTTTTCACGCAAGTCATCAACCGTGGCATTCTCGGGCACTATGTGGCCACGGCCAGCCTGGCCACGGGAGTCTATGAGACTGTCAACAACTTCGCGTCGCTCCCTCCGGAACACCCGACGGCGTTCGAGTATTTTCGGAAGGAATTGAAGCGCCCCTCGTCTGATGCGTGGGTGGTTGCACCGAGCAATGGTTTTAATCGCATCGGCGAAAGCAATAATCGCGCCTACGGCCCAGGTTTTGGCGCCGGAGTGATTTTGCCCAAGCATCTGTTAACGGCGGCCACGTCCGGCGGCGCGGACTACGAACATTTATTGCGCGATAACTACGAGACGCCCTTTTACACGCCAGAGCTTGGAGGCAGCGAGTTTGAGCTGCAACAATTGGAGATGCTGTTGAAGCTCTCCGTGGACGATTTCAAAAAGCATGCACGCACGCTTTCGAGTCCCGATGAACTCTCCGTCTTCATCACTCGCCAGCTCATGCAACAACTCGCGCCCAGCCTTTTGTGGATCACCTTGCACGACATCGATATTGCGCATGCGGGTGCGTATTCGCTCTATATCGAGGGTATCCGCCGCACCGATCGCCTTTGCGCGGAGCTCTGGAAAACAATTCAGACGGAGCCTGAATACGCCGGCAACACCACGCTGTTCATCCTTCCGGATTTTGGCCGCGACTCCGATGACGATTCCGGCGGCAATGGATTTCAGCACCATCGCACTGGCGATGCTCTTTCTCGCACGACCTGGATGATGGCTATGGGAGCCGGCGTTCGCGAAGGTGTGGTAATCGACCGCGCGCTGGATTCCACTGATCTCGTACCTTCTATCGGGTCGATCCTCGGATTTTCCGCGTCGCTCGCGCAGGGTAAACCCATCGTTGAGCTAGCGTAACACTATGCTGCCCGCCGACCTCAAGCCCGAGCAATTCAGCGGCTATCCGCCGGAAGCGCGAAAGCTTGCCACGGACGATCTAACCGCACTGCAGCGCCTGCCGCTGAGCTTCTTGCCCAGCCTATTGAGAGAGGTCATCGATTACGATTTCAAGTTCCCCGCTGAGCGTAAAGCGCTGGAGAGAGAACTGGCTCATCTAAACTCGCTTTCGCCGGAACAGACAAAGGATTGGTTTCAGGGGTTCACGCAAATCCGTCTTTCCTCGCAGCTCGAGCAATTCGATTGGGTAAACGCGCCTGCGCAGTTTGTCGAACAGCTTTCGGCGTACCTCTGGACGACGCACCAACTGGATGCTTTTCGCCTAGCGGCGCTGGCTTACGCGGAGCGTTTGCGGGCGGCGGTGCCGCCGGAAGAACCCGCGATGCCTAGGCTGGGAATTACCGTCATCGGCCAGGGAGTTACCGCACCTGAAGAGCCGCTGTTCCGCAAACTGCGTCCGCACGGAGTGTATTTCAGCCGTGTCCAGCCGGAGAATGGGTTGAAGCAGATTCTGGAAGTAGTGGCCGCCCGAGCCAAATCGCATCCCGTGGTTCAAGGACACTGGTATATCGATGGCGGGCAAGAAGCGGCCCACGACGCCGCGCTTACGTGCGTCTCTTATCACGCTCTGGCGCCGGCGCGGGCGGCTTTATCGAGCAAGATACGCGTGGAGATCGAGAGGCCTGGCATGGGGCCCGAGACACTGCGCACGTTGCTCGCGCAAATGCGCCCAGCGGACCTTGGTCTGGATCGGGGAGTGGATTCTGGCTTGCCAGGGATCGCGGACAAATCACGGGACGCGGTGCTGGATCGTTTTCAGGTCAAGCTACTAACTGAGGGATCGGGCACGCAAATATTCAGCACGACTTTCGCGCAATGGGCGGCACGCGAAGCGTTGCGACGCGCTCAGCCGGTTACGTTGCTGGTCCGATTCGCCCCGCGACAGCGGCAAAAGCCCATGAATGAGATGCTCTCTGGAGGCGACGCCCAAGTGGAACTCGATCCGCTGGGTTCGCTGATGGATGCGGATATGGGAGCCTATTACAACTGGCTGAATCAGCAACGGTTGCCGGGAGCCGAGCAATCATCGTTCCTGGTGTGGTTCGAGAATCACAGCGTAGCGGTGGCCATTGGTCCTTCCATGCCCCGCGGAACCGAGTCGACCACGGCAACCGATCTCAAGACCCTGCTTTCCTGGATGGCCTGAGGATCTGAAAGAAAAAGGAGCAAATAGAAAAATCCAGAAGTTGGCGGGGTGCAGGTTAAACGTTTTACTATGTGCTTTCTCGACTGAGGCCGTATTCGTGTGCAAGGTTCTGCGGCGCGGGAGCGCGGTGTCGTCTGCGCTGGATCATCGACAAGCTCCCTGAGGTCGTGAAAGAAACCTTTAGTCTGGGCGGAGCGTGCGATTATTATACGCGACGCAAATGTTAGTCAGAGGTGCATGAGAGTGGTAGGACGCCGAAGGTTCTTGTACAACTCGCTCTCCGCCGGCGGAGCTTGGCTTTTTATTAAGAACTCGCCGTTTTTCGATGCAAGGGATTCAGGGGCCACAGACGCTCATATCGAGGTGCTTCTCGAAGAGCCCTTGGGAATTATCTCCCCGAATATCTACGGTCATTTTGCGGAGCATCTGGGAGGCGTAATTTACGACGGCATCTGGGTTGGCGAGGATTCCAAAATTCCTAATGTAAATGGAATTCGCAAGGAACTCGTTGATGAAATGCGCAAAATTAAGGCCCCGGTTGTTCGCTATCCGGGAGGCTGCTTCGCGGACAGCTACGATTGGCGTGATGGGATAGGACCGGCGGCCAAACGGCCGCGGCGCACGAATTTCTGGAATGACTCGGAGAGCAGCTCGGCGCCTGCTAATCACAGATACGAAACAAATCGGTTCGGTACAAATGAGTTTTTGAACTTCTGCAAACTGATCGGATGCGAACCATATCTCGCGGCGAACGTTCGCAGCCTCCCCGCCGAGGAGTTCTACCGTTGGGTTGAATACTGTAATTCTCCGGCGGGGAGCACCACTTTGGCGGAGGAGCGTGCCGGGGCTGGCTTTCCTGATCCCTTCGGAGTGCATTTTTGGGGCGTCGGGAATGAATCGTGGGGTTGCGGCGGAAATTTCACCGCGCAAGAATACGCAGTCGAGTTCAGACGATACACGGAGTGGGTACCCCGCTATGGGCAGCAACTGTCATTCATCGGGTCCGGTCCGAATACTGACGAATGGAATTGGACGAGGGAGTTTTTTCAGGAACTCGTTCGTAAAGGAAATGGGCGGTTGCATTCTCTCTATGGCTGGGCGTTACACCACTACTCCTGGAATCTCAGCCGCGGACGCACAACGGATTGGGTCCAAGGAAAAGGAGATGCTCTGAAGTTCGACGCTGTGGACTGGTATGAGTTGCTGCGCGAAGGTGAGCGCATGGAATCGCTGATCAATGGGCACTGGCAGGTCATGGGAGAAATCGATCGGGAGCACTTGGTCAAGCTGGTGGTCGATGAATGGGGGCCGTGGTACCGGCCAGGGAGCGAGGCGACGCCGGGAGATCAATTGGAACAAATGCCGACGCTTCGCGATGCGGTGTTCAGCGGAATGACTTTAGATCTTTTTAACCGGCATCCTGAGAAGGTCGCGATGGCGAATTGCGCCCAGTTGATTAATTGCTTGAACAGCTTGTATCTTGCGCATGAGAACAAGTTTTGCGTGACTCCCGTCGGCCATGTATTCGGGATGTATGCCCCACACCAGGGCGGCCAAGCACTGCGCACTATTTTTTCGTCGCCCCTGATTCACTACGATCGCGACGGCAAACCGGCAACGTTTTGGAGGCTCAAAGGGTCGGCGTCGCTTCATGAAAAGCAGTTGGTGCTTACGGTCGTAAACGCTCATGTGAGCGAGTCAAGCGAGGCGGAAGTTGCCATTCGCGGCGCCGGCATAAAATCCTTTGAGGCCACAACACTCACACATCCGGACATCCATGCGCACAATACTTTCGACCAAAGAGAAGTGGTGAAACCTCAAACGAGCGATAAAGAAGTTAGCTCGAAGACTTTGCGCTACATTTTTCCGCCGGCCTCAGTCACAAAGCTGGATCTGGCACTCGCGTAAGAAAAGGAGCTCTGTGAACACTCGTTTTTTTTACCTTCAACGACGACCGGCCGGGCTACCGCTCGGTAGGGTTCGCTGGCCCATATTCCGCGTTCTCCGGTACACTTTGGGTGAACTCCTATGACTAAACTAACGCGACGCACGATGCTGAGGACTGCAATCTCGGGAGCTACCATGGCTTCCATCCCATCCATGTCATGGCAGGAGCAGAAGGCGCCGATCCAGCGCAAGGGCCATATCAAGCAATCGGTTTCACGCTGGTGTTACAAGCAGATTCCGCTCGACGAACTCTGCGCTTACGCGGCTCAGATCGGTTTGAAGGGCGTCGATCTGTTGAATCCGGATGAATACGAAGTACCTGGGCGTCATGGCTTGACTTGCACCATGGGCTACGCCGATGGGGGTGAGATTGGCAGCGCCATGAACCGCGTTGAGAACCACGCAAGAATCGAAGAGGGCTTTCGCAAATACATTCCGCTGGCGGCGAGGGCTGGCGTGCCGAACGTGATTACCTTCTCGGGAAACCGCGCGGGAATGTCCGACGAAGAGGGTGCTAAAAACACGATTTTAGGGCTCAACCGTGTGAAGAAAATTGCCGAAGACCACGGCGTTACCATCTGCCTGGAACTTCTCAACAGCAAGGTGGACCACAAGGATTACATGTGCGATCACACTGTCTGGGGAGTGCAAGTGATGCAAGCCGTGAACTCGCCGCGCGTCAAGCTGCTGTATGACATCTACCACATGCAGATCATGGAAGGCGACCTGATTCGTACCATCCAGCAGAACATTCAGTGGCTGGGGCATTTTCACACGGGTGGCGTTCCCGGACGGCATGAGCTCGACGGTACGCAGGAAGTGCAATGGGATGGAGTGATGCGCGGAATCGTGGCAGCCAACTTTCAAGGCTACGTGGCGCACGAATTCGTGCCTTCGCGCGACCCGCTTACCTCGCTGCGGCAAGCGGCGGATTTGTGCGATGTCTAGCGGCGACGCGCGAGAATTCCACGGATAAAAATTTGCACTCCCCGCCCGGAGACGCCGCATGAACCCAGGCGAAATCTTACGTTTGGGCAGCATTCGTGATGTCGCTCACTTTGAAGAACATCTTGCGGCGCTGCACCTAACAATTCCTTGCGATCGCGAACTCCTTCGCGGAGTGGAGTCGCCACTGACGCAGCCAATCATCCGGGGAGGCATCAAGATTGGCAATCGTTTGGCAGTCAATCCCATGGAAGGCTGGGATGGAACGCGAGACGGCAACCCCAGCGAATATACGCTTCGCCGATGGCAACGGTTTGGGCGCAGTGGAGCAAAACTGATCTGGGGCGGTGAAGCGGTTGCCGTTTGCCAGGAGGGGCGCGCCAATCCGAATCAGCTCTTGGCGGCATCGCACACGCAAGAAGGATTGGCGCGGTTGAGGGCGGCGCTTATTGGGGAACACCGCCAAGTTTCGGTATCAGATGAAGGCCTGTTCATTGGGCTGCAATTGACACATTCGGGCCGTTATAGTTGCCCGAACCAAAAGGGCCATCCTGAACCGCGCATTCTGTACCGCCACCCGCTCTTGGACCGCCGGCTGAATTTGTCTTCAGACTATCCGGTGCTGACCGACGCGGAAATCGAAAAAATCATCGAACAGTTTCATAGCGCCGCGCGCATGGCGTGCGAACTGGGCTTCGACTTTGTGGATATCAAGCATTGCCACGGTTATCTGGGACACGAATTTCTCAGCGCTCACACTCGAGAAGGGAAGTACGGTGGGAGCTTCGAGAATCGCACGCGGTTCTTGAAAGAAGTAGTGCAAGGAATACGCGCGGCTGCACCTGGATTGCAGATTGGAGTGCGGCTTTCGGCGTTTGACGCGATTCCTTTTCGCCCGGATCCTTTGCTTTCGACCCCCGGAAAGCCGGGACCAGGTGTTCCCGAGGAACATCAGCAATTGATTCCTTATCGCTGGGGATTCGGAATCGACCAGAACGATCCGACGCAATCGGATCTCACCGAGACGTTGCGTTTCTTCACTCTAATGGAGGAGTTAGATATCTGCCTTGTGAATCTTACGGCGGGGAGCCCCTACTACTGTCCGCACATTCAACGGCCGGCGTTTTATCCGCCTTCGGACGGATATCGGCCGCCCGAGGATCCTCTGGTTGGTGTGGCGCGGCAAATGGAAGTGGTACAGCAGCTAAAGCAGCGTTTTCCAAAACTCATTATTGTTGGGACGGCGTACAGTTACTTACAGGATTTTCTTCCGAACGTGGCGCAAGCGGTGGTACGCCTAGGCTGGGTGGATTCGGTAGGATTGGGACGCATGGTGCTCAGCTATCCGGAGATGCTCTCGGATGTGGTGGAGAGCCGGGCATTTCAACACAGGCTGGTTTGCAGAACATTTAGCGACTGCACTACGGCTCCGCGCAACGGATTGCCTTCGGGTTGCTACCCATTGGACGCCTACTATAAAAAATCGACGTCGGCGGAGCTTCTCAAGGTTGCCAAGGCGCGTCGATAGCGGGGCGGTTTGTTGAGACGATACGGGAAAATCCTGGGATGACCATCAAAACGATACAGGAGCGACGGAAACTAAATCGCGAAGTGCAAGGCATCGCGGCGGCGCTGCTGCCTTACGAAGCCGACGGGAAAGTCGCTGTTGCGGCGTTTCAGCGGCATCTCGTGGCCACGCACCGCGCTGGATTGATGAACGCGGTGAACATGGACACTGGGTACGTAAATTATCTGAGCGATACCGAAAAACTTGACGTGCTCCGCTGGACCCGAGAGGCGTTGGGCAAGGACGCGCCATTTGTTGCCGGCGCGTACATCGAAGGAGGAAACGGCGAGGTGGTTGCGTTATTCAGAAAGCAGATGGACGCTATCGTCAAAATCGGTGGCATACCTATCCTATTTCAAACGACACGGCTGCATGGGAAAGCGTCCAGACAAAAAGTGGCGACGTATCAATCGGTCTGCCATGGCTATCCGCGCGTCCTGGGTTTTGAGCTTGGACCCATGTTCGCCCCTAACGGCGAGATTTTCGATGAGGACACTGTACAGGGTTTGATGGATATTCCGGAATTGAAAGGGATCAAGCACTCCTCGTTGGACCGGATCGTGGAACTCGAACGGCTGGCGCTGCGCGACGCGCGGCGCCCGGATTTCCGCATCTACACCGGCAACGATCTTGGCATCGACATGATTGAATACGGCTCCGACTATTTGCTGGGGCTTGCGACCTTCGCACCAGAAAAATTTGCGGAGCGAGATCGCCTTTGGAAAACAGGAGACCCGGCCTATTACGCACTTTCCGATGCCCTGCAATATCTGGGAAATGCCGCTTTCCGCGAACCCGTTCCTGCCTACAAACATTCGGCGGCCGCTTTTTTGCACTTGACGGGGCGAATTCCCTCGATGCGGACGCATCCCAAGAGTTTGGAGCGGCCTGCTTGGGAACCGGAAATATTGCGGTCCTGCGCGCAACGGCTCGGGCTTGTTTGATTTCGAGATGGAGCCACACTCAGAACCAGTACTGGCCGATGTTTTCTCGCGTGAAATCCAGCGGCGAGCCCATTACTATTTTGTGGGCCTCCGGGAACACTCGGATTTGTCCGACGCCGGGAACGTCCATACCATCGCGAGGAGTTTCGTGGCGCAGCATCATGGCTGCCACGGCAGCAGTCAGCCTGCCCAATTTTCCTGGATCCCAAAGCGTTATCGTCTTGACCGTTTTGTTCTCGATGTAGTGCCGCATCAAATTGGGGGTGGAGAGTCCGGCGATCGCAACTTGGCCGGAGAGTCCCGCTTGTTCGATGGCTCTGGCAATGGCCGGTGGCGCGGCGGAACTGTTGCCGATGAATCCACGCAAATTCGGATAGGCCTGCAATAAGCTCTGTGCCTGCACAAACGATTGCTGTTGATCGTCATTGCCCGGGACCACTGCTACCAATTCCATCTCAGGATATTTTTCCTGCTGCTCTTTTTTCATCCAGTAGAGCCAGGCGTTCAGATTCGAAGCGGTCAGCGAACCGGTGATGATCGCGTATTGTCCGCGGCCTGCAAGCTGTTCGGCTAGAACATCCATGACGTGGCGACCCAAAGTTTCATCTTCGACCTGGCTGACAAACCAATCGCGAGCGTCTGGCTGCGCGTCAGCGTCCCAAGTCAGCACGGGGATGCCGTAGCGGCGCGCGCGCCGGAGCACGGGAGCCAGTGCGTTGGCGTCATCGCAAGAGACCGCAAGAACAGCCGGATGTCTTGCCAACAATCCCGCAATGACGTCCACCTGCAAGCTCGCGTCTGCCGAGGTGGGGCCCGTGTAGAAAAAATGGAGGCCCAGGCGCCCGGCTTCCTGCGACGCGCCGTCGCGAGCGGCGTTGAAATACGGAATGCCGACCAATTTCGGCACCATGACGAAAAGCGTCTTGGAGTTGCGCGGCAGGCGAGAGCAACCAGTGGCCAGCAGAAGCAAGGCCAGCCCCAAGCTGGTGAAGGTGCGGCAATGACGATTCTTCATCGCCGGTCCTCCCGGTTTCCTCGCAGCAGAATGCCGGCGGCGACCGCTACCAGAAGCAAGACGGAGGTGAGAGCATGTTGTACGAAGGGCGGAACATCGAGAAGCAGCAAACCGTCTTGAACAACGTAAAACGCGGCAACGCCGACGAGTGTTCCGATGACGGAAGCTGAGCCGCCCGCAATCGGCGCGCCGCCGAGAACTACCGCGGCGATGGCCATCAACATCAAACCCTGACCCATGTCGGCGCGAGCGCTCGCAAGCCGCGCCACGAGCAGAATGCCGGTCATCCCGCACAGCAGCCCCTGCAGGGTGTAAACGCCAAAGAGAGCGAGAGCGACTGGGTAACCGGAATATCTTGCCGCAACACGATTGCTGCCAACCGCGATGACGTAATGTCCCCACAACGTGTAGCGCAGAAGCACCGCGGAAATCGCGGCGACGGCCAGGAAGAGAAGAAACTCCACGGGAATGCCAAGGAGCGTCGCGTCAGTCCACCAAAGCAAACCGTCCGGAAAACCTGCGAAGCTGTTTCCATTGCTGAGGGCCAATGCGACGCCGCTAAAAAGGATCATGCTGCCCAGCGTCACGAGGATCGACGAGAGGCGAAGGATGCCGATAAGCAACCCGTTGAAAGCGCCGCATAGCATTCCCGCGGCCAGTGCGGCGATCTCGATTTCCGAGACAGGCAACTTGTGTTGTGCGGTGATGCCCGCTGTAACTGCGGCGACGCCTATGATTGCGCCCACAGAAAGGTCTATACCTCCGCAGGCGATGACGAACATCATCCCGAGAGATACCAAGCCCGCTTCGGCAAGCGGCTGCGTGAGGAGCTGCCAATTCAGCACTGACCAAAAGTCGCCGCTGCGGTAGCCGGCGTAAATACAGAAAAATAGCACCAGCAACGTAACAACACCGGGCTGTAGGCTTTCCGATATCCGCAGCTTCATCACGGCCGTGGAGAATTTCGGCGCGTGTTTTCCGGACTTTTCATAAGACGCCGGGGAAGTCATGCAGAGGGACTCAGCGGAAGCAAGAACTGCCGGCGAAGCCGCGGGGCACTGCTGAGGATCACGCCGAGAAGTACGATGGCGCCAGTGGCGATGTTTTGCCAAAAGGTAGCGACGTGGAGGAGTACCAAAGCTTGTTGTAGGGAACAGAGCAGCAACACTCCCAGGAATGTGCCTAGCAAGCTGCCGCGTCCTCCCAAAATATCCGCGCCGCCAAGAACGACAGCGGCGATCACCGTGAGTTCGTAGCCATTTGCGGCGTTGCCCTGCACCGCGCCCAACTGCGCCGAATAGAAGACGGCGCCGATGGCGGTCAACACGCCGAGAGAGATATAAGCGAAGTAAATCGGTTGCCTTGGAGAAATGCCTGTGCGAGCAGCAGCGATTGGTGAATCACCGAATCGAAACAACGCGCGCCCGATCTGCGTGCGATGCAGTATCCAGGCGGCAGCCAGCATCACCAGCAGCACCGCCAAGACGGAAGCATCCAATCCACCCCAGCGCGGACTTCCGACAGCATTTAGCCACGACGGAATGGAACTTTCCCATTCTCCCTGGGTCCACTCCAGAAGCAGCCCGCGAAACAACCCAGCGGTGCCAAGGGTGGCGACGATTGGAGGAATTCGCAGTTCGGCAATCAACGCGGCGTTTACAGCGCCGAGTCCAGCGCCTGTCAACAAACCCAACGGCAGCACAACGGAGGCTGGCAGCCCATGATTTCCGAGGCGCACCAGTACAACACTGACCACCGCCAAAATGGCGCCAGCGGAGACGTCGATGCCTCCTGCCAAAATGACGTTCAGCATGCCGACGGAAACAATCAGCAGGACACCCATGCTTCTGGCCAGAAGCGCCAGGTTTAGTGACGAAAAAAATCTCGGAGCAGCTACGGCGAGTGCAATCCCCAGCAGGAACAAAAGGGAAGCCAGTTTCATTTCGTGGCGATGAAAATTCGGACGCAGCCGTTCGGAGGCGCGTGTGCTCGAAGCCATCACGCCTCGCCCGGCGTTTGCGCCGGCATTTGCTCCGCCGATGCGCTGCCATGCAGCATGGCGGCTATCAATTGTTCGCGGTTAATTTCAGTACGCAAGCCATCTAGAACCAGAGTGCCCACATGAAAAACCAAAATGCGATCGGCGACGTCGAGGACTTCGTCCGTCTCCGAGCTGATGACCAGTAGAGCTGCGCCGGCGGCGGCCCACTCCCGCAGTCGCTTGTGAATTTCTGCTTTGGCGCTTACATCCACACCCGCGGTAGGTTCATCGAGGATCAAAACGCGCGCACCGGCCATATGCCAACGCGCCAGCAACACTTTCTGCTGGTTTCCTCCGCTCAGAGTTTCCAGCGTCGAATCCGGTCCCTGGCAGCGTATGCCAAAATCGGAAATTCCCGCCAGAGCTTTATCGGCTTCCTGGCCCAAAAAACCGAATCGGGCCCGAAGATGCTCGGTGGCGCCCACCAGATTTTCCCCTGTGCCACGCCGGACAAAGAGCCCCGCGTGCAGCCGGTCCTCCGGGACATAGACCAAACCGTGACGCATCGCGTTCCGTGGACCGGAAAAGGTCAGCGGTTTTCCAGAGAGCTTCAGTTCTCCGCGGTCAAAACGCCGCAATCCTACCAGCGATTCGGCAAACTCCGTGCGGCCCGATCCCGTTAATCCTGTTAGCACGGCGATTTCACCAGCGCGCAATGTCACAGAGACGCTGCTAAATTCGCCGCGCCGAGTCAGATTCCGCACAGTCAGCGCGTCTTGCCGTACGCTTTTCTGCCTATGCCAGGCAGCGGGATCAGGTTTAGCCGCTGAGTTCTCCACGGCCTCGCCGAACATGGCGCGCGCCAGCGCGTTTCCGCTGAGCTCTGCTGGCATTGCGGAAAGCGCGACGGCGCCATCACGCAGAACCAAGTAGCGGTCTGCGATCCGCCGCACATCGGAAAGCCGGTGGCTGACAAACATTACGCCAACACCGCCGCTAGCTAGTTCGCGCAAATATGTAAGCAGGTGATCCGTGTCTTGAAGCGAAAGGGCGGCGGTGGGCTCATCAAGAATGAGGATTCGCGAATCGTATGTGAGCGCGCGGGCGATGGCCACGCGCTGTCTCATGGCGAGTGGAAGCTCGTCCACGGTGCGGTCCAGAAACGCCAGAAGCGGGGAATTCGTCTCGATGCGCTCCAAACACGCGGCAGCGGCTCGCTTTGCAGCTCGAAATGAATAACTAAGCCGCCCCGTCGGGGTCCCAGCGATATTTTCCGCGACCGTCAGTTTGGAAAACAGGCTCAGGTCCTGATAAATCACGGCAATCCCGGCCGTGCGGGCCTCGCGCACTCCGCCCGGGAGCGCTTTTCCTCCCACCTTGATCTCGCCGGAGTCTTGCCGCGTTGAGCCCGCGAGAATCTTCACCAAGGTCGACTTTCCCGCGCCATTGTGTCCCATGAGCGCGAGAATCTCTCCATCTTGAAGAGAAGCGGAAACGTCACGTAGAGCCGCCGTGCCGCCGTAGTATTTCCAGATGGCGTTGATCTCAAGCAATGGGGGAGGAGGCATGTGAATGCTGCCGCCGGTCATAAGGTTCGGAAACCTCGACCGCCGCCGGATGATACTCGATGAAGGTTGAGCGAGGCAATAATTTCGCGAGGCTGGAAAGCGCGGACTCTTCGCGCATGACCGTTGCGTCATGTAAGATAACTGCGTTCTATTTCGCAGGAATCGCTATTGCTGCGCTGATTGCATTTCGCATTTGGAGGAATTTATGGGTGCTTCCAGGCCCGCGGTACCCGCATTGCGCTATCTGAAAGATTTGTGGGATGCGGAGTTGGCCGCGAAATTAGACGAGCCAGAATTGCTGCGCTATCGCTCGAATCTTCTGGGAGCCGACCTACGTATAACGAATTTTGGCGGCGGAAACACAAGCTCCAAAATCGTCGAGACCGATCCCGTCAGCGGCGCTTCCGCGGATGTTTTGTGGGTAAAAGGAAGCGGCGGGGACCTCGGAAGCATTCAGCGCGGCGGCTTTGCTACTCTTTTCCTCGACAAGCTAGTCAGCCTGAAGAGCCGCTATCGCGGCGTCGTCCACGAAGACGAGATGGTGGATTTCTATCCGCTCTGCGCTTTCGGCAAGAACAACGTGGCTGCTTCCATTGATACCTCTTTGCATGCTTTTCTTCCGTTTCGCCATGTGGACCACCTTCATCCTGATTGGGGCATCGCGCTGGCTGCCACGGCTAACGGACTCGAATGCCTCGAGGAATTCAATCGCCGCTTTCATCGTCATCTCGCATGGGTTCCCTGGCAGCGTCCGGGGTTTGAGCTGGGTCTCATGATGGAAAATGCGGTGAAAAGTCATCCCGGCTGTGATGGCATCATGCTAGGAGGACATGGACTGTTTACATGGGGCGACACACAGCGCGGATGCTACCTCAACACAATTACGATCATCGATCAGATTGGCCAATTCGTGCTTAGCAATGCTGAGGGCAAGACCAGTTCCGTTTTTGGCGGTCAACATCATGCGATGCGCCAAGATCGCGAAGAAATTGCCAGGAGCATCTTTCCGGTGATTCGGGGGCTGGTATCCAGCGAGAAGCGTCTGATTGGAAGTTACAGCGGCTCGCCAGAAGTTTTGCAGTTTGTGGATTCGAATTGGGCGGCGGAGCTGGCCCATCTGGGAACCAGTTGTCCCGATCATTTTATACGAACGAAGATTCGGCCATTATTTGTCGATTGGAATCCCACAAGCGATATCGCCGGATTTCATGCTTCCATCCACCCAGCCATCAAGAAATATCGCGAAGAATACCGGCTTTACTACGGGACGCACGCAACTGTCGATTCCCCACCGATACGCGATCCGAATCCTACTGTTGTGCTGGTGCCAGGCGTAGGAATGTTTAGCTTTGGCAAGAACAAGACCGAAGCGCGCATCACCGGAGAGTTTTACGTCAACGCCATCCACGTGATGGAAGGCGCGACAGCTCTCGATGGCGAAAAGCCAACGGCCAGCGTGCCGCAGGCGGGGCCGGCTGCGCCGCACTCGGCGTTTACCGTGAAACACAACTATGTCGCGCTGCCCCCTTCCGAAGCATTTCGCATCGAATACTGGGCTTTGGAAGAAGCGAAGCTGCGACGTCAGCCACCGGA
>DATEQG010000007.1:0-82721 GCA_035272765.1 Candidatus Acidiferrum sp.
CTGACTATTCCCAATCGGATCTGAACAAAGTAGCGCTGCGCTTAAATCAGCGCCCACGACAAACCTTAGGTTTTCAGACTCCTGCGAGTAGACTTCAAGAAAGTGTTGCGTCGACCTATTGAGACCACCCGCGTTACCGGAGATGTAGAGCAATACTTCACTTTGACGGTTACCGAGTTGATCGTCCAAGTGAATTTTATATCGCCGCGACAATCTGGGCACAAACACCAAACTGTTTGTGGCAGCCATGAAAGTGAGGGAACCCAAGAGATTGCGGGTTGCGATGATGCTATGGCGCGCAACCTCATACTGCTGGAGTCTCGTTCCGTCTCGGATAACTGTCCCGGCTGAAACCTGTAGGGCTACGCTGAATGTCGCATCACACCATCTACCAATTCCATGAACGCGGCCAGTACGTGACTTCGACCGACGATGTCCAATTCGTTTGGGCAGCTGGCGCAAGAATGGGCGCGAGCCACTTTTCGTATTGTACAAAAGCAGACACGCTAAGATCGCTCCGCATCCACCAGTTCAGCTTCGCGAAACCATCGTTGACGGTCTCACCGCCAGGAATGAAGTCGCTGGCAACCTTCGCATGGCGATATCCCACTTGCAGAGTATTCCGAGGACTAAACCAGTATGTAGTCTGCGCTTGAAATCCCTGGCCTTCCCGCCCGATCCAGCTTCCGATGATGTTGTTCTGGTTTGTGTAGAGGTCGTGATAGAAATGATCGAAATAGACGAACTGACCGTCAGTGCTTACGCCGGTGGGAACGTTAGTGTAGACAGCTTCGACTCGAAAATCCAACTTCGGCAAGCCTGGCAATCGGGGCATATAAATGCCGGGATTGAAGGCGGCTCGCGAAGGGTTGCCAAGTGGCGACGGGTCATCCGCCGAAAGCGCATCGGTATAAACAGTGAGCCAATTTCTCACAAACGGAACGCGGTAAGAAAAGTCAAAACCGCCAGTACGCTTGCCGGGATTATCATTGGAAGCATAGAAGACTGACGAGTGAAAAAAACTCACATAGCTATTCCAAACGGCTGCTGCTGTAATCGGACGCCCCACTCCTCCGAATTCGGCTATGCGGGAAAAACCCAGCTCCAAATTGGGGGTTGGCTTGAAACTGATTTTCTCGCCATGAATCATCGGACGCGGAGGATATTGATTCCCCGAGAGCTGCCCGTAAAACAGATCCAATTTCATCGGTCCAAGCCAGCGAAAGATCCATGGGAGCCGAAGGGGTGTAATTCGGCTTGCCCGAAACATGTAAATGGGCTCGGCGTTGTCGCTGAAGAGCAACGCACCCCCGTCTCCGGGTCCCCACCACAGACTTTGTTTGCCGAACGCGAGGTTCCAGTTGGCCACATTAGCGGAAACGTACGTATCAAGGAGCCTGAACTGATTTGTGGTCGGAACAGGCGCGGCAGGAAGAAGAGGGTTATCGTCCACCGCGGCGATCACCTGCCGGACTGGGAGGGAGTACGCAGGCGCTGAAGGGGCATGCTGGTATTCCCCGCGGACGTAAATGGTAAAGCGGCCAGCGCTCGTGTAGCCCGAAAAACCGTCGTTGGCATTAAAGCCACCCTCATAGGGCCGCCCGTAGTTGTTGATGATGGTTTGCCCGAAATGGTAGCTGTCGTTTAAAGGCGTTCCGCTGATGCCCGCAAGGTTTGCGTAGACGGATTCAAGCCGAATCACGCGGTCCTTGCCTCCCGCGAGCTCATTCAGTTCCGTCTGGAATTCTTTCTTCAGGTCTGCCTGCAGTTGCTCCGCTTGGCTGCGAATAGAATCACTCGAATCGGTTGCGTCGCCAGCCTCTAAAGTGAGGTGAGCGCATTCTATTCGCGTCCAGGGCCGCATCCCCAAGAAAGCATCATGTATATAGCCGAGTGCTGCCAGGCGCTCGATGGCAGGGTATACCCAACTGTCGAGCTCCACGTAAGGCGAGCCGAAACTTCGAGGCTTGGCGCCAGGCGCTTCGCTCGTTGTAGTGCTGTGGGCACTGCGATCCGCCTTTGACTGAGAGGCGTCTCCGCTCTGCTGTGCTCCTGCTGGGGTGATACTCGTCGAGGCAAGTACAAAGAACACGACGAACAACCTCTGAAGAAAGCTGCGCAGCATACGAGGTACTTTATATCTCAAAGTACTTATCGCAGCAAGGAATAACCTGAACTCGACTAGCGATAGGGCGGTTCCTGGTAAGTCGGGTTACCGGAGAAGTGCCGTACCAGGATTCCACATGGACGATAACCGTGTTTACCAGGACCTATCGGGAATTGGAGCGAGAAAGCAAGGTTGGGGAGACTTCCGTACGCTTTGCCCTCGAGCCACTAATCGAGCGGTTATTCGCGGGCATCCGTGTCCACGTGAACGCTCTTCAGTTCCTTGATTTGTGTGATTGCGATCGCGTGAGTTCCGTTTCGCGTGAACGCCGGCCCGGTCGCCTGCACATACTTTCCTACAAACGGCATCATCTTTTCACGCTGGTCGGAATCGGGCATGTCCTTTGAGATTGGGAAATAGATCAGCCCGGCCTTCGTGAGGATGATGATCGGTGAGCCGTGCTTAACGCAATCCAGCGTGCACTGCAAACTGAAGCTGGTGGCCGTTCCAGCCGGATTTTGGATGGGACAAGCGAGGTCCCGAACGGCGCCCTCGATCGTCATTGTCTTCGCGTCGGGTGCCATCTTAGTACCCTGACGTGCGAACGCCGCACAGATGAGCAGCACAGAAGAAGCCGTGGTAGCGACTACATGGAACAAAGTGGAGCGCTTCATAAGCCTCCCCCGGCGCCGTGACGCACGCCTTCGCGGACATTTCCGGTTTGGCCGCGCAAGCTGGCAAGAATATTATCTTGCAATTGTGGGTTCTTCCAGATGGAAAACATCAACAGTCCCCTTCCCGTTGAAGCTGGGGGAATGCGCTGAAACTAGTTTGGTTGCTTTCATTAGTCCTGCAAAGTCCTGATTTGTCGGGAAACCGGAAAGGTTCGTTCCAGTACGAACTTGGGAGGTTGCCGTGTTTACCAAGACCTAGAGAAGATTTCGATTAGAATAGAGGGCGTCCTGGAATGAAGCACGAAGCTCGTAAGGTTTCTTATGTCCCGACGCCGCTAAAACATGTTGCACGATCTTCAGTTCGCGCTCCGTCAGCTTCTGAAAAGCCCCGGCTTCAGCCTTGTCGCGATCCTAACGCTCGCACTGGCGATCGGTGCGAACACCGCAATTTTTTCTGCGATCGATGCAGTGCTGCTCCACCCGCTGCCCTATCCAGATCCCGGTCGGCTTGTCATTGTACAAGAGACGCTGCCCCGCTATTCGCTGCACGGCATCGCACCCACGGCTCCGGATTACGCCGAATTCCGGCGTCAGGCCATTTGTTTCACTGAAATTGCGGCAGCAACCGGCGCAGTTGCGACCTTGACGGGCGACGGGCAGCCCGAGGACGTCCCGGCGCTGCGGGTCACCGCCAGCGCGTTTCCGATGCTCGGGGTCGTCCCGGTTGTCGGCGGCCTGTTTACTTCCGACGACGATCAGCCAGGTCGAGATCACGTCGTCATCCTCTCGGAAGGATTGTGGACGCGCCGCTACGGCCGCGATCCATCCATTGTCGGGAAGAACATTCAAATCAATCTCGAAAGCTATCGCGTGGCCGGCGTAATCCGGCCGATTTTGGATTACCGCGTTGCCGCCGGCCTCTGGATGCCGCTGGCCTTCGCTCCCTCCGAAACTGCGCCAGGCACGCGTAGTCCGCACAATATCGATGTGATCGGGCGGCTCAAGCCCAGCTGGAACATCCAAGAGGGGCGCGATGAATTTCGCCGCATCGCTGCTGTCATCGTCGAACAGTATCCCAATCAGGCTTCGATGGATCGCGGATTTTCTCTCGACCTTGAGCCGCTCGCGGAAAAGCAGGCGGGCGATTTGAAGACGCCGTTGCTGGTGTTGATCGCGGCGGTGGGCACGTTGATGCTGATCGCCTGCGCCAACGTTTCCAACCTTCTGCTTGCCCGTGCGATGAAACGCCGCAGGGAGATCGGCATCCGTTCGGCCTTGGGCGCTTCGCGCCTTCGCGTGATCCGGCAGCTGTTGACCGAAAGTCTGCTGCTAGCCTCCATCGCCGGTGCCACGGGAACGTTGCTGGCGCTTTACGGACTTCGCCTTTATGCGCGGTTCGGTCCCGCGGATTTGATTCACGGAGCCAGCCCTTCTATCAACGCCTGGGTTATGGGCTTTTCCCTTTTCGTCTCGATCGCCGCGAGCATGCTCTTCGGCATCGCGCCCGCCCTCGAAACTTCGCGAATCGATCTTACGGAAGCGCTCAAAGAAGGCGCGCGCGGATCGACCGTAGGACGCGGGTTGTTGCGTGAGTCGATGGTTGCATTCGAAGTCTGCGCTTCTCTGATGCTTTTGATTGGCGCCGGTCTGTTAGTGAGAAGCTTCGTTCGCTTGGAACACACTAGTCCCGGATTCCGTTCCGAAAATGTGCTGACCGCATTCGTATCCTTGCCGGTAGCGCAATACCGGGAACCCTCGCAAAGAGCCGCCTTCGCGCGATTGGTGCTCGAACGCGTACGCGCGATTCCGGGTGTGCGCTCCGCCGCAACGATCGATTTCCTTCCTTACAACGGCGGCCCGGGAAGCGGCGGAGTCGAGATCGCAGGCCATCCGCGAAATCCAAATGAGCCGCAGCAGATCATCTGGCAAACGCGCGCTTCGCCCGGGGTTTTTGAAACTCTCGGAATCCCGCTCTTGCGCGGCCGCGACATCGCCGATTCCGACGAGCAGGGCTCGCCCGGCGCTGCCGTTGTCGATGAGATCACCGCTGAGAAATTATTCCCAAACGCCGACCCGATCGGCATGCAAATCACTGTCCCCTTAGGCGGAAGCACATTCACTGTCGTTGGCGTAGTTGCCGCGACGAAATCTCGCAGCTTGTCTGCTCCCCCGAGCCCCGAGTCTACTATTTCGGCCCGCAGGTCCCATTCGGCTCGTTGGCAATCGTGATGAAGACCGCATACGATCCGCTCGCGCTGGTCTCCGCGATCCGCAGCGAGATCGCTGCGCTCGATTCCAATCTGCCGGTGGACCTGCTCACCATGGATCAAATCCTGGCTGATTCGCTCGCCCGGCAACGATTCTCGATTCAGTTGATGACTGTATTCGCCGCGCTCGCAGGTCTCCTCGCTGCTATCGGCATCTACGGCGTGCTGGCATATCTGGTCGATCAGCGGCGCCGCGAATTCGGAATTCGCATCGCTCTCGGCGCCCGTTCCGTTGACGTTCTCGCATTAGTCTTGCGGCAGGGATTGATCCCCGTGGCCGCTGGGTTGATCGCAGGCATTGCAGGCGCTCTCGCGTTGACGCGCCTGCTGAAGAGCCTGCTTTATGAGGTCAGCGCAACGGATCCGCTGATCTTCGGCGCGGTTTCAGTCGGGCTGATCGCCGTTTCGCTAGCGGCCATGTACATTCCCGCACTCCGTGCCACTCGCGTGTCTCCCTTGGACGCGCTCCGTCACGAATAATTGTTCCGTAGCTTGCTTCGCTGTGTGTTTGCACAAAAACACAGCGTTGCGAGATCCGCCACGAGTCACTTGGACCGGTAGTCGCCCAATCGGAAATTCGAAATCCACCTTTCCGGTCACCGCGTTTACCAGTCATTGGATACATTAGCCGTTAGGAAATCCAGTTGCGAAAAGATGTTCCCGACTTTAAACGGTCGGTCTAAGCTGTCGAGTCGGCGTTGGGTCGCAAGCAGCTCGGTCCCGTTGGCGGAGCAGCTGTGAGTTCCATCGCAATCAGCTTGATTACTTTCGCGTTCGTTTTCGGAGGCGCGTTGCTTGGGATCACCCTTCGCGCTGTTTTGCCACAAGAACATTTGAGGGACGAATCGAAAGACGTTGTGAAGCTAGGGGTGGGCCTGATCGCGACCATGGCCGCTCTCGTTCTTGGTTTACTGATTGCTTCGGCCAAGTCTTCGTTCGACACACAGAACACCGAGGTTACGGAGGCGTCAAGCAGGATTGTTTTACTTGACCGCGTCCTGGCCCATTACGGGCCGGAGGCCAAGGAAGCGCGCGATTCACTGCGTAGCGCCGTTGCCCGCATTCTCGATTCAGTGTCGGCCAAGGATGTTCCCGACCCTTCCCAACTCAAGTCGTCCGCTGGCGTCGAGGTCGTCTACGACAAAATACAGCTACTCTCGCCGATGGACGATGCGCAACGCTCGATCCAGGCCCAGGCGTTGAGCATTGCGATCGGCCTGTTACAAACGCGATGGTTAGTAACGGAACAAAGAGTCAATTCGGTTTCCCTACCTTTGCTGACCGTGCTGATTTTCTGGCTTACCATCATTTTCATCAGCTTCGGCCTGTTCGCCCCTCGCAATGCGACCGTGGTCGTCAGCTTGTTAATCTCTGCGCTTTCAGTTTCTGGTGCGATTTTTTTGATCCTTGAGATGTACTCGCCCTACAGGGGAGTGATTCGCGTCTCCAGCGCCCCTCTGCGTGCCGCACTTGCGCATCTCGGCCAGTAGTGCTTGTGTTGAGGAGTTTGGCAGGCGGCCGATTGCAAAGTCCCGATTAGTCGTGCCGGAGAAGTGGAGCCCTGGGACTGGACTTGTCCGCTTTTTCGACTAACCAAGAGTGTCATCACAGACTTCGGCTCTCTCTTGCTCCAACAACAGGCCCAGAAGGGTGGCGGCGCCCGGTTGCCAAACAAGTGTCAAGAGGAGGAATGAATTATAGACTCCGTGGGTGCGAATCCCATCTGCGGCAGCCCCAATCACGGCGAGAAAACCACCACCGAGGGACCATAGTGCGACTATTCCCAGGGACTTCGAGGCGGGTTTTCGGGCACTAAAAAGGAAAACTCCAGAAGCAAGAACAATAAACGCGCCCACGTAGCCCGCTCCAAAGAAGACTGACATGGGAATGTCTAACCTCGCAGAACTCATCGAGTGATTAATCGGAAAGAGAATCATCAACGGAAACACGGCATACATAGAGGCGTCGAAAGCCACGGTGCAAGCAGCAACGAATACGGCCATCCTCGCTGAATTGCGATAGCGCTCGTACCACACGAAGTAAGCAGCAAGCGCAACTCCGAAAATTAGACCTACAGAGACCCTCTGACCATAGCCCGCGAAATCCACCATCACTGTGAAAAGCGCAGACCCGAGCCCTGCAGCGGCAAGCAACATCGCGGATCTTCTGACGGGTTGGGGCATGGCTTTAGAGAATCTATTGGGGAGAGCTTATCTCGAACACCGACCACATGTCCTGGTAAACGCGCTTGCCGGAGATGTGGGACCTGGCCGGACAGCGAGCTGCCGGGCGGTGTCATTCCTAATTGTCCCGCGGCAATCGTTTGTGGTAAACCATGAGTTGTAGGACGGATGTCTGACAACGGATGTCTGGAGGACAAAAAATGAGCGAAAATGAACACCCGGACCATCTCCAGTTAACGAGTTTGCTGCAACAGGCGAAGCCGCTCATGGAGCCAATGTATCCTGACCAGAAAAAGAAATGGGTCGCTGACAGTCCACTCGCTCAGGAGATCTCTGCGCTTCTCGCGAAGCACCCTGAGTATTACGGCGAGATCAGCGCTCACGTCGGAAGTATTTTTCCGAAACCAAAAAGTTAGACAAGCAGCTGGGGAGGCATCGAGCTGTCAGACTGCACCCACCTACGCTATCGTCAGGTTTCCCAACTCCTGATTAACACGGTTACGTACGAGTGGATTTCAAGTTCCCAGTTACCCGGCTACACAGGTAAGTGGACTGAGCCAGTCGCGATTTCGGAAAATGCGCCTTCTGACCCTGATTATTTCTGGCTTGCCCGTTTATCAGGGATTTGGGCCAAAGTTGCCCCGGACGTGGAGCCCACCTTACGAGATGGATCAGATCCATATCGCTAGCTTCCTCTCACGAGTACGGGTCACGGCGCCGCTGTAATCTTTTGCTTCGAAGTCGGCAAATCCGGTACCGCGCTTCTATCTGCGATTGCTCCCAAGAGCGTTGCCTAGAACGTAGGGAAGGCAAGTATGGGGTTAGATTGCGTGAGCCAGAATTCGGGCGCGAAGATTGCGCTTATCGTCCTGAGCGTGTGCCTAATCGGAGGGCACGCCGGGGTAGCTCGCGGCAACCGCCGGGTGCCCCGTACGCCGATTTTGCGTGAGGGGTTTTCTGATTTTTCCGACCGGGTGCACGTGGTTCCTCCCCTTTAGGTAAGAATTCGGTCTTCACAAACGAGAATCCTGCCACCGGAGTGCAGCAGCTGGAGTTGGGTTATGCTCGCTCTATGTCTGGCGATCTGGAAGGCACGCTTCTCTCAATCTGGCAGCAGACCTTAATCGACAAGAAGAAAACGGTCGAGGTTGACGGCGAGACTTACTCCGTCCGGCAAACGGCGAAAAGCAAATTGAAGCAGGTGGATTTCCGTTTTGAGGGTCGAGAATTGCGCGGGTTGGAACAGAATCCGAATACGAAATCTCGATGGGCGAAGATGGCTCGGGAGGGCGGACGGATGATGCAGTTTCTTGAACATGGGAAATATGTTGCGGTGATCGTGGAGGGGAAGGTTCACATTTATCGGTAAGGGCGTGGCAGAGAAAAAGTGAGAGGAGAAGGCAACTTCAAGACCCAGGTTCAAACAGCGAACCTGAGGCATGCTACGTGTTGTTTAGATTTGCGATTGGGTTATCCGAGACGCCTGCCGACCTCACTTGCAGATTTAAGTCCGGGCGCTTTTGAGGCAGGAACTGCACAGGCTGAAGCCTGTGCCACCTGCCAAGGAAGCGCGAGCTGCGGAAGAAGAAAAAGCAGATTCCTCGCTCCGCTCGGAATGACTGGCGGCGGGAGGGCGGGCGCCGGGGCATGTAAAGAGGGCACGACGTGTCGTGCGCCCACAAGGGAGAAAGATAACACAGAGGCGCAGAGTCAACAGGGGTGCTCAGAGAAGAGGGCACGGCGTGCCGTGCCCCTACAAGGGAGCAAGATGGGCGCGAGAAAGGTGGGCGCAATGAATTGCGCTCCTACAAGAGGCTGGGAGAAGGTGTGGGCGACAAACGCGGGCGTGGCGAGTTTAGTTTCAGGACCTCGGGAGACAAGTTTTTGTTGAACTCAGCGAAGTATTGAAGTAAAAGCCGAGTATTCGATTGTGTAGTCTGCGTTAGGCGGGGCATCCCGCAGCCGCTGGGGGAAGCGGAAAGTTGGCCGGTTTTCACGAGGAGGAATCAGATGCAACGACGTCATGGTGTGTTTGCGTGGATCACGCTGTGCGTGCTGGTGCTGGGATGCGCGGGGGCGACGAGGGCGCAAGTGGACACAGCGTCGCTTTCGGGGACGGTGAGCGACCCGCAAGGACTCGCGGTCCGAGGCGCGAAGCTGACGATCACCAACGCGGAAACTGGCGCAGCGCGCAGTGTGACGTCAGACGACGCGGGCCGGTACAAAGTGGTCGGGCTGCCTCCGGGAAGATACAAGGTCAGTGTCGACGGCGGCGCGAGTTTTGCGGTGTACGAGAGCGATGCGGTCGTCGTGACCGTGGGTGAAGACGCTACCTTCGATCCGCGGCTGGCACTGAAAGGCACAGAGCAAGTCATCACGGTGACGGCACAAACTGCGCTCGTGGAGACGACGAAGACGGAAGTTTCACAGACGATCAACCAGCGCAGCATCGAGAATCTGCCCACCAACGGCCGCAACTACATCAACTTTACGCTTATAAACTCACAGACCACGCGCGACGTTTCTCCGACGATCGGTCCAGCGCCGAACAGCGGATTGAATGTCGATGGCGCGCGGGCGCGCTCAAACATGGTCAGCGTGGACGGAGCGGACGCCGGGGATAACTCGACGGATGGAATTCGCTCAACGGTATCGCAGGAAGCGGTGCAAGAGTTTCAGCTGATTTTGAGCAACTACAATGCGGAATTCGGACTGGCGATGGGCGGCGTGATCAACATTGTCACCAAAAGCGGCGGGAATGAAATGCATGGAGACGTCTACGGCTATCTGAGAAACAAGGCGTTTCAAGCGAGGGATCCGTTTTCCGGGGTGGTGAACCCGACAACCGGCGAGCTCGATCCCGTCAAGCAGCCGTATACGCGAGTGCAGACGGGCGTAACGTTCGGCGGCGCGCTGAAAAAAGACAAGACTTTTTACTTTTTTTCCTACGAATACACGCAACACGAAGAGACGGATTTCTCGAGCATCGGAACGGCATCGCCTGGGACCGGCCCGTTTGGCATGGTGCCAGTTAGCCTGGGTCCATTGACGTTGCAATTGACGCCATCGCAAGCCACAGCGGTCCAGCAGTTGGAAAGTGCGGGCCAGGGAGCGCTAGCCCAGGAGTACGCGGTCTTCATGGGCTCGGCTTCGAGCGTTGCGCTCAACAAGGTGGATTACGGACTGGTGGCGCCGGGACTCACCGGCGGCTTGGTGAACCCCGGTCCTGGGGCGCAATTCCCCATTCCAGTTACGTGCCCTCTCGGGGCCACGATCGGCACGGTGACGTGTTCCTCGATTCCCGTGGCGCCGGGCGCAGCCTACTCCTATGGGATTGCGCAGCTGCCTGCATCTTATGCGGACTTGAACAGCCTTCGGGGAAATTTTCCCGCATCGGAAAAGACCAGTTTGTGGTCGACGCGCCTGGATCAGCGTTGGAACAACCAGAACACGTCCTTTCTGCGTGTGTCCGTCTCGCCTTCCACAGTTACGGGGATCGAGTCCACTTCGCAAAATCAGGTATTCGGGCAGAACGCCGGGACGCGCGCAGGCATCAATCAATACCGCGACGTTTCCGCGATATTCCAGCACGACACGATACTGAGCGATACGGCCTTCAACGAATTCCGCTTTCAGGGGGCGCGCCGCGGCTTGCACTACGGCTATTCGGATCTTCCGGGCGGGTCCGACATCGGAGTGAACATCCCCGGCTACGCGTACTTTGGGCGCGAGCCGTATTCGACCGTGGACCGCATTGAACGGCGATTCGCGTGGACCGACAACTTCACACTGATCCGCGGGAACCATACGATCAAAATGGGCGGGGATTACACGCTGATCCAACTGCGTTCGGGGAAACCACAAATTTTCGAGCTAGACTTCGGAGGCGACGTCAACTTCGGAGGGATTGCAGCCTCGTCGTTCGGCTTTCCGGATTGCATCGGAGGCACAGGAGCTTCGTGCAACGGCGGCATCGCGCTGCCGGGTGCAACCGGTTTGCAGGCTTATGGACTGGGAATTCCTACCTCTTACATTCAAGGAATTGGGAACTCGAGCTCACCTTTCGACAATGTGCCCATAGCATTTTTTGGCCAGGACAGTTGGAAAGTGAACTCGAAGTTGACCATCAATTATGGGATGCGGTATGACCTGGAAATCACTCCCTTGTTTACGCCCGCGACAGCGGTCAACGCGGCGGCAGAACAGGCTTTGGGAGTGCAGGAAGGCGTGCCGCGCGATTACAAAAACATTGCGCCCCGTTTCGGAATCGCGTGGGACCCGACGGGCAACGGCAAGACCGTCATACGCGCGGGCTATGGGCTCTTCTTCGATCACCCGCTTTTGGCTATTGCGTTCGACTCGACGACAGCCGACGGCGGCCGGTCGGTGCAATTACTCTCGGCGGGAGGAGCCGCGACTGCCTGCGGGCTGCTGCCGCTGCCGCAGGGTTCGCCAACGCCACCGGGCTTCTGCGGATCAAACCTGGACAGCCCGGCAAACCTAAATGGATCTTCCATCTTCCAGGGCGTGCTAAACGCCAACTCGATCTACGCGGAGTTTCCCACTTCCGTCACGCTGGGATACTTGCCGCAACAACAGCGGTTTGATCCATTCGCCGCGGGTTCACTGTTCGCGAATCAAGCCTACTTACAGGACGGTTTTCCGCTGACGATTCTGCCGTTCACGCTGCCGGTGACGAAGAATTTCACGTATGCCTACGCTCAGCAAGCGAATCTGACCGTGGAGCGCGAACTCTCGCCATCATGGAAAATCAGCGTTGGCTATCAGTGGACGCGCGGAATCCACCTTTACCGGCCCATCGACGTCAATTCGACAAATCCACAGCTGCTGGATCAAAACGCGTTCAACGCGGCCGCGGCGGGCATATCGGTGAGCAATCCACTGACGGTCGTGGCACCCGCTTCCAATATTCCGGCCACGCCTGGGAGTTGCGGAGTCACGGTGATCGCCACGAGCGTACTGGGAGTGCTCAATGGATGTCCGGCGCCGCTCGCTAGCCTAAATGGTCAGTATGTAAGCTCACCGGCATTCTTTAACTTCTTCCGCCCGTCAGGGCCTAATCCCTCGTTCGCAGCTCTCGTTGCACCGGGCCAACCGCTCAGCGTCGGGTACGCCGGACAAGTACAGCTGGCTGCGCTCGCCGGCTACCCTCAAGGATTCGGAGTGCCGGTGCCATTCAACAGCGTGGACGCGCAGGCCTCCAACGGCAATTCCTGGTATAACGCGCTCACGGTCAACGTGACGAAGCGTTTCTCGAAAGGCTTCGAGATGCTCTCGAGCTACACGTGGTCGCATTCGATCGACGATAGTACGGATTTGCAGTCCACTCTTGAGCCACAAGACAGCCGTTTTCCGCAGTTCGAGCGCTCCAATTCCGTCAACAACCAGCCTAACCGCTGGGTGACCAGCGCCGTGTTTCAGACCCCCGCGGGCGCCCAAGGCCAAAGCTTCTTTAAGCGCCTCGGAGAGGACATCACCATTTCGCCGATTATTGAAGTTGCTTCGGGGCGGCCGTTCAACGTCATCACCGGAGAAGACACGCGGCTGGACCTGGGGGCTTCGCAGGCGCGTCCGTCGGTGGGAAGCGCGGCAACTGGAGGAACAACATCGCCGTACATACCGGGCGTTACTTTTGTTCTTGCGAACGTGTGTTTGACGGACAGCGGCGCGCCGTTCGCGGTGCCTGGGTTCACCACTGCGGGAGCGGGATGCATAGGAAATCTGGGCCGGAATGCGTTTAACATGCCGGGCTTCTTCACGTGGGATATGCGCGTGGCCAAGCTCATACCGGTGGGCGAGAGGATCAAGCTCAACCTGATCGCGGAAGTTTTCAACCTTTTCAACCGCACCAATATCACGGCGGTGAACCAGCTTTGCGACCCCTCCGCGGGCTCGACGTGCAGCGCGGGGCAGCCGTCGGCGGCCTACTCTGCGCGGCAGTTGCAGTTTGCGCTGAAGATGATCTGGTAGGAGAGAGGCCGCCCGGGCGGCATGGTCAGGCTGCGTGAGAACAAACTGCTGAAAGGGCTTCGCGAAGGCGAGGCCCTTTGTTTTGGCGGGAGCTTTCCGCCGCGCACAACTACAGGTAGAGTAAAGAGACCGTTTCCCGAAGATGGACTGGAGAAAGAATGAACGTAGTGCTCATCGGGGTTGTGATTGTGGTGGCTGGGCTGGTGCTTTGGCTGGTGCTACAAACTTCGCAGGAACAGAAGAAAAGCGCGTTGCTGGAAGCCCAGTTGAATGAGCTACGCCGCGATTTGCAGACAATTGGGACGGCGCAAGCGCAGAGCACAGGGCAGATGGCAACCATCGGTCAGAGTGTTTCGCAGCGACTGGAGAGCGTGACCAAGGCGCTGCAGGACGGCGTCTCCAACTCCGCCCAGATTGCCACGCAAGGACAAACAGCCATCGCCAACGAACTCAAAAACACGAGGGAACAGATTGGCCACATTCAAAAACAACTCGGCGAGTTCCAGGAATTGGGACGAGGAATTTCTTCCGCGACAAAATCGCTCGAGGGAATCTTGGGCGGAGCGAAGACGCGGGGATTGCTTGGCGAAGTGACCCTGGAGCGTTTGCTGGAAGATTCCCTGCCCTCTTCGCAATATGCCACGCAGTACCGGTTCTCGAGCGGCGAGGCAGCGGACGCTGTGATCTTTTTGCGGGACAAGAAACTTGTCGCTGTGGATTCGAAGTTCCCTCTCGATGCGTTTCGAAGGATCAGCGCGGAGGGCGAAGAGGCGAAGCGTGCATTCGCGACGGCGGTGAAGGGTCACGCGGATTCCATCGCCAAGAAATATATTGTGCCGAACGAGGGCACTTTGGACCTTGCGCTGATGTTTGTACCGTCGGAAACGGTCTACTACGAAATGCTGATGACGCAGGATAGTAAGGGAGAGGCATTGGACTCCTACTGCCGCGGCAAGAATATAATTGCCGTCTCGCCGAATACGCTCTACGCGCATCTCTGCGTGATTCACCTGGGTTTGCGTGGAATGCAAATCGAGGAAAATGCAAAGCGTATTTCCGCGGGACTTTCCGGAATTCAGAAGAACATGACGACCTTCACGGATGTGTTTGAAAAGCTCGGGACCCATTTGAAAAACGCGCAGCAGAGCTACAGCGACGCAGACAAGCGGCTCGAAAAGACGCAGAACGCACTGGATTCTTTGGTGGGGTCAAGCGCGGTGGATGCGTCGCTCGAGAACGGACAGGGCACGCTGGTGCTTCCGGCACAGACTAGCGCGAAAACTAGCGCGTAGTTCCGTGGGAAAACTAGGACGGGCACGGCCCTTCGAAGCTCAGGGTAAACATGCCGTGCCCCTACGAGACGTTTGACGCGGACGGTGCCGTGGAACGCGGGCTAATGGGGACGCGGCGGGGAACTCAGCATGCGAATCGAAATCATAAAGCTGCCGCGCTTGCGGCCAACGACTTCGCAGTGCGCCACGTTTTCCCAGCCACCCGAGCTCGAAAATCGAAGAGGATTGCCACCTGTAAGTTCCGCAATGTCTGGCGCAAGATTCTTTGCCTCCAGGTCTACCTTGCTCGTTGTCCCGCGGACGCGGACGGTGAGCTGGCGGTGTACGCCGGGCGCGAGCGGCGAAGAATCCGCTTCCAAAGTGAGCGCTACGAAGACGACTTCTAGAGGCGGACCATACCGTTTCGCGCAAGAAATGTCTACAGAGGCACGGCCGGGCTGCAAATCCGGCGGGGGAAGCATGACAAGAGATGTCGGCGAGGACGCTAGCACGAAAGCAGGCGCTCCTGAGACGGTGATTTGGTTCGTGTCGGCGTCCCCACAAAAAGCCTGGCCTGTGATTTCTAAACGGTCGGTGATCGAGGCGATTTGGGGGATCGAGTCCACCTGCATCGAAGTCGCAGTGGTTTCGCTGGGCGGCAAGATCGTCACTGCGACGCGGCCTTCGCGGCCGGCGATGGAGCCGAAAATAACGCCGGGAGTGAGCGGGGCGACGAACACCGCACGGCCCGTCGCGTTTGTCTTAAGGTGGTCGCCGTTTGAGAAGTTCACGGTTACGCCGGGAGCCAGGCGCCCGCTTGCGTCCAGCACGGCGAGAGTTGCTCGTTCTCCGGAGATGATGGTTCGCGGCAGCACCAAGGTACGCCCCGCGGAAGAGCGAGGCGGTTTTTGCGCGGACGCCGAGAAAGAAAGCGGAAGAAACGCCGCTACAAGGACAAAGCTCCGCAGAACAAGAAGAGACGACAGCCGGCGAAAAAGCATTATGTGATTGTAGTCGAGAGGCGCTGGGCTGAGGAAGCTGTGGGACGTTAACAAACGGAGCAAGCGGCTGGCATGGAGCGCGCCGGCTTAGCGGTCCGCTGTGACGGGCGCTTCGTCTGGGGAATAGATGAGGACGGTACGCCCGGGAACGCCTACGGCCAATCGCCGCAATTTGTAAACAAACGGACGCGGCGCTGGCCCGCGAGCGCATTCTTCCAGTCGATAGTACCGATCTTCGTAGCGAACCACGCGAGGCGGAGTCCAATCCAGTTTCGCGCACCAAGCGCGAATTTCAAGAATTTCTTCGGCCGCGTTTTTCGCAACGCAGAGCTCATCGGGAATCTGTGAAAGACGAGCCGTTAATACTTTTCCCTTCACTGTGTCTACGTAGGAGGAGACGTGGCTCTGCGAAAACTTTACGGTTCCCGCGGGTTCAGCCGCGCCGCGGCGAAAAATCTTCGAGTAGGTTTTCTCCACGAGATAGAGCGGAAAAACGCCGAGAACAGTGTCCGTGAACCCCGCACACAAGCGCGCGATTCCCTCGACGCCGAAAAAAGCGAGTGTCCACGTCAGTGGATGAGTGGCCCAAACCACGAGTGCAGCGAAGCCGACATCGTTAACGGAGAGCCCGGTCGGTGCGCTCCGGCTCAGGGCGCTATCCAGCGCGCGGGAAACCCAGGTCGTCACGGAGTACGAATACCAGTACAAGAGCGCGGTAAGGGCGATAACGGATTCTGCCAGTCCGCTGAGGATGGAGGCGGAGTGCCAATGCACAGCTTGATAGAAGGGCAGAGATTTGCGCCAGCGCGTGGGGAGAAGCGAAAGAAACGGGCCAAGAAAGAAGATCCACATATCATGCCTTGCAATTATTTTAGAAGCGCCAACAGCATCCTGAGTAATCTAACCCGGGCAGTCATGCCAAATGGTAATCGTGCCGATAACATTCGGTGCCTACCGCGCCGCCTTTGAGATGAGCCTGTAAACCTGGGCGTCGAGAAAAAGACGGAACAACTCGGGGTCGATCTCCTCTTCGCGGACGCACACTTTGAGGATGTCCAGCGCGCGATCGGTCGGAACGGCTCTCTTGTAAGGTCGATCGGATGCGGAGAGCGCATCGAAAATATCGCAGATCGTCATCATCTTGGCCTGGACGGGAATCTCGGGAGCTTTCAGGCCATTCGGATAGCCCTGGCCATTGAGTTTTTCGTGGTGGGCGCGCGCGATTTCCGGAATGCCTTTGTATTCGGGTGTCCAGGGAATCTGCGCCAGGAAATTAAAACTGTTCGTCACGTGCAATTCGATTTGCCGCCGCTCGGCCGAATCGAGGCTGCCGCGCGGTATCGAGAGGTATCTGACTTCCTCCTGCGTAAGGTAGGGGCGCTCGGCTCCTCGAGGGTCGCGGTAGGTTTTCTGGGAAATTTCCGCAAGCAATTCGAATTCGCTCGAGGGCAGGATGGTCGGCTCGTTCACGCGTGTGATGAATTCCACATAGCGGTCCAATTCAGCGATGAGGCGGGCAGCCTCGCCGTCGAGCAGCTTCAAACGAACACGCGCTTCCGCCTCCTTGCGAAATTGCCCGAGCAGGACCTCCACTTTCTGTTCGGCGATGCGCGCTTCGATGTCCCGCCGGATGTAATCAAAGCGATCCAACAACCGGGAAAACTGAAGCGGGTAAAGTTTCTTGGCTTTTACGAGAACTTCTTCGCGGACGCCGACTTTGCCGAAATCGTGGAGCAGTGTGGCATAACGCAGCTCCTTCATCTGCTCGCGAGAAAAACGCAAATCCGAGTAAGGTCCCTGCGGTTCGCGATCCACGGCCTCGGCCAGTGCCATGGTCATCTGGCATACTCGCTGGGAATGGCCGGAGGTGGTGGGATCGCGCTGCTCGATCGCTTTCACCGCGGCATTGACAAAACCGTCAAAAAGATTTTCGATGTCGCGGTAGAGCTGCGAGTTTTCATAAGCCACGGCGGCTTGCGAGGCGAGGGAGAGGCCGAGACGCACCGCGCGCTCGGGAAAGGGATGAACATGGCGGCGGACGGCATTGGCATTGGTCAGCCGGGCTTTCGGATTGCGCTTGCAATTGATCAATTGGAGCACGCCGAGGACCTCGCCTTTGCCGTTTTTCATGGGCAGCGTGATCAGAGAGCGCGTGCGGTATCCGGCTTGCTCATCAAAAGAAGAATTGAACTGGAAAGGCCGCGACTTGGGAATGCGGTACGCATCGGCCAGTTCGATGACTTCGCCATGGAGAGCGCAGTAGCCGGCCATCGAAGATTCGGTGACCGGAAGCGTGTGTTCGGCGTAAGGAAACTGGACGCTGTCGTTTTGTGTCAGCCGAAAGCGCAGCTGCAGGGTCTTTTCCGCGTCGTCGGCCGCGCCAGGCACAGAATCGATCGTGCGGCCGCCGGCTTGCTCGGCCAAGTAAAGAGATCCCGCGTCGGCTCCGGTGATCTCCCGGGCTTTCGAAAGTATCAAAGCAAGGAGGCGCTCGACGTCGCGGGTCTCGGAGAGAGCGATGCCAACGCGGTTAAGTTCTTCGAGTTCACGCCCGGCCTGCGCAGCCGATAAGCCAGTACGATGCGAAGTGGCCACGCGCTTGGGAAGCCTTTTTTTAGGTTTGGCCATGATGAGGGACGCTAAACCGACTTTACGCGCAAAGCCGCTAGCTGTGGGACAGATTTTAGCGGAAGACGCGGGAGAGGCACGCAGAGGGTGCCCGCCGGCAGAAACGGGACCCTTTAAGCGTATCCTCGGGAGTGCCGGGACGGCGAATGGGGCGAAAAAACAAGTAATCAGTAAGTGTCACAGCCTTTCGCCGCAGTAGAGGGTCTGCTAGCTTGAGAACAGGGTTGCCGGGTACGGGTGTGAGCACGGGATCGGACAGCGTGCAGCAACGGGAGAATTTGTGCGGATCGTAAGCGGCGGCGTAACCGATGTGGGGCGCGTGCGCACGAATAACGAGGATTGTTTCCGCATCGTGGACTCGCTGAATCTTTTTGTGCTTTCCGACGGCATGGGCGGGGAGGCGCACGGAGAAGTGGCGAGCGCGCTTGCCGTAGAAACCATCGTCAAGCATTGCATGGATGCGCAGACGAATTTCGCGGCCAAGATGATTGGCAATTCGGAGCCAACCTGGAGCGAAAAGGCCAAGCGCCTTACGAGCGCCGTGCACCTGGCGAACAAAAATATCTATGAGGCAGCGGAAGCGCATCCCGAGCAGCACGGGATGGGAGCAACGGTGACCGCGGCCTGGCTTGATGGCTCGAAATTGAGCATCGCGCACGTGGGAGATTCGCGAGCTTACCTGCTGAGAAGCGGCAATCTGCAGCAGCTCACCAGCGATCACTCTCTGGTTGCCGAGCAGGTGCGGAGGGGCATCTTGACGGCGGCGGAAGCGGAAGAAAGCGAAATGCAAAGCGTTCTTCTCCGCGCGCTCGGTGCTTTGCCCGACATCGAGGTGGACACCGACGAATACATTCTGCTCGCGCGGGACATTTTGATGCTCTGCTGCGACGGCCTGACGCGCATGGTGACCGAGCCCGAGATTGCGGGTACCTTGCAAGCGGAGACGGATCCGACGAGGGCAGCGGAAAAGCTTATCGCGTTGGCGAACGAGCGTGGCGGCGTGGACAACATTACCGTCATCATCGTGCGCGTCGGCGCGGAATCCAGGGGATGGTTTTCTTGGCTTTTCGGTGGAGCGCGAAAAAAAACGGCTAGAAATGGCGCCGCAGGAGGATCGTGAGATGGCGAAGCTCAGCCTGATGTTTGAAGAAAAGACGGTCAAGGAGGTGCCGGTTGGGAGCCGGCCCGTGAGCATCGGACGCTCTCCGGACAATGACTTGCCTGTCGATAATCTGGCGGTGTCGAATTATCACGCCCGCGTGTATTTTGAGGCTGGGAGGCTCGTCGTGGAAGATCTCGACAGCCTCAATGGTACTTTTGTGAACGATTTGCGCGTCGAGCGCGCCACCCTGCACGATGGCGACTCCATCTGGATCGGCAAACACCACATTAAAGTCGATGCTTCCGGCGACGCTCCGGTGCCATGGGATACGGGCCGAAAAGCCAGCGCCCCGCGCATCAACGAGACCATGGTTCTAGACACCAAGGCGCGGCGCGACATGCTGCAACAAGCAGCAGCAACGGGCGAGCGCGTCCAGTTTGCAGCGGGACGCCTGAAAGTTCCCACGCTCATTGTGGTTGGCGGGCGAACCGATCAGAAAGAGTACATGCTTACGAATAAGCTGACGGTTATCGGCAAATCCGCTATGGCCACAGTGAAAGTGAAAGGCTGGTTCAAACCGGCCATGGCGGCCCAGATTAACCAGCGCGATGACGGCTACTACATCGGCCCCGGCGACAAGATGCCCACGGTGAATGGCGCGCCGATCACCGGACCTGTGCGGCTGAACGATGGCGATGTCATCGAGGTCAGCGGCGTACGCATGAACTTCGTCTTCCGCGAATAGCGCGCGAACCGAGATGGCAGCTCCGTCAGTCGGATGGTGGCAGAGGCGGGGCGGTTTCGGCCTCTACGAACTACTGCAATCGTGGTGGCGGCATCGGGCTTCGTTTGTCATTAGCTTGTGCGTCACCGCCGCGGCGCTGACGCTCTATTACTTCACGTTCTTTGGCGAGCGCCCCACGCCTATTTTCGAGTTCCTTCAACGCCTCGAATACGACTCCCTTGACACGCGTTTCCGGTATCGACCGGAGAGCGCGACGCACGTCGACGATCGAATAGTCATTGTAGATATTGACCAGCATTCCCAGGAAGTGCTAGGGAGGTGGCCGTTTCCCCGTTCACATTTTGCAAGAATGCTGGACGTCTTGCGCAACGACGGCGCAAAAGTCGTGGCGTTCGACATAACGTTCAGCAAACCAGACGAGAGCGCGGCACCCTTGCTCCGATTACGTGGGGAGTTGAAAGCCCGCGACGCGCGCGGCGAACCGGTCGATGCCAAATTAGAAGCTGAAGTAGATAGACTGGCCGCTGAGTCTGATTCGGACAAACAATTCGCCGAAGCCATCAAAAAGTTCGGCAGGGTTATTCTGGGGAATTATTTCCTTTACACCGAAGCAGACTTAAGAAGACTCGATGACAAAACGCTCGATCAGTACGCGGATGAGCTCAGCTACTTCCCTTTTCCTCAAGTGCAGTCCATCAAAAGACGTGCGGGGTTGGGAAAACAAGACTTTATAAGCCTGGTAGCCAGGTACGAAAGAGCCGACATGCTGCCGCACGGCGCGGAAGCGAACATGACTTCCTTCACTAGAGCTTTGAGCGGTGAAGCGTCTTCGACGGGTTTTTTCAACGAGCCCTCGGACACCGACGGTGTCGTTCGTCGAACGACGATGATCTTGCCGTTTGGACGCTCCGCCAGCAGGAGCGAATGGGATTTGTACGGCTCGATGGATGTGATGGCCGTCCGCGCGTACCTGGGAATCGGCAATGACGGAATGATCCTTACTTATGATGACCATGGCATCGTGGATATTCAGTTTGGGGCAGAGCTCCGCATCGTCCCGAACGACATCGGTCAGGCTTTAATCAACTATCGCGGCAGAGCTTACACGTATCCGCATTTTTCGATGGCTGATGTTGTGCAGGACAAGCGACCTGCCTCTGATTTCCGAGACAAAATTGTATTAATAGGAGCGACAGCTACTGGCATCGGCGACATTAAGTCCACACCTTACAGCGGGACGGACTACCCCGGCGTGGAAATTCACGCCAACGTGATCGACAACATACTGCACAACGATTTCCTGGTACGTGGCGCGAAACAACAATTGTGGGATGCAATTCTCATTCTCGTGCTCGGCATACCGCTGGGGATTTGGATGGCGCTGGTTCAGCCGCGCTGGATGTGGTTCGGCGCAGGCTTGCTCATACCACTGGTGGCCGTGGACTATGAAGCGTTTCTGCGGGGATGGTGGTTGAACTTTACTGTTCCCGCGATCACTCTAACCGGTAACGTGCTGCTGGTTTCGCTCTACCGCGCGCTTGTCGAGGAAAAGGAAAAACGCAAGGTACGGAGCGCCTTCGGCCAGTATCTCAGTCCCGAAGTGATTCGGCGGTTGCTCGTCAATCCGCAACTGGTTGAGCCCAGGAAAACCGACATCACCGTCATGTTCAGCGACATTCGCGGCTTTACCACTATCTCGGAAAAGCTGGACGCGCAGGAACTTGCGCTCTTTCTCAATCAATATCTTTCGGACATGACCCGCATCGTCTTCAAGACCAATGGGACGCTCGACAAATACATTGGAGATGCGGTTATGGCGTTTTGGGGCGCGCCATTCGAAGAGCCGGGGCATGCGGCGAAGGCTTGCAACGCGGCGCTCGATATGATGAAGCGCATGCGCGAACTGCAAAAACAGTGGGAAGCACAGGGCAAGCCGAGACTGGAGATCGGGATCGGATTAAACACGGGAGTCGCAAGCGTAGGCAACATGGGTTCCGTGCTACGTTACGGCTACACGGCGCTCGGAGATGCGGTAAATCTTTCCTCGCGCCTTGAAGGTCTAAACAAGGACTACGGGACGAACATCATTGTGAATGAGACGACCTATCAGGCGACGAAAGATGACGGATTTGTTTTTCGCGAGCTGGATTTGATTCGTGTTAAGGGCAAGGTGCAGCCGGTCACGATTTACCATTTGATGGGACGGCAAGCGGATTTGGCTGCGGATGGTCGTGCGGAAGAGGTGCATTTACAAGTGGAAAAGTTTGCTCGCGCGCGGGAGCTTTATCGCAATCGAGAGTGGGATGCCGCGCAACACGCTTTCCAGGAATTTCTCGACCGATGGCCGGAGGACGGCCCTTCGCGCGCCTACTGGAAGCGCTGCCAGGAATATTTATTTGACGAGCCTTCGGCAAATTGGGACGGCGTTTTTGTCATGACGCACAAATAGCGGCTGAGCTACGCGTACCCCTCCCGAGAGGCGCTGCGGCTTCTCGACTTCAATCAAATTGTCCGCGGGATCGCGGTCGATCAATTTATTGTGTGGATCAATTCCCGCGAACGTCGGCTTCTCGTCCACGACAGATTCAAATGTTCCGTTTTCTTGAGAGATCCACTCTTTGTGGAGATTCAGCCGCTTCAAAGGCTCTTTCGTTCCGCTGAATACTCCGACGTCGATCAGGTCGTGAATCGCCATCGGCGAGACGCATTAATTCATCGCATCAATTCATTTCATAGCTTCTGGAAGCCGCAGTCCAAATTGGCAGACAAACAGAATGTGACCAGCGCAGAAGGGAGGGCATCAAAAAACTGTAAGAGAAAAGACTAACGGCACCGCTGACCGGCTAACATTCTGATTCATAAAGACTTGGAAGAGATTCCGTTTCTGATCAGCGTTGCGCAGGGCCGACTGGAACCGGCTCGGAGTACCAAAGGATTCGGGACAATTTGTCGGCCACTTATTCGGGCAGACGATATATCGTACCTGGTCATAGGGGCGTACCCAAACAATTGCGTTCAGGAATCTAAAGAAGAGTACCCGACGGAAGAACCGTTCCAACTTTATGTGAATGGGCGAATAGCCTTTTAGAGGACCTTTCGAGATTTTATGTGGATTGTCCGATTAGCGCTCGCGAGACCCTATACGTTTGTGGTTCTCGCACTCGTCATCATCCTACTGACGCCGGTGGTGCTGCTGCGGACGCCGACAGACATTTTTCCGGAAATCAACATCCCGGTGATCACCCTCGTCTGGACGTACACGGGACTCGAGCCCCAGGAGATGGAGCAGCGCATCACGAGCAACTCGGAGCGCGCCGTTACGACGCTGGTCAACGATGTCGAGCATATCGAATCGCAGTCTCTCAACAGCATCGCCGTCGTCAAAATTTATTTCCAGCCAACCGCCAATGTGCAAGTCGCGCTGGCTCAGACCACGGCCATTGTCCAGACGATTTTGAAGAGCTTGCCACCGGGCACCACTCCTCCTCTCGTGGCTATCTTCTCCGCGTCCACCGTGCCCGTCATTCAAATAGGGTTGACCAGCGACAGCTTGAGCGAGCAACAGCTCTTCGACTTTGGAAACAATTTTATTCGCACACAGCTTGCCACGGTACAAGGTGCGGCGCTTCCCTTTCCTTATGGAGGAAAACAGCGCCTCGTTTCGGTGGACATCGACTCCGCGTCGTTGCAGTCCAAGGGGCTTTCCCCGGTGGACATCGTAAACGCCGTCAACGCGCAGAACCTCATTCTGCCGACTGGAACCGTGAAACTTGGCTCGCTTGAGTATCTTGTGGAGATGAATGGAAGCCCGCTGACGATGCAAGGGCTGAACGACCTGCCGATCAAGACGGTCAACGGCGCGACGATTTACATGAAAGATGTGGCTCATGTTCGCGATGGCTTCAGCCCGCAAACCAATGTCGTCCGCGTGAACGGACAACGCGGCGTCCTTATGAGTACGTACAAGACCGGCGGCGCCTCGACGCTCGACATCGTAGACCGCGTGAAGCAGGTATTGGCGAACTACGCATCATCTTTGCCGGAAGGGCTGCGCGTCTCGACTTTCTTCGACCAATCCGTGTTCGTGCGCGCATCCATCCAGGGAGTCTTGCGCGAAGCACTTATCGCCGCCTGCCTGACGGCGGTAATGATTTTGATCTTCCTGGGAAACTGGAAGAGCACGCTGATCATTGCGGTTTCCATTCCACTCTCGATTCTTGTCAGCATTCTCATGCTGAGCGCTCTCGGGGAAACCATCAACATCATGACTCTGGGCGGCCTGGCGCTGGCCGTCGGCATCCTGGTCGACGATGCCACTGTGGAGGTCGAGAACATCAATCGCAACCTGGCCATGGGTAAGGAAACGGTCCAGGCGATTCTCGATGGCGCTCAGCAAATCGCCGTGCCCGCATTCGTTTCGACTTTGTGCATTTGCATCGTCTTCCTTCCCATGTTTTTCCTTTCGGGCGTAGCAAAATTCCTCTTCGTGCCGCTGGCCGAAGCGGTCAGTTTCGCGATGCTGGCTTCCTACGGTTGGTCCAGAACCATTGTTCCGACAATGGCCATGTATCTCCTGAGCAGCGCGGACGAATACAAACCCGAGGAGCATGTGGGCGAAAAGCAGGGCTTTTTCCGCCGTTACCAGCAGAAATTCGAGCACGGCTTCGAGAACTTCCGCGAGGGCTACCGGCGCGGCCTGTCTTCCGCCCTGGACTGGCCGAAATTGTTTGGCGCTTGTTTCCTGATATTTTGCGTCCTGTCCGTCGGCCTCGTCTTCCTTCTCGGGCGGGATTTCTTCCCCAAGGTTGACGCGGGACAAATTCGTTTGCACTTCCGCGCGCGCACCGGGCTTCGCATCGAAGAGACCGCCCGCCTCGCCGATCAGGTGGACGCCGTCATTCGCGAAACCATTCCGCCCAAGGAATTGCAGACCGTTCTCGACAACATCGGTGTCCCCTACAGCGGTATCAATCTTAGCTACAGCAACTCCGGAACCTTCGGGACTTCCGACGCCGAAATTCTGGTGCAGTTGAAAGAAGAACGCGGCAAACCGACCAGCGCCTACATCAATGAACTCCGCGAAAAACTGCCGCAGAGGTTTCCGGGTACTCAGTTCTTTTTCCAGCCCGCGGACATCGTGACGCAGATCTTGAATTTCGGGACGCCGGCTCCCATCGACGTCGCGGTAACGGGAAATAATCAGCGCGGCAACTACATCGTGGCGGAAAAGCTCGCGAAAGAGATCCGGCATATTCCCGGAGCTGTCGACGTCCACGTGCAACAGGCCCTGGATGAGCCCACGATCCACATGGATGTGGATCGCACACGCGCGCAATCCGTTGGACTGCAGGCCAAGGACGTTGCAAACAACCTTCTGGTATCTCTCAGCTCCAGCTTTCAGACGGCGCCGGCGTTCTGGCTGGATCCCAACAATGGCGTAAGCTACAACGTCGCGGTGCAATCGCCGCAATACCGAGTGGATAGTTATCAAGCACTGGCCAACACGCCCGTGACCGGTACTTCCCCGGGTACCCCACCCCAAATCATCGGCAACCTGGTGGATGTCACCACCACCGCGCGGCAGGCGGAGATCTCTCATTACAACGTGCAGCCCATGATCAATGTTTACGCAGCGGTGGACGGCCGTGATCTAGGCGGCGTTTCCGATGAAGTCCTGAAGCGCGTGGCCGAGGTGAAGAACGAGTTGCCGCGAGGCAGCCACATCGAAGTTCGCGGCCAGGTGCAAACCATGCGTTCCTCGTTCCGGGGGCTGGGATACGGATTGATTGGCGCGATTATGCTGGCGTATTTGTTGATCGTGGTGAATTTCCAATCGTGGCTGGATCCTTTCATCATTATCACTGCTTTGCCGGGCGCTCTCGCCGGGATTTGCTGGATTTTGTTGCTGACGCACACGACTCTCAGTGTGCCTTCCCTCACTGGCGCGATCATGTGCATGGGCGTGGCAACCGCCAACAGCATCTTGATGGTGTCGTTCGCGCGAGAGCAATTGAGCGAAGGAAAATCGGCGCGTGAAGCCGCGCTTCAAGCGGGCTTCGTGCGCGTCCGGCCCGTGCTTATGACCGCGCTGGCCATGATTATCGGCATGATCCCGATGGCCATCGGCCTCGGCGAGGGCGGCGAACAGAACGCGCCGCTGGGCCGCGCCGTGATTGGCGGGCTCCTTTTCGCTACCTTCGCCACGCTCTTTTTTGTTCCTTGTGTCTTCTCTATGATTCATGGCCGGCGCGAGCGTAGAAAGCAACGTGGCCAATCACCATCGCCTGCGGTAGCCTGAGTAGTTACGCACGAGCGGAAAGAGCGGAGTGCCGGACAATGAAAGAAGGCGGATCACAGATGGAACCCGAACAAGCAGGGCGACGGCCCGAGAAAGGCACGCGGCTCTTCACGTATCTTATTGGTGGTGTGATTGTCCTGGTGATTTTTGGAGCATTTACCCTGTTCCAGCGCCGCGCACAATATCATGCTCTGGCAGAAAACACGGAAGCGCTGGCCATTCCTACCGTAGCGGTTACTCATCCCACGGCGGAGGTCGCCCAGGAAGACCTCGTGCTACCTGGAACGCTCCAAGCCTATGTGGAATCGCCGATCTATGCTCGCACGAGCGGATACTTGCAGAAGTGGTACCACGACATTGGAACGCGCGTTCCGAAGGGCGAGCTTCTGGCGGACATTGACACGCCTGAAGTCGATCAACAACTTTTGCAGGCGCGCGCCGACCTGAACACTGCCCAAGCGAATGCAAATCTTTCCAAGATTACTGCGACTCGTTATCAGGAGCTGATCAAAACTGACGGAGTGTCCAAACAGGAAGTCGATAATGCCGTCGGCGACTATGCCGCGAAGGCGGCGACCGTACAGTCTTTTGCAGCGAACGTACGGCGGCTCGAGGAACTGGAATCCTTTAAACATGTTTACGCCCCATTCAGCGGCGTCATCACGCGGCGCAATATTGATACAGGAACGCTGATCAACGCCGGCAATGGCGGCGCGCAGCAGGAGCTTTTTACCCTGGCGCAGACGGATCCCATTCGCGTTTACGTGAGCGTGCCGGAGATGTACTCGTCGGCGGTCCGGAACGGACTTGGAGCTTTTCTCGAATTGACACAATTTCCTGGACAGCGCTTTGAGGGAAAAGTAGTGCGCACTGCGGAAGCCATCGACCCCAACTCAAGAACACTCTTGACGGAAGTGGATGTGCCGAACAAAAACGCTCAACTTTTCCCGGGCGGCTATGCTCAAGTCCACTTGCAAGTGAAAGTTGCGGCCTCCCGCGTGCAAGTGCCGGTCAACGCCCTGCTCTTCCGCGCAGAGGGTTTGCGCGCCGTGGTCGTAGATGCGAATCACAAAGCGCACCTCCGCCAATTGACTATCGGGCGCGACTACGGCACGTCGCTCGAAGTTTTGCAAGGCCTCGAGCCTACCGACTGGATCGTCCTGAATCCCGCGGACTCGCTCGACGACGGCCAAGACGTGCGCGTTAAAGAAATCGCGCAAGCAGGTGCGGCTGGAGCCCCTGCTCAAGCGCCCCCATCCAAAGCGGCGAACACGAATGGGGCGCCCGGAGCAAAGCGGTAATGGCAATGCCCCAGAGGAAACGCTTCCTCCCATTTCTGTGTGCAGCCTGCGTCGTTTTCTTTCTCGCCGGATGCACAGTTGGGCCCAATTACGTACGCGCCACCGCGCCCACCACGACGAAGTGGGATGTTTCAGAACCGTGGCGGCAGAGCGATCCCAAGGACGCCGTCCCTAAGGGTGAATGGTGGGGCGTTTTTCACGACGACGAGTTGAACGGACTTGAGAAGGACTCCCTCGCAGCGAATCAGACGCTGCAAGCAGCGATTGGGAATTACAATCAAGCGCGCGCCGCAGCCGCCATCCAGGTCGCAACGCTTTTCCCCACGTTTGGTGTCGCCCCGAGCGCACAGCGGCAACGGCTTTCTGGCAACCGGCCGCCAAGCGGCGCGGTTCCACCGCTAACGCCGGTTACACAAAATGCCTTTACGCTGCCGTTCACCGTGAACTACGAAGTGGATTTGTTCGGCCAGCGGCGCAGAACGATTGAAGCCGCGGAAGCGTCGTACCAGGCTAGCGCGGCAAACCTCGAAAATGTCCGGCTCGTCATCACCGCGGAGCTTGCGGGTGATTACTTCAGCCTTCGGCAACTGGATTCCGAGTTGGGAATTCTGAACCGCACCGTGGACGCATTGCGCCGCGGTTTGGAGCTGGTGGATTCGCGCCACAAGGGCGGCGTTGCTTCCGGGCTCGATGTAGCCCAGGAAGAGACTCTGCTTCAGACCACACGGACGCAGGCTACGCTTTTATTGCAGCAGCGAAAGCAGTTTGAAGATGCCATCGCCGTGCTCGTCGGCAAGCCAGCGCCCGACTTTCACCTTCCGGTCAGAGAATTGAATGCCGAGCCGCCACCAATCGACCTGGGTCTTCCTTCAGACCTGCTCGAAAGGCGGCCGGACATCGCTCAAGCCGAGCGCCAGATGGCCTCTGCCAATGCGCAGATCGGAGTTGCAAAAGCCGCGTACTATCCTTCGCTCAATCTGTTTGGAAACGGCGGATGGCAAGCCGCCGATGTCGCCAAGCTCGCCAATGTAGCGAGCACGTTTTGGGCGCTGGGTGCAAACGTGGCCGAAAGCATTTTCACCGGCGGGGCGCGCCGCGCCCAGGTGGAGTTTGCGAAATCCGGTTACGACGTCAGCATCGCTAATTACCGCCAGTCAGTGCTCGCTGCTTTTCAAGAAGTGCAAGACGACGTGACGGGACTCACGGTCCTCGAACAAGCGCGCGACACGCAGCAACTCGCCGTGGACGCCGCGCGCCGTACTTTGGATATCTCTGAGGATCGCTACAAAGGCGGGCTAGTCAGCTACCTGGATGTCGTTACCGCGCAACAAAACTTGCTGAACAACGAACAGGAAGCCGCCGTGATCCAAGGCCAGCGGCTGGTGACCAGCGTTCTTCTGGTCAAAGCGCTCGGCGGCGGTTGGGATGCGTCGAGCCTGGCCGCGGTTCAGGTCAAGCCCAAGCTGAAAGATGTCGTCGCACCCTGACGTTCTCCGCTTCGCTCTAAATCGTTGCAGAGATGGCCTTCTTGATTTTCCCTATGCGCGTCTCATCTCGCCTGTAAAACGTCCATTGCCGTATGCGTTTCGCGCGAACCAGTCCAGCCTGCTGCAGTATCTTCATGTGTTCGCTAGCAGTGGGCTGGCTGACGCGCAGCTTCCTGGCGATAAACACGCCGCAAACGCCATCCCTGACAAGATCGCCGTACACCTGCGGGGGGAAATGCTTCCGAGGACTCTTCAGCCAGGCGAGAATTTGCAGCCGTCTCGTATTGGAAAGCGCGGCCAGGACCCGTTCGAGATTCATATAGACAATTAGCCAACTCCCTAAGTATAGTAGCATGAGAAAGGACGAGAACGGATAGCAATTGCGCGGCGCCAAGGCGTCGCGGCTGCGGGATCCGGCAGGCTTCGGGCTTCGAAAAGCAAAACCAATGGGAAACAGCTGGATCGACCAAGAACGTATCACCACAACAGAGAAAATCATCCGGCCGCACATTCGCCGCACGCCTGTCATCGAAGTAGACGGCAGCGATTTCGGCTTAGATGGCGCCACACTCCTTTTCAAACTCGAACTGTTGCAGCATTCCGGATCGTTCAAAGCGCGCGGAGCATTCGCTAACTTGCTTCTGCGAGAAATTCCACAAGCGGGTGTGGTCGCAGCTTCCGGCGGCAACCACGGCGCAGCCGTTGCCTTTGCCGCGATGAAACTAGGCATTCCCGCAAAGATTTTTGTCCCCACCGTCGCCTCGACTGAGAAAATCGAGCGTATTCGCGGCTATGGCGCGAAACTTGTGGTGACTGGCGAACGCTACGCAGAGGCGCTCGCAGCCAGCGAGCAATGGGCCGCCGAGTCTGGCGCGCTGATGGTGCATGCCTACGATCAACCTGAGACGCTGCTCGGCCAAGGCTCCGTAGGCCTTGAGTTCGAGCAACAGTCTCCCGATCTCGATTCCCTGCTCATTGCTGTGGGCGGTGGCGGACTCATCGGCGGCGTCGCTTCCTGGTATGCGAATCGCATCAAGATCACTGGCGTGGAACCTGAAGCCGCGCCGACCTTGCATAACGCGTTGCAAGCCGGACATCCCGTTGACAGCCCCGCAGGAGGAATTGCAGCCGACTCGCTCGCTCCCAAGCGCGTGGGTGAACTAATGTTTCCCATAGCGCAAAAGCATGTCAAGAGTGTGGCTCTTGTAACCGACGATGCGATTCAGCAGGCCCAGCAAGCTCTCTGGAAAGTCCTGCGCATTGTAGCCGAACCCGGCGGAGCTGCCGCCTTCGCAGCCTTGTTGTCCGGCCGCTACAAACCGCAGCCCGGCGAGCGTGTTGGTGTACTCGTCTGCGGAGGAAACACCGCCGCCGTCGACTTTTCTCGGACTAGTGGCGCCAAATCTGAAGACGAGGCCCTCCCTGTCTTTAGCAAGGCGGCTCCGCGATCCAACAAAGGAGATTGAAATGTCTGTCTACGAAAAGCTGAACGCTCTAGGAGTCTCCCTTCCACCCGTCGGGCCGCCGGCCGCGGCGTTTTTGCCCTTTGTGCGCACAGGCAATTTAATCTTCGTCTCCGGGCACATCGCCAGGAAAGACGGCCAGCCGTGGGTTGGAAAGCTCGGTGCTGATCTCACCACCGCCGAAGGCAAGGAAGCGGCCCGAGGCGTGGCGATCCAGTTGATGGGAACGCTCGATGCGGCGACCGGGGATTTAAACAAAATCACGCGCATCGCCAAGCTGCTGGTGCTGGTGAACAGCGCTCCAACTTTCACCGAGCAGCATCTCGTGGCCAACGGCGCTTCCGAACTTCTCGGCGAAATTTTCGGAGACCTCGGCAAACATGCACGAAGCGCCTTCGGCGTCGCTCAAATCCCGCTAGGTGCCTGCGTCGAAATCGAACTGATCGCAGAGTTGAGCTAGTACACACCGCACAGAAACGCCGCCCTCCGAAACAATCCAAGGAAGCTCAGGCTTCGAAAGACCAGCGGCCGCCAATCATGGTCCTTTCGATCGGAATCGTGACGAGGGTCGATGGATTCTCGCGCAACGGATCGCGGCCCAGTACCACTAAATCGGCCAGCTTACCTGCCTCGATTGACCCCTTAACATTTTCTTCGTACGAAGCGTAGGCGCCGTTCAGTGTGCCCACACGGATGGCCTCCTCAATCGTAATGCGTTGCTTCGGCCCCCAAACGTTTCCTTTCGTGTCGGTACGCGTGACTTCGGATTGCAAAGCCATCATCGGTTCAAAAGGTCCGGGCGGATAGTCGGAGGCTTGCGTCGGACGAATTCCTGCGTCGATGAAACTGCGCAAAGCAAACATCCGATTCAGCCGTTCTGCTCCGTAGTAGCGCATTTTCTCGCCGTGATAGTAGACGTACGTCGAAAACGGCGTCGGTATTGCGCCGAGCGCCTTAATGCGCGCGATCAGCTCATCATTTACCACGGTGCAGTGCTCCAACCGGAAGCGCGGATCGTGCCGCGGCGCTTCTCGCTGCAGCCGTTCGTAGACGCGAAGTGTCGTATCGATTCCGACGTCGCCATTAGCGTGAGTCCCAATCTGCCACCCCGCGAGATGCGCCTTGCGGCCATGCGTGTACATCTCTTCTTCGGTCATCACCAAAATCCCATAATCGTTCGGGCGCCCTTCATAAGGAACCGAGAGCCGTGCGGTTCGCTCGGAAATCGATCCATCGCAAACCAGCTTCACCGCGCCCACCCGCACCCATTCATCGCCAAGACCCGTACGCACACCGGCTTCGATCATCGCGTCGAGGTAGTGATAGTTGATGAAGCAGTACGCGCGATACAGCAACTCGCCGGCCTCATGCGCATCCTGATATGCGCGCAGATCCTGCGGTGTGCCTTGTGCTTCGGTCGCCGAAGTAATCCCGGTACGCGCGAGCATCTTGGATATGAGCTTCACTCCTTCCCGGCAATCGTCTCGCGTGAAATTCAGTGGAATCACTTTGTCGAAGAAATCGTTCGCGCTCTCGGCCACTCGCCCGCTCAGTTTTCCAGATGCGGGATCATGACTAATCTGTCCGCCGGCGGGATCAGGCGTCTTCTCATCAATCCCTGCCTTGCGAAACGCAAGCGAATTCACATACGCCGTGTGCCCGCCGCGGTGCTGAATGTGAACTGGATGGTCTGATACGGCCGCATCCAAGTCCGCGACCGTTAAGGCTCGGCCCTCTTCCGTTTTCGTGTCATCGTACTTGAATCCCAGCACCCATTCTCCCGCCGGCGTCTTTGCCGCCCGCTCACGCAGCGCGGCTTGAATCGCTTGGATGGAGCGAAGGTCGCAATCCACCATGCGCAGATGAAGCCTGCCGGCATCCGCAGGATGCGAATGCGCGTCAATGAACCCCGGCAGAACGGTTTTCCCGCCGAGATCGATCTTTACCGCTCCCGTGCCCACAAGATTCAACACATCGTTATTGCTCCCCACCGCGAGAAATCTGCCGCGAGATATCGCCACAGCTTCAGCGCGCGGTTCGGCCGCGTTCACCGTCCAGATATTCCCGTTGTGCAGAATCAGTTCGGGCTTTTCCTGCTCCAACGGCAGCAGGGCAAATCCCGCCAGGGAGCCGAGGAATTCGCGGCGTGTTGGTCCTTGAGTCATGGGCGCCTTTCACCAAAAGAAGATTGCCGCGAATCCTACGCTGCGCGGCTCGGCCCGTCAACGCTGACTGAGATTTCTTCTGAACTCACTACTTGACTTCGTAGCCTTTTTTTCATATAGGTAGAACTTCTAGGCTTAAGAGTAGGACTTCTAGGTGTCCCCATGGCTCAAGAAAAATCGGAGTTCCTCAAAGGAACTCTCGACATGTTAATCCTCAAGGTTGTCGCGCTTGGCCCCATTCACGGCTACGCCATCTCCCAGCGCATTCAGCAGATCTCCAAGGATTTCTTCCAAGTTCCGCAAGGCTCGCTCTATCCCGCCTTGCACCGCCTCGAAGACCGCGGCTGGCTCAGCGCAGACTGGCGCGAATCGGAAACGGGGCGCGACGCGAAGTTTTATACGCTCACAAGAAAAGGGCGCAGGCAATTGGAGACCGAGCTGGTCTACTGGGAGCGGCTCTCCGATGCTGTAGCCATGATCCTGCGAACCGCCGAATAGGAGGTGCCACCATGCACTGGCTGCGCCGTCTCTTCCGCAAGGAGCATTCCGAAAAACAGCTCGATGCCGAGTTGCGCTTCCACATGGAACGCCAAATCGCCGACTTCATCGCCAAAGGCATGCCGCCACAAGAAGCCCGCCGCCGTGTTCGACTCGATTTTGGCGGCCTCGAACCGATCAAGCAAGCAACTCGCGAATCGCGCCGAGGCCATCTGCTCGAAACTCTGTTCCAGGATTTGCGCTACGCCTCCCGCATGCTGCGCAAAAATCTTGGCTTCACTATTGCTGCGGCTATCACCCTGGCTCTCGGCATCGGCGCGAACACCGCCATCTTCAGCATCGTGAATGCCTCCATTCTTCGTCCGCTTCCTTACAAGGATTCTGCGCGCATTGTCCAAATTTCCGCGCACACGGCGATGTTCCCGAAGTTTTCGCTCGGCATCTCCTGGCTCAACCTGGACCAAATCCGCGCGCAAGCGTCCTCACTGGAACTGACCTCTGCATACAGTGAAACTGACAAAACGCTGACGGGCTCGGGCGAGCCTACATTGCTCTCGGTAGCTTCCGTGACGGATGGTTTCTTCGAAGAACTCGGCGTTACATCGCAAATCGGCCGGCTACTCATACCGGACGACGCTAAAGCGGGACAGAACTTTGTGGCGGTGATCAGCGATTCACTGTGGCAGACACGTTTCGCCGCTGATCCGAACGTGCCTGGCAAGACGCTGGTCCTCGACAAACAGCCCTACACGATCATTGGCGTAGCCGCACCAAGGTTTACGTTCCCTTCTTCAGAACAGGCATGGATTCCGTTTTCCCCCTCGGCTGCCGACCGGCAAAACGCAAAGTATTTCATGCTGCAAACAATCGGCAAGCTGCGCGTCGGTGAAAAGCCGGAGAAGCTGAACGCCCAGCTCGATTCCATCGCCCAGCAGTTCATGAAGGATCATCCGGAGGTCGGCGTGTATCGCTTCTCGTCGGAACCACTACTTTCCAGCAGCGTTTCCGACACTCGTGATGCTTTCCTCATGCTTCTTGCCGCGGCGACATTCGTGCTTCTGATTGCGTGCGCAAATCTCGCAAGCCTTTTGCTGGCTCGCGGCTCGGGGCGACAGCGGGAGATGGCTCTACGCGCGGCTCTGGGAGCCTCACGCGGGCGATTGCTGCGCCAGGGATTGGTCGAAAGCTGCCTGCTCGCGCTGATCGGTGGCGTGCTCGGAATTGTGCTTGCCGCGCAAGGTGTGGAGCTTTTCCGCGCCATCGCTCCGCCAGATACATCAAGGCTCAGCGAAATATCGGTGGACTCGACTCTGTTGTGGTTCTCAGTGCTTACTTCGCTCATCGCGGGTGTTCTCTTTGGCATTGTGCCCGCGCGCCGCGCTTCGAGGATGGATCCCAACGAGGCGCTCAAAGAAGGTACGGGGTCGAATCTCGGGGCGGCGCGCTCCGGCCGGCAATCGCGGTTGGGTAACGCCCTAGTTACGCTGGAGGTCGCTCTAGCCTTCATTCTCGTCGTTGGTTCCGTTTTGATGACCCTCACTCTTTCCCGGCTCCTACATCAGAACCCCGGCTTCCGCACGGATCATCTCCTTTCTTTTGATCTTCCTCAACCCGCCGGAGTGCCCTCTGAGAAAGGCAAAGACTACGTCAAACAGCAATCCAACCATCTTCGCGAAATTGTCGAGAAGGTTCGGACCATTCCGGGGGTCGTCGAAGTCACCACCTCAGACCATGGCGTCCTGAAAGGCATGATGATGCAGCAAGGCGGCCTAATCGTGGACGGAGCCATTCCAGCTCCCTCGAAGGAGAGCCGCAACGCGAACGCGCGCTATGTTTATCCGGACTATTTTCACGTAATGGGAATTCCGATGTTACGTGGCCGGGAGTTTTCGGATCGCGACAATGGTGACACCGATTCAAAAGTCGTCGTGAATGCAGCGATGGCTCAGGAATATTGGGGAACCCTCGATGTTGTCGGTAGGCGCCTCAGCGCATCCACCGACGACAAAGGCAAGCCGACCTGGAGCGAGGTGATCGGCGTGGTTGCTGATGCGCGTGAGGTCGCGCTGCGCGACGAACCCTCGCCCACGTATTTTCTCTCGGCGCTTCAAGGAACAGTCGGCTCGCTGCATCTTCTGGTGCGCACGCAAACCGATCCCGACGCGCTGGGCACAACCATTTCTCGCCAAATTTGGGCTGCCTATCCGGATCAGCCCGTCACTCACCTGATGACCATGTCGCGCAACATTTCCGAGTCGCTGGGAGACGAGCGGCTGCGTAGTGTTCTACTCACGGTATTTGCAGGAATCGGATTCGCGCTGGCGCTGGTGGGAGTTTACGGTGTCGTTTCCTATTCGGTGGCAAAGCGCGTGCAGGAAATCGGCATTCGGATGGCGCTGGGAGCGGCTCCGCGCGATGTCCTACGCCTGGTGATTGGTCAAGGCTTCCTACCGGTTGTACTCGGTGTCGTCATTGGCGCAGTAGCCGCAGCCGCGCTTACGCGCTTGGTTGCCAGCCAACTCTACGGCGTGAAAGCTTCCGACCCACCCACGTTTTTGGGCGCTGCCGCGTTGGTTCTCGTCGTCGCGCTGATCGCGTGCTGTATCCCAGCCCGCCGCGCCATGCGTGTCGATCCCATGGTCGCCCTCCGCTATGAATGATCAAGCTCGCGCGCGCCGTATCTTCTTCGTAGGGGCACGGCATGTTTACCCTGAGTCTCGAAGGGCCATGCCCGTCTTCCACGGCAGAATCGGGGCATGACCCATGCACTGGCTGAATCGTCTCTTCCGCAAACAGCAAGCTGAAAAATATCTCGACGCCGAACTCCGCGACCATCTCGACCGCCAAATCTCCGACTACATCTCCTCCGGAATGCCTGTCGAAGAAGCCCGCCGCCGCGCTCACCTGGATTTCGGCGGCCTCGAATCCATCAAACAGCAAACCCGCGAATCTCGCCGCGGCATCCTCCTCGAAACTCTTTTTCTGGATTTGCGCTACTCCATCCGCAATCTTCGCAAAGACCGCCGCTTTGCCATGGTCGCCATTTTCGCTCTGGCTCTCGGCATCGGCGCTTCTACGGTCGTCTTCAGCATTTTCTACAATTTGTTTTTCAACGCATTTGCTGCAAGAGACGCGAGCCGGTTGGTTGTTCCCGTGATTCAGAACACGGAAAACACAGGCCGGGCGGACAGCAGTCTGCAACCCCTAACTTTTCCTTTGGCCGATCTCGATGCCATTCGTGAGCAAAATCAAGTCTTCGAAAATATCGTTGGATATGTCCCGGGCGCGTTTGTGCTCGCCAATGACGGCTCCCAGATGTATCAGTTCAACGGTACGCGTGTGACTTCCGACGCTTTTGATTTTTATGGCGTGCCGCCGCTCCTCGGCCGCGGCATCACTCCGGAAGATGGCAAGCCCGGAGCGCCCCCTGTTTTTGTCATGAGTTACAAGACCTGGAAAGGCGTTTTCCACGAGGATCCAAAAATTCTCGACAAGATACTTACCATCGATGGAGAGCCGCGGACGCTCGTAGGTGTGATGCCACAGCGCTTCCAGGCTTATGGTTTGCAAGCCGAAATCTGGATCCCAGTCACCCGCTCTCGTGACACGCCGCGCGCCGATGAAGAATCAAAGGCCAACGTGCTGGCCCGTTTGAAGCCCGGCTTAACTCTAGAGACCGCTTCCGCGGACCTCGATCTGATCGTCAAACGCCTGGCCCTGCTTCATCCCGATGATTTTCCAAAACATTTCGCCGTGCGTGTCCAGTCGGCCACGGATTCTCTTTTGGGACCTCAAGGGGGTGCCACCACATTCCACTCCGACATGAAGCATCTGCTCTACGATTTGCTTGCGGCTGTCGCGATGCTGCTCCTGATCGCATGTAGCAACGTTGCGAATCTTCTGCTGGCTCGCGCGACCGTGCGAGAAAAAGAGATGGCGGTCCGCGCGGCTCTCGGCGCGACGCGCGGACGATTGGTTCGCCAGCTCTTGGCGGAGAGTTCCGTGTTGGCAATGGCCGCTTGCGTTGTGGGTTGCCTCTTCGCGTGGTTCGGCATGAAATTCGTCCCGGCCATTATTCCTCGCTCGGGAGACATTTACGGGGGCGGGCATCTCGGCGCTGAAACAACCCTTGGGCTGAACGCGCCAGTTCTATTTTTTGCTCTAGCGCTTACAGTCCTCACAACGCTGATCTGCGGTTTGGCACCGGCCCTTCGTGTAGCGCACACGGACGTACAACCGCAGTTGGCAGGTACGGGCAAAGGCGTAAACGGTGGCGCGCGCCACGGAAAGCTTCGCGCCGCACTGGTTGTCATCGAAGTAGCTCTCGCCATTGTCCTTTTGGTTGGCACAGGGCTGATGATGCGCAGCTTCTTTCTCCTCACTCACGTCGACTTGGGCTTCAATCCCAAGAATGTCTTGTTCGTCGTTTTCGCGCCTCACACAAGCCATAACGAAACTTCCGTTTCGCCTCTCCAGAAATTCGCTTCGCCGCAGGGCCTCGCCGTGCTCCGCGATGTCGCAGAGCGTTTGAAAGCGTTGCCAGGCGTAGCTCATGTTTCGATAGAGAACGCGATGCCCGGTTATAGCCCGTCGGCCGGGCCCAAAGTGACTGTGGCCGGGGCAACTCATACCGAAGATGCTGGTATTTTTGCCTGTGACGAAAATCTCGTTCCAACTCTCGAACTGCGTATGATCCAGGGCCGGTGGCTCTCCGAACAAGAAGTGCGAACAGCGCAATACGTTGGAGTGGTCAGTGAGCGATTGGCGCGCGACTTCTTTGGCGATACGAATCCGATCGGACAACAAATCCAAGTCAAAGCCTTCAAGGGTCCATCTCTGACGCCGCAAGATGTCGAGTTCCAAATCATTGGTGTCGTCAAAGACGTGATAAGCGCCGGCCCGCAGCAGCCCACCATGCCCATGATCTTTCTTCCCTATACGGTTCGCGGCGGATTCGTTTTTCTTTTGAAGACAAACGTGGAACCATCCTCACTTGCGCACGCTGTCCAGGAGCAAGTTTGGGCCGTGGATCGCAACGAAATTGTTTTGCTGACGACTCCACTCGAAGATTTCCTGCAAAGATATACGTACGCCACGCCGGAATTTGGTTTGTTGATCGCGACGCCGCTTGCCAGTATCAGCCTGTTGCTCGTGATCGTCGGCGTCTTCAGCGTGATGGCGTACACCGTCTCGCTTCAGACCCAGGAGATCGGCATTCGCATGGCGCTCGGCGCTCAGCAAAGCAGCATTTTACGGATGATTCTCACGAAGGGCACGCGCTTACTTACAACAGGAATTGTCCTGGGCCTGTCCGCCAGCTACGCTCTCACGCGTTTCCTGGCGAGCCAAATTTGGGGCGTCTCCGCCACGGATCCATGGACGTTCACAGCAGTGGCCTCCTTCATCGTCGCAGTGGGCTTGGGCGCCTGCTTCCTCCCCGCCCGCCGCGCAACGAAAGTGGATCCGCTCGTCGCCCTGCGCTATGAATGATCCAACTCATGCGCGTTGCACATTCTTAGTCTGGGCACGGCATGTTTACCCTGAGTCTCGAAGGGCCGCGCCCGTCCTGGGCGCTAAAATCGGAGTGTGAACCGTGCACTGGCTGCATCGTCTCTTCCACAAACAACAAGCCGAGAAACAGCTCGACGCCGAACTCCGCGATCATCTCGACCGCCAAATCTCCGACTACATCGCCGCTGGAATAACGCCCGAAGAAGCCCGCCGCCGTGCTCACCTGGATTTCGGCGGCCTTGAATCCATCAAACAACAAACCCGCGAATCTCGCCGCGGCAATTTTCTGGAAACCCTCTTTCAAGACCTTGGCTATGGCGTGCGCATGCTCAGGAAGTCCCCGTCCCTCACGGCCATCATTGTAATCACGCTGGCGCTCGGCATCGGCGTCAATACCGCGATTTTCAGCGTGCTCAATGGGTGGCTCTTTCGTCCTCTGCCAGCGCGAGCTCCGGAGCAAATCACCGTTTTGGCTTTTTCCCGGGATCACAATGGGTCCAACTTTTCTTTCCCGGATCTTCTTGATTTTCAGAAGCAGCCGGGCGCGTTTTCTGATCTTTTCGCTTATGGATTGTCTGTCGCTGGGCTAAGCGCCAACGGAACACCGCGCGAATTTAGCTACAGCAGTGTCACAGGCAATTATTTCTCGGCTTTAGGAGTAACGCCTGCGCTCGGCCGGTTTTTCCTGCCGGGCGAGGGCGAAACGCCAGGGTCACCTCTTCTCGTGGTTCTCGGCAATTCCTATTGGCAAAGAAATTTCGGCAGCGATCCCGGCGTGGTGGGCAAACTGGTTCTTGTCAATGGACGGCCTGCAACGATCATTGGCGTTGCCCCCAAGGATTTTCATGGAACACTCTTTGCTTTCGACATGGATGGGTTCCTGACGTTGAACGCCATGGACATGGACAAGGAGTCCAGCCAGTTCTGGACCGACCGTCGTGACCGGCGATTGATCGTTCTCGGAAGGCTCAAACCAAACTTCTCCGCCTCCCAAGCGGCAATTTCATCAGACATCACCGCCCAGCGCCTGGCGGCTCAGTATCCATCGACAAACAAAAATGTCACGATCCGCGTAATCCCAGAGCGATTGGCCCGGCCCGCCGTCTTTGTCTCGAGTTTCGTTCCGGCGATCGCCGGCCTATTTTTTGTGCTCGCTGGCCTTGTCTTGCTGCTCGCTTGCATGAACGTCGTGAATATTCTTTTGGCAAGATCGGAGGCGCGCCGGCGCGAGATGGCCATTCGTACCGCCTTGGGCGCGGGTCGCGGGCGCCTCGTTCGCCAGATGCTTACAGAGAGCCTTCTTCTCTCCCTGTTCGGCGGGATCGCGGGCGTGCTTTTCGGCAAGTGGTCGATCAGCGCGAGCGGCTCGGCTCTTCACTCGGTGACCACCACGACAAACTTTGCTTACAAAATGGATTGCAGCCTGGATTGGCGCGTCTTTTCCTACACCCTTGCGGCCGCGATTCTAACTGGCATTCTCATCGGCCTCTTATCGGCCCTTCGCGCTAGCCGCACGGACGTGAACGAAGTTCTGCAAGGAAGCGGAAGAGGCGATCCCTCCGTGCGGGGCAGTTCTCGCATTCGCAGCGCTCTGGTTGTTGTCCAAGTGGCAGGATCGCTCATTCTTCTGATCGTGGCGGGACTTTTCGTTCGTAGTCTGCGGCACACTGAGCGGATGTATCTTGGATTTGAGCCCGATCACGTTTTGAACGTGATGCTGGATCCGCATCAAATCGACTATGACGAAGCTCACGCAAAAGCGTTTTATCGCGAACTTGAGAACAGAACCCGCGCGCTGTCCGGCGTCCAATCGGCCAGCCTTTCTTACGCTGTGCCGCTGGGGATTCCTGGCCATGCCGGATTCGTTACATTGGAAGGACGTCTGTTGGTTCCCGGCCAGCAGCCGCCGGAGATTTCCTTCAACAGTGTCGATGCTTCTTACTTCTCGACGATGCGAATTCCCATTCTGCGCGGCCGCACTTTCGCCGATTCGGACAATGAAGCGGCACCGCAAGTGGCCATGGTGAATCAAACGATGGCCAAGAAGCTTTGGCCAAATGAGGATCCTGTTGGCAAGCGCTTCCGATGGGCCAGTGAAAATGGGCCTTCCGTCGAGGTGGTTGGAGTCGCGCGGGATGGGCAGTACTTCTTTCTCTCGCCGGATTCTCAGCCCTATTTTTATGTTCCGCTTTCGCAGAACTTCAGTTCGCGGCTGTCGCTTCAGATTCGATCCTCCCTACCGCCAGAATCGCTTACTCTCGCAGTTCAAGAGCAGGTCCGCGCCCTTGCGCCCGATTTGCCCATCATTGACATCAGCACCATGCAGCAAACCGTCCGCGGACTCGGTGGCTTGTTCATCTTTCGTCTGGCGGCTTCTCTGTCTGCGGCCCTGGGATTCCTGGGTCTTGCGCTCGCTGTCATAGGCGTTTACGGCATTGTTTCGTTTGGGATAATTCAGCGCACACGAGAGATGGGCATTCGCATGGCACTCGGTGCCAGCCGCAGTGACATTCTGAAACTCGCTCTGGGATCAGGACTCGCGCTGATAAGCTACGGAGTCATCCTTGGCATAATTTCCGCGTGGGTCGTCACAAGGGTGATAGGCAAGCTGTTGATCGGTGTGAGTGGAACTGATCCAGCTGCGTACGCCACGGCGGCAGTCATGATTTCCGCCGTCGCACTATTCGCGTGCTGGATCCCCGCCCACCGCGCCACGCAGGTCGATCCTCTCGTCGCCCTCCGCTACGAATGAGGATTTGCAGAGCTCCCGTTTATCCCTCTGAGTCCTATGGTTCGCTGGTGTTCTTGAGACCTGGAAAACATCGGTTTAGCAACCTGATGTTACAATTGTGTAATTGACACCATTCCTTCCTCGTGACATCATTTGAACATGCGAACCACACTCTCTTTGGACGATGATGTTCTTGAAGAAGTGAAAGCATACGCCAAGAGTCGTGATGTCGCCATCGGCAAGGCTGTATCAGACTTGGTCCGCCGTGGTCTTCACGCACCCCTGCGAACCCGCATCGTAAACGGCTTTCACGTTGTCGAGTTGCCACCAGATTCCCCGACAGTAACAAGCGAGCACGTCAAGAAGCTTCAGGACGAGCTGTGGTGAAAGCCGTTTTCTTGCTCGACGTCAATGTGCTTGTCGCCATGGCTTGGCCGGCACACGCCGCGCATCAAAAGGTTAAGCAGTGGCTTGGGCGTAACGCCAACCATACTTGGGCGACTTGCCCCTTCACACAGGCTGCTTTCGTGCGCACTCTCTCGAATCCCTCGTTTTCACCGCATGCCATTGTCCCTTCGCATGCGGTGAGTCTTCTCCAAAGCTACCTTCGACATCCCCATCATAAATTCTGGGCGGATGATCTCAGTGTAGTCCAGGCGCTCGAACCGCTCACCTCACGCTTACGCGGCCACCAGCAAGTGACAGACGCGTATCTCCTGGGGCTCGCTATCCATAAGAAAGGAAAGTTCGCGACAATGGATAGGGGCATCTTGTCATTGCTGCCCGAAACGACGCGGGAGGGCGAATTCATCGAGCTCTTCTAAACAGTTTTACCCTGGCGGCCAGCGAAATTGGCGGCCTCCGAGCAAGTGCAAATGAAGATGAAAGACGGACTGGCCGGCGCCAGTGCCGTTGTTGAAGACGGTGCGATAACCTGCCAACAGATTGCGCTCGCGAGCGAGCTGCGCAGCGACTAGGTGCAACTTGCCGATGACCGCTTGATCTTCATGCGTCGCGTCGTCCAGCGAAACGAAATGTTTTCGTGGAACGAGCAGGATATGAGTGGGCGCCTGCGGGCTGATGTCCTCGAACGCGAAGATGTCAGGATCCTCGTAAACGATCTTGGACGGAATCTGTTTTGCGGCAATTTTACAGAACAAGCAGTCGGCGCTCATCAATTCCCTCCTGGAGGCGTCGCTTCATCTAGACGCACAACAATCGGTGTAACACCCTCGCGGTTGCGAAGCTGCTCGCCGAATTGGCGTGCGGCATCTTCGCCAGAAACTTTGCCGACCCGCACGCGATAGAAAGTGCCGTCAGGCGAATCGTACTGCTGAATGAAAATTGGCGAATACGAAAGATTCAAGCGTTCGCGCAACCGCTGCGCGTTGCCTTGGTCTTTAAACGCACCGATCTGCACCGTGAAGAATCCACCGGTGGGATCGATGCCCTGCGTGAGAACCTCCACGCGCACGTGCACGACTCCGGGGCCAACGGAATCGATCTCGCGGGCCGCAGCGAGCGAAAGATCAATGATGCGATTGTCGACAAATGGCCCGCGATCCGTGATGCGCACTGTCGTGGATTTTCCGTTGTTGAGATTCGTCACGCGCACCATGGTTTCAAACGGAAGCGTGCGGTGCGCCGCCGTCAATTTGTACATGTCGTAGATTTCGCCATTCGAGGCGCGGCGCCCGTTGAAAGGTACCCCGTACCAGGAAGCGTTGCCCTCTTCGATGTAGCCCGCTGGCGCAGGGGTCTGCGCCGACTTGCTGCGTTTCGGCGAAGGCGTGGCAGGAGGCGCGGCTGGCGTGACACCTGGTTCGGTATCGGTCGCGCGCTTAGTGGATTCGATTGTATCCGGCGATGCGGTGGACGGTTGCGACGGTGCGGGTTGCCCGCCTGCCGTAACGCGGCGCGAACCACATCCGGTGACTGCTAGAGAGCAAGCGAGGCTCAAGAAACAGAGGATTTGCAGACAGAAGAAGCTCGTGCGGCGGCGTATGGGCCGGACGCAGATCACAAGTCAGCTCGCATCATGGTTGCGATGGCGGTTTCTGCGCATCGCGTTCGGCGCGGGCGGCGGTGCGCGATTCGAGCTTGGTGGCAAATTGCGAGAATTTTTCTGACACTTCGCGCAGAAAGGTGGCCGTGCGCTTTTCTGTTTCGGGCGCTACCTCCTTGTCGATGTAGGTGCGGAGGCGAGTAAGCTCTTCGTCGATGCGGCGGCCGAATTCTTCGAATTTGTCCATTGTTGTGCCCATAGCTCCTCGTTCACGGTAAAAAGCTGTGAATTCTGTATTATAGGAACGCAGTGCCTGAGTCGCAAGGAGGAGAATTGGCGCTTTCTTATGTGTGGCAGCAGCGATTGGAGCGATGGAAGAGCATGCTGCGGGGAGTTTTCGGCGGTGGAGGGGAGCAGCAGCCCCGTCCGCAGATTTGCCCAGCATGCGGCTCGCTCGTCGGCATCAGTGCCACGAAATGCCACGTGTGCGGCACAAACTTGCGCTTTTCTCTAGCGGCTCTGAGCAAGAAATTCTCTGGCGTCTTTGGCGAGCACGACGCTCCGGTAACTTCCGTTCTTTTGGTTATGAACTTTGTAATGCTGGGCGTGAGTTGGCTTGCCTTTGCGGCTGTCGGCAAGGGAGGGGGTTTAACCATTTTGTATGGCCTGTCCGGAGAGCCGCAATATCGCCTCGGCGCAAGCTACGGTCCGGCGATTTTTTTCTTGAACGAATGGTGGAGATTGGTCACCGCGATGTTTCTCCACGGCGGGCTGATTCACATTGGCTTCAACATGATGGCGTTGATGCAGCTCGGTCCGGCAATCGAGGAACTATACGGCTCAGCGCGATATCTTTTTATCTATGTATTCACTGGCGCATTCGGCTTTCTAGTGAGCGCGTATTTCGGCAACTTTTCACTAGGGGCGAGCGGCGCGATACTCGGGCTCGTGGGCGTAATGTTGGCTGTGACGACGAAGCGCGGCGGTTCGTACATGCACGACCTACGATCGAGGTTGATCAGTTCCGTCGTGATTCTGTTTGTCCTTGGGTTCATGAGAATGGGTATTGATAACTATGCGCATGGAGCTGGATTGGTAGCCGGATTCGTGTTGGGAAAACTCTTTACTGACCGTCAGCCGAATAGCCCAAATGAACGCCGGAGAGCTTATGCGCTGGGATGGCTCGCGGGACTGGTTGTTATTGCAAGTTTCGCACTGATGATTAAGCACTACCGTGACCCTTTGCCTGGAGAGTCAACGCAATCGCCTCCCGCAGCGGGAAAAAGTGCGTTACTCTACTCGCAGTACGAGGCACCAGCCGTGGATCCGCATTCCATTGTCGTTGTGAGTTTGCACACGCCCAAAGAGAAAGTCTGGGGCGAGTTGTTGGATATTAATCCTTCCGGCGTGACGCTGCGTGGGATTGATCTCAATTCATTCGACCACTTTATCCGCCAGATCAACGAGCCTGATGGCGAGCGCATCGGCTTTCCGACGATTTTTTTTCCTATGAACCGCGTCGAACGCGTGTCTCTAGATGAACCGAGCGGCTCTATTCCTTCAATGAATGAACTCTTCGCACGTAAAATCGGGCGCTCGCTTACCGAATACCTCTCGCAATTCGCGTGACACAATTTGCGGCCATACTTCGCGTAACACATTTCCTGCCACCATGGCCGGCGGAACTGCGCTATCCTGAATTGCAATGAAAGGCCGCATCTGGACGGTTCCCAATCAAATCACGTTGCTGCGGCTCGGCTTCCTGCCGTTCTTTCTTATTCTTATTTCCTACGAGCGGTATAAATGGGCTCTGCTGGTGCTTGTTGTTGCGGGCCTTTCGGACGGCATCGATGGCTTGCTCGCGCGGAGCCTGAATCAGCGGTCGTCTCTTGGGGCTTATCTGGATCCGATCGCCGACAAGCTGTTGCTTTCGTCTTCGTTCATTATTCTGGCGTTTAAGAAGCAGATCGCGTGGTGGCTTACGATTATCGTTTTTAGCCGCGACATTTTGATTCTCGTGGTGGCTGTGGTGATTCTGCTCATCTCAGGTTATCGTCCGTTTCCACCCAGCATTTTCGGCAAGCTAACCACGGCTGTTCAAATCATTCTGGTATTCACCATCGTTTTTTCGGCGGCGTACCCGGACTTTCATCTCGCGAAAGTCATCCATCTGCTTGTATATGGCGTGACTTTTTTCAGTATTTTTTCGGCGCTTCATTATTCGTTCAGTACGGCGCGGCATCTCAGCAGTTCTTCTTCGTAGGGAAAACATTTACATAGAGGTCACTGAGATCGTAGAGGGCACAAAGAAGAGCATGCTTCCGCTCAGACCGACATTGGTTTGGGGCCGGCCGCTGGAATCCACAATTTGGCTTCGGTCAGAGATTGTACTTGTTCGAGCGTGGCGTCTGGGGCCAGCTCGCGGAGGACTAGGCCTTCGGGCGTGACGTCGATAAAAACGAGTTCGGTGACAATGTGATCGACGACCTCGACGCCGGTGAGCGGGAGCGTGCATTTTTTCAGGATTTTTGGCTTGTTGTCGCGCGTGGCGTGCTCCATGGCGATGAAGACGCGCTTGGCGCCAGCGACGAGGTCCATCGCGCCGCCCATGCCCTTGAGCATTTTGCCGGGAATGGCCCAATTGGCCAGAGTTCCCTTTTCATCGACTTGCAGCGCGCCGAGGACGGTAAGATCGACGTGGCCGCCGCGGATCATGGCGAAAGAATCAGCGGAAGAAAAATAAGACGTGCCGGGTAGCTCGGTGACGGTTTCTTTGCCAGCGTTGATGAGATCGGGGTCGATCTCAGATTCGAGCGGATATGGGCCGACGCCAAGCATGCCATTTTCGGATTGAAGAATGACGTCCATGCCTTTGGGCACATAGTTGGCGATCGCTGTTGGCATGCCGATGCCGAGATTGACGTAATAGCCGTCGCGAAGTTCGAGCGCGATGCGGCGTGCGATGCGTTCTCGTTTTTGGTCGTCTGTCAAAGGCACGGGAAGGTCACAGTCGACAGTTTACAACCAACAGTAAAGACCGAAAGAAAGAATCGTTGCTCCAGAACGAAATAGGGCGGGGCAAGCCCCGCCCCTACAAGAGACGCGTTCAACGAAATTTCTTTTCGAACCTTGGCAAGGTTTCGGCTAGGACCTGGCCTACGATCGCTAGGCTCTTTGGATCGACCTTGTCGAGCGTGTCTTGCGGCGTGTGCCAGTAGGTGTCCCGCACGGAAAAGTCGATGAGGTCGCAGCCGGCGACTCCGCGGCGAATGAAGGAGAAATGGTCGTCGCCGCCGACGCCATAGTCTTCGTTGACGAAATTGTTTTTGTAGCCGAGCTGCGCGGCGGTTTCCCAGATGAAATCCGTGAGCCAGCGCGTGGAGCCCGTGTCGCGTGTGATTCTGACGTTTGCGGGGCCTATCATGTCGGCCAGGATCATGGCTTTGGTGCGCTTGAGTTCGCCGGAAAGGGCCATTTGCGCGGCTAATTCGCGGCTGCCGTAGGTGTTGTTGCTACCGTCGTTGTTCCACTGAACGCTGGCTTTGTCGGTCCAGTTGCCTTGTGCTTCTTCGCCGTCAAAGAAGACAATCCACACGTTGATCGAATTTTTTCGTGAGCAGAACAAGCGCGCGAGCTCGAGCATCACGCCTACGCCGGATCCGCCGTCGTCGGCACCGACAAAGTTGGGAATGCGCACCGTGTCGTAGTGCGTGGTGTAGAGGAGGATGCTGGGACTGGTACCGGGGAGTTTGACGACGATATTTTTCATCGCGAGATTGCCGAGAACCGTCGAGCCATGAAAATCGTGTTCCTCCACCGGGCAGCCATAACTTTTCAGCTGGCCGATGATGTAAGCCTGCGCGCGATGAATTCCGTCGGACGCGGACGGCCTCGGTCCTATCTCTACGAGATGACGGACGTGCTCGTACGCGCGCGCGCCTTCGAAGTTGCCGGATGAATTTTCGGGCAGGCCAAAGGCCAGCGTCGGCAACAACGATATGAGCGCCACGATGATCAAGCGGACAATGTGTTCGCGTTTTTGTTCGTCCGTAAGGATGGCCAAAAGCCCCCGCCGTTAATGCATCTGGTTAAGCCTGTGGATTAGAACAAACAAAGGCAAATACATACAAAGCACGATTAAAGGCAGCATCAGAATGCCTGCAAAAATCAGGGTAAAATTGGCAACCCACAAGCGTACGCCTTGTAAAGGCACGAATTGCTTTACGACAGCAACTCCAGAGGCAAAGAGATAAAAAAGCGGGAGGGACCATCGGTACGTTGTCATCAATAGGTTTGTCGGAAACGGCAGGTCGAAGCCAAGGCCCTTAAACAGCTCCGCGAAAATCGGAACAAAAGTGAAGTAGCTCCTGCAAAGGATGCCAAAGTAGATGCAGCAACAAACGGTCAACCACCAGGGAAAGCGGAATTTTTGAGGACCGTCCTTTACGCCAACAATAGGAATGATTTGCGCGGTCATGATTTCCTCGTGGTGCGGCGCTCGATGCGTTTTTCGTAGGCCGGACCCTGCAAGATGGCGTTTATGAAGATGCCGGGCGTGTGGATTTGGTCCGGCGGCAGTTCGCCGAGTTCGAGGAGCTCTTCTACTTCGGCGATGACGTAATCGGCGGCGGTGGCCATCATGGGATTGAAGTTCCGCGCGGTTTTTCGGTAGATAAGATTGCCCCAGCGGTCTCCTTTCCAGGCCTTGATGAAAGCGAAGTCGCCGCGGATGGCGCGTTCGAGGACGAATTGGCGGCCGTCGAAATCGCGTGTTTCCTTGCCTTCGGCGACCATAGTGCCAACACCCGTGGGCGTGTAGAACGCGGGGATGCCCGCGCCTCCGGCACGCAGGCGCTCGGCTAGAGTGCCCTGCGGATTGAGTTCGACTTGCAGCTCTCCGCTGAGGACCAATTGCTCGAAGAGCTTGTTCTCGCCCACATAAGTGGACACCATTTTTTTGACTTGGCGATTTTGGAGCAGGACGCCAATGCCGAAGTCGTCGATGCCAGCGTTGTTGCTGACGATGGTGAGATTCTTTGTACCTTTGCGGCGGAGGGCTGCGATCAGGTTCTCAGGGATGCCACAGAGCCCGAAGCCACCCATTAAGATCGTGGCACCATCGGTGAGGCTGGCGATGGCCGCGTCGGCGCTGGTGATCCGTTTATCCATGGCAGAGGTCCATTAGCGCCTTGGAAAACTGCACAGGCTGAAGCCTATGCCACTGGCGATGCGCTTGTCCAAGAGGGCTCCCCGGCGAAGCTGGCAGTGTACTGCAAGATGGAACTGTCGACGAAAGGAAGTAACGACGTAACGAGTCCTGGTAGTGAAAGCTGTGCTCGAAAACTGGTTGCGGTCGCTGCGGCGGCCCTGCCCCCCACCCGGGGGGTGTCCACAAGTTATGAAGTAAACCCATGATAAAATTGGAGTTGCGGGCGTTTCTGCGTGTTCGCAGAGTGACTCTGGGGGAATAACAGCGTGAAGAGCCGACCCTCTGGATGGTTGACCATAATCGCTGTCCCCTCCGTGGTCTTTTGTAAGTGATGCAGCTAAAGAACTTAACGTTCCTCTAAGTGCTTTAGCATCAACACTTGCAGGCGTTTTCGTAAACGCTGATTCTAAAGGGCTTGGAAGTGAACATAATTCCTACGATCATGGGATCCGCAGTGGCCCGGCGCAACTATGCAAGATACTCCACGGCTCGTCTTCGCTTGGGATTGCCGCCTGGGGCCTAAAACGAAAAAGCGACAGCTGGGCTGCCGCACTCCAAATCTCGGAAAATTGCCTGAGAAAATTGTAGCAGGCTGCAACGCCTAGTCAACTGCTCACAAGGTCAGGGTGACGCCAAGGCGCTTGTATCCCGCCGTGTCACGCCCTACGAAGAAAGTGCTTTGGTTCTAGCTTTAATCAGAAATATCGATATTATAGTGGGATTTAATTCATGGTCGAGGGATGGTCCTGATGAAAATGAGTGAGTTGTGGCGTTTGCGGAGCAGAGCATCCGCGACGATTGGATTTGGTGTGCTCGCCGCTTGCGTGGTGGCGATTTTGGGGTTGGCTACAACTCTTTATGCCCAGCACCGAATGCCTGGGCAGCCGGCAAAGGAAGATCGAAACCATCCATGGATGAATGCCAGCCTTTCGCCCGACGAGCGCGCGAACATGGTTTTGAAGGAATTGACGCTGGACGAGAAAATTGATCTGTTGCACGGAATGGGGATGCCGGGTTGGCCGCGGGAAGTCCAACACCCCGAGCCTGAACTGGGAAACGGCGGCGCGGGGTTTGTGCTGGGTGTGCCGCGCCTGGGCATTCCGTTTATTCAGATGAGCGACGCGGCGTACGGAGTCCGGAATAGCGCAGACAATGGGCGGTATTCGACGGCGATGCCTTCCAACCTCGGTGCAGCTGCCAGCTGGGACCCTGAGGCAGCATGCGCGTTCGGGACGGTGATTGGCAAGGATCTGCGCTCACAGGGATACAACATGACGCTGGGCGGCGGCGTAAACATCACGCGTGAACCAAGGAACGGCAGGACGTTCGAGTATTTGGGCGAGGATCCCATCCTGGCGGGAACGCTGGTCGGGCATTTGATGAAGTGCGAGCAGGCGCAGCATGTGATTGGCGACATCAAACACTACGCTGTGAACGATCAGGAAAGCGGACGGAATGAAGTGGACTCGATCATCAGCACGCGCGCGATGAGGGAGAGCGATTTGCTGGCGTTTGAGATTGGCGTGGGGATTGCCGACCCGGGCGCGGTGATGTGCTCGTACAACGCCGTGAACGGAGTTTTTGCTTGCGAGAATAAATATTTGCTGACGGATGTTTTGAAGAAGGAGTGGGGATTCAAGGGATTCGTAGTTTCGGATTGGGGCGGAACGCACAGCACGGTGAAGGCCTCCGCAGCGGGTTTGGACAATGAAGAGCCGCTTGATGAGTTTTTTGGGGCGAAACTGAAGGCCGCAGTAGAGGCGGGCAAGGTTTCGATGGCGGAGTTGGACGAACACGTGAGGCGCGTGCTGCGGTCCGAGTTTGCGACCGGGATTGTGGATTATCCGATGCAGAAGGGCGTGCCGGACATCGAAGGAAATTTAGCCGCAGCGCAAAAGGTTGAGGAACAGAGCGCAGTGCTGCTGAAGAACAAAGGGTTGTTGCCGCTCGGTGTGGGAGTCGTGCGCTCCATAGCGGTCATTGGGCCTCACGCGAATGAAGGGATGATGTCGGGCGGGGGATCGGCGCAAGTGGACGCGCCGGGCAGGCCGCCGGCGGGATGGATGGCGCAGGTGTGGTTTCCGCCATCGCCCATAAAGGTGCTGCAAGCAAAATTCCCGGGAGTGAAAGTGCAGTTTGACTCCGGCGCGGATCCAGCGAGCGCGGCCGCGCTGGCGAAGAATTCGGACGTGGCCATTGTGTTTGCGTACCAGTGGGAAAGCGAAGGGATGGATTTGCCGAATCTGTCGTTGCCCGCAAAACAGGACGAGTTGATCGACGCAGTGGCGGCAGCAAATCCGAAAACGATCGTGGTGCTGGAAACGGGAACGGCAGTAACGATGCCCTGGATTGATAAAGTGGGCGCAGTGTTGGAAGCGTGGTATGCGGGCAGCAGGGGCGCGGAGGCCGTCGTGAATATCTTGAGCGGCGACGTGAATCCGAGCGCCAAGCTTCCCATGACGTTTCCAAAGAGCGAGGCGGATTTGCCGCACCCGCAGCTGACGCAGCCGGGGCCGGGGCAGACCGGCGAAGCGGCGGTGATGAAGACTGGCGAGGCGATGCCCACGTTCACGGTGCATTATGACGAGGGATTGAAGGTTGGCTACAAATGGTATGACGCACAGAAGAAGGCTGTGCTCTTTCCGTTCGGGCATGGGTTGTCGTACACAACGTTTGCTTATTCTGGTTTGAAAGTTACGCCTGGAAAAGAGACGGCAGTGACCTTCACCCTGAAGAACACAGGGAAGCGCGATGGAGCGGAGATCGCGGAAGTGTATGCAGCGCTGCCTGCAAGCGCGGACGAACCGCCGAAACGATTGGTGGGATGGAGCAAGGTGTGGCTGAAGGCGGGCGAGAGTAAACAGGTGAGCGTCAACGTGGATGCGAAATACTTGTCGATCTACGATGAGTCCGCAGGCGGGTGGAAATTAGTGCCTGGCGGTTACACGTTCATGGTGGGTGGATCGTCGCAAGAATTGCCGCTGAACGCGAAAGTCGATCTGAAATAGCGAAATAATCGATCCGGAGAGATTAGCTGGTCGAGGTGTGCGCGGACGGTGCGGCTTTAACGAAAAACTAAGGCAAATCATGCTAGAACACGGGGGCAACATCGCGGTTGGAGTTGGCCAGGGCCAACCGGGAAAGAGGCCTCCTCATGTTCAAGCACACCTCACACAGCGGCTGGACGCTGAGTCGAACCGGCTCAATTTGTAAAACCTCGATTTGCAATATTTCGCCGTGGCACACGATAGGAATTTGTGTCGCGCTGCTGGCGTGGTGCCCAGCAGGACGTGCGCAGGCGAACAATGCCGCGCCTGCGTCGGCGGAGGAGGTCAAAGAGTTGCGCGAAGCTGTGAAGAGCCTGGTAGCGCGCGTGACGGAATTAGAGAGCGCGCTGAAACAGCGGCAGCCTGCTCCGACTGGGGGAATCGCGAGTAGCGCGTTCGTTGCCGGGGCGGCGCCAGTTGCCAGCGAAGATGCAGCGACGCCTGCTCCGACCACCACGTTCGCTGGCAGCACGGGGGGAGGAGCAACTTCAGCGACTATAGCCCCTGCGCAGAGCGCTGCCCTGGAAGCGCCCAAGGATCAGATTAACGCCGCGGACCGGGGGATTCTTGACTATCTGCACGGAGCGACACTGAATTTCGCGGTGGATGAATATTATGAGTACAACTTCAATGACCCCGTTGGACGTGTGAACGCGCTGCGAGCGTACGACGTTCTAAGCAACAACATCAGCTTGAATCAGGCAGACTTGGTTTTCGAGCGCGCTCCTGATGTGGACGCGGGACGGCCGTTTGGACTCCGCCTGGACTTGCAATACGGCCAAGCCACCGACACCCTGCAAGGAAATCCCGCGAACGAGCCAAGGCCGGCGATCTATCAAAATATATATCAGGCTTATGGGACGTACGTGGTGCCTATCGGCAACGGACTGAGCGTGGATGTCGGCAAATTTGGAAGCTCGATCGGAATCGAAGGAAACTACACGAAAGACCAAATGAATTATTCGCGATCTTACTGGTTCGATTATCTGCCGTTCTATCACATGGGATTGCGGGCCGCGTACAAGGTCAACGACAAGCTGACTTTGAACTACTGGGTAGTCAACGGCACAAACCAGGCGGAAGCCACCAACGGGTACAAGGATGAGTTGTTCGGGTTCACGGCCACGCCGAACAAAAACATTACCTGGAATGTGAACTATTACCTGGGGCAGGAGCATCCCGACCGCATAGAAGTATCGTCGAGCGGGCCCATTCCCGTGCAGCCGGGGCTGACGTTTCAGGCGATTACGCCGGCGCCGAATGGGAAGCTGCACATTTTCGACAGTTACGTGACCTGGCAGGCGCAGCCGAAGCTAACGTTTGCTTTGGAGGGCGATTACGTCATCGAGCGCGAGTGGCAGAATACGAATACAGCCCTGGGGCAGTCGTCGGCGCCTTCGCACGTCATTGGAGGCGCAGGTTACGCGAAGTATCAATTCTCCCCGAAGTTTGCCGTGGCGGGGCGGGCAGAATATATGTCAGATCGAGGAGGACTATTTAGCGGGATCACGCAAGCGCTGAAGGAAACGACCGTAAGTTTTGATTACAAGCTTTCCGATGGATTTTTGATGCGGTATGAGTGGCGGAGGGATTTTTCGAACCAGCCGTCTTTTTTTACGGATAAGAATGGTGTGCTGAGCAAGGAACAGCAGACTCTCGGAGTCGGAATTGTTTGGTGGGTAGGACGGAAGGAAGGGGCTTGGTAGACAGACACTTTACGAGCGCGAAAGGGCGCGTCGGCATCGCCAGCTCATGGAGCGATGAATTTCGGCGGAATTGGCGAAACTTGAGCAGAAAATTGTGGTCGCGCCTCGTATCACTCGTGCAAGCGACGGGCCGCAAAATGACGCCCTCCCTGGTCGATATCTAATTGCTGAAACCTTCCTCGATCGAATTCTGAGAAGGAAATTTGACAACTGGAGGAGCTGCCGTTTTTGAAGCTCGAACCAGAACAGGGAGAGAGGGCAGTTTTGGTGCCTCCGGGATAGCTGAGAAAAAGCTGGTTCTCCTCAACTGTCACGTCCACTGTGGCCGAATTCTGGCCGTCGACCACGTATCTACCTTGGCAGAACTCGAGCGGCGGCGTGCTCTGGAAAGCTTTCTGCTCAGAAGGAGGGTTTTCGCTCATCTCAGCTTCGATCTTCGGAAGCCAGGGCTGCACTTGGGAACCTCGCGTATGGATGAAGGCGAGAGTGATTGTGAGGAAGGCTGCAAGAGAAAGGGTCGCCCCGTGCAAGAGGGCCACGCCGCTCGGTCTATAACTTTCCGAAATGTAGAAAGAACGCGCGCCAGCCGATGCCATTTGAGGCTGTTCGGCAGGGCTAGGCTCTCTCCAGAAGCCGGGGCGCAACGCCCACTGCCTGATGAGAGAGATGAAAGCGTCCAGAACGAGAGAGAGGGCGGCGCGCTTTCCACTGGCATGATCGAAGATGGACATCATTTCTGGCGCGAAGCGTCTTCGGAACGCACGAGGGTGAAGTCCGACCAGCAACTGAAACAGGGGACGAAGCATCAGGCCCTCCTCGGCTTGGGAATTCGGAGGCGAACCTTTGCATCGCGGACCATGTTTTCGAGCCGGCTGACTTCTGCAGAGAGAACGGATGTTCCTAGCGATGTGAGCCGATAGTAACGGCGGCGGGGATCATCATCCCCCGCGCGGTGACCGAGATCCGCAACCCAGCGGCGGCGGATGGCCTTTTGCAGGTTGTCGTAGAGCGTGCCTGGTCCGAGAACGTACTCTCCTTCGGTCTGGCGAGAAATTTCCTGCATGATGGCGTAGCCGTGGAGGTCGTGGCCAGCGAGCGCCATTAGGATATGGAACAATGCGGGCGAAAGGGGCGTTGTCTGTTTATCGTTATCGCGCATCATTCTGTCTCCGATATATCGGATCCCGAATGAGTTGTCAACGGAGACTTTCGGAAGGACCGGACCGCTGCGGGCGGGGCAAGCCCCGCCCCTACAAGGAGCGGAGGAGTTTGTAGAGTTCGTTGGCGGCGTCGAAGTCGGCTTCGAGGTCGCGGGAGGCGAGGCGTTCGCGAAGATCGTCGAGGCGGCGGGCGAAGAGATCGAGGGCGGCAGACAGGACTTCTTTGTTGGTGAGGACGATGTCGCGCCAGGTGGAGTAGGGGCTGCCGGCGAGGCGGAGAGAATCGCGAAGGCCAGGGCCGGCGAGGGTGATGGGGAGACCGTTTTCGTCGAGATGATCGTAGAGGAAAGAGCCTAGGGCGACCGCGGCCAGTTGTGGGAGATGAGAGGCCAAGCCGACGGCGTAGTCGTGTTGTTGGGCGCCTAGCCAGAGGGGGCGGGCGCCGATTTTTTCCAGGATTTTTACGAAAGCAGAAATGCGGGGGTCCGTTTGATCGGAAGAGGCGCCGATGAGGGCGTAGGTATTGTTGCGGATGAGATCGGCGTCGGCGTGAGCGATGCCGGAGAGTTCCCTGCCGGCCATGGGATGGCCGCCGAGAAAGAGTTTTGTTGCGTCGTCGGTAAAAAGACCGGCGGCATCTTCCGTGATACGGACTTTGGTGCTGCAGGCATCGGTGATGAGGGCGCGGGCGGGCGCTAGCCGCGCGATTTCCGGCAGGAGATCAAGCGTGGTGCTTATGGGCAGGGCGATGTAAACGAGATCGGCGTTTTCCAGGGCGGGAGCGAGTTCGCCGGAGAAGGCGGCGTCGATGGCATTGCGAGATTGCGCATCGGCGACGACCTCGGGGCGGTCCCAGCCAGCGATGTATATATCGGGGATGTATTTGCGAAGGGCTAGCGCGAAGGAACCGCCGATCAGGCCGGTACCGAGAATCGTGGCGCGATTGATGAGGTGAGGAGTCATTGGGGCGAGCCGATAGCCGACAGCTTACAGCCGACACCCAGAAGAGAAAGAGGAAAGATAACGCAGAGACGTGGAGTACGCGGAGTCAGCGCAGAGGCTGAAAAGCGGATTCCTCGCTCCGCTCGGAATGACAATTGTTGGGTTGCGGCTCGTGCTCCACGCGCGGATTTTACGCTTTGTGCGGTGAGGGTCGGCATGAATCAGGCCATGCGGCGGCCGATGGCTGGGGCGATGATGCGGAGCTCGGCCATGAGCTGGGTGAAGGTGTCGGGGTGGAGAGATTGAGCGCCGTCGGAGAGGGCGTGGTCGGGGTCGTTGTGGACTTCGATGAGAAGGCCGTCGGCGCCAGCGGCGACCGCGGCGCGCGCCATGGGAGGAACCTTGTCGCGGCGGCCGGTGCCGTGAGAGGGATCGGCAAGCATGGGGAGATGAGAAAGCTTCTTGATTACGGGGATGGCGGCGATGTCGAGCGTGTTGCGGGTGTAGGTTTCGAAGGTGCGGATGCCGCGCTCGCAGAGAACGACGTTGTAGTTGCCACCGGCAAGAATGTATTCAGCGCTCATGAGCAGCTCTTCCATGGTGGCGGACATGCCACGCTTGAGGAGAACGGGTTTGCGGACTTCGCCGAGAGCGCGGAGCAGAAAGTAGTTCTGCATGTTGCGCGCGCCGACCTGAAAAATGTCGACATAGCCGTGCATCATCTGGATTTGCGAAGCGTCCATAACTTCGCTGATGGTGAAGAGGCCGAATTTGTCGGCGGCTTCGCGCATGAGCTTGAGGCCTTCCTCGCCCATGCCCTGGAAAGCGTAGGGCGAGGTGCGCGGTTTAAAAGCACCGGCGCGGAGAATTTTTGCTCCAGCTTTGGCGACGCTCTCGGCGATGGAATGGATTTGCTCGCGCGATTCGACAGAGCAAGGTCCAGCGGCGACGACCACTTCATTGCCGCCGATTTTCACGCCTCGGCCAAGATCGACGATGGTACCCTCTGGCTTGAATTGGCGGCTGGCAAGCTTGAACGGTTGCGTGATGCGCATGACTTCGCGCACACCTTCGAGAAGCTCGAAATCGCGGTGATCGAAATCACGATGGACGCCGACCGCGCCGAGGACGGTGTGTGATTCGCCGGTGGAGCGGTGAACGTTGAAGCCTGACGCAACGAGGCGATCGATGACGTGCTGGATTTGCGCGTCGCTGGCGCCTTCTTGCATGACGATGACCATGGTTAGTCCTGATTCCCTTTCGATTGCAACACATTCAACGCTGCAAAGATGCCGGGCTGAAGCCCGGCGCTACGAACTGCGTTCCTTATAAGACCGAGCAAACTGATCATTCATTCCCGCCTTTGCTCTGCTTGCTGTCGGAGTGCATGGCGTTGCGTTCGGCGGCGCGCGCTTCGTCGATGATGCGCTCGAAGAGGCGACGAATGGCGGCGTCCGTCAGCGGGCCGGGATTGGCGCGTTCGGCGTTGGCCAAGACCTCGTTTTCGCGGTCCGGTTGATAGAGCGGGATGCTGGCCGCCTGTTTTAGTTTGCCGATTTCGAGGGCGCAGTGCGAGCGCTCGTTTAAGAGTTCGACAAGCTTTTTGTCGATTTCGTCGATGCGGCGGCGCCAGTCGGAAAGGTTCACGGGGCGACCTCGCGGCGGGAGAGGCCGTGGCAGGCGGCTTCTTTTAGGGAACGGATTCGGGCGGCGAGTGCGGATGCGGCCGCATCGATCGCGGCGGGTGTGGGATTCGCAGCGGTGGCTTTTTCAATTTCGGTGACTAACGCAGAGCCGACTACGGCAGCATCGGCTAAGCCGCCAAGAACAGAAACGTGGCCGGGGAGCGAGATGCCGAAGCCGACGGCGATCGGTAGCTGTGTGACCTTGCGAGCGCGTCGCAGAAGGGCCGGGAGATCGTCGGGAAGAGCGTCTTTCGCGCCGGTTACGCCAGTGCGTGAGATTAGATAGAGAAAACCGGAGGACACGGCGGCGATTTTCGCCAGGCGGTCGTCGATGGACGTAGGAGCGCCGAGGAAAATCGTGTCGAGATCGTGCGCGGCCAGCACGCGGCGGTAGTCGTCCGATTCTTCTGGAGTGAGATCAGTGATGAGAACGCCGTCGGCGCCGGCAGCTGCAGCGGCATTCGCAAATTTTTCCAGTCCCATCTGGAGTACGGGATTGTAATAGCTGAAGAGGACGATGGGAACTTCGCTAGACTTGCGGACCTCGCGAACGAGATTGATGACTTGGGCTAGCGTTGTGTGCTCTTTGAGGGCGCGCTCGGAAGCGCGCTGAATCGTAGGGCCGTCGGCGAGAGGATCGCTGAAGGGAATACCAAGTTCGATGATGTCGGCGCCGGCCTGAGCGAGGGAGAGAACAAATTTGTGCGTGGCACCCAGCGTGGGATCGCCTGCGGTGATGTACGCGACGATGCCGAGTTCGCCGGATTCGCGGAGTTCGGCGAAGCGGCGGGAGATACGGGTCGAATTGTTGGACACAGTGGGCATTTGGGAATCGCAGAAAGATTAGCAGAAATAGGGGAAAAGTTCGCAGCGGAGGCAGGGGTTCAAGCCTGCGTAAGATCGGCCACGGCATGCCGTGCCCCTACGAAGGGCAGCCAAAGCTCTCATTTGCTGCCAAGAACGCGGGAATAGGTGTCCATGTCTTTGTCGCCGCGGCCGGAGAGGTTGAGGATGACCAGGTCGTCAGCGGAGAGGCGCGGCAGGCGCTCGATTAGGCCTGCAATGGCGTGGGCGGATTCAAGCGCGGGAATGATGCCTTCGATGCGCGAGAGGAGACGCGCGGCTTCGAGCGCAGCCTGATCGGAGACTGCGGCGTATTCGGCGCGACCTTCATCGGCGAGCCAAGCATGCTCGGGGCCGATGGCGGGATAGTCGAGGCCGGCGGAGATGGAGTGGGTGGTGGCGATTTGGCCGTCTTCGGTTTGCAGAATGTAGGTATAGGTGCCTTGCAAAACGCCGGGACGCGCACCTGTGAAACCTTGATGTGCGGCCAGGCGGGCAGCGTGTTCGCCGAGTTGGCCCCCGCGACCGCCGGCTTCGATGCCAACCATTTTCACCGAGGGATCGCGCAGAAATTGATGGAAGAGGCCGATGGCGTTCGAACCGCCGCCGACGCACGCGAAAAGATGCGTGGGCAGGCGTTTCTCGGAGGCGAGAATCTGTTCGCGGGCTTCGCGGCCGATAACGGACTGAAAATCGCGCACCATTGTGGGATAGGGATGCGCGCCAAGAACAGAACCGAGCAGATAGTGTGTATTGCGCACGTTGGTGACCCAGTCGCGCATGGCTTCGTTGATGGCATCCTTCAAAGTGCGGCTGCCTGAATCGACGCCGACGACTTGCGCGCCGAGCATGCGCATGCGCGAGACGTTAAGCGCCTGGCGCGCCATGTCTTCCGTACCCATGTAGACGACGCATTCGAGGCCGAGATGCGCGGCGATGGTGGCGGAAGCTACACCGTGCTGGCCGGCGCCGGTTTCCGCAATGATGCGCGGTTTCCCCATTTTCACGGCGAGCAAGCCCTGGCCTATCGCGTTATTGATTTTGTGCGCGCCGGTGTGGAGCAAATCTTCGCGTTTGATGTAAATGCGCGGGCCGCCGAGATGCGAGGTGAGGCGCGAAGCGAATTGCAAAGGCGTGGGACGGCCCGCGAAATTTTTCAGCAGACCGGCAAATTCGGCTTGGAAGTTCGCGTCGGTTTTCGCGGCTTCATAGGCGCGCTCGAGTTCGAAGAGCGGCACCATTAGTGTTTCCGGAACGTAGCGCCCACCGTAAGGGCCGAAACGTCCAGGAGCGAAAGTTGCCGAGTGAAGAGTCGAGCTCATGGCGCGGATTGTCCTGTTTGTGGCGCGTTCAACTGCTCTTCCGTACGGCGGACTTCGTCTATAAATTCCTTCAACCTGGCGTGATCCTTTTTGCCGGGCTTTGATTCGACGCCGCTTGCCACGTCGACCGCATACGGGCGCACGGAACGAATCGCGGCACCGACGTTTTCCGGAGTGAGACCACCAGCCAGCATGATACGGTGAGCGGCGACAGCGCGCCGGGCGACATTCCAGTCGGCGCTGGCGCCCGTGCCGCCAAATTGGCCGGTGCGAGACCCATCGAGAAGGAAAGCAAACGCATCGTGGTATTTGTCGAGCGTGGAGAGGGGAAAATCCGCGGCAACGCGAAAGGCTTTGATGACGGGAACGGTGCGCGTCACTTCGGAAACGATGGAGGGAGCCTCGTCACCGTGGAGTTGCGCGGCGTTGAAGCGCACAAAAGCGTGGAGCGAATTGATTTCCGAGGGCTTGGCATTCACAAAAAGCCCGACGGCTTGCACTCCCGAGGGAAGCTTGGCGCGCATGGTGGCCGCTTCGACTGTGGAGACGCGGCGGAGGCTTTTCTCATAGAAATTAAAGCCGAGCATATCGGCGCCAGCGTCGCAGGCGGCCTTGGCGTCCGGCCAGTTGGTGATGCCGCAGATCTTGATGAGAATCATGGCGTGTCTAAGCCGGAAGCGCCGAGCGTCCGAGAAAAGCTCCCAGGGCCGCAGCGGGATCGGGCGAAAGCATCAGACTTTCGCCAATGAGAAAAGCGTCGAAGCCGGCGTTGCGAAGTCTGGCAAGATCTTCGTGAGTGCGGAGGCCGGATTCGCTGACGGCGATGCAGGCGTCGGGAATACGCTCGATCAGTTCGAAGGAAGTTTCGACGCGTACGTCCAGAGTTTTCAGATCGCGATTATTCACGCCGATGATGCGGGCTTCGGCAGCGAGGGCGCGGTCGAGCTCACCGGCGGTGTGGACCTCGACGAGAGGTTCCATGCCGATCTGGCGGCCAAGAGCGATGAGGTCACGAAGGAGTTCATCGCCCAGAGCAGCAACAATGAGCAGAAAGCTGTCGGCGTCGTTCGCACGCGTTTCCCAGACTTGCCAGGGATCGAAGATGAAGTCTTTGCGAAAAACGGGTAGTTTCACGGCATTGCGAGCATCGCGGAGATTCTTCAAAGATCCGCGGAAGAATTCTCCTTCGGTGAGTACTGAGAGCACCGCGGCACCTGCCGCTTCCAAAGACTGGGCTAACTCGACGGGATGGAAAGGGTCGCGAAGAATTCCTTTTGAGGGCGAAGCGGGCTTCAATTCGGCGATAATATTCAAGGAGTCTCGCTTGAGCGCGGAAGGAAAATCGCGCAGCGGCGTGGCCGCATTGACGCCATAGCGCAGCGCCGCCTCCGGGAGAACGCGTTTGCGGTGGTCCACCTCAAGACGGCGCGCGTGAAGGATGCGGCCGAGAACAGTCCCGCTGTCAGCATGGGCACTCATAGCCATTGCTTTGTATGCTAGAGGCGGAAGGTAGTAGTGTCAATCGGAGGAAAGAGAGGCCAAAAGTTCAAGGTTAATCGCTGAAGGATGCAACCTAAAACGGCGTTTCTGGATTGGGCTGGCGAAATCAGGGAGATGGAATGGGATACCGAGAAGAGTATGGGGTGCTGCTCGAAGACCTGGCGAGAGAGGCAGATGCGATCGCGATTCGATATTTCCGTGCAGACGAAATTCGGATCGACAGAAAGGATGACGGTTCGGCGGTGACGCAGGCAGACCGCGGCGTGGAAGAAATGGCGCGAGCCAAAGTGGCTGCGAGCGGGTTGATAATGGATGTTCTGGGCGAAGAGATGGGAGGCGAGAATGCGAAGGGGCCAGCAACGACGGGGCGCGCTCGATTGATCATCGATCCCATCGACGGTACGGAAGAGTTCTCGCGCGGGATTGCGACCTTTGGGACGCTGCTGGGAATCGAGCGCGATGGCGAGATTGTCGCGGGAATGGCGAGCGCACCCGCGTTGGGCGTGCGCTGGTGGGCGTATCGCGGCGAAGGGGCGTATCGGAATGGAAAGAGGATTCATGTTTCGAACGTCGAACGATTGAATGCGGGGATGGCGTTCACCGGCGGAACTGGCCCGAACAAGAATCGCGAGAAGATCGAGAAGATGCGGAAGCTTTTGGACGCGGCGCGGCATGGCCGCTCACTGGGCGGATTCTGGCAACACATGCTAGTAGCGGAAGGATCGACGGAGGCGGCGCTGGATTTGCATTCGAAGGCGTGGGACTTGGCTCCGCTGGGATTGATTGTGGAAGAAGCCGGGGGGCGGGCGACGGACGTGAACGGAAAACGTTCGATCTACAGCGGAAATATGGTGAGCACTAACGGGAAAATTCACGACGAGGTGCTCGCGCTTTTGCAATGAGTCAGGAAATGGCGTCCGGCTGCCGGACCATTTCCGAACAGATTGTGCGCTGGTGCGAGGCAAATAAACATGGTCAAGATCAAGCGTGTGTATGAAAAGCCCGCGAAAGAAGACGGATGGCGCGTGCTTGTGGATCGATTGTGGCCTCGGGGAATGAAAAAAGAGGCAGCGCATGTGGACGTGTGGCTGAAGGAAGTGGCGCCGAGCGACGCGCTGCGAAAGTGGTTTGGCCATGACCCGGAGAGATGGAGCGAATTTCAGAAAAGATACCGCGGTGAGCTCTCGAAAAACAAAGAGCTGGTTGCGGAGCTGAAGAAAATGGAGAAAGAACACGCTACGCTTTCTTTGCTCTTTGGAGCGAAGGATGAGGAACACAATGAGGCAGTGGTGCTGGCCAGCGTGTTAAGAGCGAGATAATTCGAAGTTCGGGAAAAATCGAGAATCGTCGGATTTTCTCTGACGAGAAATAGCTCTCCAAATTGGCTGTTTCGAGCGGAGGGTATAATCCCTAGCTTTATCGGGCGGAATGGGTGTGACGGATCATTCCTGCGGGAGAATTGCGATGGACGTCAAAACACAGGCGGAGAAGGCCGAAAAACTTCGGAAGCTGCATCATGGGCCAAAGATCTTGGCGCTGCCAAATGCGTGGGACGTGGTTAGCGCGCGAATTCTCGAGGAAGTCGGCCATCCGGCAATCGCCACCAGCAGCGCGGCGGTCGCGTTCTCGCTGGGATATCCTGACGGCCAGCGTATTTCGCGTGGCGAAATGTTGGATGCCGTGGCGAGGATTACGCGCGCGGTGAGCGTCCCGGTTACCGCCGACTTGGAGTCTGGTTATGGCAAAACGCCGGAAGAGATCGCTGATTTCACAAGAGCCATGGTGGCTGCCGGAGCGGTGGGACTGAACTTTGAGGACGTGACGGGAGACGATGAAAGCTCGCATGTGGAGTTGGGGCTGCAAGTGAAGAATATTCGCGCGATTCGAGAGACTTCGGCGGCGCTAGGTGTGCCTGTGGTGATTAACGCGCGCACGGATATTTATTTGATGCCGATTGGGCCGCAGGCTACACGATTTGAGAGAACCGTCGAGCGGTTGCGCACATATCGCGAGGCAGGAGCGAATTGCTTGTTCGTCCCGGGCCTGTGCGACCGCGAAATCATTGCAAAATTGGTGAAGGCGCTTGGAGCCCCTTTGAATATACTGGCTTCGCAGGGGTGTCCTTCGCTCGACGAACTCGAAAAAATGGGAGTGGCGCGCGTGAGTGCGGGATCTTCCGCGATGCGCGCGGCGATGGGTGCGTTTCAGCGTGTCGCGAAAGATTGGCTGGCGCACGGTTCTTACGATTCGCTACACCAGGTCACAGTTCCGTATGCGGAACTGAATCGCATGATGGCGCGCAAACCTTTATAGCAACTTTCCTTCAACGATTTACTTTCAAACATGGCCGAGAAAAGCGCGCTGCTCAAAATTTTGAACGAGGAAATTGTGGCTTGCCGGAAGTGCCCGCGCCTCGTCGAGTATCGCGAAAGAGTGGCGCGAGAAAAGCGGCGAGCGTTTCGCGATTGGACGTACTGGGGCAAACCGGTTCCGGGATTCGGGGATGCGGGCGCCGAGTTGCTCATTCTCGGGCTTGCGCCAGCCGCGCACGGGGCGAATCGAACAGGGCGCGTCTTCACTGGAGATCGCTCGGGCGAATTTCTCTACGCTGCGCTGCACAAAGCGGGATTCGCCAATCAGCCAACTTCCGTGCGGCGCGATGACGGCTTGCTCTTGGAAAATGCCTACATCGCGGCAACGATTCATTGCGCGCCTCCCGCAAACAAGCCTCTCCCATCAGAAATCATAAATTGCCGCGGCTATTTGGTAGGCGAGCTGGAAATCCTACAGCCCCGCGCTGTTCTGGCTCTGGGAAAGATCGCCTGGGAGGCTTATCTGGAAATTCTGAAGCAGCGGGGTCTGATTGCGTCGCGAGCGGCGTTCCCCTTTGCGCACGGCGCTGAAGCGGAACTGCCGGGCGATGGAGCGCGCCTCTTTGGTGTTTATCACCCGAGCCAGCAGAACACTCAGACCGGGCGAGTGACGCTCGCCATGTACGCACAGGTTCTGCAGCGAATCCGCAAATTCCTGGCAACTTAAACACTCCCAGTAGAAACTCGTGGCCGGGTGGAAAAAGGTCGCTGCACTGTCGGCGTTAGCATCCACAGCGGTGGCGCAAAATTCTGACACATCGCCGAAACACAGCTGAGCATTGCCCCATCGCGGCTTCAACTAGATGCTTTTTCAGCCACTTACGGATGCAGCGAAAAATGGCAATGGCGCGCTGCCTGCATACCCAATCATCTGACATCGAGCCCGGGAGGTAATCATGCAAGCAAGAGATTGGGGACGATTTTCGGTGGGGATATTTATGCTGACCGCAATTCTGGGGTTCAGCATGGCGTGCGCGGCCCAGGAATCTTCGCAAGACCAAGTGCCACCGCCGTCTCAAGAAAAGCCGATTGTCTCCGAGGACAAAATCGCGGCCCCGGACGACCAAGCCGCAAAAGCTGCGGATGGCAAGCGGCACGGATTGCCGTTGGAAACGTACGGCGTTGCGCCCGGAACAAAATTTCTGGTGGCACTGGAAGACGATCTAGGCACCAAGGGCACAGCGGAAAGAGCAAAGTTCAAAGTGAAAACGCTGGAACCGCTGGAAGCAGGCAGCGGCATCTACTTGCCGTCCGGCGCGGAAATCGAGGGCCATGTGAGCCATGTAGAATCGGCGGGCACGACAGGGCGCGCAAGAATTTGGCTGACGTTTGACGAGATTCACACGAAGTTCGGGCGTTTGCCGATCGTGGCGGAAGTAGTGAGTGTTCCCGGCGAACATAGTGTGAAGAACAAGCCCGGTCAGGAAGGCTTGATCGAAGGAAGGAGCAGTTCCCAGGAAGATGCAGCGCAAGCCGCGGCCGCGGGAGCAGCGCTCGGCGCGGTGAAAGGCGTGAAGGATAAGGACAAGAAGGAAGCCGCGGAGGGAGCGGCGCTGGGAGCGATCACGGCGTATCTCGTGGAGTCCGGTCGAGGGCACGAGTTGGACCTGCAGAAAGGTGTGAAGCTGGAATTAGAGCTGGAGCGCGCCCTCTATCTCGTTAAAGAGTAGAGCCGGGAGATCGTTTAGGGTTGGCACCGGAAGGCTGCGCGAAGGGAGGACCGGCCTCCCGGTTTGGCGAGAACAGAATCATAAATTTGTCGACGCCGGGGATGAGCCGGCGCAGCGCGGAGGCTGCGCCGGCTCTGCGTTTTTGAGCTCTTTTCAAGCCTGAAGACCCGACAAGCCAATCTTCCCGAATGACGCCAGCATCTGCTTGGCAAGCGTGGCGCGAGCTTGTTACAGTCGAAGTGTCCAGCCTGCACCAGAATCTGCGAAAATAAGACGTGCCGCGTGGGAGAGGCGTGACCGCATGGGCGATGAAGGAAGAACCGCAGTGCGCGCGATGGAGCCGCTGGAGCGCAAAGACCGCGTGTTGATTGTGGAGGACGAGGACAACGCGCGCAAAGGCTACGAGCAGCTTTTGCAAAGATGGGGCTTTGATGTGCTTGGAGTGGCGACTGCGGAAGAGGCGCTGGCTAAATTCGTAAGCTATCAGCCGGACACGTTGATCGCGGACGTTGAACTGCCCGGCATGAACGGGCTGGACTTGCTGAAACAACTTGGTCCGGAGCTGCTGGACGTTCCCGCCGTAATCATCACCGGAAAAGGAAGTGAAGAACGCGCCGTGGCGGCCATCGAGTCCGGCGCTTTTTGGTATATCGAAAAGCCGCTGAAGGGGCCGGTGTTGAGAGCCTTGCTAGACCGCGCTCTGAGCAAAGCGCGCGACGCGCGGCAGCTCGTCGTGCTGCAACGCCAGTTGCGCGAGGCTGGGCGGCTGGGCGAACTGGTGGGCGGGTCGAAGCCGATGCAGGAGGTGATGCGCATCGTGGAGATGGCTGCACCGAGTTCGGCCTCCGTACTGATTACGGGAGAGACGGGCTCCGGCAAAGAGGTCGTCGCGCGCACGATTCACAAGCTTTCCCCGCGCGCCAACGGGCCGTTCGTCCCCATCAACTGCTCCGCGATCCCCGAAACACTGATGGAAAGCGAAATTTTCGGCCACGAACGCGGCGCGTTCACCGGCGCGGCCGAGCGGCGCATCGGTTGCTTCGAATTAGCCGACTCCGGCACGTTGCTGCTCGACGAAATTGGCGAGATGCCCGCACCGACGCAAGCGAAACTTCTGCGCGTGCTGGAAGACCGCAAAGTGCGGCGGCTGGGAAGCAAAAGCGAGACTCCGGTGGATGTGCGCGTGCTCGCGGCGACAAACAAGGATCCCGAGAAAGCCGTATCCAGCGGCGAGCTGCGCCAGGACTTGTATTTCCGCTTGAACGTTTTCCATATCAATCTGCCGCCGCTTCGCGAACACAAGGACGACATTCCCCTGCTGGCCGAGCACATATTGCGCGACGTGAATGCCAAGCATGGCAAACACGTGCGCGGCATCGGCGCCGAAGTGCTGGACATTTTCATGAGCCACACGTGGCCGGGCAACATTCGCGAACTGCGTAACATTCTTGAGCGCGCGGCGATCATGTGCGAAAAAGAGCTAATTACGCGGGCGTGCTTGCCTGGAGAATTCGGCAAAACCTCGCCGAAGAGTCCCGGCGATCTATCGTCGATCAAGTTTCCGGTTGGGACGACGGTCGACGCGATGGAACGCGAGCTCATTTTGCAAACGCTGAACGCCACGGGCAACAACAAAACGCGAGCAGCCGAACTGCTAGCCATCAGCCTGAAGACGCTCCACAATAAGCTGAAAGAATACGGTGGCGAACGCGCCGAGGCAGAGTAGGAATCCGCCATGCAGCTACGGCTGCGAACAAAACTCACGCTGGTGATGACGGGACTCGTGCTACTGGTGGTGGCAGCGGTATGCACGGTGCTGGTCGCGCAATTGCTCGATCAGGTTCTCCAGCAGACGAACAAACGAGCCCAAGAAATCGCCAGCCAGGTGTTCCTGCAAGCCCACGGCGCGGTCCTCAACGCACCAAATGCAGGAATGCGGCCCGAGTCGTCGAGTCTGAAAGACGTCCATGACTACGTGCGTCACGTCTTCGAGATCGATGAAGGTTTGCGTGCCCAGCTGAATGCCGCCAAGTCAACTTTCCCGATTTATGAAGTGTCGATCACGGATCAAGAAGGACTGGTTCTGGTGTCTACCGATGATTCGATGCAGGGAAAATTTGCGACTCGGTGGACGCCGCTTTCTCAGCTAACGCAACGCGGTTTGAGCCATGCGGTGAGAATTTTGGCGGGGCCGCCACGAGTCTATGAATTCGATTATCCGTTCAACAACGGCGAAGATCCATTCGGTGAAGTCCGCGTCGCTATCTCTTCCGGTCTGCTTGTCAACGATCTTTTGCCGAACCTAAGGAAACTCGGCACGATTGTCCTGCTGGCATTAATAACTTCGACAGTTCTCGCCGCAGTAGTCAGCCGAGCGACGCTGGCGCCCCTGGCACGCATTTCCGAACAATTGGACCGCATATCCGCCGGCCAATACGATGTACCCGTACCTGAAGTGAAGGGCTTCGCGGGGAGCGGGGACGAACTGGGCCAAGTTAGCCGAAAGATTTCGCAGGTTGGCCAGCAATTGCGCGGCGTGCATGAAATCTTCAGCACCATGCGGGAAAACATGAACTCCGTCATGGCAGGACTCGAAGACGGGTTGCTGCTTTTCACGCGCGACGCGCGGGCCGTCATGGTCAGCCCGGCCGCGGAGAAGTTTCTCGGCGCACCTGCGGGACAATTCCTCGGCAGACGCGTTACCGACATATTTCCGGTCGGGCATCCACTGCGGGATGCGCTACGCCTCGAAGGCGATGAACTAACGGAGGTCGCCGCGGAAACAGAATTGATGACCACAGAGGGTGAGAAGCGCGTCAGTGTGACGGTGCAGGCAATTCAAGAAGATGGTGAGCGCATGGGCGCACTGTTGACGCTGCGTGATCTCGATTCGCTTGAAAGCATCAACACCCAGCTGCAAGTAAGCGAGCGGCTAGCCGCGCTGGGACGCATCACCGCGGGAGTCGCGCACGAAGTCAAGAATCCACTCAACTCCATGCGGCTATGGCTCGAGAATTTGAAAGAGTCCTTACCGCCGGATTCGGACAGCGGCGCGAAGCAAGCCGTGCAGGTACTCGATAAGGAGATCGACCGTCTGGATGCCGTCGTCAAGCGCTTCCTGGATTTCACCAAGCCGATGGACGTGCGGCTCGAACCCACGCAGCTTGCGGAATTGCTGGGGGAAGTTCTCGAGATAGCGCAGCCGCAAATGCAAAAGGCCAACATTAAAGTGGCGCAGCTCTTGCCGATCGACGTCCCGGAAGTTTACGTCGATCGCGCACTCTTGAAGCAGGCCGTGCTGAATCTGGTGCTGAACGCCGGGGAATCGATGCCCAGCGGCGGTCAATTGCGGCTGGTCTTGAGCCGCCGTGGAGAAATGGCGGAAATCAGCGTGGGCGACACCGGGAAAGGAATTCCGGCCGAGCACCGGCAGAAAATTTTCCAGCTCTTTTTCACGACTCGGCCGGGAGGAAGCGGCATCGGGCTGGCTAGCACCTTTCGCATTGTGCAGCTCCTTAACGGTTCGATAGACTTTACGACAGAAGTCGGCAAAGGAACGACGTTTCGAATCGAACTGCCGCTCGCAGCCTGATGCAAAGCGATGTGCAGTCTTCATTGCCTATGACGGAACCTTCGGCCCGGCCCCAGCTCGCCCTGATGCGAAATAGTGTCCGGATTTTCTTTGGAGTCCTGAGTTCCTCAGCGATTTTGATGAGCGGGTGTGCCGCGAGAAAAACTCCTACGATTCCTTGGAGCACGGCGGTGCTTGTGAGACCGATCGTGCCCCAACACACTTCGCAAGATGGAGTTGTCGAAGTTCCTGTGCCCGACCTTGCGCTGGAAGTCCCTACTGCTCCCGCGCCGCTAGCCGCGCGAACTCCTTCCGTTCCCGCAAGGCCGCGCAGCATGGCGCCCCCCGCAAATCCAGGAGCTCCTTCAGGAAAGCCCGAAACTCCGCAAATTGTTCCCGAATTGTCGACGCAAGAATCGACCTCATTGCAACGGGAGACGGATCAGAGTTTGAAAGTCGCCGAACGCAACCTTGCCTCCACTGCCGGAAAATCGCTGAACGCCGCGCAATCCGACCTTGCCTCCAAAGTCCGCAGCTTTATTTCAGATGCGCGAGAAGCAGGCCGCGCGGGCGATTGGGCTCGGGCGCGCGATCTGGCGAAGAAGGCTCAGGTTTTGTCCGAGGAACTCGCCGGATCGTCATGATTCGCACCCGCCGCGTAACCCGGACGCTTACAAAGCGCCGGCGCCCCAGTATGGAACAAGCCACGTCAAATCAAGCAGCGGTGAAGCAATTAAATGCCTGGCCCATCCCAGCATGAACCCGTCGTGCAGATGCGTTAAGATGACCGAATGAAGAAGTTCGATGTGGCCATTGCGGGCGGTGGATTGATCGGTGGGTCCATTGCGCTCGAATTGGCGCGGGCAGGTTTACGCATCGCCGTGTTTGACCGCCAAGAACCCGGGCGAGAAGCATCGTGGGCAGGTGCGGGGATTCTCTCGCCCGCGCCGGAAAGCGCGGCCATGATTTCGCTCGTGCCGTTTGGCAAGTCGAGCATGGCAATCTATCCGGAATTCGTACGCATGGTTGAGGAAATCTCCGGTCAAAGTGCGGGCTACCGTGCGAAGGGCACGCTGCAAGCGCTATTTACTCGCGATGCGCGCGAAGAACTCAGCACTGTCATTGCGCTGCATCACGGGCTGGGTCTTAAAGCGGAGCCATTGAGCGCAGAGGACGCTCGCGAGCTGGAGCCCGCGCTCAGTGAGGAACTCGAAGCGGCCGTACTGCGGCCAGACGAAGCATCCGTCGACAATCGCGCAATGACCCTAGCTGTGCTGGAAGCGGCAAGGCAAAGCGGCGTGCAGTTTTTTCCGGGGAGCGGCGCCGATGCAATTTGGCGCGAAGGCGGGCGATGTCTTGGTCTGCATCTGAAAGACGAAAAGATCGAGGCGCAGTGGACCGTCATCGCAGCTGGTTGCTTTTCCGCAAACATCGAAGGAGTAGCCGCGTACGCGCCGGTGCGGCCCGCGAAAGGCCAAATGGTGGCTCTCCGCGCGAACGATTTGAACATCGAGCGAGTTCTTTGGTCCGAGAAAATCTATCTTGTTCCGCGAAATGACGGAAGAATCCTCGCCGGAGCAACCGTGGAATATACAGGCTTCGAGAAAGGTCTGACGGCAGGCGGCATCGAAAAGATCCTGGCAGGAGCGATCGAGCTGTCGCCCGGCCTTGCAAGCGCACGAGTAGAGGAGACCTGGGCAGGACTCAGACCCGACTCGCCAGATCATCTGCCCATCCTCGGACCCACCGACCTCGACGGCTTGCTCATGGCAACGGGCCACTTTCGTGGCGGAATTCTTCTGACACCCATCACCGCGCGGCTCGTGCGCGAATGGGTGACGCAACAACGCGTCAGCGTAGATTGGGACCGCTTCAGCCCGATGCGATTTCAGTCCGCTACCGCGCGCAGGGCGCCCGCTTAAAATTCTTACAAATAAATCAATCGTCGCGGTCCGTAGAAATCGAACGCGCTTCGCCATCGTTCCACGTGTTTTTGCGTTTCGGCGGCGTGACGCAGGTTATTGGCGCGTAGCAGGCGGCGTGATGGGCATGGCTCGCCCAGTGTCAAGGTACTGAATCTGATTCTTATCCAGGGTCAGCTCGTGTTCGAGAACTACGTCGAGCGCCGAGCCGCGTGGCAGTTGTGCTTCCGGACCTCGCGTCAAGAGAACCGCACCGAGTCCCGCGACGGCTCCTATACCTGAGCCGATACCGAGGCCTTTGGGCCCGTCTGCAATGGCGCCAATCCCAGCGCCCGTCGCCGTCGTCTCGGCGACGGTTTTTACGTCTTGCCCTTTGCCGCCAGCGCTGGTGATTTTCCCTTCCGAGTCCATGGTCTCTTTTCCGCCGGTATCCGCGCTGCGCGGAGTCGCATTCAAATCCACGGTGTAGCCATTCGGAAAAATCAGCGTATCCAGGCGCATCCGAAATTCGCCGCGCCCCTTGACCTTGCCCGGCCGCTTGGATTCGATCAGCTCCCCGCGAAGATACGAACCGACGGGGATAATAATGTGATTGTCTTGCGTGATGGGGAAGGACGTGTGGAAATAAACGGAATCGCCGGCCTTCGCACTGCCCGTGGAGATACCGTTTTCGAGAACGACAGCGACGTGCGTGCCTGCGGGGATCCTGATCAGTTGAGCGGGCCCTGGCGGTTGCTGCGCAGCTGGCCGCGCGGGAACTACTGGTGGCGGTGCCGAGGTTTGCGGTCCATCCGGCTGTTGCGCAAAACCAAGTTGTGGAAGCGCGAGCAAGCTAGCAGACAGGAAGCAGTACGAGGCAAAGCTTCGGCAGGGCCGTTCACTCATGACATCCTCCGTCACTCATGGTGCGATGCTCCCAGGAAGGTGCTGGATGTCTAAGTATATCGTTATCCGCTATTGCTGAGGCCAATTTATGATCTTAATCGCCGTTCCAATCAGAGAGTCAGTCCCCGCCGGAGGCCCACCAGATAAGCGCGATGGGCAGCCAGAACGGAGCCAGCAATACAAGTCCAACAGTCAGCCCTAGGTCGCGGCCGAATTTCTCCCCGCCGGTCGGCTCTTTGGTCACCCAAGAAATATCCTTGTAGAGAATCGTGATTTCAGGTTTGTCTTTTGCCACCTTCAAGAGAAAAGAATCTGCTCCGACCGAGATGATGCGGCCCCGTTTTTGTGCTTGGTTCGCCAAGTAAACGTGAACACCGTGTTTCTTGTCGGATTGAAGATTGAGGAGTGATGCCCGAAGCTGCTGACTGTGGCGCGCCTGTATTTCCTCTTGACTGATTTTTTGGCAATCGCAAGCCCGTCGGGAACGTGCTTGTTCAAGAGTATTTGTGGCGGCGGGAGCTTGCTGGGGGAGCGCCGGCAGAAGTGGGACGAGGGGATGCAAGGGGCTAACCGGCAGCAAGGGCAGGTCCTCTTTGATTTGTGTTGCAGCAAGCGCGGGGGGCAAATCCGAAGATTGTGGGATGCCCCTTGCCATCAGCGCGGGCGGCGCAAAAATCGCGCCGAATGCCATTGTGGCGAAGACGACGAAGCTGCAATACAAGGCAACCTCCCTCGAAGACCGTTCTCACTGCGCCCGAAACAAAAAAGCGAACAGATGGCCAACGCTGGTTATAACTGGGGGAGATGCTGATCACGAGAAAGTCGCTGATTTAAAAGGACTTAGTTCTGTCTTGCGGAGCCTGAATCCAAGAAATGCTCGCGAGACTTGCATTGCTACCAGGAATGCTGCAAGCAGGAAGCTCCGCCTGGCGGGAATCGCCGACGAATTTGACGAGTTAAAACGGAGTGAGTAGGCTCTTGTTACTCTGCAGACGTGAAGGAGCTACGAATGGCGAAGCTGGCGCTGATTTACGGAATGCGGTTGCTCCCGGAAGAAGAGCTGGGCGAACTGAAGGACGCCACGGTAGTGCTAAAGAATGGCCGGACGGCGCGCATTACCATGCACCTGATCGAAGGCACCAAAGAAGAGATCGAAGCGACGTTTCACGAATCCGTCTCAGCCTTCTTTGAAATGTATCCGGAGATTTAGAATTTCAAAGCTGGAGCTCCGCTGGCCGCGGTTGAAAACAAATTAACGGTTGCCAAAATTTTCGGGATCGGCGTTGGGATCACCGAGATTATCGTTGATGAGCACCGTAGATTGCCCGGTAAGCTCAAAGCGTTTGCGGCATTTGAAGCAAGCCACCAAGTCATCGAGCCGCACCATGAAGGAAGTTGCCTTCGCGAACTTTCTGCGGTCTTCTTCGCCGGCGCCGCGCGGGAGTTCCCTCTTCTTTCGCGAAACCTTCCAGCGCACGGGAAATTCGAATTCGCCGCGGCAGCTCGGGCAGACGAGCTTGATCTTTCTGGTTTCTTCTTTTTCCGTGTAAAACGCGCGTTCGTCCATGGCTAAGTGGCGGGCGTGTTCACCGCGTCATCGATTGTAACAAATTCCAGGCCGAGGTCACGCCAACGTGGCAGCCAATGTTCGAGTGCGGCCAAGGTCGGCAAACGGTCGGCATTCAATTGGCGGTGCGATCCATCGTGCAAGCATAGAATATCGCCTGTACCTGACGAGCCGCTGGAGGCGCCCGACGCACTTAGTTTTAGCTTTGCGCGTTCTGCAATCGGCTCCATGCGCGGGATAAGCCATTCCGAAGACGTAGCGCGCCAGTCGCCGGGTATCAGCGTCCACATGACGAGGCGCTGCTTCAGTTCGCGCGCCGTGGGAACCACCCACGGGTTGCGAAATCCATATGGCGGACGGAACCAGCGCGGGGGATCGCCTGTGGCTGCAACGATGGAAAAATTGCAGCAGCGCAGCTCGACCGTGATCTGGTCCGTCTTCAGCCAGAAAAGATTAGGATGCGCATCCGTGTGATTGCCGATGACGTGGCCGCGCGCGGCCGTTTCTTTAAGGAGGTCCGGGCATTCGCGCGCGTGCTTTCCGATTACAAAAAAAGTTGCGCGCGCCTTAAAACGATCCAGCAGATCGAGCAGTTTCGGCGTGATGGCGGGATTCGGCCCGTCGTCAAATGTGAGAGCCAGCTTGCGCGGCGAATTCGTGCGGCAAACGGTGGCGCCGAAAAGCTGCGAACGAGGATACACCGCGCCGTAAGCAACAAGACCGGTCGCCGCGGCAGCCAGAGTAGGTGTAGCGGCAATTAGCCAGTGATTCATTGGCATCATTCTCGCACTTTAGGACACACATCACCTATACGAACCTATTGGAGCAGATGTTTCCTTAGGAAGTAGACGCGTCAAGCGTGATAAAGTCAGCCAGCGATTCTCACCGGGGGCACGTCCTTGCGTTGCAAAGTCTGCGGGATTGACTACGGCGTCTCCCACGAATGCTCGGGACTGTCGCCGTTCATGACACTGGAAGAGGCGGCGCCGCCTCCATTGGAATTCGCGCCCTTCTACTACATCCGCATGGCTTTCAGCATTGTCCGCTGGGACGATATGGCCGTCCGCAGGGCATCGCGAGACCCAAACGCGCTTGTTTACGGCGCCGCACTTAGCGCCGCAAGTGCGGCCATCATTTTTCTAGTGACCGCGCTGCCAGGCATGTTGACACGCGAAGGAAAAACTCTCGAAACGATCTTCTGGGGTTTGCTGCTGGGCCTCGTTTTCTTTTGGACTTATATGGGCATAATCGCCGTCATTCAGATTGCCCTTTGCCACGCCATCGCAAAAGTCTTCCTAGGCACCACGGGCACTCTGGCCGGCGTAATGCGACCGCTGTTTCTGGGCTGGTTTGTAAACGCCCTGATTTTGATCCCAGTCGTCGGCATCTATGCCGCAGGAATTGCCTGGACTGCGGTCCTCACGCTTGTGTTTGAAGAAGTCGACGGAATTGAGCGCATGCAAGCGTTCCTCATTTCCGCTGGAATCAATGCAGTCTTCCTTGTGTTGCTGCTTCTGACCCCGCACTAGAACCATCCCAAAAAGGGGACGACTCCTCATAGCTTCATCATTCTCAACGACTTTGACATTTAGAGGGCCTCGTATTTAACCAAATGGTTGAATACATGGCCTTTTTTTGAGCTCAGCCGGGCAGGCCGCGACGCGACTTCAGATCATTGAGCAGGCGCTCCACCTCATTGTCGCGGTCGAGGCGCACGAGCTTCTCTCCCACGTCGTCTGTGAGGAGTTCGACTTCGGCTGTGGCCACCGCTTCGGTGTGATGCACGCGGTCCTTCAAGCGGTCAAACGTGGCGCTCTTTGAGTCGTCGCCAAGGGCCGTCTGCGCGCGCGCGGCTTTGCCAAGCGCCACGCTGCGGCGATGGCGCGCCAGCAGCAAATCGCGTTTGGACTTGGCTTCATCGAGCTTCTGCTCGAGCTTCTGCAGCGCGAGCTTCAGGGCGTCGACTTGCGCTTTCTGGTCGTCAACCTGCTCGCGATAGCTCGTCGCCAGACGCTGTGATGTATGGAAACGGTCCAGCGCGGCGCGCGCCAGATCATCTTGTCCTTTGTCGACGGCAATTTCCGCTTTGCGCATCCAGTCCTTCCCCGAATCTTCGTTTTCACGAAGCTTCTTTTCGAGCATGTGCTGATCGGCGATGGAAACCGCCACCTGCGTTTTGACCTGGAGGTACTGATTCTCCATGTCCATCATCACCTGCTTGATCATTTTCTCCGGATCTTCCGCACGATCGATCATGTCGTTCAGATTGGCCCGGATTAAAGTGCTCACTCTTTCTAAAAGTCCCATAACCATTCTCCTTTCAAACGGCCGAAAACGACTGCTGCCAAATACGGAATAAGAAACGAAAACCTGCAACCTGCCAAGCAAAGCTCGATTAAGAGCAAAAAACCTCTAACGCAAGTGCCCGTTCAGCAGATGCAAAAGGCCGGGTAGATACGTAAAGCTGGCCGCGGCCAATTGCTCCACCACATAAACCGCCCCTCCAAAAAAATGACGGACGGCCAATGAAATCACTATGGCGCAAAAGATCCACAACATCAGGAGTTCGTCTTTCCACGTCATGGCGCTCCCCCAACTGCCATCAAGCGTCCCGGTGGGCTCGTTCGAGCCCACCAAGGACGGAAGCGAACGTTACGCCTTGGACGCGGGCGCTGCTGGTTTATCCGGTTTCGGCGCCTTATCGCCGATCATTCGTACTTTGCTGAGAAGTTCCGACATCTGCATGCCGGAGAGCGCTTCGAAGAGCGCCGGGACTTGCGCGGCGATCTTCGTGATGTCGCCGGTGAGCTTGTAAGCCCCGGCTGCGTCGCCATTTCCAGTCGAGACGATGGTGACTTTGTCGACTTTGCTGAGAGGTTCGGAGAGCGCGCGCACCACTTCCGGCAAGCTGCTGATGAGCTTGTCGACCACCGCGGCCTGGTTGTACTCCTGGAAAGCTTCCGCTTTGACGTTCATGGCCCTGGCTTCCGCTTCCCCCTTCTTGAAGATGATTTCGGCTTCGGCTTCGCCCTGCGCACGAATCGCAGAGGCGCGGCCTTCGGCTTCGCTCATCAAACGCTGGCGTTCGGCGTTCGCGAGCGTCTCGATGCGCTGGCGTTCGATCTCCGCCCCCTTCAGCACAGTGGCGATGAGTTCGCGTTCGCGGCGCGCGATTTCCGCTTCCTGCACTTTCACCTGAGCTTCGCGTTCCACCTGCTGCACGCGCACGCCTTCGGTAACGACCTGCTGTTGCATGACGTTGGTCTCGATTTCGTACGCTTTATCGGCGGTGGCCTGGGCTTTTTTGGTCATTTCCAGATAGCTGGCCTTCTTTATATCGAGGTCGCGCTCGGCCTCGGCTTGCTTGGCAAGAGACGCGGTTTCGGCGGCAACGCGCTCCTGGTCGGCTTGCGCTTTCGCAACGGCTGCCGCCCGTGTCGCTTCGGCGCGCTTGATGGCGATGTCGCGGTCGGCTTCGGCGGCGGCTACTTCCGCATCGCGCTTGATGCGCGCAACGTCAGGACGGCCCATGTTGGTGATGTAATCGCTTTTGTCGCGGACTTCCTTGATGGTGAAGCTCACGACATCGAGTCCCATCTTGCTCAGATCATCCGCGCAAGTGGAACGCATGCGGTCGCCGACCATTTCCGGTTCCTTGACAATTTGTTCGACGGTGAGCTGGCCAATAATGCCGCGAAGATGGCCCTCCATCACCAGGCGAATCAGCGCCTCGCGCTGTTCCGGGCGCTTGGTGAGGAATTGCTCGGCGGAGGTGAGGATCGACTCCTTGTCGTTTTTCACCTTGATTTGCGCCACGGCTTCGACGGTCACAGCGACGCCCTGCTTGGTGTACAGATTTTGCTGCGGGGCGACGTCGAAGGACATGAGCTCCAGGGAAAGTTCGCGGGAAGTCTGCACCATCGGGAAGATGAGGGCGCCTCTTCCCGAGTACACTTCGGTGCCTCCCATGCCGTACCGGATCAAAGCCTCATTAGGTCCAACTTTTCGATACATGCGGGCAATCACGATCATGATCATCAATAGCCCAAGAACGAGAAGCCCGGCGATGACCACCACTTCATTTGGCAACCCGAACATAAAGCCTCCTTTTTCTCCGACCGCTCCGGACTGCTGGTGTCGAACGTCAGTCCGTGAAAATTTTCACTTTGTGAATTCTTCCCATCTCTTCACGTAGGCGATTCCCTTCTCGTAGCGCTCGACCACTACCTCTGCCCCCTTCTCGATAGAATGGCCGTCATCGCAGCGCGCTCCTGCACTTCTGCGAACCCCCGCCAGCGAGAAAATAATTTCGCCGGTGCCACCACTTTCGCGGATCGTCATGCTGACGGTTCCCACGGAACCTTCGACCCGGTAATCTTCGCTTTTCATGGGCGAGTCGGTGGAACTCATGAGTTTCACCATGAAGCGGAATACCACCCATCCGGCGACCAAGCCCGCGAGCGTGGCAAGCCCCAGGCTAACCACCGCAAGCAAGTGCGAGTGGCGCGTGAGCAGATAGCCTGTTCCGCCGAACCACGCCAGGAATGCCATGGCTGACGAGGCGTTGAACCAGGAGATGTGCGTGCTGGCTTTCAATCCGGTGTGAGAAGCGCCAGCTCCGCCATGGTGCGCGGCCTGGAATGGCAGGTGGAGCTTGAACGGCAGATGGATGTGAACCGCACCCGCCAGGAACGATAGAACGCTGAGAGAGAATCCGACCAGAAAACAGAGCAGATAGAAGTCAGACCAGGTCATAAGACACCCCGAAACGCAGCACCCCGCTGCGCAGACTGGAATTCGAGACGCGGGCCCCTTAGGTCAGTTGTTCAGTGAACTCGCAGGCGGTGGATGTCCACTGCCTTGGTGCTTGCCCGAATGCAAAACCTCCCCGAGACGGTCGGCCAGGCCTGGAGCACGAAGAATTTCCGCAAGAAGCAAAAGCGCGCGACGCGAATCTTCGTGCTCCGCGATGGCCAAGAGGCCGCGGCGAAGCTCCGGATCAGCGGCAAATTGCTCCGCACCGGCGTACAGCCAGGAATCGATCTTGGCATCCACGGCACGGAGGGCGGACTGGAGTTCCGGTGTGTAGCCCTCCGGATCGTCCACCAGAAAACCCGGATAAACACGGAAGAAACGCGCGAGCAGCGTGCGCGTGCCGTGCGTGAGATGCGGCCGAGTGCCGCTCTCGATTTGCGAGAGGTACGCCTGGCTGAGGCCGCGGCCCACTTCGCGTTTCATGGCCTTCGCCAATTCCTGTTGCGTCATTGGACGACCCAGGCCGCGCAAGGAACCTTCTACGGAGCGGAGCGAACGGAGTTTGTTGCCGAGAGTCATTGCAGAACCCACTTATTGCAATCTGCGAAGACAATATTACTTTTCGCTATTTGTGTCAAGGACTTTATATTGCCTGTTATCAATAACTTATACAGAACGCTGCGAGTAGACGCCCGGGGCTTGCAGGGGCGCTGCATGCTGCGCCCCTACAGTGCCATCGTCTCCTCCAGAATTTTTTGGGTGGGATTGGGGCGAAGTGGCGTGCTACTGCAGGTTCAGTCCGGTTTACGGAGAGATTGAAGATCGATTCCAAGCTGCTGGCACTTTTTATAGAGATGGCTGCGCTCCAAGCCCAACGCACGCGCCACATTGGTCATGTGAAAATTGTGCTTTTTGATTTCTCCGAGCAGCACTTCCCTTTCGAACGCTTCCGTGCGCTCGGCAAGGGTTCCACTCGCCGCAGCACCATTCGTCGCCGAAGCAGCGGAACCAGCGCCTAAGTCTTCCCCGGGAAGAACAAGTCGCACTTCCGCCGCGTTAACGGTGTCTTCCGCGGAAAGCAGCACCAGCCGCTCCACAATGTTGCGCAGTTCGCGGACGTTTCCCGGCCATACGTAACGGCGCATCTCCGCAATCGCGTCCGCAGCAAAGAGCTTCTCTTTCCAGCCGTTCTGCGCCGCCACTTGACGCGCGAAGTGCACCACGAGATCCGCAAAATCTTCTGGCCGCTCGCGCAGGGGCGGCAGCGTCAGAGGAAAAACGTAAATCCGGTGAAAAAGGTCCCTGCGAAAGGCGTTCTGCTTCACCAAATCCTCGAGATTCCGGTGCGTGGCCACCAGAACGCGCACGTTCACCCGAATCGGCTTGTCGCCGCCGACGCGCTCAACTTCGCCCTCTTCGAGCACACGCAGCAGTTTCGCCTGCATCGAAACGGGCATGTCGCCGATTTCGTCGAGGAAAAGCGTGCCGCCTTCGGCTTGTTCGAATTTGCCGACATGCTTTGCCGCTGCGCCTGTAAAGGCGCCCTTTTCGTGGCCGAAGAGTTCCGATTCGATCAGCTCCGCAGGAACCGCCGCGCAATTCAGCGTGATGAAGGCATTCTCATGCCGTTGCGACTTCTCATGAATGGCGCGCGCCACCAGTTCTTTGCCGGTTCCTGTCTCGCCAAGAATGCAAACGCGCGTTTCGCTTGCGGCCACGCGATCGATTTGGGCAAGCAACTTTTTCATCGCCGGACCCGATCCGACCAGCTCGTGTTTCCCCAACCGGTGGCGTAGCTCGCGGTTTTCGTCCTCGAGGCGCGAAAGCCTAAGCGCATTCTCCACGGTGACAAGCAGCTTGTCCGTCGACAGCGGCTTTTCCAAGAAATCCAGTGCGCCCAGTTTCGTCGCCTTCACAGCCATCTCGACATTCGCCTGGCCGGAGATAAGAACAATCGGCGTCTTCACGCCGGCATGTTTCAAATCTTCGAGCAATTCAATGCCGCTTTTTCCAGGCATGACGACGTCGGAAAGAATCAGGTCGAAGGACTCCGTGCGCAAAAGCTCCAAAGCGCGCGGCGCGTTGTCGCAAACGGTGGCTTCGTGCCCCGCGAGCCGGAACGCTCGCGACAGCGAAGCCAGAGTGTTGGGGTCGTCATCTACGAGCAGAAGATGAGCTTTGCGTGGCAAATAGATGTCCTTTGCAGTTGGTGCGCGTCAGTCAGAGGCAGCCGCTGTTAAGCTCTGCGGCGGCTTCTTCTCCGCTGCGACTGCTTCTTCCACCGGGGTTGCTCGATGCGCGGACTGGCGCTGCGGCAGTTCGATGCAGAACGTCGTCCCGTGGCCCTCGTCGCTCGAAACGGAAATGGTCCCGTGATGATCGCTGACCACAGACTGAATAATCGCAAGGCCCAGGCCCGTTCCCTGCACCTTCGTCGTGTAGTACGGCGTAAACAACCGCGAACACTCTTCCGGCGTGAGGCCTTTTCCTGTGTCTGCAACCTCGATTCGAACGTTCCCTTCGTGTTCCGTTGTGCGCATGGTGAGAGTGCCGCCCGCTGGCATCGCGTCGAGCGCGTTCAACACAAGATTCTGAAACGCGCGGTGCAGCAGGTCGGCGTCCGCGTCGATTTCCGGCAGCGGCTCCGTGAGAAAATATTCCGGAATGACCGGCGGCTTGCCCACGGCATTGAATTGCGGTTCGAACAAACGCACAGCATTGCGCAAAGATTCGTTCACATTGACGCGCGCAAAATGCGGCGCTGGCATTTTCGAAAAATCGCTGAAGCGTCCGACAATCGTGTTCAGATTCGCCAGCTCTGCTTTCAATGTGGCCGTGGATTCGTTAAACACTTCCAGAAATTGCTTCGCGTCAAGTTGGCGCGCTTTCTGCAGATTCTCGACGGTGATTTGCAGCGGAAACAGCGGGTTGCGCAATTCGTGCGCCAGACGCCGCGCCAGCTCGCGCCATGCCGCCACTCGCTCCGTCTGCACAAGCTGTTCGCGCTGCGCCGCCAGCGTCTGCGTCATTTCATTGAAAGCCGAGGCAAGCTGCCCAATCTCGTCGCGCCCGCGCAAATCAATGACGGTATCCCAACGGCCGGAGGCCACCTCACGCGCGCCCTCGGCCAGCTCCTCGAGAGGCCGCGTGATTCTCGCCGAAACCCACAAACTGATCAGCAAACCGATCAAAATCGCAGCACCGGCAACCGCCGCGGCTATCTGTAAAATGTGGCGTGTCAGCAGTACGAGCTCTCTGCGCGAACTCCCAAGCAACAGCACGGCAAGAAGTTCATTGTTGCGGCCCATCAGCGGAATGGCGTGGAACGACTCGGCATCCGCGGCGTTTTCTGTCCAATCTATGGTGCGCACCGTTGGTTTCGGCTGCTTCTGAATCTGTTCAATGAGAGGTTGCAGCCGGTCCGCTTGCTCGAACGACCCGTTCACGTCCGTGAGCGCCGACGCTACGAAACCCTGTTCGAGATTACGGTAGAGCAGAGCGCGAGTCCCCGCAGGAGGAACGAGGGAAGCGAGAAAATTCTGGTCGAGCCGGCGACCCCCGACGATGTACAAGTTCTTGTCGTTTCCGCCGGAAAGCGTGCGGACCACGGTCAGGGAAAGCGCGACTCCGTCAGGCAATTCTTCTTTTCTCAGGAAAGGCGCTGAGTCATTCCAGTTCTTATTGGACGCGACCCAATCGTTTTTATAGCCCACCCGTGCGGGGTATTGCGCGGAAGAGATCAGCGTGCCGTCCCAATTTACAAATTCCACAAAGTCCAGGCCGTGATCCTGGGCGGCTCCGGCCGCGTCGTGCACGTAGAGCGACTGGTCCGGCCGAGGCCCAGCCAAATCGATCGCTACTTTCAAGGTGATCTCGGCATCGGTTATGTTCTTCACCTGCCGGGCAATTTCATCGCCTCGCTGCGCGTATTCCTTGTTGAACTGCGCGACGAGCGCTTCGCTGCGTTGAGCGTCCGATTCTTCGAACGCAGCTTGCGTGTAGTGCGTCACGCCATAAGCCACCAAAGAAACCGAAGCAAGCACGGTAACCAGAAAAATCAGAAACAATTTTGTGCGAAAGCTCATGGCTTTACTCCGGGGGCGGTCGGCCGTGGTTGCGGGGAAGAGGGAGCCGCTGCATTTCCTGTATTCAGGGAGTCTGCCGGAGCGGGTTCAGGAAGTTCCAGCCAAACATCGGCCAGATGCCATTCGCCCCAGCGCGCGGGCATCCAATCGCGCACCATCGGACCGAGCCCTACGGATTCCGCTTGCACTACGAGCGGCAACACTCGCCGTTCTTCCAAAACCTTGCGCTCGCGCGCATAGAGTTGTTCGTGATCCGTGCTCGTGGCATTGACCTCCGAAGCCTCCGTCAGATTATATGCCGCAAACAGGGAATCCAGTTCCGCGTGCGGAGAAAGTGACGAATAGTGCCACGCAAAGAGATGCACACCCGAAGGAGGGTCAGAAGCCGCAGATGACGGAGCTCCGGTCCTCGGAATTGGCCGGGAGATGACTTGCACGAGAATCGCGGCCTGGCGCGCGTTCACGGCCACGCGCTCTCCGAGAAGTTTGGCGAGATCGCCGGAAGGATCGACGCGCAAACGCAGCGGTTCCAAGCCCGCAGCTTCATTCGCAGGAAGCCCGCGGCGCAATTCCTTGGCGCGTTCCAGATTGGTGTCCACGTTGAAGAGGAAAGCATATCCTGAGAGCCACTGCGGCAAAAGGGCTGCTGCTGGTTCGGCTTGCTTCTGCAGCAACACATTGGCCATGGTGCCACGGTCGAGCGAAAGCGAGAGCGCTTCGCGCAGCCGAACGTCCGATACGGCGGCCTGCGCATCGTCAAATCGCAAACCGTAGAGTGTGACCGGTTCCGACGTCCAGACGCGCAGATTGGCCTGTTTTGCACGGGGAACAAGGTCTGGCGCGAGCTCGATCAAGTCGGCCTTCCCCAGCTGTAAATCAAACATCGCGCGCAGCGGCGCTACGCCCAGCGTGACGTCAATGCCGTCGACAAACGGCCGGCCGGACCACGCCTCTTCATTCGCGCGGAAATAAAGATGTGCGCCCACACCATGCGACGCGGTGCCACCCGATGGAGCTTCACTCAAAACAAAAGGTCCAGTGCCGGCGAGTGC
>DATEQG010000008.1:0-2664 GCA_035272765.1 Candidatus Acidiferrum sp.
CTTGCGGGGAGAAGCGCAACTGCGGCCAGCGTTTGAGGAGGTGGAAAAGGCCATCGCGGACAAGGCGTTTCCCGGAGCGACGATGGCGGTGGGGTATCGCGGAAAAGTGTCGCTGCACGCGTTTGGAAAGTTGAGCTACGACGCGGACTCGCCGGCTACGAGAATTGACACGATGTACGACCTCGCTTCGCTGACAAAGGTGGTAGCGACAACGACGCTGGTGGAGAAACTTGTGGAAGGCGACTTCCCTTCCCCGCTGGATCTGGACGCGCCCATCGAACGATATTTGCCGGAATGGATTGACGGACCGCAGGGCGAGGGTCCGAATAAAGTGGTGGTGCGGAATTTGAAGGAACTTTCCGACTGGAAAGATAGCCGGCAAATTGCGTGGCGGCATAAAGTGACGGTGCGCCACTTGATGACGCACACTTCGGGGCTGCCGCCGTTCAAGGAATACTGGCGCACTTCGACGGGGAAGGCGGATTCTCTGCGCATGATATTCGCGGAGCCGCTGGAATATGAGCCCGGCACAAAAGTGGAGTATTCGGACTTGGGCATTATCCTGATGGCGGAGATCGTTCAGCGGCTGACGGGAAAACCGCTGGACGAATTGGCGCACGAATCTATTTTCGGCCCGCTGGGAATGAAGAACACGATGTACCGGCCGCCGAAGAATTTGTGGCCGGAAATTGCGCCGACCGAGGTGGACAATCAATTGCGGCACCGGTTGGTGCAAGGCGAAGTCCACGACGAAAATGCGTATGCCATTGGAGGAGTTTCGGGGCATGCCGGGGTGTTCAGCACTTCGCCGGATTTGGCGGCGTTTTGCCAGATGTTGCTGAATGGCGGCGTATACGCGCACCAACGGGTGCTGAGGCGCGCGACGATTGCGGAATTCACCGTGCCGCAGGCGCTGGCGCAGAATACGCGCACGCTGGGCTGGGTGGTGCCGACGGAAGGCAGCTCGAGCGGGCATTATTTTTCGGCGCGGAGTTACGGGCACACGGGATTTACAGGGACGACGATCTGGATCGATCCGGACCGGCAATTGTTTGTGGTGCTGCTGACGAACCGCGTGAATCCGACGCGGGAGAATCACAAGATTGCGGAAGTGCGGCCGGCGGTGCATGACGCGGTGATGAAGGGGCTGGGGTTGGCGGGAGAGTGAGGCAGTAATAAGTAATAAGTTTTCAGTTTTAAGTTTTCAGAAGTAAGAGTACGGAAATCAGAATGTCTTGGACTAGAGGGCTTGACCTTTGGCGGCCTGACCGCGAAGTAGAAAAGTCTTTGGGTACGAACCGTTCCCGCATATTTTGAATGACCTGAAGTCCTTGTACCAATCGCCTTCAGGCACTTCCGGCTGGGAGTCAATCCAAAGGCGAAGTTGATTCAGGTCGCCAATGCCGATAGCCCGGTCGTGCATCCGATCGATCAAGTGGTGGCGGATGTTTGCGGGCAGATTGTCCCAATGCGCTATTCTCGGCATCAGCTGCCAAATACCATTCGGCCTAGTTTGTCGCCCAGGCGCTTAACTTCCTCAGGGTCCCTGGTGTTTCGGAATTTCTCAGCCAGTTCGAAAAATTCCTGTTGCTTGCGTTGCTCGGCTTCGATGCCGTTCTCGATAAGCTCGACCAACATGCGGTTGGAGCTGAGCCGACGGGTCTTGGCCAGGGTGCGAACTTGAGCCGCGGTTTTTGCCGGGAGACTTACGCTTTGACGAACCGTTTTGTTTGCGGTGTTCATAGCACCATTATGCACCAGAATGGTGTGATTAGACAAGGCAGCGGTGCGAGAGGGGGGAGGGGCACTCGAAAGGACGATCCTGACAAATAAGCCGCTCAGAAGGAGACGCCAGTCTCCAAATCGTGGGCGGCTTGGACGAGGTCGGCGGGGCGGCCTAGGTCGCGCCAATAGGCCTCGTCGGCTGGGAACGCGACGATGTTCTCTCCGTGGGCTGATAAATTCAAATAGGTATTGATGATGGAGAAAGCGCCTTCCTCCTGCATCAGAGGGAATAGACGCGGAGAGATGACGTGTATGCCGGAGAAGGCGAACGGCTGAGGGCGCGGCGAAGGGCGTACGATTTCCTGCTGCTGCAAAATTTGGCGGCCACAGAGGTGCAGGTCGCTGTCGAACAGCAACTGGCGGGAACTTTTGCGGCGCTGGACTGCCAGGGTGGCGAGGGCTTGCTTTTCGGCATGGAATTCAGCCATGCGGCGAAGATCGACGGCGCTGATTACATCCACGTTGTGGAGGATAAACGGTTCTTGCGCATGCGCAGAATCCTTGAGGAAAAACCAGGAAGCTTTTTTCAGGCCGCCACCGGTTTCGAGTAATCGCTCTTCGCGGGAGATTTCGATGTGCAAGCCGAAATTGTTGCGGGCCCTGAGGTAATCGAGGATCATGTCCGCGAAGTGGTGGACATTGATGATGACGTCGCGAACGCCGAAAGAACTAAGGCGCGTAAGTGTGATTTCGAGCAGGGTGCGGCCGGCAACTTCCACGAGGGCCTTGGGGCGAGTATCGGTGAGGGGGCGGAGGCGCGTGCCGAGGCCGGCCGCAAGAATCATGGCCTTCATCGCCGAGCCTTCATCTGCCCATCTTTTCCAACTCAAGATGGTGCACGACGACTTCCAGGCCGTTGCGGATGCGGAGGCGCTTGGC
>DATEQG010000009.1:0-37672 GCA_035272765.1 Candidatus Acidiferrum sp.
GCTCCTGCCTATCGCTCTGACCTTGTTCTTCTGGCGCCATACACTTCGAGCCCGTGACGCGGACCGAAGAACTGTCTGGGCTGACTACCGCGGATTCGGTCGTTTCATTTTGGCTGCCACGGTAGCCGGCTGGTGGATCGAATGGGATTTTCGTGGACGCTCCGAACTTCCTCCAATTCTCGCGCGGAATTGGCCAGGGACATTTGGAACATCCTCGGCTGAGATTCTGCTTTTTTGGGTTCCACCCGTGGCGAGTCTCGCTGTCTTTCTCTTTTCCTGCTACGCAATCGACAGAACATTCCTCAAGCAACGATGGTCATCGTTTGAAATGGTTCGGCGCACATGGTGGAGGCTGGTCAGCTTTGTGGTTCCTCTGCAGATGGTGGCTGCGGGGTTCACCGCTATCTTCGAAGGAAAGATTAGCGGTACAGCATGGCTCTTAAGTGCTGGCGTAGTCTCCCGCATCGGAACGGGATTCCTGAGGCGAGCGGAGGGAGTAAAACTCAACCGCTTGAAGTCGGGCGAACTTCGCAACCGGGCGTTCAAAATGGCAGGTCAGATGGGTGTGACGCTGCAACGAGTCTATATGGTTCCCGCAGGAAAGGGACATTTGGCCAATGCCTACGGAATGTCGCATGCAATTGGGCTTACTGACAGCCTGGGCAAGTACCTGACCAAAGCCCAGATGGACTACGTCATCGGCCACGAACTTGCGCACGTCAAACTAAAGCACAACCGCAAGCATCTATTTATGGTCCTCGGAATTTTCTCTACAATGACCGTGTTGCTATTTCGGTTTTCTCGATATGCGTTGCCGTTGCATGCGCTCGCTCAAATTGCCGTAATATTCGTGCCTCTAGCAGTCATTTACTATTTCTCTCGTGAGTGGGAGTACTCTGCCGACCGCGTCGCGGTTGAGTTTACTGGCGCTCCAGAAGTTGCCATACGAGGCCTGGTGAATTTGCATAAAGTTCATGAAGTCCCAATGCAGACGGCCAAATTTTCTGAGTTCTTCATGACTCACCCCTCGCTAGCACGACGAGTAGCCGCAATCGCGAGAATCGGGCAAATCCCCGCTCAAGAGTTGAGCAGGATTCTGGATGACGGGGTGTATCTGAAGTCGCAGCGCGAAACCTCACTGAGAAACTGAAAAGAAATTGACAATGGCCGGGTGCCACACTCATGCCGGGTGCCGCACTCTTGCGTTCCTTGCAAGGGTGCGGGTTTTGACTTTCGTGTTCCTGTCAGGCCGGAGAGAGCGCACTGATCGTAACGTAATATCCGTCCGGATCTCGCAGCGAGAACTCCTTGGTTTGCGTGTTCGGATTTACGTGTGGCTCCTCTGCGAGCCGAGTGACGAGAGTGAGCGCCCGTTGAAGCGCCAGGTCGAAATCATCGACACGGAAGAACAACAGGAGCCCGTTGCCGGGTGTCGCGCGATCGGGGCTCGTCAATGAGGGATGCTCGTGGGCGCCCCACTGGTGGAGGCACAGCAAGACAGTTCCATCGGAATCGAGGATTTGCGCGAAGTGGTCATGGGCAGGAAGGCCAGCCGGCTGCCCGAACAGCGACTGATACCATTTGAAACTACCCGGCACGTCGCCTACCCCTATGACCGTCCACGTGCGCTTCATCGGGTCCCCCTCTGCGGACTAATTCTTGTTTGTGCCGACCTGGATACAACCGGTCATCCTAGAACTTGCCGTACTGCTTTATGCCGCGTGCCGCGCTCTTACGTTTTTTTGCAGCGGTGCGTGTTTTGCCCTCTCCGCGTTAAGACCTACTTGAGCCAACAAGTCTACCGGTGGCTCAAACTCCAAACATACACCGTCACTGGCGGGTGGTGGCCATCGCGGGCTTTTCCGTTTGATCCATTGGCACGGGATTTTCTGCTCGGGTGTTGAAACCAGGGTAAGTGCTCCCACGAGACGTGCGCAGGTGGGTGCCTGCGTTGCATGATAGCATTGCCGGCGAAATGTAGAGACGGCCTAAACCGGTACCGGCAAAAGCAGAAGATTATCCTTACATGATAATGCCCACCGATCCTTCTGTAGCCACAAGTGATCTTATCCCTTCTACCCTTAGACGTCCGGGCGCCGCGCAGTTTTGGCTGGCTGTACTGTTGACGGGAATCGCGACAGGGATCGGTGCGGCACTCCTTACAAAGCTTCTGGAAATCGTCCAGCACCTCGCGTGGGGCGGCTCGCCCACAGACATTCTGGACACGGCACAGCGCGCCGGCCCCTGGAGGCATGTGCTCGTTCTGCTGGGCGCCGCACTGCTCACAGGAACGGGACAGATAGTCCTCAAGCATCTCTCCAGCGGCAACGGCATCGACACGACTGCGGCGATATGGTTCCACGCGGGGCGAATGCCGCCCTTGCGCACGTTGGGAAGCGCTGTCCTCTCGGTGCTGATTGTTGGCATGGGCGTCTCTCTGGGCCGAGAGGGTGCACCGAAACAAGCCGGTGCGGTGTTCGCGAATTTCTTTTCCGACAAGGAGCGTTTATCCGATGAGCAAAGGCGGCTGTTAGTCGCTTGCGGCGCGGGAGCGGGCATGGGCGCGGCCTATGGAGTTCCTCTGGGAGGAGCGCTGTTCGCTCTGGAGGTGATGCGCGGGAAGCTGGCACTTCGATACGTGCTGCCCGCCCTTTTCGCCTCGCTTATTGCCACGGGAGTGTCGTGGTTTGCGCTGCCCAATGCGCCTACCTACATCATTCCTTCTTATCAGAGCTCTTATTCCGTGATTTTGTGGGCGCTGATAGCGGGTCCGATCATCGGCGCGGCTTCGGTCGGCTATATCTGGCTGGTAACCTGGGCGGATCGCCATCGGCCGAGTGGATGGGGACGGATCACTGCGCCGCTGATCGTCATCGGATTGCTGGGAGTCGTGTCGATCTGGTTTCCCCAGATTCTCGGAAACGGGAAGGACATTTCGGAGCTGGCGTTCACCAGCCAGGTGGCTCCCAGGATGCTCCTGACGCTGCTCGTATTGAAGCCTGCTGCGACCATATTGTGCATGCGCAGCGGGGCGCCCGGAGGCATGTTCACGCCTTCGCTGACAGCCGGCGCTTTGTTAGGCGGGGTTCTGGGCTACACGTGGTCCTGCTTCTCGCCTGGCGTTCCGCCCGGCCTCTTCGCACTGCTTGGGGCCGGGGCCGTCGTTGGAGCAACCACGCAGGGCCCAATCTCGGCCGTGGTCCTGATGATGGAGCTGACCGGAAGAGACCGATCCTTCGTTTTACCTCTATTACTGATCGTTTGCATTGCGACGCTGGTCGCGCGCACGATTGAACCTCGATCCATTTACGATGCGCGCCTGACCGACGAGGAGATCCATGAGCGGCAGCGGATGCGAGACGCGCCGTCCCAGTAGCTTTTTACCTTTCTGCTCGGAGAACTCGTTCAAACTGCCGCTTCGCCCATACCCCGCCGCGCGATTTCGGTTATTTCCGTTTGTTCCTCTGAGTTTGTAGCGGCGGCCTTCAGGCCGCCATCTTGCTTTTTAGGCGTGAAACCGATTCCAACCTTGATCCGGCACTAACCCCTCGATGAACTCAATGCCCCCCGTAATCTCTGTGTAAAAATCCCCACGCTTCTTTGCGCGACGCCCTCTTAGAATGGCCTAGCCCTCATCCAGATTTGCTGGACGTCACGGTGAGGTGAAATTCTTTAGAATCAACGTTTACGTACCATCCTCGCAAATGTTGATTCTAAATAACTTACAGGCGCTGTAAGTCCTTTATCAGCAACACTTACAAGAAAACCGGGGGTGGCTTTTGACAAGTCATCCCCACGGTTCCGCAGGCCTCGCAATTGCACAGCAAGGGGGTTGTCATTCTCGCGGCATCCAAAGTGGCTGTCGGCTCGCGGCGGCTGGATGGCGTAAACTAATTTTTTCGGAAGGGTCATGGCTCGCACACAGAAAAGTCCCCGCAAGGAAGCAAGACGTCCGGTTTGGGCGGAAGTTGACCTTGGCGCGCTAGCAGAAAATTTCCGCGCTATCCGCAAGTTCGTGAATCCGCCGCAAGAGAAGCGCAAAACGCCGCGAAAAATTCTTTGCATCGTCAAAGGAAACGGCTATGGCCACGGCGGCCCGCAAGTGGCCAAGGCGCTCGAAAAAGCCGGCTCAGACTGGTTTGGCGTCACGTGCACGGAAGAAGGCATCGCCGTGCGCGAGGCGGGCGTACGCAAGCCGGTTCTTGTGCTGACAAGTTTCTGGCCCGGCGAAGAGTCGCGTCTCATCGAATACGATCTCACGGCTGTAATCCATCGCTGCGAGCAACTAAAGCAGCTCGATCGCGCCGCTGCTCGCAGTGGCCGGTCAGCGTCCCGCAAAAACGTTTCGTTCCATCTGAAGATGGACACCGGCATGAACCGCCTGGGCATTGCGCCCGGCGATGTCGAATGCTTTGCGGGCCAGCTTGCCAAGTGCAAGCATCTGGAACTCGGCGGAGTCTTCACGCATTTTGCTTCTTCCGAAGTTCTTACCAACACGCGCGTAGGGGAGCAGACGCGGCTGCAAGAGGAGCGTTTTTACGCTGCGCTCGACCGTCTGCGCGCGCTCGGAATTGATCCTGGCATCGTGCACCTCGCCAACAGCGCCGCCATCGCCACGCGCCCCGAGACCTGGGCAGACATGGTTCGTCCCGGCGCGATTCTGTACGGCTACCATCCAGGCTATGACCCAGTCGAGCAGCGCCCGGAAATCGAGGCGCGCCTGGCGCTCAAGTCGGTGATGAGTCTGCGCACCCGCATCATCAATATCCGCAGCATTCCTGAAGGCGCCGGCGTCGGCTACAACGAAACATTCATCGCCAAACGTCCCACGCGCATCGCCGTCCTCGCCGCAGGCTATGGAGACGGCATCCACCGCTCGCTCGGAAATCGCAGCAGTGTCTTGGTGCGCGGCACACTTGCACCCATCGTCGGTATCATTTCCATGGACGTCACCATGATTGACGTCACCGATGTGCCGGGGGCCGAGCTCGGCGACGTCGTCACCATCTACGGCAGCGACGGCGAGCATGTCCGCCCCGCCAATGTCATTGCCCGCAGCATCGGTACGGTGACCTCCGATCTTCTCTGCGCCGTGAGCCAGCGCGTTCCGCGCCTCTATTTTCAATAATGGATATCTCGAATCTTTCTTATTAATCCTTCAACATCGCCTTGACTCCCTTATGATGGCGGAGTATGTACACCCCGGGAATGCGAAGTTCTGTGGAAGTTGCGTTCCCGTCCCGCACCGGCATGTGTTCCCAGCGCGCCTGCGGGAATGCGGCACCGATTTTGCAGTGATACGTAATACTGTGAGGTCGCATGAGCCGAACGGTTCCTGAAGTGCAGCGTTTTTCGAATTCTACTTCCTCGCCGTCAACAAACTCTGTCCCCGAAGAGCGAAAAAAAAGGGCGGCTCTCCCTCAAGGAACGGGAGTGGAGTTCTGGCTCCTGCGCCTGTGTATCATCGCCGGCGCGACCGCACTCTGCTTTAAGCTCGGCCCGTTCGGCTTGCGGGGTCTGGCTGCCGCCGGCGTTGGCTTCCTTCTGGCTTTTGTGATTCTGCTTGCCGAACTGCGGCTTCGCCAGGCCGAAACCGGCGGTCTACTGGGAGGAGCGCTCGGCGCAGTTTGGGGAATGTTTTCCGCCCTTATCGTAACGCTTATTATTTCCCGCACGGGTCAGTCTGAACTGACCAAGTCTTTCCTCGAATATGCCGCGCTTTTTGCGTTCGCGTATCTGGGGCTGATGCTCGGCTCAGAAAGAGGAAGTGAGCTGAAGGCCGGCTCTCCCAGCGCAATCCCGGACGGAGAGTCTTCCGCGCCCGGTTCCGTAAAACTTCTCGACACCAGCGTGCTGATCGACGGCCGCATTGCGGACATTTGCGAGGCTCATTTTCTCGATGGCGTGCTGGCCGTGCCGCAATTCGTGTTGCACGAGTTGCAATTCGTCGCCGATTCGTCCGACTCGCTGAAACGCCAGCGAGGCCGCCGTGGTCTCGAGGTTTTGCAGCGCATCCAAAAAATGCCCAACGTCAATGTGCGGATTTTAGATCAGGATTTGACTCCCACGAGCGAGGTCGATCACAAGCTTGTGGAACTCGCGCGCCGCCTGGGCGCAAAGATCGTCACCAACGACTTCAATCTGAACCAAGTGGCCACTGTGCAAGGCCTCGCGGTGCTCAACGTGAATCTGCTCGCCAACGCATTGAAGCCCGTGGTTCTGCCAGGTGAGGCCATGCGCGTGCTGATTTTGCGCGAAGGCAAGGAGCCCAATCAGGGCGTCGCGTATCTGGACGACGGCACCATGGTCGTGGTGGATGGCGCGCGCCGCTTGATCAACAAGAGCGTCGATATCCAGGTCACGTCGGTTCATCAAACGACCGCCGGAAAAATGATTTTTGGCCGCGTGGATGACCGGCTGGAACAATCCTCTCCCACGCCCCGCCAGGCAGCGGCTGCCGCTGCCTCAGGCCGCAACGGGAGCGTGGCCAACAACCGCGCGGATTTGCCGGTCCGTCTAGAAACTGGAGCGCGGCTCCCTGAGCCATCGCAAATCGAGCGTGGTCAGAGGGCCATCTTCCCGGAGCGCGATGCCGACTAGCCTCCTCGCGCTTGCTGCAGTTGCCTGACGAGGCTCGGAATAATCCGCCACTCGTAGAGGCGCGGCACGTTTACCCTGCTAGTCCCGAGGAACGAAGGGAACTTCGAAGAGCCACGCCCTATCTGTCTAACACCTCCGCACAAATCTGGTACGCCCAAGTACGAGACGATGACTCGTCTGCTCTTCGGAATCCTTATGTTTTCATTTTTCCCGCCCCAGAATTCGCCTGACACCCCAGCTTAAGGTACACTCTGAAGTTTGCGGCCCCATCGCTACTCCTATCTGGGCGGGTCGCGCTTAAAATGAGCCGCATAGCCGCCATTCTCCCAGCTGCAGGTCTCGGCACTCGCATGGGCGCCGACACGCCGAAGCAATTTCTCGAACTAGACGGAACGCCTCTCGTACTTCACAGCGTGCGCCGCATCGCGTCTTGCCCGCTGGTCACCGACATTATTGTTGCGACGCGCGCGGACGTCGTCGAGTCGCTCGAAGAACGCATTCGCAGCGAACGATTCATGCAGACGGTTCGCGTGGTGCGCGGTGGCGATTCGCGGCAGGATTCGGTGGCGCTGGCGCTGAAGGAAGTTTCGGAAGGCACGGAAATTGTTCTGGTGCATGACGCCGTGCGACCTTTCGTTACCCGCGAACAAATCGTGCGTGTGATTGAAGAAGCGCGCCGCTGCCAGGCCGCGATTCTCGGGATACCCGCGATGGACACCGTCAAGGAAGTGAAGCGCGCCAGTTTGCCGGAGGATGTTGCGCTGATCATCGGGACCATTCCGCGTGAGCGCGTAGTGCTGGCGCAGACGCCGCAGGCGTTTGCAACAAAGCTCATCAAGGAAGCTTTCGCGCGCGCTCAAGCCGATGGCGTCAGCGCTTCCGACGAAGCCGGTCTCGTCGAGCGCATCGGCCACGACGTTCACGTCGTCCTCGGCTCCGAGCGCAACATCAAAATCACCAAGCCCGCTGACATGGAGCTCGCGCGCTTCTATCTCGAACAAGAGCGTCACAAAGCATGAGCGTGCGCTGCGGCATTGGCTACGATCTTCATCGGCTTGCGGAAGGGCGCAAACTAATCGTCGGCGGGATTGAGGTTCCATTCGATAAAGGGCCAGTTGGACATTCCGACGGAGACGTAGTGGCGCATGCGTTGTGTGACGCGCTTTTTGGCGCAGCTGGGCTCGGTGACATCGGTACGCACTTTCCGGACACGGATCCGAAATGGAAAGGCACGAACAGCCTGGTTTTCTTACAGCACGCGCGAAAGCTGCTCGACGAAAAGAAATTTGAGATCGAGCACGTGGATGCCATCGTCATTCTGGAAAAACCCAAGCTCGGGCCACACTTTCCAAAAATGCGCGAAGCCCTTGCAGGCGCGCTAAGCGTCCCGACGGACAAAATTCATCTCAAAGCCAAGACCAACGAAGGCGTCGACGCGGTCGGCCGCGGCGAAGCGATTGCCGCACACGTGGTGGCCACGCTTTCTAAGAGATGATCATGCCATCGCACTCGGGCCTTCTCGCCAACGTGCGTTAGAATTTCCCGATGCCTCCGCAAGAAAATCCAAACGCTTCGGCGGCTGCGTCGAACACGTACGTGGCCCGCGATGTTGCCGAAATCTTGCGCGCGCAAGGCTGGCTCGTCGGCGATGCCTCTCCCGCGCAATTGGCGTGGTGCGAACGCGCGGCCGCCCTTCTCGGTCCGCACGTCACCGAGCGCCGCTCGCTCGCCGATCTCCTGCAACCCGTTTTTCACTACAGCGCCCAAGAACTTCTGGCCAAAGTTGAGGCTCATGCGGTTCTCTCTCGTTATGCCGCGCGCGACGTGCTGCGCCATCTTGCGCTTCTCTTGCTCGATGGCGCTCCTCTCACCAGCGAGCGATTCAAAGAAATCGTCACCGCCTTGAAGGACCGCGTAGGCATCGGCAGCCGGGAGATCTTTCACCCCATCCGTTTGGCGCTAGCCGGCCGCGCCGGCGAAGGCGATCTCGATCGCGTGATCTTGCTGCTCGATGAAGCCGCGGCCGTTTCTTTTTCCATCCCTGTCAAATCGGCCCGCGAACGCATCCTGGAATTCTGCGCTGCGCTCGATTGATTACGCCGGCGATTCAACCGTCCGGGCACGATATATCGTGCCCCTACGTGCTGTACACTATTTGGCCGATGGACAAACTCACCGGCATACACGCCATTCGCGAAGCCCTGGATGCGGGCCGCCCGTTCGATCGAATTCTGATCGCGCGCGGCCGTCAAGATACTCGCGTCGAAGAAATCGTCCAGCTAGCCCGCGCGCGTGACATCCCTGTCCGCTTCGAAGACCGTGGCCAACTCGATCGTATGGCCAATACAAAAGATCATCAGGGTGTGGTCGCCCTCGCTGCCGCGAGTGCACCAGCCACGCTCGAAAGCATTCTCGCCGCTGCAAATAAGAGCCCTGGTCACGGAAGCAAAGGGCTCATCGTTCTACTCGATGGCGTGGAAGATCCGCACAATCTCGGCGCCGTCATTCGTACGGCTCTCGCCGCAGGCGCGCATGGAGTAATCATTCCAGAACGCCGCGCGGTTGGCCTCACGGATACAGTCGCGCGCGCTTCCGCAGGCGCCATCGCGCATTTGCCGGTCGCGAAGGTCACCAATCTCGCGCAAACCATGGAAGAGCTAAAGGAAGCAGGCTACTGGCTCATCGGCCTCGATGAGCGCGCCGACAAGAGTTACACCGAAGCGGATTACACATCGCCAGTAGGCATCGTGCTCGGCGGAGAAGGCAAAGGTCTCCACGACCTAACGCGCAAACGCTGTGACTTCGTCGTCTCGCTACCCACGACAGGCCCCGTGAAATCGCTCAACGTGTCCGTAGCCGCAGGCGTCGTCCTCTTTGAAGCCCTCCGCCAGCGGAATGCTGGAAACCGAAAGTAGTATAAGGAGTGGCCGTGGAGAATGACCAGCCCAACGGACGTCGACCTGAACAGATTGATTTTCAGCCTCTTTGGGTCCTGACGCGCGGTGCGCAGGCGCTTATCGCGGTAATTTGTGCCAAGGTGATCTATCTGGTTTCGGGGACCAACTTTTTCTTAGCGAATCTCTACTCCATTATCGGCGCGTTCTTAGTGATGTGCTTCTTCCTCGGAAGAGTCGCCACCGGCACTGTGGATAGCATTGGCATCCATTATCGGCTTTATTTTCGCTTCAAGACTGTCGATTGGGCAGATGTCCTGGAAATACAGTGGATAGGTTTCAAGCTGAGAGCGGTGATCAAAAGCGGGCTTAAGCGAAAGCGCGTGCTCGTCTTCTTGCTTAACCCGTTGAAAGTGGCACCAGTCTACTGGGCGCACCGATTAGGCGCTGATGTCCTTCCACTTGAGATTCTGGAACGTATCCGGGCTCAACCCATCGAATCACGGCCGACCATGGCTTCCACTTCGCCTTACCCGAAATGGGTGTTGCTAATCCATTTCGGAGTGATTGCGCTTTTTGTTTTGTTTTTTCTCTGGAAGCTACTAACAGCGTCTCCTGGGGCCTCTCACTAGAGAGGGCAGCCTACTTGTCGTATTGAATGAGCGAGAAAATATCCAGGCCATTGAGTTTCGAGCGGCCATTGAGAAAGGTGAGCTCGACTGCAAACGCAGCGCCTTCCACTTTTCCGCCTAGCTTTTCGATGAGCTTCGCCGTCGCTGCGGCGGTGCCGCCTGTAGCGAGGAGATCATCGCAAATAATCACACTTTGCCCCGGCTTTACGGCGTCTTCGTGAATCTCGAGCGTGTCTGTCCCATATTCAAGAGAGTAGGTGACGCTCGCGGTCTTCGCAGGCAATTTTTTGGGCTTTCGTACCGGCACGAAACCCGCCCCCAGGCGATACGCCAGTGCGGGCGCAAAAATAAAACCGCGCGCTTCGATGCCTGCGACGACATCAATCGTCCGACCTTTGTAGTGATCGCAGAGACGGTCAATGAGCGAATGAAATCCTGTTTTGTCCTTTAAGAGCGTTGTAAGGTCGTAAAAGAGAATCCCCGGCTTGGGATAATCCGGCACTTCGCGAATCAGTTTTTTCAAATCATCCATTCAGACGGCTCCCCTTGGTCATCTTTCTCAGACGTTCTACTCATGCGTCGGGCTCGATCACAAATTCTTTTCCATATTGCGGTGAGTGCTGTGCTTGCTCTTCCCGGACGCCAGATACGCTCGAAAATCGTGGCCCACGCTCGAGCGCCCTCTTCATCGCATCGAGCTGTGCCGGAGATCCGACGGCAAGCACTTCGACTCTGCCGTCAAAGAGATTCCTCGTGTAACCGCCGACGCGCAGCTTCTCCGCCTCGCGCTGCACAAAAAAGCGGAATCCCACGCCCTGCACGATTCCAGAGACGAAATAGCGTCTGGTTTGTTTCTCGTCGTCCACGAACTTCGGAATTGTAGCAGAGACATCTCGGATTCTGCTGAGACGCGACTCGCTGGCTCTGAGGGTAGAACTAATCTCATGAAAGGCCTACGAGGTGGAGTCAGGAATTTCCTCAGGGGCTAAAGCCCCCGTTTTGCTGGCCATCGACGTCGGAGCTAAAGCTCCGACCCCCGAAAAAGGATTTGTGAGATGACTTCCAGTCGAACGCTGCGGCGAACAGGACACCCTCAGGGAAGTTGCGCTAAACTCAATCAGGTTCGCCGAGCCGCCGAAGCTGCTTTTCGTCGCGCAAGGCGCATCCTATTTGCCATGAACCCGCAAGCCCATCGTTCTCGCTGCAACTCTTGCCGAGGGGTACGACGTGCCACTTTTTTTCTTTGTGCGTTTGTTTTCTCGCTTCCAGCTAGCCCGGCCTGTGTTGCTCAGCAAGGTCCTCTCACGCCGCCCCCGGAGCACGACATCCACCGCGTCGGTACGGAACCTGTCCCTCCAGCTCCCCCCTCCATTCCCCCGGAGGAAATCATCAAACGCTTTTCGCAAAAAGAAGATCAATACATCGCTGCCCGCGCGGGATATTCCTATAAAAAAACGGTTCGGCTCCAGGAGTTCGGCCCCGATGGCAAACCCTCAGGTGAACTTTCGCTAGTCATCGAAGCAAAGCCTGGCCCGGACGGCAAAATCTACGAAAAAACCCTCGAAAGACCTCAATCTACCCTGCATTTTCTTGAGATGGGCCCGGAAGATTTCCAGTCGCTGGCACGCATGCCGGCCTACCCACTCACAACTGCCCAACTTGCGAAATACGATTTGAAATACCTGGGGAAGGAACTCGTCGACGAAGTTGATTGCTACATTTTCCAGGTAAAGCCTAAAACCGTCGAGCGCGCGCATTACTATTTCGATGGACTAGTCTGGGTTGACGCCGCGTACCTCGAAGTCGTGAAAACTTATGGTAAGTGGGTGAACGATCTCGGGGACATGCGCTCGGCAACGATGCCATTCAACATTTTCGAAACGTATCGAGAAAATGTCGACGGCAAATACTGGCTCCCCAACTATATGCGTTCCGACGATACGCTCAATCTCAAGGATGCGAATATTCAGGTCCGCCTGGTGATCAAATGGACCGAGTACAAACCAGCTTCCGCCGCAACGCCTCCGCCCGCCGACCAGCCAGCTGCTCCGGTAAAACCGAATCCTTGAAACCGCGCACTCTGGATGGGACGGCGGGACGGGCAAGCCCGTCCCCTACAATCAGTACGCAAGCCTTAGCTGGCCATGCTTTTCAGCGCGTCCGGCAATTCTCGAATCGATTCGAGCAAAGAATCCGGCCGCGCCGCTCGTAGTCTCTTCTCCGTCGGAAATGGTCCAAGTACAGCGATGGCCCGCACTCCCGCTCTCTTGGCCATCTCCAAATCCTCCGGTGAATCTCCCACGTACACGCAAGCAGAAGGCTTCAGACAAAGTTTCTCCAGAGCCAGCCGCAGCGGAGCAGGATGGGGTTTCTTTTCCGGAGTGTCGCCGCTGCAAACGCGCGCCGCAAACACTCGCGAGAGCCGAAACATTCTCAACTGTCGCGCCACGCGATCCCGGTCGCCGCTTGTAACCAAACCCAGGTGATGTGCCCGCCCGAGGCGCGCAAGCACCTGCCGCGCCCCGGCAATCAGCCGGGGAGAATGCTTGGCATACTGCGCGCGCCACGCCCGGTCCGCATCGTCCCACCGCGCCCGCGGCAACTTTGCGGCCCGATACACGCGGTACCAATTCGGCGAATAATGCTGCGCCAGCTCCTCCAATCCCCACGGAATCCCCATCTCGCGAAACATGGCCAAGTACGCCGAGGAATCCGCGGCGTAAGAATTAATCAGCGTGCCGTCCCAATCAAACAGCACGCCCCGCACAATATTATTTTTAAGGGAAGCCATCACGACCTAGAGTAGCAAAGCTCCGATCCTAGCAGTTCACGGAAGCTGTGCCGGATACAACAACCAAAAAACGATGCACATATTTCCACAGGTCCACCACTTACCAGCTCAACCTCCCCGTTTGTAGAATAGGCGTTGCTTTACTTTGCTGGGAGGAACTCCATGCTGTTTGCTACTGTCTCTCGCGGTAAAAAGCGCGGAACGCGTTTGCTTCCGCACCGATTCAAAGACGACCGATACCACGTCCAACTGGGAAAGGAAGGCCCGTATATTCCGGTCACCGATTCCCGGGACATCCCTTCTTACCTGGCCAATGGCTATTCGCTTCACATGAGCGACAGGGCTGAGAGCCACACTCCCAGTCTGATAAGTCCTCAATCTATCCATGGATGGAGCAGGACTTCGTCGGATCTTTTCTTTATCGCTCGCTGAGCTTGGAGCATCTTCTCAAACGCCTTTTCATTTTGGCGCACAGTTTTTCCGCGCTCGGTTGGAATGAGGTAAGCCACTTCCGGAAAAGCGGCTATTTGAGTTCTGGGAATACCGCTATCAAGGACGCAGGAATCGGGAAGGTACGCCATCATCCCGGTCGAAATGCACATCATCAAAGGCAGCCGCCACGCCGTACCATCCAGGCATGGCCGCGGGCTCGATACGTTGCACGCGGGCCGTGCTCACGATAACCACGCTGCCGTGGCCCATGGGACGGCTGACCAGCACGATTTCTAGCTCGATTAAAGCGCCAACGGCAATCTCTTTGGGGCAAAGAAAGAAGACGCCTGTCGAGCTGATGTCGCGTGTCACGAGGGTTACGGGAAAATCTTCTGCGCGGTCTCCCACGCTGCGCAAGCGCAAGGGGAGTTTCAGGGAAGCGCGCGGATATTCGCGCTGCTCGTGGTTCACGCCCACAGCATGCGTCGGGACGCGCACAAAACGGCGCGGCTGTCCTGGCGTGAGCAATGGCGCCACGCGCAGAGCAGGCACCCGCACCGGTTCCGCCACTACTTCTGGCAAAGGCGGCGCCAGCTTGGCCCTGCTTGCTTCCGTTTCCCCCGACCGAATGGATGTTGCGCGGTTCGTCGCGCCCATCTAGCCCTCAGAGATACCACTTCGTCGCTGCCATTCCTGGCCCGACGGCAATTGCCCCGACTACACTTGCCCTTGAACTTGCCCCGGTCCCCAACCTTGGTGAGTGGGTGGATAAAATGCCATCTAAGACCCCAGACGTCAACCTGTGGAAAACGTTCGAAGTGTCCTAAGCTCAAACACTTGGTAATAGTACCAGACCTGCGCAGCGGCTTTCTCACTGTTCTGTGAATAACTTCGTCCAATATGGTGCTCGACACCTCGCCCTGGTGCCTCTACTCTCGATTTTTCAGGCTCAACGGAATGCCCACTCCGATCGTCCACCCAACTACAAGTAAGCCTTCTTCTGAGACCTTGTCGCACGACCCCGAGAAACGCGATGCCATACTCCTCATCGCCGCTTTCGCCGCCGTTTATGTGATTTGGGGCTCGACTTACCTAGCCATCGCGGTGGGGATCGAGTCGTTTCCTCCGCTTTTGCTCGCTGCTTCCCGCCACCTGACGGTGGGACTTGTCCTTTATCCCTTCTTGCGTTGGAAAACCGGGATTCGGCCTACTCCCACGCAGTGGCGTACCGCTCTCATTACCGGACTCTTGCTCCTTCTCGTGGGCAACGGAGGAGTCTGCTTGTCCGAGCGGACCCTCCCCACAGGTGTGGCTGCCTTAATCGTGGCGCTGGTGTCCTTCTGGATGGTGCTGCTCGATTGGCTGCGCCCAGGCGGAATCCGGCCTGTGCCCAGAGTTGTCGCCAGTCTCATCCTGGGATTTGGCGGTTTAGCCCTGTTGGTTGGTCCAGCCCACCTGGGGGGCTCGGAGCGCGTTAATCCGGCCGGCGCGGGGATTCTTGTCGTCGCTTCCTTTGCCTGGGCCTGGGGGTCCATCTATTCGAAACACCACGATCTTCCGAGCTCTCCGCTGCTTGGAGTCGCCATGCAAAGTCTAGCGGGCGGAGCCGCACTTTGGATTGTGGGTTTGCTGGCGGGCGAGGGCCGGCAGCTGCATCTCGCGGCTATTACCGCGCGTTCCTGGATCGCAATTAGTTATCTCATCATCTTCGGATCGGGGGTCGGCTTCACGGCCTATGTCTACATCCTCAAGAAAAGCACCGCGGCCCGCGTTGGCACGTATGCATTCGTTAACCCAGTCGTCGCGCTATTTCTCGGCTGGCTCGGAGCCGGCGAGACCATCACACTGCGCACAGCTCTCGCCGCTGCCGTCATCCTTACCGCCGTCCTCCTGGTAATTACAGCCCCGCACAAAAATTCAGTTGAAGCCGCTGAAGTTCTGCCTCACCCCGGCGAAGCCTAAGCTTCCATCTAGTATGTCTGGGCGATGCAGATGCAGAGGGAGGGGCAGGCCCCTCCCCTACAATGGGTCACCTTTCTCCACTTCTCGCTGATGGCATTCCATCACTCTTTCGTTTGAATCTACTTTGGCGAGTCTTTCCGGATAGATTTGATTCAAACGCTGCGCTATTTTCGTACCATGCAAACGATGAACAATTCGAACGCAAACGCGGCCAGACAAGTTTCGCCCCGCAAAGCAGCGAAATATTGGCGGGCGACACTTGAACGAGACGCGCGCGCTGATGGCAAATTCGTGTTGGCTGTCCGCTCGACGCACATCTATTGCAGGCCCTCCTGCCCGGCCAGGCGCCCGTTGAGGCAAAATGTAATTTTTTTCAACACGCGCGAAGAAGCGGAAAAACAAGGCTTCCGGGCTTGCCTTCGCTGCCGCCCCAATGAAGTAGCCGCTTCGGCAGCCCTCGTCGCGCGCGCCGCGAAATATCTTTCACAATCGGCGGAAGAGGGCGTACGGCTTTCCGAAATTGCAAAAGAGCTGAATTCGAATGCCGGAACGCTTCGCCGCGCCTTCCGCCAAGTCACCGGCTTGGCTCCTCGCGAACTCGCGGAGGCCCTGCGCGTCAAGCGTTTCAAGAGTTTGCTTCGCTCAGGAAAAAAAATCACCGACGCGCTTTACGAGACCGGCTACGGCTCGTCCAGCCGCGTCTATGAACGCAGCAACGCACAGCTGGGAATGACGCCAGCAACTTATCAAAAGGGAGGAAAGGGTATGAAAATCGAATACACCATTGCGAAGTCACCGCTCGGGAAAGTTTTGGTCGCCGCTACGGAACGCGGTGTTTCTGCAGTCTATCTGGGAGACGCGCAAAACAAACTCGTCACAGAATTGCGCGAGGAATATCCACGCGCTGAAATCTCACCGGCCACCGGGAGCGTGCAGCGCTGGGTACGCGAAATTGTCCAACGCATCGAAGGCAAGCCGGCGCAAGTCGATCTGCCTCTGGATTTGCAGGCCACGGCCTTTCAACGGCGCGTCTGGCAGGAATTGCAGCGCATTCCGCGCGGAACGACGCGCACGTATTCGCAAGTGGCCCGCGCGCTAGGACGTCCCAAAGCCGTTCGCGCGGTGGCCCGCGCCTGCGCTACTAATCCCGTTTCGATCGTGGTGCCGTGCCACCGGGTTATTCGCGAAGATGGAAATCTGGCGGGCTATCGCTGGGGTCTGACGCGCAAAGAGCAATTGCTGGCCTCAGAGCGAGCCGCGGCGAAGTAAATGGTCTAGACGTGCGGTTTTTCGTGGCTGGCGTTCTTGGGCCAATCTTGCTTAAACTCGGATTCGTTGATCTTGAGGTCTTCTAAGGGATTCGTGTAGTGGAACAAAATGTAATCGCCTGAGCCGGTCTCATAAAACTTCTGCTGAATCGGCAGCCAGGTAGCTTCGTCGATCCACATCTGAATCCGTGTGATCTGGTTGCGCATCTGTTCGGATTTCGGCGTCAGCTCCAACAGAACAGTTTTCCTCTTGTCTAGTTCTTCCTCGCCGGTGACCGTCACCAAGTAGCTTTTCTTCAAATCTTCACTCTTTGTTCCAAAGCCGAGACGAATGTACTGATCCACCATTGCACTGTTTTTGCCAAGGTCATATTCTTCCACGCGATTAAGTTTGGGATTGTAGAGGAATAGGGAATTGCCCGTGCGCAATATCGTGCGCGGCTCGGGTTTGGTGAATTCAATGCGCATTTTTTGATCATGCCGGACCCAAATTTTTCCCGTCTCCGTTGACGTATCCTTCACTACGGCCGTGTACTTTATGTTTTCAATGTCTGCTGTGAGGCTGCGAAAACCCTTCGCGGACCTGTCCATCATCGCCAGCACGCTTTCGATCGTCCATTTCGACGGAGTCTGCGCGGCGCCCGCGCCTATGGCAATGGCCATCGCTCCGAGCGAAAAAATCCATGGAATCAAACGCCTTTTGGTCAATAGAAGCCCCTCGTCGTACCCGATTATGCGGCTCGCTAAGTTCTCTCAAATCCTAGCATATAGATAGAGATGCACGAACTTCGCCCAAAGTTACCGTCGGGGTCTCGCGGTTTGGATGCAAGTTTGTTCCTAAGGCCGAATTTCTATTTCTAGTGATGGATTTCCACGTGGTAGGCAATCACCGTGCCCTGCTCGTCGCGCACCGGCTCGATTTTGGAAATGGTGAAACGCTTGTTGCCGAGTTCCGGGAGCGCCTTCTGCAATGCGTTGTGCAATTCATTTTCCAGCGCGGGGGTCTGCTCGGGAGGCGCGAGGATGCGCGCATCGACGCGATAGGTTTTGTTCCCGCCTTCCTCGTTAACCAGCACCACTTGCCCGGGACTGTTGGCGGGAAGACCCATCTGCGGCTGGTCGTGGAACCACGCGCGGGGGGTCGCCAGCACAAATATCAAAATCAGAATGACCGCGGCGTCATACTGCCAGGTGCCGCGCTCGTACGCCCAGAAAAACGTCTTCGAGAAAATCTGTCCGAGACTCGCCATTTCAATCCGCAGGAACCCCGTCGACAATCACGCCATCCCGCATGTGCACGACGCGGTCAAAATACGTCGTGGCTTCGGGATTGTGCGTGATCATGACGATCGTCTGGCCCAAATCTTTGTTGAGCTGCCGAAGCATTTGCAGCACAGCTTCCGAGTTTTTTGAATCCAGATTGCCCGTGGGCTCGTCGGCCAGCAGAATTTTTGGCTCGTTGATAATCGCCCGAGCGATCGCGACGCGCTGCTGCTCGCCACCGGAAAGTTCCGACGGCTTATGTTGCAGGCGCCCCGCAAGCCCCAGTAAGCTGGTCACAACATCAAAGCGGTGAGGGTCAAACCCATCCCCATGGATGAACTGCGCAATGGCGATATTGCCTTTGGCAGTCAGTGTCGGCAAGAGGTTAAATCGCTGGAAGACAAACCCAATTTTGCTTCGCCGCAGCTTGGTGCGCTCGGCATCGCTCATAGCCGTTAAGTCGTTGCCATCCACCAGGACGCGGCCCTTGGAGGCCTGCGCCAGCCCGCCAATCACATACAGCAGAGAAGATTTCCCGCAACCTGAGGGTCCCATGACCGCGACGGATTCGCCGGGTGCCACGGCAAAGTTCACACCTCGCAGCGCGGGGACATCCACTTTCCCTGTATGGTAGAGCTTCCACAAATTTTCTGTTTTAAGTATCGGCTCCAAGCTCTTTTTTCCTGGGACAATCAGCCCTTCGGCAGGTTGCTGTATTGTAGCTGTGATTGCCATCTCTGCCTAGCCGCTGCGTGCGTTCGCGGCGTTTTTTCCCTTCTAACATCGCTGTTCGTCCGCGTCTCTGCAGCCCTCGGTATTCCTCTGATTCTCAATCGTAAGAGAGCGCTTCGACAGGGTCCTTACGGCTTGCCATCCACGCGGGATAGCTGGCCCCGAGCATCGCTCCCGCCAGCGCAATCCCGCCAGCGCGAAGAACCCATCCGAGCGTTATGTCAATGGGTAATGTAGGGAACCCGGTGTGAAATGCGGCGCGCCCCGCATAACTCAGTCCGGCCCCAGCCACAATGCCCAGCAGGCAAAGGCCCGCTGATTCTGTCATAAGCGCGCGAACGATGAACGCTCGGCCGGCGCCAAGCGATTTCAGGACCCCGATGTCGCGCGTCCGCTCAAGCACGGTCGTATACATCGTCAAAAAAATCACCAGCAATCCGATGGCGACAGCCAACGAGATCATCGCGTTGATAAAGGTCTGCAAGCCTGGAATGTTCGTCGAAGTCATCAAGGTCAACATTGCACTCACGGGACGGACCGTGTAGCCCGGCAAGAGGTGGCGAATCTCGTCCATCACATCATCCGTGTGCTCCGGACGCGTGCACTTCAACCAAAAAATTGTCGCTCTATCCGGAGCGCCGACCAAGTCCTGAAGCGTGGCCAGAGGAACAAATAACCGCGCGCCTTTTCCGTGCTCGATGATGGCCACCACACGCCAGTCATGGTTTAGAAGCCTGAAAGTATCTCCGACTTGAATGTGTTTCGCCGATGCCGCCAAGTCGTCAACCAGGAGGTCGTCCGGCCCCTCCATGTCGCGCCCTTGCAGAAATACAAATCCTCCGGACACCGCGCGGAAGCTATCCCGATCGATCCCGTAAACCACATCCACGCCGCCCTGGGAGCTGAATTGCAAGAGAGCTGGCGCAACAGATCGAACGTATTTCAATTCCGCCAATTTGTCACCGATCTTGATGGGCATGGGTGCCCCGGTTATTCCGATTAAGAAAGAAGCCGCGGGTGGCTGGACCATGACGTCCGCTCCGATTCCTTCAATCCGCTTGGCTGTCTCCGATAGCATTCCCGATGTCAATCCCACTATCAACACGACCAGCGCCACTTCCACGGCCACGGCGAGCACGCCAATCAATGTGCGCAGCGGCCGGTGGAGCAGGTTGCGGACAATCAGCTCGCCCATCATGGTTTTTTCTCCGCCGTGTCTTCGCCAACGTGAACCAGTTCCGAACCCGCCGGCTGTTCGAGCTTGAACCGATCCGCGGGAATGTCTTCATTTAGCGTAAGTTTGGTCACATGTAAGTCCAACCGGTAATCATCGTGGGGCCTCGTGATTTGAATCGCGTGCGGGAAAGCCGTAACAGCGGGCGCGCCATCCGCTATCTGTTTCTGATCGCCGACAAGCGGCTCCCAATCGGAATAGAGCACGTCAGAAAGCAAGGCACCCTTCGGTCCAAACTCTTGCAATCTCGCGACCTGTAGATCGGTACGGTTAAACCATATCTTCCTCAAAATTTCTCTCTGGTAACCGCCACGCAAAACCGTCAGCACATAATAGCGCGCCTTTTCGTCGTTGAACTCTTCAAAGAGCACGTCTTCTTCCTTGCGGATTTCGCTCCAAAGCAGCGCGTCCAGAAGATGCTGCGGCCGGAGATTTTCGATGGGCTTGCTGCTGGTCCGTTCGAGCGCGATGGACCCCACAAGAAATTTGTTTTTGGAGGGGATCGACACGCGAAACGAATCCGCGTCGCTGGCCATGTCAAAAACCGTCTTGCCAATCACCGGCGCTTGCCCAATCATCCGGATGTAGGCTGGCCGCTCCGCCAGGAGAAACGCTTTCACCTCGTGATACTCCTCGATCACTCCGCTGTAATTTGAGCCGCCTATGGGTTTTAGCTCGACGGTGGCGTTCACACTTTTCACGCTTTTCGCCATCGTGTTGTATTTCTCGAGCAACTCCTCGCGGGTGGCATCCTTTGCGACGACGATTTGCGTGGGTGCGACGTTATGCTTAGTGCTGACAGCGCCGCCGCAGCCGCAAGAAATCGCCGCCACTGTCACCCCTGCCATGCACGCCAACCCACGCCGCATCCGTCTCTTCCGCCCCTTTAGGTACAAACGAAGCAATCTAACAACCATGTTTACAGGCGTCAACCAAGTGCCACTCATCATTATGAACGAAGGAGCGGGTAGACTGCGAATGCTAAGCCTGAGAATCTGAGGCGGAGCTGCCAGCTGCAACTCCAACAAAAGAAAGAATTAACGCAGGGGTCACAAAGGCACAGAGGGCACGGAGAACGAGCTGCGTTGTATACTGCGGCCTTCGATTGTGGACCTTGCCAACAGAGGAGACCTCTTTGAACCGTCGAGAATTTCATGGATTTATTCTGCGGCTTTCCGCTGGAGCGCTCGTCGCTCCTCGTCTCTTTGCGTGGCCGCTTGCGAGCGCTCCGGACGACATCGCGGAACTGTACAAACGCGCGGTGGTCATGGATTCCCTCTGCAGCCCGTTCGGGCATCTGGTCGCATCTCCCAGCCCTGAGCTGCTAGCTGCCGTTCAGCAATCTGGGATAACCGCTGTCAATTGCACGATCTCAGAACGCACTCTTGACGGAACGCTTGAGAACCTCGCTTCGCTCGAAGCTCTCGTGGAAAAGTATCCGGACGCATTCACTATTGTTCGCAAACACTCGGATATCGCCAGCGCCAAGCGGGACAGCAAGCTCGGCATCCTTCCAGGTTTTCAAGACACAGCGTTTTTGGAGGAGAACCCCGAGCGGATTAATTTTTTTCGCAACCTCGGCGTACGGATCATGCAGCTCACCTACAACAATCGCAGCATTTTTGGGGACGGCTGCCTCGAACCGGGGAATGCCGGGCTGAGCAAAGCCGGAATCGCGGCCGTTAAGAAAATGAACGAAATCGGCGTGGCCGTCGATCTTAGCCATAGCGGCTATCGCACCACCTCCGAAGGAATCGCCGCCTCCACGAAGCCGGTGCTCATCTCCCATTCAGGATGCGCCGCCGTTTACGCTCATCCCCGCAACAAGCCCGACGAGATTCTGAAATCCCTGGCGGATCGTGGAGGCTATTTCGGTGTGTATCTCATGCCTTACCTGGTTGCCTCGCCCACCGTGCCCACGCGCCAGCACGTGCTCGATCATCTGATCCATGCCATCCATGTTTGCGGCACGGATCATGTCGGCATCGGTTCCGACGGTTCGATTGAGAAAGTTGTTCTCACACCGGCCCAGAAAGCGGATTTCGACGCCGACATCGCGCGCCGCAAAAAACTGGGTATCGGCGCACCGGGCGAAGACCGTTATCCCTACGTACCCGATCTGGATGGGCCGGATCACATGCAGATCATCGCGGAAGAACTTGCCAGCCGCGGGCAGCCATCGTCCGTGATCGAGAAAGTGTTGGGAGCGAATTTCCAGCGCGTGCTGGGAGAGATTTGGGGAGAGGCCTAGAACTGCGAAGCGGGAACCCTATTGCGGGCGGGCGATGTAGATATCGAAGCGTTGCACCGCCGGCCGAACGCGGCGTATCACTTCGCTGGCCCAGAGCGTCGCGCTGAGCAACGTCACCCAACCATCTTCCGGTTCGCAGACACCGCAAAAAGTGTACCGTTCGAAGGCCGACTGGTAAGCATCCACACCGCGCTTCGAGAGGTCGCCTTCGAGCGTGGCATCGGGCTTTTCCGTTGCGGCTCCAGCGCGTATTCCAAAAGTTTCCCCTTCGAAGCGCTCGAAAAGCTGGAATAGCTGGCCGTGCCGCGGCTGGGGAAGGACCACGCAGCGTACGCCGGCTTCGCGAAACTCAATGTTCCGCGCCCTGCAAAACTCCTGAACGCGATCGACGTGGCTGAAAAAATCAACGACGTAATAATCCTCGAGCGCCAGGGCAGGGAAGAGCGCCGACCAAACCTCCGCTGCCTTCTTGCCCCGAACGGGCTCCCGGTTTTCCGTTTCGACCAGTTCGAGCCCCACCGCTCTCACACCCGGCCCGAGGTCCAGCGCTTCCACGTCTAGCGAAAAGGGAGGCAATTTGAGCGCGTCAGGCGCCGCGCCGGGGGGAAGACTCATTCCAAAGTCTCCGCTTGCGGAAATCTCGTTCGAAAATCGGGAGTCTGCTTCCGCACGTCCAGCCAATCGAAAAAAGCATCGGGAGTCTCGAGCCAGATGCGAAACCAGTTGGCGATCTCCTCTTTTTCCGCGCGCTTGCCGGCTTCCACTTTCTGGTTTCGCGCAATCATCTCAGCCCGCCGTTTTCCGAGGCGCGCTATTCCCAAGACGCGTTCGACCGCGGCATGCTCGCCGTGCGAGTGAAACTTCCGCATCAGCTCATCCAACCGCATGATGCTGACTTCCGCATCTTCCAGCGTCTTGAAGTGCAGCAGATCTTCGAACTCTTCTTCGTACTGCTCCTCAGCTTCTTCCTGCAAGGTAAGCAGCACTTTCCAACCCGCGCTTTTCAAGACGTCCCCGATGTATTCCGAACTTGTCTTCCCGGCTTCGCCATGTTCCGCATGCAGCCGCCGGCGCAGCTGATCGATCTCCGCGAGCGTCCATTTAGATGCGCCAATCTCCCGGGCTGTTTCGAGAATCAGATCCTTCTTCGATTTTTGCAAATCACTCATCAAGCGGTGCCTTTACGCGGTTTGGCGTGTGCCTTCTTTTTGCTGCGTGCCGGTGTCGGCTTTTGTGGCGGGGGAGGCGGAGGATCGGCCGGTAGTCCCGCCAGCAGACGGCGGTACTTTGTCACATTCCGGTTATGTTCTTCCAGTGTCGCACTAAAAAAATGTCCGCCCTGCGTGTTGGCCACGAAATAGAGATAGTCCGTTTGGGCCGGTTGCAACGCTGCTCGCAAGGATGCTTCTCCCGGGTTGCCGATAGGCCCCGGCGGCAATCCTGTGTGTTCATAGGTATTGTAGGGCGAATGCACGTGCAGGTCTGCTCCGGTCAGTGTCCCGTTGTAACGGCCTTCTTGTTCCAGAGCGTAGATCACCGTTGGGTCGCATTGCAGCATCATGTCCTTGCGCAGGCGATTCTCAAACACTCCCGCGACCAGAGGCCGCTCATCCCTCTTGGGTGTTTCGCGTTCCACCAGAGATGCCAGAGTTACGATCGAAGAAATGGGATAGCCGGACGCAAGCCGTGTTTTGTCGTCTCCCGCCATCGGCGGCGCAATGCGCGCCCATTGCTCCTTGAATTTCTTCACCATTGCCGCGGTCAGTTCAACGGCGACCGGATGGCGCGGCAGCTGATATGTGGCGGGGAAGAGATAACCCTCGAGAGTCAACGCGTGAGGATCAATGTCGCGAACCATCATCGGATCGCTGGCTGCTTTCACAAAATCGTCGGCAAGAAGAAAATGGCCGGCCTCGAGATCATGCGCGATGTCGTAGAGAGTTTCGCCTTCTCGAACAGTAAACGGAATCTCGTAAACCTCACCCTTCGCCAGCTTCCAGAAAACCTCGCGGCCAGTTACGGCGCGGTCGAAAAAATATTCCCCAGCTTCGAGCGATCGCCGTGGATGCCGCCGCGCATAGATTTCAAACGCGATAGCGCTTCGCACTACGCCGTTACTTTCCAGCATTCGAGCCACGCCGCGGCTCGAGGCCCCGTGCGGCACCGTCACGAATACGCCTCCGCCCGCGAACCCTTGATAAGGTTTCGTGATGCAATACCATCCCCATGCTCCGGCCGCCGCCGCAGCCAGCATCAGCACCAAAATGAGTAGTAAGACCTTCTTCAAATTAGCCTCGCGAATCCCAAGCACATATGATTCACTTCGCGTCTTGCACGGCCTGCCGCCGGTCCAGATACTCTTTCAAAATCAAAGCCGCGGCCAGTGCGTCCACGCCCGTCTTTTCGTTTTCCTTTTTTCTTTTTTTGCCAGACGTGGCGTGAATGGTCCTGCCTTGATGTTCTTCCAGCAATCGCTCCGCTTCCCAGCTTGTCAGCCGCTCGTCCACCATCTCCACAGGCAAACCAAGCTGCTTGTGCACGCGCTCCCCGAACCGCGCCGCCTCTTCCGCCATATCGCCGCGTGTTCCATCCAGACGCAGCGGGAGTCCTACTACAATTTGATGCACGCCATGCTCGCGCACCAGTTCCCGCAGCCGCCGCATGTCTTCGTTGCGGTTGATGCGATCCAGGGTCCCCAACGGCCGCGCCAGGGCCGTCTCTAAATCGGCGATGGCCAGGCCGATTCTGGCGCGCCCATAATCCAGCGCCAGTACGCGCACCGTCTTCGAATTCATCGAGTCAAGAGGGGGATTATTCACACTTCCAGTATAACGGGAAGCAATTCCTAAGATGCGAGATGCTGTCTAAGAGTGGACTATCTGCTAAAGCACCGGGCGTCCCCGGGTTTGGACGAGAAAAGAGCTTTAGGGCTTTCGGCCGCGGGCGCCGCTTTGCCAGGCGTCCCAGTAGCCGAGAAGCTTCATCTGCTGGTCAAGGCCAGTTTCCTTGACGAGGAGGTCGAGTTCAGCGCGCGTTAGGCGCTTGCCGAGGGGCTCGGTGCGATCGGCGATGCCCCAGGCCGTCAGAGCTGCTAGCGCCGTGTTCAGCTTCAGCTCGCGGATGTCCACTTTGTCCAGCGTGTCTGATGCGGCGTGATAATTTTCCAGATAGTTCGACACTTTCTGATTAGCCACCAGATTTGGCACGCCTTCCAGTAGAAAATCGAGGTTGTCCGTCCCGAATGAAGCGTCCTGAGTGTGATTGTTTGCGCCCCAGGATTCCAGCGGCCTCAGCGCTTCGCGGACGCCGGCATCGATGTCGCGTCGCCCGCCTAGCGAATAGCCAGTCATGCGCCCGCTCCCCGCGTCAAACGTGATCATGGCGCGAATTTTGTCCATCTCCCCGCGGTGCTCCTTTACGTATTCATAAGAGCCGATGGTTCCTTGCTCTTCGCCGCTGAAGAGAACGAAGCGAATGGTGCGCCGCGGCAGCAATCCAGTGGCCTTGATGGCGCGTGCGGCTTCGACGACGAGCGCCGCGTTGCATCCGTTGTCCAGTGCGCCCGTTCCCAGCTCCCATGAATCCAGATGCGCTCCGAGAATCACCACCTCATCCGGCTTCTCGTAGCCGCGAATCTCGCCCACAACATTTTCCTGTTCGATCGGTCCGCCGATTTTGTTGGGCATGTTGAACCGCAGGCGCACTTTCCCCGGATATGCGGCCGCGGTCCGGGCCAAGCGCATAGCGTCCTCGCGCGCCACAATTGCCTGCGGAATCTTGTCGATTGCCCCTGTCAACGAATTCGTATGCCGATAAAGCAGCAGCCGCTCGCGCGCACCCATCCACAGAATCGCCGAAGCGCCACTCTTAAGGGCGCTTTGAATAATTCCTGGCGGCCGCAGATATTCGTTGAAGAGGTCAGCCCAAGTCGAACTGACATCGCTATGCACGAGCAAAATCGCGCCTTTGATGGTCGATCCTGCCCGCGCAAAGTCCTCTTCCGTCCCGTAACCAACATCAACGAGACTCGCTTCGATGCCGCCAGCCGGCGCCGCGGGAGACCAGCCCTCTGCCTTGAGCCGCACAGGAAAACTCGCAGGCCCCAGCAATTCCAGCCGCGTTTCGCCCTCCGTCCACGTCACGGGCAGCGTGTATTTTTCTGTGTGAACCTCGACGCCTTCCGCGCGAAATGCGGCGACGGCCCATTCGACGGCTTTCGCCATTTCCGGCGATCCGGTCACGCGCCCGCCGATCTCATCCGTCAGTCGGCGCAGATTTTCTTCCATTGGTGAAGGTCCCATCACCTGCGGCAGAATTTTCGCGGCGGCTTGCGCGCAGCTCGAAGCGTCAATGACGGAGCAGGCAGCGGGACTTTGGGCAGCTTGCACAGGGCTCAGAGAATCTTTCGCCGGGGGCAGTTGGGCTGAGGCAAAAACGGAACTAATGAGGTAAAGAAGTAATGAAGCAAAGAAAATCCTAAAGCAGCGCATCAATTTACTCCCGGCGGCGAAATGGCGTTGCCGCCAATTCCTTTCAGCGGCAAGGCCGTGCATCCTGGCGCGGAGTAGTATAAGCTCGCGGCGCTTCGGTGAGAAATCAGCCGTCACAATCCATTCCGTCGAGAGAATCCGCGATGAAAAAATCGATTTCGGTACTTGCACTCACGCTAGCGCTCGCAGCTGCCGCCTCCGCGCAATCGCCTGCGCAAACTGCTCCTACGAGCCTCGAAACTCGCGCCAAAGCAGCTCTGGCGGTAATTCACGGGACGCTCAACGTGCACGGCCTCAAGCAACCTGTCCGCGTCCAGCGCGACCGCTGGGGCGTTGCCCACATCTATGCGCAGAACGAGCACGATCTTTTCTTCGCGCAAGGCTTTGTCGTCGCGCAGGACCGCCTTTTCCAGATGGAACTTTGGAAGCGCTCCGGCCAAGGGCGCCTCGCGGAAGTCCTTGGACCTTCTTTCGTGAAGCGGGATGTCAGCGCCCGTCTTCTGCGGTATCGCGGCGACATGAACGCTGAATACAAAAGCTATGCTCCCGATACAAAGGAAATCCTCGAAGCTTTCACCTCCGGCATCAACGCCTACATCGAAGAAATCCAAAAGCCCGGCGGCATCGGTCTCCCACTCGAGTTCCAACTCGCCGGGTTCAAACCCGAAGCCTGGAAGCCGGAAGACTGTCTGAACCGCTTGGCTGCCTACTCGGTGACGGGAAACGGCGCCAGCGAGCTCCATAGCGCCCAGTTGGTCGCTCTACTCGGCCCAGAAAAAGCCGCGGAACTGCTCGAACTCGACCCGCCAGTGAAGCTCGACCCGGCTCCCGGCATCGATCTTTCCGGCCTATCACCGGCGCTTCTGGAAAATCTCGTCGGGAGCGACGTGCCCCTCCACTTTCCTGAAGCCCCCGTTCAGGGAAGCAATAACTGGACCGTTTCCGGTTCTTTGACCGCGACCGGGAAGCCCTTTCTCGCCAACGATCCGCATCGCGTCATCGCTGAGCCTTCGTTGCGCTACATCGTTCATCTTGTCGCTCCCGGGTGGAACGTGATCGGCGCTGGCGAACCAGGACTTCCCGGCGTTGCCGTTGGCCACAACGAGAAAATCGCGTGGGGCTTTACCATTTTCGGCCTCGACCAGCAGGACCTTTACCTCGCGCAGCTGAACCCCACCGATCCAGAACAATATAAAACCGAGCACGGCTGGGGCCGCATGGAAGTGAAAACAGAAACTATCGGTGTTCGCGGTGCGTCTTCGGTCGCGGTGAAACTGAAATTCACGCGCCACGGCCCCGTGCTCTGGGAAGACGGAAAACGCGCGTTGGCGTTGCATTGGGTCGGCGCGGAGCCGGGCACAGCCGGCTATCTCGGCTCGCTCGCGCTCGACCGCGCGCAAAACTGGCAAGAATTTGAACAAGCCATGCCCCGTTGGAAGGTCCCGTCGGAGAATATCGTCTACGCGGACAGTGACGGCAACATCGGCGAACATTCGACCGGTCTTGCTCCTCTGCGAAAAAACTGGACGGGGCTCTTGCCGGTTCCGGAAGACGGCGGCTACGAATGGAGCGGTTTTGTAGCCAACGCCGAATTGCCACATAGCTACAATCCAGCCCCAGGATTTGTGGCCTCCGCCAATCACAAAATGATCCCTGAAAACTACCCCTACTCCGTCGGATTTCAGTGGGCATCGCCTGAAAGATTCCTGCGCATCACGGAAGTGCTCAGTGGCGCCTCAAAAAGCGCACACAAACTTACTCTCGATGACATGGAAAACCTGCAGAATGACGTTGTGTCTCTGCCCGCGCGGGCTTTGCAGGCGTTGCTGAAGCCCGCCGCAGGGAGCGCACCAAGCCCAGCAGCCAAACTCTTGCTCGATTGGGATTGCACCCTCGCGGCCGATTCAACCGCGGCTACTCTCTACGAATTCTGGGTTGCCGAACTGAGCGACGCCGTGACGAAGCAAGCCATTCCTGCCGAAGCGCAAAAGATCACCGGGAAATTGTCGCCGCCAAGGATAGTGGAAGAACTATCGCGCCCGCGCGCCGCAGTCTTTGGCCCTAATACCGACGCGAGCCGCGACGCCTTGCTTTTGCAAGCGCTCCACGCAGCGGAAGAGAAGCTCTCTGCCAAGCTCGGCCCCGATCCCAAGAACTGGGCCTGGGGACAATTGCACCGCGCCAATTTTTTCCATCCGCTCGGCGGAGTTACTCCCGGCGCCAACTCGCTATTCAACAGAGGTCCCGTTCCGAGGCCCGGCAATGGCGACACCGTCGACGCCACCTACTTCGGTGGAAGTTCCTTTGACCAGTTGGCCGGCGCAAGTTATCGCGAGATTTTTGATTTGAGCAACTGGGACAACGCCGTTGGCGTGAATGTGCCGGGGCAAAGCGGCCAGCCCGGCAGCCCGCATTACGACGATTTGCTGCCGCTCTGGGTCCACGGCCAGTACTTTCCATTGCGCTACAGCAAGCCGTCCGTCGACCGCGAAACCACAGACGTCCTCGAGCTCAAACCCTAAGCGGAAAAAACAGCAAGTGAGGGAGCTAACGAACACGAAGCTCGGGACGAGCCACACAATCGGCGACGCGCGCGACTTGCACCATTTCCGCAACATCATGCACACGCACGATATGCGCGCCGCCCAAAATACTTGCCGTGACCGTGGCCGCCGTGCCCCAGATACGTTCCTCCGGCGAGGCGGCTTTTCCGCCGCGCGCAAGCGTTGCCCCCAAGAATCCTTTGCGCGAAGTTCCCACAAGCAGCGGATAACCAAGCGCGGCGAGCTGCGGCAATTTTTCAATCAACTCGTAGTTCTGCGCGTAGCTCTTTCCAAACCCGATCCCCGGATCCAAAATAATCTGCGCCTTCGCAACGCCGGCCTTCCGTGCCTTGGCCACGGAATCTCGCAGCCCCCACGCAACATCGCGCATGACATCTCGCGCGAACGGCCCGCGCTGCATCGTTCGAGGCTCGCCGCGCATGTGCATAAGAATGAGCGGCACACTGTGTTTCGCCGCGACCTCCGCCATGCGCTCGTCGCCTCGCAATCCTGAAACATCATTGATGATCTGTGCGCCAGCGCAAATGGCAAGCTCCGCTATAGTGGATCGCCGGGTATCCACCGATATGGGAATCTTTAGCCGGCCCCGCAACCCTTCCAGTACGGGCAGGATGCGATCCAACTCTTGCGAAGCCGTGGGCGCTTCCGAGTCGGGGCGGGTGGATTCGCCTCCGATGTCCAGAAGATCGGCGCCCGCCGACTCCAGCGCAAGCGCCTGTTCCACGGCGATTTCAGGCTGCTCGTATTTGCCGCCGTCAGAAAAACTGTCTGGCGTAACGTTCAACACGCCCATCACGAGCGTGCGCTGACCGAGAACGAGCGTCTGCGAGCGCAACTTCAGCCGGAATTTCTTGCGCGCTGTCATGAGAAGAATGAACTAGGAGTGTAGGACAGACATTCTTGCCTGTCATTCTCTTGGCACGCGGGACAAGCATTCCTGCCTGTCATTTTTCTGGCATGGAAAAAGAAAAAGGCAGGCAGGGACGCCTGTCCCGCTAATCCAAGTCAAAATCGCGAAGCGGTTTACCTGCAGGTGCGTCTTTGGCCTTCTTCATCGCTTCTTCGAATTTCTTGGCGAGGATATCTTCTTTGTGGGTTTCCTGAAAAAAGGAGTCGGCAAACTTATCCTCGCGCTGACGCCGCTGTTCCGCAAGAATTCCCTGCGCGTTTTCCAGGTCGACGTTAGGCCCCGCCTTCACTGGAGCCTCGTGCGACAGCACCGCTCCAAACACCGCGTCCACCACCAGCTTCGCCTGGCAGCACGGGCACGTCACCTGCAGATTGTCCGGCTCCTTCTTTCCCATAACGGCATTCTACGCCATTTTGCCCGCAGCGGTCACCGCCAAGCCCCGTCCAATATATCGGGGCCAAAAAAATGTAGGGGCACGATATATCGTGCCCCTACCGGCAAAATACCCGCCGCCAGCCCGTGTCTAAGCCTTCGCTGGATTCTCTCCGCGCGTAAATCCGGCCGCCGGCCGCAATTCCGGCCGCACTACCTTGGGATCTGTGCTTGGCGCAGCTTGCACCGGAGGCGGAGGCGTCCGCGGCTTTTCCGGCAGCGGTTTGCCTTCCATCAGCATCTTCACTTCGTTTGCGTCGATCACTTCACGTTCCAGCAAAGCCTGCGCAATACGCTCGAGCGTCTCGCGATTATTCGAAAGCAGCCTCTTCGCACTCTCATAACCACCGTTGACGATCCGCTTTACTTCCTTATCGATCTGAATCGCCGTATCTTCCGAGTAGTCGCGATGCTGGGTAATCTCGCGGCCGAGGAAAATCGCCTCATCCTTTTTCCCATACGCCAGCGGCCCGAGCTCACTCATGCCCCATTCGCAGACCATGTTGCGCGCCAGATCCGTGGCTCGCTCGATGTCGTTGCCGGCGCCGGTGGTAATGTGTCCCAAGAAAATCTCTTCGGCCGAGCGCCCGCCCATCAAAACGGCGAGCATCGCTTCGAGATATTCACGCGTGTAGGTGTGTTTGTCGTCTTCGGGCAATTGCATGGTCAGCCCAAGAGCCATGCCTCGCGGAATGATGGTCACCTTATGAACGGGGTCGGCTCCCGGCGTCATTGCCGCAACCAGAGCATGACCTGCCTCGTGATACGCAGTGTTCTTCTTCTCTTCATCGGAGAGAATCATCGACTTCCGCTCGACGCCCATTAGCACTTTGTCTTTGGACATCTCGAAGTCGACCTGCATCACGAACTTGCGGTTCTGCCGCGCGGCCCACAGAGCCGCTTCGTTAACCAGGTTCGCCAAGTCCGCGCCAGAAAAGCCTGGCGTCCCGCGCGCGATGATCGACAACTCCACATCATCGGACAGCGGGACCTTGCGAGTGTGCACACGAAGAATTTCTTCTCGGCCCTTCACGTCAGGACGTGCAACCACCACGCGCCGGTCGAATCGTCCCGGCCGTAGCAACGCCGGATCGAGCACATCGGGCCGGTTAGTCGCGGCGATTAAGATGACGCCTTCGTTCGATTCGAATCCGTCCATCTCGACGAGCAAAGCATTTAAAGTCTGCTCACGCTCGTCGTGTCCGCCACCCAAACCAGCCCCGCGGTGCCGGCCGACCGCATCGATCTCATCGATAAAAATGATGCAAGGCGCGTTCTTCTTGCCCTGTTCGAACAAATCGCGCACGCGGCTTGCCCCGACTCCCACAAACATCTCGACGAAGTCCGAACCCGAAATCGAGAAGAACGGAACGTTTGCTTCGCCCGCGATCGCTCTCGCAAGCAGCGTCTTGCCAGTTCCAGGAGGCCCGACCAGCAACACGCCTTTGGGAATGCGTCCGCCCAACTTCTGGAATTTCTGCGGGTCTTTCAAAAACTCGATGATTTCTTGTAACTCTTCTTTTGCTTCGTCCGTTCCCGCAACATCCTTAAACGTCGCTTTCTTTTGCTGTGCCGACAGCAGCCGCGCGCGCGACTTGCCAAAACTCAGCGCCTTGTTTCCGCCCGCCTGCATCTGCCTCATCAGGAACAAACAAAAACCGACCAGCAAGATTAAAGGCGCGGCGTTCAGCAGGATGAGGATCCAATCCCCACTGCGCACTTCCTTCATCCCCCTGATCATTGCTCCCTTGTCTTTCAATTGCTTCACCAGATCTGGAGCCGCTTCCTTGAAAACCGTCACGGTGAACTTCGTGTTCGCGGGGCGGAGATATTCGCCTTGCACTTCATAGCTGTTTGGCGAGAGATACAGCGTGACTTCTTTGATGTCTCCGTTGTCCACCTTCTGCATGAACTCGCTGTAGCTGGGCGTTTGCTCCCGTTGCTGGCTTCCATTCGCGGACACCAGCTTCCACAGCATCACGCCGAGAAACACGATGGAGATCCAGAACAGAATTGTTTTTGCCGTAGAACTCGAATTCACGTTGTCCTCACCTTTGTCCTTAGCCTCGCGGAAATTCATCCCACGAGGAAGCGACTGGCAAATCTGTCGAACCTACTTCTTGCTGCCTTGCCGTCGCTTCACCTGCGCTGCTCCAGCGGAGAGAGCCCGATGATTCCGCCCCGTCCCATTGTCCGCGGCCAGGCCGTACCCGACCCACACTTCTTTAGATGCTGTCCGGAACCCAAAGTAATCAGGTTCCAGCCCCACGCGCCGCCGCGCGGTCTTGTCCAGCAGTACTGCCAATCGCAGCGACCTGGGCTGGCTTTCGCCCAGCCGCCGCAGAAGAAACTCTTGCGTTACGCCGCTCTCCAGCACCGCGTCGAGCAGCAGGACGTCGCGACCTTTCAATTCCGGCCGCGCGCCGAAATAAACTTCGCGCCGCTCGTTGCCGCCGTCGTTTACGTCCCGCACGTCCTCGCGCACGAAGTGGCAAACCACCGCGGTGTTAATCTCACGAATCAAATCGGCGGCAAAAATAAATCCGCGGTCCAGTGTAACAACCACGTCCACCCGCCGCCCCTTGTACGCTCGCGTAATTTCCCGTCCGAGCGCCGCGACCCTCGCGCCAATGCGCGCGGCAGAATAAGCCGCACGGGTTCGAGCACTCGACTTGACCGCTGGGCGGTCACGCATCAAGACTTTTCCTCGGCGATCAAAATCCCTGTTCGGGTTCCCTCATTTGCCGCGTACGCAGCGGCCACCGGAAAACCGCGCGCCCACACAAGAATGCCGCCGCTTGTCAGCACCGGCCAGCCTTCTCGCTCCCATCGGCTGACGCGCTTTTCGTTCAAGAGCCGCTTCAGCTTGTGCGCTTTCTGATGCCCCTCGGGTTGCAGCTTGTCCCCGAAACGCCAGTTGCGCAGCACAAGCGGCGAACGCAGCCGGTCGCGGTCTAAGACCGCCCCTAGTTCACTAGTTTCCACCCTCTCGGCGGGCCAGTCAATCACCCTGAGGCGGAAAACACACTGCGCCTGCGGAACTCGCAAGACCACGTCGGCATTACTAAAATCGATTTTGTGCTCGTACTTCGCGGCGGAAGATTTCTCGGCTCCGCGATCACTGCTGTTTCGGCGCACAGGCCTCTGCGTATTTGTGCAGAAAACCAGCTCATTTCGCTCGCGCCGAACGTCCACGCCGCCTGGCAACTGTACTTCCTTTCCATTTTCTCCGAGCCGCGCCAAGTCCAGCACCGCCGCGATATGCAGGGCGGTAATCTGCCCCGTTCCGCTCTTCCTCTCCTCAATTAGACGACGCAGCATCCGCTTCGTCAGGGCCGAGGTTTTGTTCTTCTTCTCAGTGTCCTCTGCGCCCTCCGTGTTGAAATCCCCTTTGCCCACAGGCAGCAACAAATCACTCACAGAGATTCGCGTTTCAACATTAGTGCTTCTCGCGAGCGCTTCACAATGCTTGCGCGCAAGGAGTTCCAAAAGTTCCTCATCCTCCCGCGCGAGTTCCGCAAGCGAACTGAGGTGCTCCACGACGCCGTTCTGAAACTCCCGCTCCAAAAGCGGCAGCAGTTTCTTTCGAATCCGCGCTCGCGTTCGCGTCGTATCTCGATTGGTAGCGTCTTCGTGCCACCTCTGTTTTTTCGCTCGCAGATACGTCCGCAACTCCGCTCGACGAATGCCGAGCAAGGGCCTCACAACGCTTTCGGTCTGCGGATGAATCCCGCCAAGCCCCGCCAATCCCGTTCCGCGCAAAATGTGGGCCAATATCGTCTCCGCCTGATCATCCGCGGTATGCGCCACGGCTACGCGATCCACTTTTCCTTCCGCAACCAGCTTCGCAAAAAACTCATATCGCGCCCGTCGACCGGCATCCTCAAGATTCGCCTTTTCGCGCTTGGCGCGCGCCGCCACGTTTACGTTCTCTGCGTGAAAGACAAGTCCGTGCGTTGCCGCTAGTCCAGCGACAAATTTCTCGTCTGCCTCCGAAGCCTTCGCACGCAATTTGTGATTCAAGTGCGCTACGCTCACAACGATTCCCATCCTCTCGCGTAATTCGAGCAAGAGCATCAGCAGCGCCACCGAATCCGCTCCGCCAGACACACCCACTCCGACGCGCTCTCCGGCACGCAACATTTCCGATTTCTTAAGTGAGGTAAGTAAGCGGCCGGCTAAGCTTGAACGCATGGCAGCGCGAATCGAACGGCGATCTTTTCCCCTTAATTGAGAATGCGCCTAGTATCGTAGAAATGGCGCAGGGAAGCACGCTCCAAACGACTCCTTGCTGTTTGTGTTGCGAACGGGCGCGGATCTTTACTGCAGTTCCGCTGGAAGTGGATTATCCGGGCGCTCTTCATCCCAGACCATCGAGAGAATCCACCAGCGCTTTCCGTCGAAATAGAGCTGAAAAATATTTACGCCGCGCGTGATCACTTTGCCCGAAGCCACCGACCCCTCGTAGCTGCTCAAAACTGTCGCCACGTTCCCGAATCGTTTGATGACGTGTTTCAATTCGCGTTCTGTAAAACCGTCCTTCACCAGCGAAGCATCCGCCTCGTCCGCGAACTCTTGCTCCGTAGTTCCGCGCGTCGTCACCGCGCCCGTCTTTGCGTTCACGCCAACCGCCACCGACCGCGAATTCGGATCAAACAATGTGCGGTCGCGCCCCCACTGCCGCGGCACACCCACGCCTCCCGAAATGGTCTCGTAACTCGCCGTCACGATCCCTTCAATCGTGCTCACATCTTCTGTCCGCGCCCCAATAATCGGCCGATCCACATGCACTTTCTTCTGCGCTAATGCCACACCCAATCCCCAAGCCCCCAGCGCGAAAATCCCGCAGCCGACTCGCACCGCGCTCCCAATCTTCATACGGCCTCCTGTTACGGCTTAGCTTCTGTCGGCCGCGATTGCTTGGCCTTCGCCACCATCTCCCGCACATCGCTCAGTAGCGCTTGCGAATCGAAAATCACGCCATCGCGAATCGTATACTTCACGCACTGCTCGTGAACCTCTTTACGGTCCGTCCCAACGCGCGTTACACCATTTCCGTAAAACACTTTCACATCTGCCAGCGGGTTCTCCGAAAGCACTACGAGGTCCGCCAAATAACCCTGCCGGACCAATCCCAGTTCCGGATTCTTCACTACCTTAGCCCCATTCTCTGTTGCTGCATGGAGTACTTCGAGCGGCGAAAATCCTGCCTCTTCCAGCATCTCCAATTCGCGAATGGTTCCAAATCCCCACAGCTCAAACAGGAATCCTGTGTCTGAGCCGACCGCTACCACGCCGCCCTGGTTCTTATAATCGTTCACAAAATCCAGCCAGCGACGGTAAGCGCGCGCCCAATCGGCTTCCTTGTTCGAGGTCCACTCATAGAAATAAGAAGCGTGATGCGCCGGATTCGGCAAAAACGAATCCATCACCACCGGTAGCGTGTACGTCGAGTGCCACGGCAAATTCGCCGCGCGCGTTACATCGCGATTTGCTTCATAAATACTGAACGTCGGCACCATGATGAATCCCGTCTTCCGCTTCGAGTCCAGCAGTGACTGAATTACCTCGCCGTGCAGCTTCGGCACATCCGCCTGCAACCACGACCGTCCCGTCTCCAAAAATCGGTCCGGCTCGCTTGAATAGTTGTATCCGGGCGGCAAATCCTGAATCGTCTTCGTCGTGTACGACGACTCCGGGTAACCGTAATGATGCTCGATCGTCGAAGCGCCTTCGCTCGCCACCTGCACTGCGTTCATCGGATAGACGCCGTCCTGCCCGATATGCACGGCCACGCCCATGCCGTCTTTCCGCGCCTGGTCCGCGATCGCGTGAAACACGTCCGGCCACAATCCCGGCTTCCCGATAACCTTTATTCCGTCAACGCCCATCGCATGCCATTCGTCCACGATTTGCCGTGCGCCTTCCGGATTCGAATAGCGCGGATCGTCACCGCGCCCCCAGAACGGATACACATACATGCGTGGCGCAATAATCTGGTTGGCCGCGATCTTTTTCTTCTCTGCCACCATTCCAGCCGGATCGTCGTTCCCTACATTGAACGTTCGAACCGTCGTCACGCCGTGCCCTAACAGCAATTTGTAGATGTATTCCGCCGGGACCTCTTTGCTGGAGTTGATGTGAATATGCACGTCAATCAAGCCCGGTATGACGTACATGCCCTTGCCTTCGATCACGCGATCTGGCGCCTTCTGGTCCTTCTTGGCCGCCCCTTCTTCGTCTTTCTCCTTGCGCGATATCGAATCCGACGGCACGACGCGGTCAATCCGATTGCCCTTAATGAAAATGTTCACCGGCCCAAACGCCGGCCCGCCTGATCCATCAATCACAGTCACGTCGCGAATCTCTAAAGAAGGATAAGGGCCAGTCTGTTCAGCGGTGTTCGCACTTTGCGCCCGTGCGAGTGGCGCCGAAGTAAACGCTGCAGCCCACAGTATTATCCCCGCGCAAATCATCATTTTTTTCATAGTCGTCATTTTGTCCCGCGTTTTTCCGAGTAGCACAGACACTCCTGCCCGTGCGTTTTTGCAGTTTCCTTGCGCACTCCCCATGCTCTCAAAGACTCCGCGCCGCGAATTCTCGCCATACCCCTATTTACTTTTTTCGACCTGCGAAGCTCGCAAGGCTAATTTCAAAACCGCAATAAGTCCAGCACTGATTCGCAAGAATTACGATTCGCATACCCCGCAACTCGTTTCCAACAAAAGCCTTAGCCGCCTTCGTCGCGCGTGTCTGTGGAAGCCTGTGGAAATCAATAATCTCCTGTTGACATATTCGCACGCCTGTCGTATTCTCTTTTGGCTGTGGACGTGCCTTTCTGCTGGACAGGGAGGACTTGCTCTTTGACAATCGATACGATGTGCCAGAATCCGTTCGAAACCATTCGGCCTTTTCGAGCACGAATGGTCTGAGTAAATCGAGCGACAATAATTCGCTTGGCAGGCTGGCTCTCTGATGCAAATCAGAGGGCATTTTTTTTCGCCAAGCTACCAGTTTCAAACGAGAGTTTGATCCTGGCTCAGAGCGAACGCTGGCGGCGTGCTTAACACATGCAAGTCGAGTGCGCGCCTGTAGCAATACAGGTGGCGCACGGCGCACGGGTGCGTAACACGTGGGTAATCTGCCCTTCGATGGGGAATAACTCCGGGAAACCGAAGCTAATTCCGCATAACATTCCTTGAACTTCGGTTTGGGGA
>DATEQG010000010.1:0-29829 GCA_035272765.1 Candidatus Acidiferrum sp.
CCGGCGGTCATCAGCGAAATCGACGGCAGCGTGCGCTACGGCGACATCGCCAAGGGCATGCGCAAGATTTACGTCGAGAGCGAAGACGGCAAGACTACCAAGGAATATTCCATCCCGCGCGGCGTGCACATCAACGTGCAGGAAGGCGACCACGTCAAAGCTGGCGAAGCTTTGATCGACGGTCCGCTAAACCTCCACGATTTGCTAGCCGTGCTGGGCGAGAAGTTCACGCAAGCCTACTTGGTAAACGCCATTCAAGAGGTTTACCGCTTGCAGGGCGTGAACATCAATGACAAGCACATTGAGACGATTTCCCGGCAGATGATGCGCTGGGTCAAAGTCGAAGATGTCGGCGACACGCCGCTCCTCCTCGAGGAACAGGTAGACAAGTTCCGCTTCCGCGAGGAAAACGACCGCGTCATCGCCGACGGTGGCCGCCCCGCAACCGGGCGTCCGCTGCTCCTCGGCATCACCAAGGCGTCGCTCTCGACCGATTCGTTCATCTCGGCCGCGAGCTTCCAGGAGACCACGCGCGTACTCACCGAAGCCGCTGTTGCCGGCAAGGTGGACTACCTCCGCGGCCTCAAGGAAAACGTCATCATGGGCCGCCTCATTCCCGCTGGCACGGGCCTCGAGCACTACCGCAGCATTCAGTTGCTGACGGAAATGCCCGCCCCTGCGCCTATCGAGGAAATTCCGGAAGCCGCCGAGCTCACCGCAGAAGAAGCCGCGGCGCTCGACTTCCTCCAAAAGGACACCGAGGCCGACGCAGCCACAGAAGGCTAAAACGGCTTCAGGGGCGGGTTTTCCCGCCTTCAGCACGCTCAAACTGACAAAGCGTCCCGGTTTACCCCGGGACGCTTTGTTTTTAGCCAATCCGTAACCTGTACCGTTCAGGCACTTCGCGCGCCGCCTGTCATTGCCGAGGCGCAGCGCTATTCCTACAATGATTTGTGCAGCTTTTGGACGGCTCGCTGGCACCTTTCGCCGGGAGCTGACCGCGTCCTAATGCCCAAAAACGACGAGTTCTCCCCAGATTCGCCGAACGATTCTCGCCCAGGCGGCCCTAACCGCCCCACGGTTTCCTCGCGCCTCAATCAATTTGAAAAGCGCCAGCGCGACCTCTGGCGCTTAACCTTTCTCCTCCTGTTTCTGGTCTCTATCGGATTCGCGGTCGTCTCGTGGGGCACCATCCGTAGTCTTACTCAGCGGCTCGAACCTCTTCTTCCCGGACTGGTGGTCATCGTCGTTCTTTTTATTGCCTACGCTTGGAAGCGCACGCAGGAAATCTCTGAGCTGCGCGGGCTCGTGCACGGCCTGGAGCAGCGGGATTCTGCGCCTCCGACCGAGAAGCAGTTTGACCAGCTCTTTTCCGTCATCTCCCGCTCACAGCAAGGCTATCGCGACCTCATCGATTCCTTCGACGACATCCTCATCGCTCTCTCTCTGGAGGGCGAAATCCGCGCCGTGAATCGCAGCTTTGCGGATCTCGTCGGCGCCAACTACCAACAGATTATCGGACGCCAGATTAACGAGTTCCTCGAAGAGGGCAGCGGCGACGGCCCCGAACTGATCCGCCGCGCACTGCCGCGTTTCATCGAGCGCCGCCACTGGTCCGGAATCATCCAAATCCGTCTCAAGAAGCAAAACTCCGTTTGCTATTACGATTGCGTCGCTCATGCGATGACACGCGACAACAAGGTCCACGGGCTCACCGTTCTCGGCCGCGACATCACCGCCTTGCGCAAGAATGAAGCGCGCTTCACCGAACTCTTCGAGACACTCCAGGAAGGCATTTATATCGCTATTCCGGACGGCACTGTGCTCGACGTAAATCCCGCGCTCGTCCGCATGCTGGGATACGACTCCAAGGAAGAATTGCTCGCGAAGCGCGTCCCGGAAGTCTTCACGGACTATGCCGAGAGAAAATCGTTTATAGAGGAAGTCGAACGCCAGCCCGCCCCCCAGGGCCGCGAAATTACTCTGCTGCGCAAGGATGGCTCTCCCATCTACTGTCTCAACACGACCAGCGTCGTGCGCGACACCTCTGGCCGGGTGATCCGTTATCAGGGTTCCCTGATGGACATCACGGCACGCCGCCAAATGGAGCGCCAGCTCCACAAGGAACAGGAATTCGCTCGCCGCCTCGTCGACAGCTTCCCGGATCTGATTCTCGTCGTGGATTCCACTGCCCATTACACATTCGTCAGCCCGCGCTGCAGCGAGGTTCTCGGTTATGAGCTCGCCGAAACCACAAACATGCAGCTTGGCGCACGCACTCATGTGGAGGACCTTCCCGTCCTGCTCGCGTTATTCACGGATATTCTTGCCGGACGACAGGATTTCGCTTCTCTCGAAGTGCGTGAGCGCCACAAGTCGGGTGACTGGCGCCGTATCCGTTTCAATTTCAGCCCTCTCGCGGATGAAACGGGAAAAATCGAGGGCGTGGTCCTTTCAGGCCGCGATGTCACCGAACTCAAACGCCTCGAGGAGCAGCTCATCCAGGCGGAAAAGCTCGCCGCCATGGGCCAGATGCTCGCCGGCGTCGCGCACGAGCTGAACAATCCCCTTACGGCCATCCTTGGCGTCACCGAGTTGCTGCGCGAGGGCCAGGCGGACCCGGAAGCCACCAAACGCCAGCTGGAAATAACGCATCGCCAGGCTCGCCGCGCCGCGCGCATCGTGCAAAATCTTCTCGAATTTTCTCGGCCCGCTTCGCCGCAGAAAAAACCCGTCGATCTCAACAGCATTATCGACCGCACCGTACAGCTGCACGAGCATTCGCTCCGCAGAAATAACGTCGAAGTGGATTTCCGCCCTCAGCCGGACTATCCGGGGGTGGTTGCCGACGCCAATCAGCTGATTCAAGTCTTTCTCAATCTGGTTACCAACGCCGAGCAGGCTATTCGCGAAGTGCGTGAATCGGGCCGCATCCAGATTCGCCTCGCCCGCGTCGGCTCGCGTATTTCGGTCACTTTCCAGGATGACGGCGTAGGCATTCGTCCGGAATCTGTTCCGCGCCTTTTCGATCCCTTTTACACTACCAAGCGCCCCGGCGGCGGCACGGGCCTCGGCCTTAGCATCTGTTTGTCGATCGTTCGTGAGCATGGTGGCACAATCGAGGCGGAAGCTCTGCCGGCGGGTGGCTCCGCCTTCACGGTTTATCTCCCCGTTGCCGCCGACCAGACGACTCGTCCTTCCACCAATCTTTCTGGCACGATAGTGGCTGCGGCGCCCAATCTCAATTTGTTAAAGGGCAAATCCGTTCTCGTCCTGGACGATGAAGAAAGCCTGCGCAGTTTGCTTTTCGAAGGACTCACCGCCCGCGAGTTGCACGTGGACTGCGCCGCGACCCTCGAAGAAGCATTGGCTTTCGTGGCCAAGCGCTCTCATGACGCTATCATTTGCGATATAAATCTTTCTCAGGACAGCGGCTATCTCAATGGCAAGCTGGCGGCGGAGCGCCTCCTCGCCGCCGCGGGAGGCCGCAAACCGGCTCTGATTTACATCTCGGGAGAACTGATGGAAGCCTCGGAAGGCGCAGAAAGTTCCGGCGAACCTCGCCATTTGCAGAAACCCTTTCGCATATCCGACGTTCTCGCAACGCTTCAGGAAGTCTTTGCAGCCGCCCCAGGCGGCACAACACCCGAATGAAGCCATGCCCTATCTATTGCCCTTTGGGACAGCTTCCTCAACGCAGTACGTTTGTACTATCGGCAGCGCGCTCCTGGCCTGCAACAATCGCATGTTGTCTGGGCCGTCGCTTGTGGGGCTCTCCGCGGCCTGATCGTTCATTGAACCTGCGTCGTCCTCCGGCGCACGAGGGACAACCTTAACGTGGATTCCGCAGTGGACACTCGACCCTCGATTGCCTCGCCTTCGGCGAGCTCCCCGAAAAGTTCTGGGGAAAACCATCCGGCTAATCTCAAGAGGAATGCAATCGCTTCCGAGGTGCAGGTCATCGCAACGGGCGCGCGCTCCTCAGAAAAGGGGGGCCAGCGCGAGCTTTTCACGGAAGAAACCACCACTGCATTGGTTTTTGAGAATGGCGGAGTCTTGCGGCTGGCCGCGGCGGTGATTCCCGGGCAACTGCTGTTTCTCACCCACAAGGAATCAAAGAAGGAAGTCGTCGCGCAGGTAACGCGGAAACGCGATTTTCGGCCGATGATTTGTTACGTCGAAGTGGAATTCAGCGAGCCCGCCCCCGGATTTTGGGGCATCGAGTTTCCCAAAACGCCGGCGCCGCTCCCGGCGAACGCCCAGCAAAAGGAAGCGGCCGGATTCGCGCAAGCGGAAGAGGACATTATAGGCGGCGAGCCAGCCGAGCCCACATCCGCCCCCAGCGCTGAGGAAGTCTCGGCGTTGAAGGACGAAGTGGAAGTGCTGCGCGAGCAATTAAAACTGCTGCAAACGCAAATTGTGGGTGGGAATTCACCGGCTCCCACCGTGAATCCGGATCTTCCGCGCACAACAGCTCCGGAACCTCCGCGCGCTGCTGCCGGCGTTGCTACCCAAGCTCCTGTTCTCGCGGACGCACCCGGCGAACAATTGCTAAAATTGCTGGCCGCAGCCGGTGAGGTGTCGCAAGAATCGTCAAAAGAGGATTCCAGCGTTCTCGCAAGCGTCCATGCCGCTCCTCCAGGTGCATCCACTTCATTGCCGATCCAGCCGGCCGAGCCCTCATTTTCCGCTCAGGATCTCCTGCCGAAGGCCGCGCCCCATTTCCAAGACGCCAAGCCGCCCGCGAAGCTCGCTCCCAAGGTGCAGCAGAATATTGCCGCGGGTAGCCGCTCGGCAGCGATGCGCAAAGATATACTTTTTGCAGCGTTTGTGCTCATCGTGGCGGGGGCGGCGTGGTACCAGAATTTGCTTCCGGGGCTGCCGGTGCCGAAGAATGTTTTTTCCAGCAACGCACAATCTTCGGCTCTGCATGCCGTTTCTCAGATGCCTCAAAAGACCGCAAGCGCCCAGCCCGATTCCGGCAAATCTTTGCAGGCGAAAGAGGTCCCTACAACTCCACCAACCGCGGCTTTGCACGCTGCACCGCAATCCGCGGCGTCAGGAGCAGGGAACCCTTCTGCACTGGCTGAGCCTGATACCGGGGATGAAGCCAAATCGGCGTCCGAATCGACCGCCGATGTAGCGCCGGTGGAGGAAAAGCAAGAGGTGGCCGCTATTGCCGCGAAGCGCTCTGCGCCGTCGTTAAGCAAAGCCGCGCTGGTTTCTGTTACGCCGCCCTCAGAAGAAGCGGGTATCGTCCCGCCGAAATTGATCAAGTCGGTCCGCGCGATTGCCTCGCCGAATGCGTTGCCAGAATTTGCCACAAGTAACTCGGACAACGTGACGTTTGACGCTCTCGTGGATACTTCCGGCCATGTGACATCCATGAAGGCGCTCTCGGGGTCTCCCTCGTTACAAAGCGCGGCCATGGCAGCCCTCAAGCAGTACCGATACGAACCGGCCACGAACCACGGAAAGCCAGTTCCCGCTCACGTCACCGTTACGATCAAATTCCTCTTCGAGCCATAGCCTTTTTCACCGATTTGCGTGCCGGGCCGGCGGCGAGGAGGTTAGAGGGTGCCGCTAGTCACCCGCGGCGAAATGCAGAAGTGGCATGCTTGTCCAGTGCACTGCCGTCAAGAAGAGAAAGCCATCTCTACTCCACCCGCCGTATCGAAGTTGCTCGGACACCAGAACATCACCGTCAGGCAACAGCATCACGCGCCCTGGATTAAGTCCCGCCAAGATGAATTGGAAAGCGTTATGCGCAAGTCTTGGAAGTAAGAAAGTTTTATTTTGGTCAATTCCCCTTCAATACATAAGCCGCATGTTCTAGAAGGCCTGGATTATGAAATCCGCTTACGAGTTGCTCGCAAAAACCCTCGCTGACCCGGCGATTTTTTGGTCGATGGTTACTGCACTTGCCACGATAGTTTTGATTTGTGTTGCGTACTGGCAACTGAGGAGCCTTGCGAGAACGAGCCGCTCGGACTTCGTATACCGATTGAAAAGCGATTTTTTCACCGACGAAGCTCGCAGACTGATATGTCTTGCTGAGCACGATATGTTGAAATTCCATGACGCGGGGAAGATTCCTTACTTCGAGATCGTCGGTCAAAGCGCCGCTGGCGTCGCGGAGCGCCTGAAGGAGCTGGGCGTCGAAGGTAAAACGGTGAGCGTTTACTTGGTCGATGACAAGCTGCTTGGACCTTTGGAAGATATCGGGGTCCTTGAAAAACTCGGACTGGTGAGTTTGGAAGAGGTGTATGAAGTATTCGTCACCTATATAGAGATTTGCGTTGAGAGCGCGGGCCTGAAAGAGTATCTGGCATGGTCGAGGAAAGATCCGGACGATGAGGATGTATATGACAATTTGAACCGCCTCTATAGAAAACTAAAAGCGAAGGGGCCACAGATCCGCAAAAAGAAAGCGTGAGAACGATGGTGAAGCCTCCGCCTACGATCGCCCTTTGCGCCATTTTCTTTATAATGCTCGGCTGTGCCTCCGAAGACCGGGTGGCCAAGTTGGAAAAACAGGTTGACGAGCTAGGGGCAGAGTCCAAGAAAAATCAGGCGGCCGCCGATTTTGATTTACAGGGGAAATGCGCCAAGGACTCGAGAGGGTGGTTCAATGAAAACTGGAGTCGGGATAAGGACACGATCCTTCTAGACTACAGTAACCACTACAATCGAGCTCAGAACAAGTGCTTTGTGCTCGTAGAACTTCACTACACGCTGGACAAATCCGGGTCGTGGACGGGCGACATGATGTTGTGGGACGTATATGAAAATACCAAGTACGGGAACTTCGCAGAGAATCACATGATCTCTTTTAATCCGACGGTGAGCACGCACGACGAGGTAGTGACATGCGAAGTGCTGAATAATAGGTGCAAAACGGTCGCCGAATTTAATGACCTCGTGGTGCCCTATCTGAAGAACTAAATTCAGTTTCTTCCTTAATTTCTTTTGTTGTTCCCTGGAGTATGGTGGGTGCCCAGGAAGAGCAGCTCCCAAACGAGGAGGTTCTTGGTCATTCGCAAATCAAAACAACACTGAGGGTGCCCCTCGATAAGAGAGAAGACGTTGTCAAGGGACACTTATTCGCCGCAATGGCAGCCCTCGAGCAGTATCGATACGAACCAGCCACCATTCACGGAAAACCAGTCCCCGCTCACGTTACGGTTACGATCAAATTCTTGTTCGAGCCATAGTCTTTTTTCCGGTTCATCGCGCGCGGCTTCCGTTCGACCTGACCTTCAGACCAGTTGATGCAGCGCGTGACGTTGCTATAATAATTCCAGGAAGTATTGCGAGATTTCGTGCGGCAGAGTTTCTGCCGCTATTTTTTTTGGGCCGAAGTAGGGCAGCCACTCCCGGCTGTGCTCTTCTAGTGCTCCTAGCGAATCATTAAACGCACGCAGCCCTCAAATGTGGCAGGGCGGATCCCTGCGGTCTTTCGCCTTCGTTCCGGAGTAAGGTCAGAAATGCTGCCACCCGTTCAGCCAGCATGCCTCGAAATTGCGCAATCCCAGCTAGACTTGTGTTTGCGTGCAAGGTCTTTAGAATCCGCACTTACGAAAAAAAGGGGGGAGGGGGCTCCGCGGTACGCGTCGGGCGGATGCTGTTGACCAGCAATTCCGGTCTAGTGAGGGGCGGGCTTGGCTGCGGGAGCGGCGTCCACGCCGAAGTCCCAGACGTACATGTTGATTCCATCCGACAGGACCTCTGCCAGCACATATTCACCGGGAGGGAGCGGCGCGCTTAGCGTAAATCGGTATATGTCCGGCGCCACTTCCCAACGCTGGATCGCAATTTCCTGGACGTCCTGCGACAGCTCCTGACCAAATAGGCTGCTTATGGACTCAAGCCGCCGCTTGTCGCCCTTCACTATGGCGTGCACCAAAGCCAATTCCGGCCCCGACTCACTTTGCCGCTTGGTTCTCAGCAATGTGGAATCGTGATCCGGGTCCGTGGTGCTCTCGCGCAGATAGAACTCCGGCAGCTTGGTCGTAAGCCGCAAAGGCGCTTTGGCGCCCGGAAGCTCGATGAAATGTTTGTTGGGGATTATGGGTATGGGAGAGAGTGTCTTCAGAACGTTCTTCTTGTCCGCTCTTACTTGCGAGCCAGCCTGCTCGATTTTCCTGATCGACTTGCCCTCCAGGGCGAACATGCCCTCCCCATCCGGCAAAAAGACCCCGGGCGCAACTGGCAAGCTGGCGTCCACGTCAACGGGTGTTTCCGCCTTTGACGCAGCCTCCTGGATGCGAACTTTTTCTAGCAGAGCCGAGGTGGTTTTCTCGTCGGCCGCTTCCGCCTTTTTGGTCGCGTCCCAATCCACCAGCGCTTCGGGAATCTCTTCCCAGGCGCCTCTTTCAACGCTGTAGTAGCGAACCCTGTCGCCGTTCTTTTCATAGCTTCGGACAAGCTGGAAAGTTCCATCCTTGAGCACCAGCTTTTTACCGTGGGGAAGACCTCTCGCCGTTGATGGGCTGGCTGCGGGTTGGGTTGGAGGCTTCTGAGCGCTTGTCGTATCTTGTTGCTGTGTGGCGGCGGAACCAGAGGCACCAAGACTCTGCCGGGCGGACGCCCCCCAACTTAGCAATGCCATCTGGAGGAGCAAAGCAAGGGTGGGAGACAGGTTCATAACGGTTTCTGGGCTATCAGATGCCGGTCGCGGGAATCGGTTTGCCCTTGGTCGAGCATACCCCGCTGCCCACGCACCCGCAACTACCCCAAAAAGCAAAAGGCTCCTTCCGGCGAACCGGAAAGAGCCATCCTTGAATCGAAAGTCGTCGAGTGCTTAGTGTGTGCAGCGCGGAAACAAGGTCACGAGCACCATCAAGTCGGACAAGGTAAACAGCCACTGGTCCGCCTGCTTGCCGGCCGCTTCCGCAGCCCGCGCGATAAAGCCCAAATGGCGGCTCTTCGCAAAATTGCGAATGTGATCCACGCAGATACCAGTCAAGCTGGCAATTTCTGCGTCGGTAAAAATCTTCTGACTCGATTTTACGGTGACCATGGCCTTGTCCCTCTTACTGGCTGCCACACCGCGCGTCTACTTCTCGCTCTCAAATCGTTTGATGCTATTTGCAGCGTACGCGATGCACCATTTGTAGAGCAATAGTCGTTCCGTTCTCTCTACCTAAAACGAAAAGCCTAGTACTTTTGTTCCAAGCCCCTGTGTAAAAAGACATTATCCAATTATGGCCACGTATAAGCCGGGTGGTACGAAACGGAAGGAAGAGCAAACCGGAGGGAAAAAATGTCCTACTTTTGCAAACTCTCTATGGCTTTCGGTAGACTGGCCGCAATTTCTTTCATCTGTTCTGTGTGACGGATTTCGTGCGAGGCGATGAATCGTAGCCAATCGTAAACGTTCAACGTTCCCAGCGCTGGATGCGCCCAACGGTATTCCGCCAAGTTTCGGCTTCTTGTTTCTTCCAGAAACGCCAGTGAACGCTCTCGCACGGTGCGCAATTCCGCGATCATTACCTCTTTATCCCGCAACATCTCCGGCTCAACAGGCACGGGTGACTTGCGGCGAATCCAGCGCGACTCCACAAATGTCATCGGAATGTGAATTCTCTTTAACAAAAAAATGCGCTTCGGCGGTTTCTGGGCAATCCGGTCTGCTTTTCCGATGACCGCCCGCTCCACCATCATCAGATGCGCGACAAGTTCAGCTGCCGACCATCTCCCCTGGCTCGCCGAGTCTTCCATTCTTCAGCAAGGACGGAGTCGGCCGCACACAAAAGCCCCGTCTGTGCTTTGGCCAAGGAGGCGATGACGGAATCTAGTTTTTGCGACACGCCAAGCTTCCACTCCGGCTCATCAGAGGGAGGCGCCACCGGCCTGCTCGAAAGCATGAGCCAGCTGCAAAACTTTGGCCTCGCCGAAAGCAGGTCCGAAGATCTGCAAGCCCACGGGCAGCTTCCCGCAGATCTTTCCACAGGGGACGGAGATCCCCGGCACCCCCGCCAGAGATCCCGTAACTGTATATATATCAGCCAGATACATCTGGAGCGGGTCGTTTGTTTTTTCCCCCAATTTAAAGGGGGGAATCGGCGAAGTCGGCGTCACGATCACGTCAACCTTCGTGAATGCATCGCGAAAATCCTGGGCAATCAGCGCGCGAACTTTCTGTCCCTTCAGGTAGTACGCGTCGTAGTAGCCTGCTGACAATACATAAGTTCCGAGGACGATCCGTCTTTTGACCTCGGCTCCAAATCCAGCCCCTCGCGTCTTCCGGTACATCGCGAGCAGGGAATCGTCTTCCACGCGCAGGCCGTATCGCACTCCGTCATACCGCGCAAGGTTCGAGCTCGCCTCGGCCGTCGCGATGATGTAGTAGGTTGCTATCGCGTAGTCCGTATGGGCCATGCGGATTTCGCGCAGCTCGCACCCGAGCTTTTTCAAGAGCTCGATTCCCGCTTCGATCTTTTTCCGGACTCCTTCGTCCATTCCTTCGGCAAAATACTCCTTAGGAATGCCGATGCGCAGACCCTTGACCGGTTTTGCCATCAAGGCTCGATAATCCGGGACAGGCGCGGTTGTGGAAGTCGAATCGTTCGGGTCGCGCCCCGCAATGACCCCCAGTATGGCGGCCACGTCTCGAGTATTTGTCGCAAAGGGGCCGATGCGGTCCAAGGAGGATGCGAAGGCGATGAGTCCGTAGCGCGAAACCCTCCCGTAGCTTCCCATCATCGCGGGAATCCCGCAGAACGATCCGGGCTGCCGGATAGAACCGCCCGTATCCGTTCCAAGCGACGCCACCGCCAAGCCCGCCGCGACAGCCGCCGCCGATCCGCCGCTTGAGCCCCCCGGCACTCGGTCCGTGGCTTCTGGGTTGCGGACGGCGCCATAGGCTGAGTTCTCGTTGGAGCTGCCCATGGCAAACTCGTCGCAATTGGTTTTGCCCAGAATTACGGCGCCCTCCGCTTCGAGCCTCTCTACGGCCGTGGCGTCATAAGGCGGGACATAATTCTCAAGAATCTTCGATCCGCAAGTGGTGCGGATTCCGCGCGTGCTGATCACGTCCTTGACTGCAATGGGGACACCTGCCAGAGAAGGCAGCGGTTTGCCCTGCGCAACCAGCGAATCGATTTGGTCTGCTTGTGCATAGGCGCGTTCTTCGGAGAGCGTCAGATAAGCGTTCAGCTCTGTGTTCCGCTCTCCAATTCGTCTATAGAAATCCGAGGCCAGCTCGCGTGCCGAAAGTTTCTTCGCCGCAAGCGCTTCCTTTACTCCTTCAATCGTCCAGTTCGTCATGCAGGACAGGTATTCTTGCCTGTCTCCTTCCTAGCTCTTCCCAGTTGCTGGTCAACCCAGACAGACAGGAATGTCTGTCCCACCTACCGCTCAATCACCTTCGGTACTCTAAAATAAGGTGCTTCCGGATCCGGGGCCTGCTTCAGAATTTCACCGGCTACATGGCAAGGCACTACGACGTCTTCCCGCAGGGTGGCGTCGGCCGTCTGGTCATCCGCCAAAACCTGCGCCATCGGCTCAACACCGGTCGTATCCAGTTCGTTCAATTTCCCGATATATTCCAGGATTTCATCAATTTGCGTGCGGTAGGTCTCCAGCTCGGCCTCACTCAAATCTAGGTAGGCCAGCTCTGCCACTCTTGCCACATCTTCCCGGCTGATTTTCAAGGTGAATTCCCGCCTTCATTCAATGGAAACGCTGCAAAATTCTAGCATATCCCTATCGGGTGCTCCGCGGAGCTACTGGATCGCATGGGATGGCTTCGGGTCGGGGATAAGCACCACAAAATCATAGCCGAAGATTGCGCGCTCCAGTTCCGGGTCCATCTTCCCGTACTTAGAGAATCCGTCGCGCAATGCCCGCAAATCATAGAGGGTCCAGGAATTTTCGATCTGCGCGTCAAACAGCGGTTTGAAAAAAAGGAATGGCGAATCTTTATCGCCGGCAAGATCAAGCGGTCCGGCCTCCATTGACTTTCCGATTCCGGCGAAATGCAGCTGCTCTCCTTTCACTCCCACGATCAGAATGTGCACGGACTTGAGCTGGTTGGCTTCCGCCGCTTCACCGATCAAGTTGCCAAGCTCGCTCGAATGGAGCGGGTTGATGCCGCGAAACATGTGATAACCGCCGAACTTAAAAAAGACTTTGGGCAAGACGCCATCGCTTTGAGAAGAAGCCGCAAACGGCTCCGAAAAGTTCTTTTTCATCAGTAGCGCGCGCTGGCGGTTGGACGCGTAGTAGTCGCCGCTCATGTTTTTCTGGTAGATCTCGCGGCTCACCAGGAAGGCGTCGAAGAGCTTCTGCGCCTCAGGCTTTCCCTGTTTCTTCAACAGATCACGGACATGATCCAATTCCTCCTGCTTAGCGGTCATCATAAACAGATCGCCGGGGCTGCCGCTCTTCGCGGCGGCAACGCGAGCTTCGGTTGTCTCTTTTAGGAGCGTCTCGACGGCGGATTTCGCTTCCGGGCCTGGGTTCGTCGCCAGAATCCTGTCCGCCAGAAAGGCCGTCGCGCCCATGAATTCCTGGTCCAGCCCCCAGATCGTCATGTGCCCCGGCGAAGCGGCGCTCTCGCACTTCTGCAGCATCGCAAACTCTTCCCACCAGTTGTAGAACGCGATCGTTTCCGGATACTTTTTCTCGAATTCCGCCAGTTGCTTCGCGCCATCCGCGCTACGGGCCATCTTTTCGAGTTCTGGCGCGACGTAAGAACCGATTTCGAGCCCCATATGGTGGAATCCGTGCGGTGCAAGCTCCGCGCAAAGAGCGGCCGCGAACTCGGGGATTTGCCGGATGCCGTGATCTTCACCGAGCGCCACAAATTGTGCTTCCGCTAGGGCTATGCGCAATATTTCAGCACTGGGGCCTGCCAGCTTGCCGTCCTGTACACGGATCGCCCCGCGATTATTTTTCAAGGTTTCCGTAAATGCCGCGATTTGCGCGCGAGCGCAAATCGTAAACATCAAACAAACTGCGAAAGCGGTTGCCGCCGCACGATAGGTTTTCATCTCTTCTCCGCCAGGAGGAAAAATTCCCGAGGGCCCGCAGGATGGACGCCCTCTGCGCATTACGCATTGTAGAGAAGAAACGTTCCTCGTCAATCCTCAAGAAAGCAGCGCCGCGGCCTGCGCGCCAGGCTACTAGGCCTAGCGTTTTTCCATCGGAAGCCCGGCGGATTCCAACTCGGCGATGGAATGATGCATACTCGCCATCCGCCAACGTCCTTCTGACTTCTTGCACATCGCCATGCCGCGCCCATGCAGCCTGCCCCTCGTCGAGTCAATCGTGAACTCGTACTCGTACCAAATCGCTTCGCCGATCGGATGGAACGCTCTCTCAAGGATCTCCAATTTCGCCGCTGGTTTCTGATGAAAATACCGTTCGCGGAAATAACCGACCACTTGTTCGCGGCCATAAAGCTCCGTATCGGTCGAGAACAACACAATCTTCGGATCCAGGCATTCGCCGAACTTCTTCTCATCCGAAGCATTGAAGGCGTCCACGCAGCCGTGCATCTCGAGCTGCATCGCAGTTACGATTTCCGCGGCGTGCGTTTCGTCCGCCGTCACGACATGAATGGTTTGCTCCTTCAAATTGATGCTGGCGCCGAGCTTCCCCAACAAATCGACGCCCAGGATCCCGTCGATTTTCTTTCCGCAGGATTTTCCAATGGCCGAAAGATCGATGGCCGGCAGCTTCACCTCGATCAGCTTCGTTCGGCCCACGGTCAGATCGGGCAATGTCACTTCCTTTGCGCTGGTAGCCAGCGTGCCGCTCCAGGACGTCACGTGAATGTCGCGCGCTTGCCCCGAGGAAAACGATTCCAGATTCAACATCGACGTCGCCGCCGTATCCACCAGGAACCACTTGTGCAGGCCTGCCACTTGGACTTCGATCATCGGCAGGACGTCGCAACGCTCGAGAGGCAACTCTTGCGCACGGACAGGGCCTGGCGCGATTGCCGCGCTGAAGATCAAGGCAATAGGCATTGCGAGGCGGAGAAGGGCAGAAGGAAGAATGGGGCGAAGAGCGCCAGCGTTTGGCATGAGCACACCTCAGGGGGAAGAGGATAGCACAACAAACGAACGTTCGTGCTAATTTGCGCCTTGTGTTACAGTATCTTCATGCCGCGCGCTCTTCGCTCCATTTCCCGCAAGAAACGCGTCCACAAGCCCCTCAAGAGGCCCGTCCTCCGGCGCCAGGCCAAAGGCCTGCGAACTCGCGAAGCTATCCTTGCCCGCGCTGTCGATATCGCTTCCGCCCAGGGCCTGGAAGGTCTCACGGTCGGCTCACTTGCCGAGCAGCTTGGTATGAGCAAGAGCGGCCTCTTCGCCCACTTCGGCTCTAAAGAAGAATTGCAACTCGCTACTGTCGAAATGGCACGCCAGGTTTTTATCGATAAGGTGACGCGCCCTGCCATCGCCGCTCCCAAGGGCATGCCGCGTTTGTGGTCCTTGATCGATCATTGGCTGGCTCTCGTCGAAAAACGAGTGTTCGAGGGTGGATGTTTTTTTACCGCCGCTTCGTTCGAGTTCGATGGCCGGCTCGGCGTGGTGCGCGATCGCATCGCCGAAATCATGCACGAGTGGATTGACTGCATCACCAGCTCTGTGAAAAAGGCCCAGGAGGCCGGCCACCTCGACCCGAAACTTGACGCCACGCGCCTCGCCTTCGAGTTTCACGCCATCGCGATTGGCGCTCACTGGGCACATCAGTTGCTTGAAGACCGTCAGGCTTATTCACGCGCACGCCTGATGGCGCTCGAAAAATTGCGTAGCGTCGCGACTCCGCAATCGCCCCGGCTTCCGTAGTCCGGCATTTTTTCGTTTAAGGTCAGCGGCCGGCGGGAACAACTTCTTCGGTCTTGCGGGGATATTTTTTCGCGATGTAATTATCGACGAGCAACTGGAACGCTGTCGCCAGCTCGTCGTAGGTTCCTTCGAGCGTCACATCTTTCTTCCCATCAATATAGATCGGGCAGCGCGGCGCTTCGCCCGTGCCCGGCAGACTAATTCCGATATTCGCAGCCTTCGATTCGCCAGGACCATTCACGATGCATCCCATCACCGCGAGCGTCATCGTTTCCACGCCTTCGTATTGTGTCTTCCAGATGGGCATGCTGTCGCGGATGTAGTCCTGGATGCGTTCCGCCAATTCCTGGAAAGTCGTGCTGGTGGTGCGCCCGCAGCCTGGGCAAGCCGTCACGCTCGGCGAAAAGGACCGCAACCCCAGTGCCTGCAGGAGTTCGCAAGCCGCATAAACCTCTTCGCGCCGGTCGCCACCAGGTTTCGGCGTCAGCGAAATGCGAATCGTGTCGCCAATTCCTTCATAAAGCAAAACGCCCAGCGATGCCGCGGACCAAATCTGGCCCTTCATCCCCATCCCGGCTTCGGTCAAGCCGAGATGCAGCGGCTGCTCCGTTTTGCCAGACAAATCGCGGTACACGGTGATCAGATCGCGCGGCCGCGAAGTCTTGCAGGAAATAATAATCTGATCCTGCCGCAGCCCGCTCTCCAGTGCCAATTCCGTCGACTGCAGCGCCGAGAGAACCATGCAATCATTAATAATCTCTTCGGACTCCTTGCCCAGGTTCTTGTCGGTGTTCTCCTGCATCTTGTGCATCACCAGCTCTTGATTGAGCGAGCCGCCATTCACACCGATGCGCACCGGTTTGCCGTTGTCGCGCGCAATTTTGCAAATTGTCGAGAATTGTTCGTCGCGCCGCTGCCCCGCGCCCACGTTGCCCGGATTGATCCGGTACTTGTCCAGCGCTTTCGCGCACTCCGGAAACTTCGTTAGCAGCACGTGACCGTTGTAATGAAAGTCCCCGATGATCGGCGCGTTGCAACCAGCGTCCAGCAAGCGCTTTTTGATCTCCGGCACGGCCGCCGCTGCTTCCGGCACATTCACCGTCCAACGCACAATCTCAGAACCTGCTTCGGCAAGCTCGACAGTTTGCTTATAGGTCGTCGCTACGTCGGCAGTGTCCGTGTTCGTCATGGACTGCACGACAATCGGCGCGCCGCCGCCAACAAGGACATGGCCAACGCGGACGCCGTAAGTTTTGCGCCGCGGCCGCCCGGCAGCTGCCGCGTCCGTTCCTTTGATCTGGGTGAGCATTACTCCTACATTTTAGCCTGAGATTGATTTGAATACGAATTCCCATGCACGGGTCTCCGCCTAATACAAATCAACCGTCCAAGACGCATCGAGGTCCGTTCTGGATCGGCCCTCGTTCCTGTGGCGGGGCAATTCGTGGCCTTCTAGACGAAAGTCCAGTGGCCAGCCTGTCAGCCGGACTTCGGGACTTCAGTAACCCGGAGCGAGTCTCAGTCCGGAAAAGCAAATACTGGCTGAACCTACTTACCGCTCACCTCATTCCACAGGAACGCCAATTCATCTGCGGTGTCTTTAATGGCCTGGGTGATGGAAACGCCCGCGCTATGCCCGCTTACCGTTTGGTAGTGCAAGAGGATCGGCCGGTCGCTGGCGTTATCGGCTTGGACGAGCGCGGTCATTTTGCGCGCGTGCAGAGGGTCGACGCGTGTATCGCTGTCGCCTGTGTTGAACATGATCGCGGGGTACTTTGTGCCCGCTTTCACGTTGTGATAGGGCGAGTACTTGAGGAGGTAAGGAAACTGGTCGGGATTATCGGAGGATCCGTATTCCGTGGTCCACCACTTGCCAATCAGAAAGTTCTGATAGCGGATCATGTCCAGCAGCGGATATCCGCACCAGATGGCGCCGAACATTTCCGGGTGCTGAGTGATGGCAGCACCCATCAATAGACCGCCGTTGGAGCGTCCTCGAATGGCAAAGCGCTTGGGCGAAGTGTACTTCTCGTCGACCAAATACTGAGCCGCCGCGAAAAAGTCGTCAAAGACGTTCTGCTTATGTTCGAACATCCCCGCCTGGTGCCACTTCTCGCCGTACTCACCGCCGCCGCGCAGATTGGGCTGAGCGTAGAAACCGCCTTGTTCCATCCACCAGGCATATTCGGGGTTCCACAGCGGGGTCAGGTTTATCAGGAATCCGCCATAAGCCGACATCAGAGTGGGCGCGTTGCCATCGCGCTTGACGCCTTTCTTCGACGAGATGAACATGGGCACGCGCGTGCCGTCTTTCGATTTGTAGAAAACCTGCTTCACTTCGTATTGATCGGAGGCGAAGGGTGCCGTCGGTTTTGCAAAGATTTCCGTTTTCCCGGTGTTGACGTCGTAGTGATAGATGGTTGGCGGGATGATGAAGGACTCGAAGCTGTAGAAGCCCTCCCTGGAATCTTCGCGGCCGAACAATTCGGTAGCAGCGCCGAGGGTCGGGTACGCGATGCTGCCCGTCTGCTTGCCATCGAGCGTGAAAATGCGGGTTTCCGTCACCACATCATGCAATCCAGTGACGAAGAGTTTCCCGCCAACAATCGACATGCCCGAGATGACGTCCTTGCCTTCCGGCACGATATCCGTCCAGCGCTCCGGTTGCGGATCGGAGATCTGCACCTTTACAACGCGATAGTTCGGCGCCTGGTAGTCGGTTAACACATATAGATCGTCACCAAAGTTCGTGGGGTTGAAGCGGCTATCCATTCCATGGATGGCTGGACGGATCGGCGAACCAGGTTTACGCAGATCTTTCACGTAGATATCGACGCGCTTGGCCGGGACACCGTTCTGTACGCTGATGAGAAGATAGCGTTCGTTATCGGAGATCCATGCCCCGATGAGCTGCATAGGGCCGAAGCTCTCGCCTTCGAAGCTCTTGCCGAACACGAGCTCATCGCTCACGGTGGGTGTTCCGAACTTGTGGTAGAAGACCAGCGACCCCGCGGGGTCGGCGCGCGAATAGTAGACTCCTTGTTTATCGGGGCTGAGCTGAACGCCCTGATAACGCGCAGAAGGAAGAGTGTCAGGCAGTTCCGCCCTCTTCGCGACATCCAGGAAGTGGACCGACTCTTCATCGGCGCCGCCGGATCGAATTCCGTAAACCAGCAGCGCGCCATCCTTGGAAAGGTCATTCAGCTGCACAGACGTATTCTGGTCGGCGCTCAGTTTCGTGGCATCGACCAGCCGCTCGTCTTGACCGTGCAATCCACGCCGCAAATAGATCGATCCCTGGTTTTCGTCCGCAAGGCGTTTCTTGAAAAAATAATTCCCGCCGCGCTCGACCGGAATACTGTAGCTCTCGACGCGTTCGAGTTTCGTGAGTTCATTGACGATTTCGGGGCGAATCTTCACCTGCGAAAGGTATTGTTCGGCGTATTTCATCTGTTCGTCGATCCAGGCGCGGGTGGCCGGACTTTTTGCGTCCTCCAGCCAGCGATAGGGATCGGTGAGCGTGGTCCCTTGAACAGTCTCTGTGAGCGGCTTCGCTTCCGTGGGAGGTGGAGGGGGCAGGACGATTCCGTTGCCGCCCTTTACTTCGGAAGGCTTATCGTCAGCGAAAGCAAAGAGTGCGAGCAGCAGCAGGAAAAGCAATCCGGCCATTTCTTTTTGACCTCGAAAACGATTACGTTGTACGTTCATCTGACTCATTTCCTAAATCGTGGAACGATTTTTCAGCGGAGCACTCCCGGCGTACTGCCATCCGCACCAGCACGGGCGGAATGGTCCCATTTTCCGCACTGTTCTTGCAACACTCTTCGTTGCCCAGACGTTTGCGAGCGCGATTTACGGCGAGATCTCTCGCCACACGTCTCCGGGGCACGCCAGCCAACTTTCAACGCGCGGTTAGTTGGGTAGCCGGAAACTGACTCAGCGGAAGCCCTTTCTTCCCCTTGCTTATTGACAGGAGTGCTTGCATAATCCCTGTCAGTAACTAAGGGGAAGCCTGAATGACCAAACCCACCGACCTCGTCCAAGGCACTCTCGACCTGCTCATCCTCAAGACCATCGCGCTCGAGCCCATGCACGGCTGGGCCATTGCTCAGCGCATTCGCCGCGTCTCGAAGAACGTACTGCAAGTTAATCAGGGCGCGCTTTATCCCGCGCTGCATCGTCTCGAACAGCAGGCCTGGATTCAAGCCAAATGGGGCGAATCGGAGAATAATCGCCGCGCAAAATATTATTCCCTCACGCGCGCCGGCCAGAAATATTTGCAGGCAGAGGAATCGAATTGGGAGCGGTTGTCATCGGCGATCGGACTGGTCTTGAAGACCGTCTGAGGAGGAACGCGCCATGCGCTGGGTTCAAAACTTATCTAACTGGCTTCGCTCCTTACTGCGAAGGAATGCCGTCGAGCAGGAACTCGGCTCGGAGCTGCGCTTTCATATCGAGCGGCAAACCGAAGAAAATCTTGCCGCGGGAATGGCGCCCGAGGAGGCGCGTCGCGCGGCGTTGCGTGAATTTGGCGGCGTCGAGCAAGTCAAAGAAGATTGCCGCGAAGCTCGCCGTACAAATTGTTTGGAGAACTTGCTGAACGATGCGCGTTTCGGTCTTCGCATGCTGCGCAAAAGTCCCAGTTTTACATTTTTTGCGGTAGCCGTTCTTGCGTTGGGAATTGCCGCAAACTCCGCGATCTTCAGCATTGCCGATAACGTATTGGTGCGACCGCTTCCGTATCGCGATGCGAACCGGCTCGTCATGGTATGGGAAGACGCTTCGGCGTACGGATTCCCCAAGGACACTCCCGCGCCTGGAAATTTTTGGGATTGGAAGACGAGCAATCAGGTCTTTGACGACGTTGCCGCCACCGGTTTTGGAGGCTCTTTCAATCTTACCGGCGAGGGCCTTCCGGAAAAGCTTACAGGGAGAGAGGTGACTGCAAATCTATTCTCCGTCTTGGATGTGACTCCTGAGCTCGGCCGCGACTTTCGCCCCGAGGATGACGTTCCTGCCGCAACGCCTGTGACAATTCTCAGTCACGGTCTCTGGCTTCGAAGATTCGGCGGCGATCCGCAGATTCTCGGCAAAGAAATCTCGCTGAACTATGAGAAGTGCATCGTGATCGGCGTGATGAAGCGCGGCTTTCAGTTTCCAGACCGCGAAGCGGAGCTTTGGACTGCCGAGCGTTTCACGAAGGAAGAACTTGCCAATCACGGCAGCCATTTCTTAGAAGTTGTCGCCCGCCTCAAGCGCGGAGTATCGCTCCAGAGCGCGAACGCCGATCTGGCGGTGATCGCCCAGCAATTGCAAAAGGAGCATCCCGATTCGAACTCCAAGGTTGGAGCATTCGCCGTCCCTCTTCGCGAAGAACTCGCTGGGGACGTTCGCCCCGCCATTCTCATGCTCGTCGGAGCTGTCTGTTTCGTTCTGTTCATCGCGTGCGCCAATGTTGCGAATCTTCTGCTTTCACGCGCCACCGGACGCAGGCGAGAGCTGGCAATGCGGCTCGCGCTGGGCGCCACGCGCGGCCGCATTGTCCAGCAGATGTTGACGGAAAGCGTCTTGCTCGCGATGATTGCTGGCTTCGCGGGACTGCTTCTCTCCGTCTGGGGAACAAAATTCCTTGCCACGTTAATTCCGGCGGGCATTGCTCCGTTGACGGGGACCGGTGTTGACGGGCGCGTGCTCGTGTTCACGCTAGCTGTCACTCTCGCCACCGGCGTCCTATTCGGAATCATCCCTGCCTCGCGCGTCTCACAATTTCATCTCACACCTTCGTTAAAACAGGGCGGCGGCCAGAGCGGCGTCGGATCTGGAGGTCAACGACTACGCGATGCCCTCGTCATTTGCGAGGTCGCTCTCGCCATCGTTTTGCTGACCGGCGGCGCGCTCATGATTCGCAGCCTGCAAAATCTCTATCATCTCGATCCAGGCTTTCGCGCCGATCATGTTCTTGTCATGCACACGCCGCTGCCGCACCAGAAATACAAAGCTTTCGCGACCCGGACTGCTTTTTACGACCAAGTGCTTGCAAAAGTCGAGAATCTCCCGGGCGTCGTTGCGGCCGGCTATACCACTTGGATTCCGCTCACGAATCCCGGCGGCGCGATGGGCGTCACGCTCGAGGGAAAACCGGAGCCCGCACCCGGACACGCGCTCATTCCAAACGTGCGCATCATCAGCAAGGATTATGCCCCCGCGCTGGGGATGAAGCTCATCGAAGGCCGTTTATTCGAACGGGGCGACGGCTTCGGAAAACCTCCGGTCGCGCTCATCAATCAGACCCTGGCGAGAAATTATTGGCCTGGGGAAAACCCCGTCGGAAAACGCTTCAAAACCGGAGGCTACAGCGGAAAGTCTCCATGGATTACCGTGGCTGGAATAGTCGGTGACATTCATCAGGCCGGCCTCGATATTCCCGCGCGAGCGGAAATGTATTTCCCGTACCAGCAGCAGGACGATGGCTTTGACCCGGAGTTTCTTGCGGTACGAACTTCGGGTGATCCGATGGCGCTGGCGGAAATCGTGCGGCAGCAGGTCTGGGCGGTGGACAAGGAACAGCCTGTCGCCGGGGTGATGCCGCTCGAAGATCTGGTCGACGAGAATCTATCGTCGCGGAGAATGCAGGCATCGTTGCTGGGCGGTTTCGCGGGATTGGCGTTGTTGCTCGTCATGCTGGGGATTTATGCCGTCCTTTCCTTTGCCGTTACGCAGCGCACGCAGGAAATCGGCGTTCGTGTCGCCCTTGGCGCCCAACCACGCGACGTTTTGCGCATGATTTTTTCGCAGGGCTTCAAATTATTTCTGATAGGCGCTGCAATCGGTTTGGCAGCTGCGTTCGCGCTATCGCGCGCGCTCGTGCATCTGCTTTATGGCGTGAGCGCGTATGATCCCGCGTCGTTTTTGGGCGTGACGATTCTCCTGGCCGCAGTCGCTCTGCTGGCCTGCTATGTTCCCGCGCGCCGCGCCACGCGCGTCGATCCGCTAATCGCTCTGCGTTACGAGTGATCGAAAAGTTTTTCGATCTCTTGGAGCGGCCTCCAAATAGCTGCTCGCCGTATTACTTTGGATAGCCTTCGCTGGTTTTGATCTCTTCGATTTGCTTTGCGTGGCGCTCCGGATGATAAGCCATGATCAGCAGATTCTGATGGACATCAATGTTACCCGCTGCGGGATGCATCACGCGCGATCGCCGCAAGTCGGATGAAGTTTGTTCCAGATGCTCGATTGTTTTCTGGAGTGCGTTGCGGAACGTTGCCACGGCTTCTGCGAGACTGCCAAATCTGCCGCACGGGCGTGTGCCGTCCGGCGCCGAAAATCTGCGTCCGCGGTCCGCGGCAAAGCGGTGAATCTTTTGATCCATGCTTAGGTCGGTTTCCTCGGTCGACGGAGAAGCAGTTACCGTGAACCTGCTCATGAATTCTTCGGTTGTGGCGACGTGTTCGGCGATCTCCAGGATGCACCACCGCTCCGGCGCTGGCCTGAAGCCTGCTTGGGCGGGCGAAACGCCTTCCAGCGTGGCGAGGTAGAGCGACTCGGTCCGACGCAGAAGCTGCAACAGATTCTCGCGTTCCGAATTTGTTTGCGCAGTAGGTGAACTCATCTTCGGTTTTCCTCCCAACCTTGTTAGCTTCCTAATGGGTCCGCTGGGGGTCCAGGGCTTCCAGGGACGAAAGCCAAATCCGTTTCCCTGCGCGTCGCGGAACTGGATGCACGTTGGGCTGCACAAACAGCGTACCGGTCTCTACCCCCTCTTTTGTCGTGAGTGCGCTTTCCGAACGTCTTTACGGGATCGTGACCGCCGAATTGAGCGTATAGACTGTGCCATCGAGATTCGTCAGCACCAAGTCGGCCGGACCTGAGCTCAGTACGGGCACAGTTACCTGCAGGGTCTCCGAGTCCACAAACGTTACAGAGGCTGGCTGGCCCCCAATGGTTGCCGTCGTGGAACTGTTGAAGCCGCTCCCGCGCAGCGTGATTTGCGTTCCCGGGGCCGCCTGCGAAACGCTGAGGGAACCGATGGACAGAGGAGCTTCTCCGAGATCAATCACCGTCAACCCGGTGCTCGTAATGAGAAACACGCGCTGTCCGCTGGAATCCAGCGCCATCGGCGCGACAACGTTAGGTAGAGTCTCCGCGAGCGAGAATCGCATCCTCAATTGGCCGTGCTGGAAATCAATGATGTCGAAGAAATCCGAGTAGGCCATGAAATAGAGGCTTCCGGCATCATTGATTTGCGGCTCGAACAGCGGATAGATGCCGGGGACGCTCAAATTGAAAGACAGGTAGTAGATGTCAGGCAAAGCGATGCGGCCAATGAGGTGCGACGTCGAGTCGATGAGCTGGTTGTCCGACGCCGCAACATTTCCGTCCCCTGAGATTGCCGCCCCCGAAAGCTGGTAGGTGGCAAGCTGTGTGTACGATTTTTGGACGGCGTCGTAAATGCAGAAACCTCCTGGAGCTCCCACTCCCCCTCCCAAGGCGACCTTCGTGCCGTCATGCGAGGCCGAGACAAACCCTGCGCCATAGAGAGTCGGGCCGCTCAAACCAGAACAGTTGGGATCGTAGGGAAGTTGAATCGAAGTCTCCGCAACCAAGTCGATAAGATAAGTCGGGCCGTAAGCGCCGCAGCCGGGGCCGGGGAGCCCGCCATAGCTCACAAACGCCAGATTTGTAGAAGTAGCGGCAACGTAAGACGGGCCGAGAATGCATGGCGTATCTAGCGTATTTAGCGGGGCGACTGGGATCAGAGTGCTGCTTGAAGGGTTGTTCAGGTCAATTACAGCGATGGAGCCGTCCGTGATATCGGCCGCAATCAGCGAATTTCCATCTGGCGTCAGCGCCATGCCAGCGAATTGTTTGCTGGCGCCTTGCGCTGGAGGCGTTATAGGAGTCTGAAACTGACTCGAGGTGAGCGAGAAGACGTCGATCTGGCCGGTCGTAGACAGATAAAGCTGTTCGCGCACTGGATCAAAAAGTACCGCATTGAATTTATCGGCTGACAGGTAGTCCATCACGCTCTTGGCATAGAAATGCGATCTCGGCAGAGTAGAGGAGCCGTCTGGCGTCTGCACGGTCACATTCGCCCATCCCGGCGACCCTGGTGGAATCACAAAATTGAGATACGTATTTGGGAAGGGAGACCCGGTGAAGGGCAGATACTGCGTTTGGACCGTAGTGATGTCAGCAGCCGTTCCCCCCACCGTGAGAGTCCCGCCGCTGCCATCGAGGGGCATTCCGAATCCCGCGATTCGTCCTGCAACGTCGCCGTTGGGCCCGGAACCTGAGAAGTAATTGTATTGAACATCCGGACCGTACGAGAAAAACAGCGGATCATAAACCTCAATGCCATCTGGAAAAAAAATCTTGATGTCCACTGGCCCCGGAACCGTCGTCGGCGGAGACGTGATGGTCAGGACACCGCCGTTGCCCAAACTCGCTTTTCCCCTGTTGGGCCCGTACCAGACATCCGGAGTGAGATCGAAGGAGTTCCCAAAGCCTCCGGAACTCGTTCCTCCGCTCAGCGGACCAAAGTAGGGGCTCATGTGCTGGAGATATACCGGGGTGCCCGGCTGATTGGGAACAAGGTTTTCGTAAAATGCGGAGTCGTCGAAAACGATTCCGTAGTCCTGGACACCAATCACCATACCGGTCGAATCGACGGCGATCGGCAGCGCCACGTCAAACCCATTGGACATCTCGGTCATCACAGGAATCATCGGCATTGCCGGTGCAATCCCCAGCACATTTAGCGTCTGGGAATTGATCGTCATGATGAGCGGGCTAAACGCCGGCTGGCAGACCTCATACAGATTCCCGTTGGTCGGGCTAAACACCATTCCGCCCTGTAGTAGAAAATCCGCAAGCCCTCCCCCCGGGAGCGGCCCCAAAGGCGTGAGGTTTCCATCGTACATGTTCAGCCCCGAAGCGTCGTAGACCGCCACATGCGAAGCGTGCAGATCCGCCGCCGCCGCGACGGCATAGCCCGCCAGCGTGATTACATTGCTTACGGAGCTTGTGGCCACATCGTAGTAGTACGAGCTGCCGCTGGAATCTCCCGAGATCGAATAGACGCGGCTGCCGTCGCCGGACTTCATGATGATTCCCGGCATGGGCGTTCCCATAGCCGAGGAAGGCGTTGGCAAAGAGGTCAGCGCATTTGTCGTTGGATTCCAAATGGCCAGAATTTGCGATCCATCGCCCGTAGCGTGCGAAAAGTTCAGCAGAACCGTGCCGTCGGACAGAGCGTAGATCAGATTTCCTTCCCAGGTTTGAGGAGCTAGGTTTGAAAGCTGCGCGTCGTTCGGCAACTCATGCCGCACGACGCTCAGACTTACCGGATCGATCTCGAACACTTGCTGCGAACCCGTCGTCACCCAGACTCGAGAATTATCCGTGGCCATATCCACGCCCCGCGGATCCCATATCGGAATGGATTTCAGGATCTGGTGGGTCGTCGCGGAAATGACGTCCAGCCGATTCCACGAATGATTGCTGGAAAATACCAGCTGATGGAGGCTGTCGTAGGCCGCCCAGTAGGGTGTGCCTTCCGTGGACACATACGCCGTTCTATTGTTTGAAAGATGTCCCGGTGGTGGCGTGACATCCAGCAAGACGGAAAGGCCCGCACTCGCGACCGTGCTGACGCTCGGCGTACCGAGCAGGGTAATCGTCAAGTTCTGCGCGGATCCCGCATTGCTCGCCGCCGTTATCGTCACGGTTCCTGATTGCCCGGGAGTAATCGTGCTCGGTGAAAACGTAGCGGTCGTTCCCGCCGGCAGGCCGACCACGGACATGGTCACGGTGTAGGTTGGAGGGCTATCGACACCGGTGAGGAACGTATAGTTCGCAGAGCCGCCGATCGGTACCGCTATCTCGCCGAACTGGCCACCCAAGAAATAAAACGCGGGAGGCGGAGTATTCGTCACAGTGATGGCAACCTGGCTGTTGTATGTGGCTGTGCCTGCTTGGCCGCTCAAGTTCATTTGGAATTGGCCCAGCGGAGCGGACGCGGCGGCCTGCAGCGTAACCTGCGCTCCACCCGCAGATACCGTCATAGGAAAGACAGACGTTGTGGTGACGCCTGCGGGCAGATCACTCAAAGAGAACGAAGGCGTCGCCGTAGTGTTGGTTACCACAGCAGAGACTGTCACGGTTGTGGAGGAGCCCGGGGCCAACGTCGCCGAAGGCGGATTCATACTCAGACTTAACGAAGGCTGCGGCGGGGGCGGGGGCGGCGGCCCAAATCCGGAGCCACCGGAACCTCCGCCGGCGCAAGCGGCCAACCATGCCGTTACAAAAATGGCGAAGGCGGAAACAGCTCGCAGGATTTGGCACCGCGTGCTTCGACAGCTGGACAAGGAGACCGTGCTGTGCTCCGCTGGTTTCAGCGGCGAATGAGGTAGCCAGGCCATAAGAGGGCAGGGGGCATTATAAGCTACGCGTCAACATAACTGAACGTCCATCAGGGTCAAAGAGGCGGGTCGATCGACTTGGCCGCCGCGTTACCGGGCTGAAATCACAAACTAAGAGCCGGCGGCTTGCGCGCCGATGTTGCCGCGGAGACTGAGCGCGTCGGCTTCCTCGCGCATCGCGGAAATGCAAAAACCGATGTGCTCTTCGAGGGGAATGCCGAGTTCTTCCGCGCCTTTGCGGACGTCTTCGCGGCTCACTCCTTTTGCGAAGGCTTTGTCTTTGAGCCGGCGCTTCACGGAGTCCACTTCGAGATCGAGAATGCTCTTGGAAGGGCGGACGTAAGAACATGCCGTGAGAAATCCGGCGAGCTCGTCGCATGCGAAAAGCGTGTGTTCGAGTGGCGATTGCCGCGCGACTCCGGAATAATCAGCATGCGAAAGAATGGCGCGAACGATCTCTTCGGAATAACCGCGTTCGCGCAGAATTTTCGCGCCTTCGGCGGGATGACCTGCATCGGCGGCGTGTTCGTTGTTGGGCCAGCGCTCGTAATCGAAGTCGTGGAGAAGCGCCGTGATTCCCCATAGCTCTTCATCGGCGCCTTGCTTGCGCGCATATGCCCGAACGCAAGCATCGACGGCCAGCATGTGCTTGCGCAGGCTTTCTGATTCGGTGAATTCGCAAAGCAGCTTCCAGGCATCAAGGCGTGTGGGCATGCGTTTCTCCGGGTTACGAAGTCAGTAGTGTATCGCAGGAAGGGCAATCCGCCGCTGGCGACGCGTGATTGGTAGCTCGTGAACAGAAAGAATAACGCGGAGAAGCTTGATTCGCGGAGGCACACTTAAGAAGGTGCACAAGCAGAAGGGGACGCGAGGCGTATGTCCCCACCCTGGCTATTGGACGTCGGAGACTTTGCCATCGACGAAGGTGATTTTGACGTCTTTGTAGACGAAGATCTGTTTTTTGCCGACATCGAAAACCTTTTCCGGTGTTCCGAGAACGGCTTTGACCTGGTCGATGCTTTGGCCGATCTGTACAGTCGTCGGCGCAGAGTCCGGCTGGCTCGTTGCAGGCTGCTGGGACTGTGCGGGCTGTTGCTGCTGTGGCGCTTGCTGCTGATCATTTGAGCCTGAACTCGAATCCGGCGCGAGAACCTGGCTGATCACATCTTGAACTTGCGAGGCGTCCGCTTTATCGAGATAGCCCTTTGGGAATTGAAAGACGAGTAGAGCTTTGTAAGCAGCGGGCTGCTGTGCGTTGTTGCAGGCGTCGCACTCGATAATGAACAACGAGATTTTGTCGCTTTTGGCGTTGAGGTCCATCTTAAAGATGTAGACCTTTTCACCGATGGTGAGCTGGCGGCTAACCTTGGCGACCATGGCGACAGTGACCCCATTGGGGCCGTGCAGTTCACCGTCTTTGAAGGTGGCTGTTGCGATCGCGAGATTTGCCGGCGGAACACCAAGGATTCCGCCCTTTTGGATGACGAGAACAGTGCCCGGCTCGGTGACGGACCAGCCTGTGGAGTCCATTCCAACTTTGGCGATCTTGTACTGGGATTTGAGCTGATCGGCAAGGCCGGGTGAAGCGTCTTGTGCTTGCGCCGTCCTGGCGCCGAAAAATGCCGCTGTAAGAATTGCTGCAGCCGCAAACACGGAACTGAACTTTGCAAACATGAGCCTCTTCCTCCGAGTGCGTTAGTTGAAGAATGCTAGTGGACCACGAGATTGAATGATTGGGGAAAGCCAGTCTGAGTGCGGACTCGCTTTCCCCAGATCAAGCCCCTGCTCGAAGCCACCCCGTCGAATGTGACTCCGGCACGCGAGCAGAGGCTTGTTTTATTGATTGCTCCCTTCGGGACTGCCCGTCGGGGGCGCGTCTTGCTGAACCTCTTTCTCGGCTTGGTTTGCCTCCTGCTGCTGCTTTTTCAAGTCGGCGGCGGCGGTGAGGTCCGGAGCGGCTGTGCCGTCAGGATTCTTCTGGGGATCGGCGGCCGGGCCAGTAGGAATACCGTCCTTGCCTTGATTCTTGGCCAGAGTTTCCAAGCCAGAGTCGAGTTGCTCAGAGAATTGATTGTGCATGTCCTGGAGGTCGGCGACCTGGATGCGAGGAGTCGATCCGCCCGCGCAGTCCGTCTTCTGGCTGCTGACAACATTGACGGCGAGGGTGTTGTTCTGGTCGGGATCGGTTTCGGTGCGCATGAGAACGTCACCGGGGCTGAGAGTGCAAGGTTGATCATTCGCGGTTACATCAAGGCTCGTCGTAACGACGAAGACGCGAAGGCTGGGGTCGAGAGCTGCAGGGACGTCGTCAGTGCTCGTTGTCGGCGGCTGTGCATCGGGAGCAGGGGCGGCCCCGGCCGTCGCTGTCTGCTCCGCAGCAGCTTGTTGTGCGGCGAGCTGGCGCTGCACTTCCTGGGCAATCAGCTCCTTCACTTCTGGGGTCAGCGTGACCTGTGCATCTGCCGTTTGTTGCGGCTGAGACGCTCCAGCCTGGTATTGAGCTTGTGCCGCGGCGGCGTTAGCGTTTGCTGCTGCCGCATTCGCGTTTGCTGCCGCCGCGTTGGCGTTGGCGGCCGCTTGCGCCGCATAGGCAGCCTGGAGGTTTTGCGCGATTAGGTAGTCGGTCAGCCAAAACGCGGCCGAGGGGTAAACCGGATAAGGCGCAAAATAATAGCCGTAGGATCGATACCACGGAGAACCGTACCACCCCCAACCTGTATATACGATTGGCGGACCCCATGGACGGTAGCCCCATCCGTAGAAGGCTGGACGATAGTAGTACGGGGGAACGTAGCGATAATAAGTAACTCCGCGGTAACCGTAGCCGCGGTAGACGGCAACGGTAGTATGTCCGCCGTAGACGTAGGTGCGCCGCATGTAGGTGGCACCGCCGCGTTGATAGCTACGCTCTACATATCCGCGATTCGGACCCGTGGTGATGACCCGGCCATTGATCTGGCCGTTCGGGCCGCGGTATACGGTGGTGATTTGGCGCTGGCCGCCCGGGCCGCGGAAAACCGTGGTGCCGTTGGCGGTTTGGATGGTGCGAACGCCGCCTTGAGGATTGTATCGGGCTACCGTGCCGCGATTTGTAACAACGGCGTCCAGCCTGCCGGTCTTGTTGTATTGGAGAGTGCTGCCGTTCTGGGTTCTTACCGTTTTGCCGCCGTCCGGACGATTCACCTGACCAGTGGGAGTTGGTCTGCCTCCACCCTGGGAAACGCCACTGCCGGTAGAGGGTCTCCCACCGCCCTGAGGATTCGGCTTGTTTCCGCCTTGAGCCGCGCCACCGGAACTAGGAGGTCTGCCCCCGCCTTGGGAAGTGCCACCTCCCGTAGAGGGTCTACCGCCGCCCTGGGGATTCGGCTTGTTTCCGCCCTGGGCCGCGCCACCGGAACTAGGAGGTCTGCCGCCGCCTTGAGATGTGCCGCCTCCGGTAGCAGGTTTACCACCGCCTTGGGAAGCGCCACCGCCGGCAGCGGGCCTGCCGCCGCCCTGAGGAGCAGGCTTGTTTCCGCCCTGAGCCGCGCCACCGGAACTAGGAGGTCTGCCCCCGCCTTGGGAAGTGCCACCTCCCGTAGAGGGTCTACCGCCGCCCTGGGGATTCG
>DATEQG010000011.1:0-8012 GCA_035272765.1 Candidatus Acidiferrum sp.
AGCTTCTGCCGCAGCACATACGTCGAGACGGTCCACATCTGTGAAACGGGAACTGCCATGAACGGGCTGAATCTCCTAGTCTGTTAGTTTATCAGGGTCAGGCGATTAGATGGCGGCACAACCACCGCAGGTGCCGCAAAATGAACGGCCTGTGAATGCGAAGCCTGGGTCTGGGCCGAGAGGCTTTCTCATAAATCGGATCTTGGGAAGGGCACGGCTTCAGCCGTGCCGCCCAGAGCCAAGAGAGACGCGGGCTTTAGCCCCTGAGGTACGCTGGCCTCCAACCGTCGAGGATTTATGAGATGGCTTCTAGTTTGTTCGTCAGACCAAGTCTGTGACACGTGAACATCCCCACTCAAGCCACGCCGGGACTCAGCAGATTTTCTTGCACTCCGTACAGATTTCTAAGGAAGGACAACGAGCACAGCGATGAATACGTAAAAGGTACAGGTCCAGCTCAGCATTGGCCCAGATTCTAAACACCGAGGCTGGGCAGATAAAATTCGAGAGAGAAATTCTCGCCTAGGCGGAGCACTCCCAGCCCCTAGTTTGCATCGCACCCCAAAGAAAACCGCAGAGCAGCGCAAACCTCATTCATTCGCACTGAACTAAGCTGGGCCACACGCTTCCCCAGGCGCTGTTGCGACACCGTAACCGCGTTGTGCAGGTTCACCGCGCACGGAGACTTCATGCCGTCCTCCTCATTGAGAACCACTTCCGACGGCACGCCGCGAATGGTGGAAGTGACCGGAGCAACCGTCACTGTGGATAAATATGCGATGGCGCTGTTGCGGGTGAGCACGAGAGCCGGTCGTTTTTTGTCGGGCGCGGCAAACTGGTAGAGCCGAACCTCGCCCCGGGATATCTGGCCTCGGGTTATTCTTCCGGCCACGCAGCCTCCGATTCCCAAACCCGCGCTTCCGCGTCGGCTGGCGAATGTCGCGAATAGCCCTGGCGGTCGCGCTCTTCACCGGCTCGCAGCTCCAATAGACGGAGATGTTCCCGCAGGGCATCACGTACCAAAGCGGACCGGTTTCGACGAGTACGCTTCGCGGCTTGATCGGCGGCGTGTAACAGTTTTTTATCCAGCACGATTTGAACGATTTCCATATGTGGACTCTATTCCACAGTATATTCCACACAGGAGACATTTCAAGCAAGGAGTTGGGTTTCTATCTTCCCCGAGAAAAGCGACGATTTAGCAAGCTTCCGGAAGCATTTCAAAATGGGAGGTTTACTGCGCCGATTCAGGGCCGCGTGTGCTCGAAAAGCCCGTCTTCCGTGGTATAATTTCATAAGTCGCCAACCGAACCTAAGTGTAAGATATTTCAATAACTTGAGGTCGGTTCACGGTTCGAGTTTGGCGCGCGGTTAAGGGCCCTTTTTGGGCGTTAGTCGAGCCCGGGTTCTAAGAAAGTCGGGGCAACCCCCGCGCGGAGCGGAATGGCCACCAAAGAGATCAACACTCCCATCGTCGAAACCAAACCAAAAAACGGAGTTGTCACCCCCATCACCGGCACCAACGGTGGAGGCAAGAGCGACTACACTGCCGACTCCATCAAAGTTCTCGGTGGCATGGAAGCGGTGCGCAAGCGTCCGGCGATGTATATCGGATCGACCGGCGACCTCGGCCTCCATCATCTCGTCTACGAAGTTGTCGACAACTCCGTCGACGAAGCGCTCGCCGGCTTCGCCACCAGGATTGAAGCCACGATTCACATCGACAACAGCATTACAGTTATTGACGACGGCCGCGGCATCCCCGTCGACGACATGGATATCGACGGCGAGAAAATCCCCGCCGCGCAAGTCGTAATGACCACGCTGCACGCCGGCGGCAAGTTCGATTCCTCCACCTACAAGGTTTCCGGCGGATTGCACGGCGTAGGCGTTTCCTGCGTCAATGCGCTCAGTGAAGAGCTCGATCTCGAAATCTGGCGTGACGGCGCCACCTGGGAGCAGACCTACTCCAAGGGCGAGCCCACCAGCAAGCTCAAAAAAACTGGCGTCGCCAAGGTCAAGACCGGAACCAAAGTCCACTTCGTTCCCGATAAAACTATCTTCACCGCCACCGAATATAACTATGACACGCTGGCCCAGCGCCTCCGTGAGCTCGCCTTCCTGAACAAGGGCTTGCTGATCACGCTCACCGACGAGCGCTCCACCGACGCGAAAACCGGCGAGGCCAAGCACTCCGAGTTCAAGTACAACGGTGGCATCGCCGAGTTCATCAAGCACCTGAACCGCGGCAAGCAGACCTTGCACGATAAGCCCATCTACATGGAAGCGGAGCGTAGCGGCGTAGCCATGGAAATCGGTCTCCAATACAACGACGGCTACTCCGAGTCGGTCTTCAGCTTCGCCAACAACATCAACACCGTCGATGGCGGCACGCACTTGTCCGGCTTCCGCATGGCGCTCACCCGCACCATCAACTACGCCGGCCAGCAGATGGGCCTGTTCAAAGACGTAAAAGAAAACCTGACCGGCGACGATGTCCGCGAAGGTCTGGTCGCTGTGATTAGCGTGAAGCTGTCGCAGCCGCAGTTTGAAGGGCAAACCAAGGGCAAGCTGAATTCCGATATCGCCGGCGTCGTGCAGGCCTTCATCAACGAGCGCCTGGGCGCGTATTTCGAACAGAACGCGCCGGTCGCGCGCAAGATTATCAACAAAGCCGTCGACGCAGCCCGAGCCCGCGAAGCCGCGCGCAAAGCCCGAGATCTGACACGCCGCAAAGGCGCGCTCGATTCCGGCGGCCTTCCCGGCAAGCTTGCCGATTGCTCCGAACGCGATCCCAACCGCTGCGAATTATTCCTGGTCGAAGGCGAATCCGCAGGCGGCACAGCCAAGCAAGGCCGCGATCGCCGCTTTCAGGCAATTCTTCCGCTCAAGGGAAAGATCCTTAACGTCGAGAAAGCCCGCTACGACAAGATGCTGGCCCACGAAGAAATTCGCGCCATGATCACCGCCCTCGGTACCGGCATCGCCAAAGACGATTTCGATCCCACCAAAGTTCGCTACGGCAAAATCATTCTCATGACCGACGCCGACGTCGACGGCTCCCACATCCGCACCCTGCTGCTCACCTTCTTCTTTAGACACATGCAAGAGCTGATCAAGCGCGGCAACGTCTTCATCGCGCAGCCGCCGCTGTACTCCATCAAGAAGGGCAAGTCGATGCAGTACATCAAAGACGACGACGCCTTCGACAAAGTCATGCTCAAGCGGGCCGCCGACGGGCTGATCGTGCGCTACGGCGAAGGCGCTGCCAAGCTCGAAGGCGCGAACCTCACGCGTTTCATGAGCGTGCTCAAGGAGTATCTCAACTTCTTCGACAAGGTGAACAAACGCCTGCGCGACGAGGCCGTCACCGAGTTGCTGCCAAAGTTAGATTTCTCGAAGCACGCCGATTTCGAGGGCGATAAGACAACTCCGCCGAAGAAAATCGAGAAGCTCGAAAAAGAATTGAAGCGCCTGCAAAAGGACCGCAAGTTCAAGAGCGTGGAAGCGGTCTTCGACGAAGAGCACAACCTGTGGGAGGTAAAGATCGTCAACTCGCAGGGCTCTGAGCACGTAATTAACTGGGAACTCGCGTCCAGCGCCGAGTGTCGCCAGTTGATCTCGAAGTTCAAGCTGATCGAGGAATATCTCCAGCCGCCATTCGTAATCGAAGCCATCACTAGAGCTGGAGCGGCGAGCAGCAACGGAGACGAATCCGCAGACGAAGGGGCCGAGAACGACTCCACCGAGGCCGACGGCAAGACCGAAAAGAAAACCGCAAAGGCCGCGCCCGGATCGAAGACGCGTGCCGCGATCGAGCCGGTAGAAAAAGCTACCGCGCGCGAGCTCTTCGACTACGTGAAAAAGGAAGGCAGCCGCGGCTACGACGTGCAGCGCTACAAAGGTCTGGGCGAGATGACCGCTCCGCAGCTCTGGGAGACGACCATGGACCCCGAACGCCGCACCCTGCTCTCGGTGAAACTCGAAGACATCGCCGAATGCGAAACCATCTTCACCACGCTGATGGGCGAAGATGTGGAAGCCCGCCGCAAGTTCATCGAAGACAACGCGCTGGATGTGAAGAATTTGGATATTTAATAGTGCAGACCAGATCGAATAAAGGGCAGCCCTCAGGCTGCCCTTTATTCTTGATGTGTGAATCGGAGAATGCTTATGCCCCAAAATGACAAAGACTTGGAACTCATGAAAAAGGCGATAGATTATGCCAAAGATTGCCTTCCAAGCAAGCCAAGCATTCCAAGAGTCGGCGCGATTATTGCTGTTGGAGGCCAAATTCTCAGTCTTGGGAGACGTGGTACAGGTAAGGAACACGACGACGAGCACGCGGAATGGAATGCTTTTGAGCAGATCAAGGACAAGCCTCTTTTCGCGACAAGACTAATAAGCTATTTTTTAACACCCACGAGGACAAACCCGTATCAATCACCAAAGGTCGGCACAAATACGAGAGGATGTTCACCATCGCCAAAGATGCACCATCAGGAGAGCACAAGCTCGACATCAGCGTCTGGAGGGGAGTAGTTGGGAGTAGCCAAAACTCCAGATGGATCGCAGGCGGGCCTGGTATACCGATCACCGTGACTGAATAGTTTGCGGAGAAACGAGTGCCGATTACTCTCAGGGCGCTTCCGTAAGCTGATCCCTCAACAGCGCTTGTAGATATTCGGCAAGCTCGGTGATGTCGTACTGTCCTTGCTCATAGGCAAGGTCTGCGACTCTCAATCCCTCTATATATGAATCACGGTTCTCGCGAATCCGCTCAGGCACAGTTTTCTTTCCGCCTAGAATCCTGCCCTGTCTCATGCAAATCAGGTAGTAACAGGCCGCGCGGGCGGTTCTTCCGTTGCCTTCGATGAAAGGATGGATCCAGTTCAGATTCCAGAGGGCGAATGCGGCAAGCATGGTTGGGTGCTCCATGATCGTCCAGTTTTCGTGGATCACCTAGAAGAAGGCATCCATCAATCGCGGTACATCGTGAAAGTGCGGCGGAACGTGGTTGCCGACGCGGATTGGCCCTTCGCGGTATCTGCCGCCGAGTTGGCAGATGTTCGAGACCGCGGCATAGTTCAACGCCCAAAGCGTGTACTTGTCGAATGCCTCAATGCCTTTGTTGAGGCCGATCTCAATACAGTTCGACAACAGATCGTATTGCCGAACAAGGTTTTGGCCCTCGATTTTCGCGTAAAGGGTGGGATCGTCTTTTTTTCTGACAGACATTAACGCGAGCCGGAACGCCTTCTACGGCAGCAGCTTTATGTGTTCCGACGCCCAGCGAATGCTTTCCTTGGTGATCTGGCCTTCCGAGCTGCGCGGAGCATTTCCAAAAGCGAAACTCACTCGCTGCTCGCGCAATTCTTCTTCGGAAACCGGCTTGTCCTTCGTGGCGTCCAGGACTTTTTGCAGTTCGGGATCGACGGGTATGGAGCGCAAGAATTGTTGACGGTCGGCCATAAATATTCACCTCCAGCTTGGGAGGTAATCATACGATTTCTTTTCGCTTATCATATTACTAGCTTTCCACACACTGCGCGATAACAATCTAGGAGCGGGCAGCCGCAAAAGGAAGAAAAGAGATGGCCTTGACAAGAGAATTCAAAGAGACCGTTCGCACCAAAGTGCAACGCGATGCCGCCTTCCGCAAAGAATTACTTCGTGAAAGCGTGGAGAGTTTTCTTGCGGGGGACGTTGACACCGGGAAGACCATACTGCGCGACTACATCAACGCCACGATTGGATTCGACAAGCTGGCGAAAATCACACACCATTCTCCCAAGGGCCTAATGAGGATGCTGGGGCCGTCGGGGAATCCTCAGGCCAGGAATCTGTTCGAAATTCTTTCCGCGTTGCAGGAGAGAGCCCGGGTTCAGTTCAAACTGAAGACGTTTGGGGCGGTTGCGGGAGCCTGACCGGCGCGGATTTTCAGTACACGCTGATGGGCGAGGACGTGGAAGCCCGCCGCAAGTTCATCGAAGACAACGCGCTGGATGTGAAGAATTTGGATATTTAGCGCTGTCCTGGAGTTGCTGGCGAACCTTTCAGCTCTTTTTCGGCCAATCCAATCGGGGGCCTAGTCGCAACCCTCCGCTGGTTTCATCTGAAACTGTCATAGCGCTCTCGGCTGATAAGCGCATTCCCGTGCCCCATTTCGGGGTCCCCCGCTAAGTATGTGCTTCGGCGACCACGAAGCGGAGTTGGATCTGCGAAAACGTGTTCGTCTTCTTGCTGAGGAAGGATGCGTATGCGTCCCCTTTTCCGAGTTGCTTTAGGAAGCTCATGAAGGGATAGTGAGGACGGGTGCCGTCCCTGTCGGGACTTGTTCCCCGTTATGCCTCGTGCCCCGGACTTGCGTCCGGGGCTAATGAATGCCGCTCCTGAAGGGACTGGGCTCCGACGACGCCGTCTTATCGCAGCAATGGTGGCGCTGAGCCACCCAAAGTCGGCTCGCTTGGCGCGGCGACGCCGGGCAAGTAGGGATGCTTCGACTCCGGGATGAGTATCGCTTCGCGATGCTCACCCCTCCGCTCAGCATGACAGCAGGGGGTCGGAGCGTCGAGTAGCGCGGCTGAAGCGTCGCCCTTGCAAAACAGCGGCTCCCGATTCGCAACGCGAGAAGCGCTGCGCCACGCAACATCAAAATCGCGGATCGAACTTTGGTTCTGTGGAAATCTTTGTCAATAGGTAGGAGTTACATGAATGGGGTTAACGGTAAGGAAGGAAAGGGGAAATAAAGTTCGAAGGTATGTCCCATTTGCCCCCTGCAATATGATATAATGGATGTGTATAGTAATACTTTGGGAAGAGGAAGGCGCGGCCTATGGGTCGCGCCTTTTGCTTTTGGGCGTGGGCGCGCTGCGGAATAGAGGGTAGGGATTCCTCCGCTGCGCCGTCGCGTTCGCTCCGGCTCCGGTCGGAATGACAAGAACTGCCAAGAATTCGTTTCTGAATGGGTGAAAACATTGAGAACCAAGCGTTTGGAAGAGTGGGAAAAGTTTGCGACTGTAAAAAAGCGGGGGGAGTGGGCGGAGTTGCAGTTTATGGCTGCGGCTGCGCAGCGGCGTTTTATGGTGTGCAAGCCTTACGGAGACTCGGGAGCTTACGATGTTGGCGTGGATCATGGGCTCAACTACATCCGGGTGCAAGTGAAGTCGAGCACGTCGCAGCGCGGGCGGGGATACTGGTGCGACTTTACGCGTCACTACAGGGAGGGCAACGATTACACGCTGGAGGAGGTTGACCTGTTTGCGGCGTTTGTGATTCCGGTGAACGTTTGGTATTTGATCCCGGCGGGGGTGCTGATGCGCGACGGCAAGAAAGGCGCGATGCTGTGTCCGGTGGTGCAGCCAGTGAAGAAGAACACTTTTCGGTACGAGGCTTACAAGGATGCGTGGTGGTTGCTGACTAAGACTCGGCGAGGGTTGGCGATGTGCGGACGGCCTCGTTGATTTTCTGGTGGTTCGGATTAGCGCCTAGGCTTTGGCCTTAGCCTTGAGCTTGACGTGCCCGTCGGCGAGTTCCACGGAGAATTCCACGCCCTGGCAGGCGTACTGCTTGCGAATCTGCTCGGTCTTCTTCTGCACGAAGGTGGAGAAGGAGTCGAGATTGCCGGAGACGTTTTCTCCCGCCTTCTTTTTTGCCGCTACCAGAGTGTTGTAGAGGCGCTCGACCTGTTCGCGTTCGCTCTGGTCCACGCTGTGCAGGGTGAAGGGTTGAGGCGAAGGCGCGGCTGCAGCCGCGGCTGCGCCATGACTAAGACCATAAACCGGATTGTGCTGCGGCTTATGCTCTTCAACATCCGGCCGAACTCCCTGCACGGCGAGCAGCGCATCCTGAGGCCGGCGATAGCCTTCTTCGCGGATGCGTGATTTTTTGCGCCACAGATCGCTGTAGATGGCGTAGCGCTGCGCCATTTCGTTGTAGCGGAAGCGCTGGGAGAAGCTCATGCGGCCGCCGTCGGAAAACTTGCGCAGCAGCGACAGCACCTTCCACTCGAT